>CAJMOB010000003.1:0-158530 GCA_905214925.1 uncultured bacterium | reverse complement strand
AGCGATAGGCAGAGCTTAGGTTTTAGGTCGTTCTATCGAAACGAAGTGAGATAGAGCTTCAAGAATGTCGCTGAGAAGAACTAAGATAAAAATTTCTGTGTGTAGTTTTGAAGATACAGTTTATATAATTAGAAAGAGACACGAATCCAGACAAGTAATTGCCTGGATTTTTTTATTATAAAAAACTTTTCTATAATAAAAAGTACTATCTTCAAATTGACTGCAAAGATGAGAACACTTTTAGGAGGAATAAATTATGAAATATCTTGTATTTGATGCAGGAGGTACGTTTATTAAATATGCCATCATGGATGAGAAAGCGAATATTTATGATAAGTCAAAAGTGCCTACACCTCAAGGGGATTTTTGTACATTAAATGATTATATTGGTGTATTGGAAGAAATTTATATAAAATATAAAGATCAGGTTCAAGGAATTGCTATTAGTGCACCTGGTGTAATTGATAGTACAACTGGATATTGTTATTCTGGTGGATATCTTACTTATGTTAGTCAGAAGAATCCCGTAGAACTTTTAGAAGAACGTTGTCATGTTCCAGTGACAATAGAAAATGATGGGAAGTGTGCGGCTCTTGCAGAAGTGTGGAAAGGAAGTATGCAAGATGTAAAAAATGGCGCTGTTATTATTTTAGGAACTGGTGTTGGTGGTGGCTTGATTCTTGATGGGCAAGTTTATAAAGGAAAGAATTTTGCAGCTGGAGAATTTAGCTATGTTTTGACAGATAGAAATCATGAAAAAGAAGAGAATAGTTATTGGGGCATGGTGAGTGGTTCAAATGCACTTTCAGAATGTGTTTGTGCAGAAACTGGAATACCAGCGAATACATTAGATGGTATTAAGATTTTTGAAATGGCCATGAATGGGAATAAAGGGGTATTAAAAGGAATACATATTTTTGCGAAGCAATTAGCAACGCAGATTTATAATCTTCAAGCTATTTTAGATCTAGAACGCATTGCGATTGGAGGAGGTATTAGTCAACAGCCTCTTTTAATAGAAGAGATTAGAGAAAATCTTAATACTTTGCATAAAGAGAATCCACTTAGGAGAATCTCAGACTTTATTCCATTTCCTATAGTGACAAATTGTACTTTCTTTAATGATTCTAATTTAATTGGTGCTTTATATCATCATATTCGTTTGACGAAAAGTAAATGATAAGAAAATAAGCAGATCTTTAGAGAAATTTTAACAGGCTTGTATTGTTCATGTTAAGTAGTATAGAGAAGATTATAAAAAGGATAAAAACCGAATGTTGAGGATTTTTATCCTTTTTTTTGTTACTTTTTTATTCTAGAATTAACGTGTCAAAAGGTTATGTTTAAAATATTTATACATATAAGAATTGACAAATATTTGAAGTAGTGATATTTTTATGATATCAATATGATATCATAAAGGAGGAATGAGTTATGAGTGGCAACAGGAATGAAAAGGAATTTGAACAAAAAGAGATTCAACCAAAAAGTGGAATCGGAATGCTTTTCCTTATTACAATTTGTTGGGTGATTTCTATGGGAATCATTGCAGTAGGAGGTATCTTGCTGGCACGGGAAAGTTATGTATGGGGTGGAGTTTTACTTACAATAGGAATTATATTCACTTGTATTGTGCCAATTTTTTATGGAGGGTTAAAAGTTGTTGGTCCAAATGAAGCACTTGTTTTAACATTATTTGGAAATTATTATGGGACGATTTTAAAACAGGGATTTTATTATGTAAATCCATTTGTATCTTTTAATAATCCAATTTATTATCGAGAACGAGAACAAGCGAAAGCAGTATCAATGGAGCGTGCAAAAGGCGGTCATATAGAATCCGTTCGTATTACTGCAAAGAAAACCGTTTCTCTAAAAAATATGACATTAAATAATGGGATTCAAAAAGTAAATGATGTATTAGGAAATCCAGTCATTATTGGGGCTGTTGTCATTTGGAGAGTAAAAAATCCAACGAAGGCAGTTTTTAATGTAGAAGATTATACAGAATTTTTATCCATTCAAACGGATTCTACGATTCGTAATATTGCTAGAATGTATCCATATGATTTAATTGAGGTAGAAGAGGAACAGGGAGAATCAGAGAAAACGTTGCGAGGTAGCGCACAAGAAATTGCAGAAAGTATGAAAGAAGAACTTTCAAAACGTGTTGAATTTGCAGGTCTTGAGGTGGAAGAAGTTCGCATCACTCATTTATCCTATGCAGAAGAGATTGCGGCAGCTATGCTTCAAAGACAACAAGCAACAGCCATAATTGCAGCTAGACAAAAGATTGTAGATGGTGCTGTCAGCATGGTTAAGATGGCAATTGATAAGTTAGGTGATGAAGAAATAGTTGTTCTTGACGAGGAGAGAAAGGCTGCGATGGTTTCTAATCTTTTAGTTGTTCTATGTTCTGGTAAAGATACACAACCAGTCATAAATAATGGAAGTATTTACTGATTGGAATGAGCATATGATGTCAGATGAAAAGAGATTAGAACAAAAAGAAGAACAATTAAAAGAACGCCTAGAGAAGATCCAACAATTAGAGAAGGAAATTTTAGAAAAAGAAAAAGCCATGAAGTTGAAAGAAAAGGCAAAAAAGCAAATTGTCCTTCGACTTGCACCAAGCCTTTGGGAAGAAATTGCCCGTTGGGCGGAAGAGGATTTTCGTTCTATTAATGGCCAAATTGAATATATCTTAACAGAAGCAGTTCGGAATAAAAAGAAAAAATAATAAGATGAAAGAAAGACTTTCCTAAAAAGAGACAATCCTTTTTATATAATAGATTTTAATATAAAAAGAGTCTCTTCAATAGGGAAGTCTTTTTCATATACACTTTATTATGATATAATGAAAGTGATAAGCTAAGCGTGAAGGATTTGGCGAGGAATCGCATCATGGGATATGCTCATGATGGAATAAAATTGAAGTTTCTTTCAAGTAAAATAAGAAAGGTGGGAGGGAAACTTTGCAGATTTATTTTGTAAGACATGGGGAGACTGTGTGGAATAAAGAATGTCGTTATTATGGAAAAACGGATATCCCCTTAAATAGAACAGGAGAGGAACAAGGAACAAGAGTTGGAACATTGTTAAAAGATATTTCGTTTGATAGGATCTATACAAGTCCATTAGAACGAGCAATACAGACGAAACAATTGATTGTAAATGAAAATGATAAAAAAGAGATAGAAGAATTTCAGTCGATTCGTTTATCGGAGCAAGATTTAGGAATTTTTGAAGGCTATACTTATAAACAGTTAGAAGAACAATTTCCAGAGAAATTAAAGCAATGGAATGAAGATTTCCGTTCTGCACCTCATGGAGGAGAGAATTTTTATGATTTCTACAGCCGTATTTATCAATTTTGTGAACAAGAGATAGGAATTTGTGGTTTGCAGCCTCTTGAAACATTGCTTTATCACAAACCAAGACAGATAAGAGAGAAATCGTATTTAGAAGTCATAAAAGAAAATCAGAAAAAAAAAGTATTGATTATCAGTCATATGGCGGTATTTCGATGTCTGTTTTCAATCTTACTGGGCATGGGAGAAGATGCTATATGGAATTTCAGGATAGAACAAGGGACATACTCTCGAATAGACATTGAAGATGGATATGCTATTATAAAAAAGATAAATCAATCTTAAAATATTGCATTTATAGGAAGATAACGAATTAAGTAGGAAATTAAAAAAATAAAAGCGTATTTGATAGAATGTTGATAATAGGAAATTAATAGAAATTAAAGAAAGAGTGATAAGAAATATGGATTTATTTGATTATATGAGAGAACAAAATATGGAAAAGGAATCTCCATTAGCTCAGAGAATGAGACCAACCACATTAGAAGAAGTTGTTGGACAAAAACATATTATTGGAAAAGATAAGTTGCTTTATCGAGCGATTAAGGCGGATAAAATCGGTTCTATTATTTTTTATGGTCCACCAGGAACTGGAAAGACGACGCTTGCTAAAGTAATTGCTAATACAACAAGCAGTATTTTTACACAGATGAATGCAACGACTTCTGGAAAGAAAGAGATGGAACAAGCCATAACAGAAGCAAAAAATAATCAGGGAATGTATGGAAAGAAAACAATTCTCTTTGTAGATGAGATTCATCGTTTTAATAAAGCACAGCAGGATTATTTACTGCCATTTGTAGAAGATGGAACCGTAGTTTTAATAGGTGCGACAACAGAGAATCCTTATTTTGAAGTGAATGGGGCGTTGATTTCAAGATCTAATATTTTTGAATTAAAGCCACTTCGTCATGAAGATTTGAAAGAATTAATACAAAGAGCTGTGTATAATAGGGAAAAGGGAATGGGAGACTATGATGCTATCATTACAGAAGAAGCAGTAGACTTTTTAGCGGATATGGCAGAAGGGGATGCTCGTTCTGCATTAAATGCAGTAGAGCTTGGAATTTTGACTACAGAAAGAGGCAAAGATGGTAAGATCCATCTTACATTAGAAGTAGCAGAGGGATGTATCCAAAAGAGAGCCTTTAAGTATGATAAAAATGGCGATAATCATTATGATACCATTTCTGCTTTTATTAAGAGTATGAGAGGGAGTGATCCAGATGCAGCCATTTATTATTTAGCAAAAATGTTAGATGCAGGAGAGGATATTTCTTTTATTGGTAGAAGAATTATTATTTGTGCATCCGAAGATGTTGGAAACGCCGATCCTCAGGCGATTCAAGTGGCAGTTGCCTGTATAGAAGCTGCGGAACGAGTAGGAATGCCAGAAGCTAGAATTCCGCTTGCACAGGCGGTAACTTATATTGCGGGAGCGCCAAAGAGTAATGCCTCATATTTAGCCATTAACAATGCGCTTTCTACAGTGAAACATCAAAGTGTCAGTGGAGTTCCAAATCATTTAAGAGATTGCCATTATAAAGGGGCTGCTAAATTAGGACATGGAGAAGGATATCAATATGCCCATGATTATCCTTACCATTATGTAAAGCAACAGTACATTCCTGATACCTTAGTGGGAACGACATTTTATGAACCAACAGAAAATGGATATGAGAAAAAAGTAAAAGAATATTTAGAGTTTTTAAAAACTTTATAAAAATAAAAAGTGTTCTTTTCCATTTATTTTTTTCTAAATAAGAAAATTAATGCCCATAGGAAAACGGGAACAACAATTGTAAGTGCTAACATTCCAAAAAAGTTAGGATTTCCTGTAATCCCAAAGATACAAGTTGTAACAAATAGGGCAATTAGAATAATAATCGTAATGATTGCTAAAATTCTATGAAATAATTGCATAGTGACCTCCTTTTGTTTTATTTTTTTATATCCCGTTTATTTTCGCATAAAAAAAGATGTTATGCAAGTAGTTTTAGGGATTTTCAATAGAAACGTAAGGAAACGGGCACCCAAGGGAAAATATGGATGCCCGTATGAAAAGGGGAGGATATAAGTATTAATTTTTTATCTTTTGTAATCCATCATTAGAGGGGGAATCTAATGATCACCAGAATTCTGGTGGGTTAATAAAAGAGTATACGCAATCCATAACGAAGTAATTTAATATTACTTTGAAATGGATTATTTATAGTATGACCCGATAACAGAAGTTTATACACAAACTTAAAAAAATTTTTAAAATAGATTTTTGAAATGGATATTTGGGGATGAAAGAGAGAGAAAGAACGAAAACAGAGGAACTATGCGATTCTTAGTTGCAAATTGGTAGATTTTTTGGTATACTAACATATGTTATAATAGAACATCATATTTCCAATTTACATGAAAGCAATAAATCAAGTAGAGAATAGAAAAAAATTATGGAAAACATCAAGATATGGATGGTTATTCCAGTTTTCTAATGAAATATTTGATGAATACTTGCGAACATGAAAAGTTTGTATAGTGCGCTTTTCATCGTTGAAGTAAGATAGAATGGAAATATGAAAGAAATTTCGTAAAATATTATTTCAACAAAGGATGGTAGATTATGAGTTTATTACAAGAGTGGCGTGACTTCGCCTACGGACATGATGATAATACAAAAGAAGGTCAGGATTTCTGGTTAAGCTATTTCCAGATTGAAAAAGGAATTTATGAACAATTATTAAGCAATCCAACAGAAGTTGTAACAGGAAGTGTAAAATCTTTAGCAGATAGATACATTACAACAATTAGCATGATGGTTGGTTTCCTTGATGGAATTAATGATAGTTTAAAAACTCCAAACCCAATCGAAGAAATGACAGAAGATACTGTTGTATCTTTAGACATTGATTTAGAAAAATTATACTACAACATGGTTGGAGCAAAAGCTCAGTGGTTATATGAACTTCCAATGTGGAAGACATTACTCTCTGATGAAAAGAGAAAAGAATTATATAAAGAATCTAGATCTGCGTCAACTGTAGTAAAAGGACCAAAGATCGGACGTAATGATCCATGCCCATGTGGAAGCGGTAAGAAATACAAGTTCTGCTGTGGAAGATAATTTGTGAGAAGATAACGAGTTATGTAAGAGTATTTATGCTCTTATATGACGGCTGCTGGCGAATGTGAAAAACTCGCATAGCGTGTTTCTCATGCTTTCTAGAGTATAAGAGACAAAACGATAAAGAAAGATACGTCTTTATAATAGAGTATTCAAAATAAAAGTATTCTATTATAAGAGGCGTATCTTTTTTTGTATAGGAAATTGTTCTTAAATCCAGTTATGTTATAACATAAAAAGTACTAAAAAGCATTATGTATAAACAGACGAGAAAAATTTTCATATTGACAATCCTAAAAAAACGGTTATAATATTATCTCGTACTAAGAGATAATTAAAAAGGAGTGAAAAAAGAATCGATTATGGATCAAAAGAAATGGATTGATGAATTCTGTGATATTATGTCAATTTTATCAAAAAAGAGGATTCATCAAGATACAACAGACAATGGGAAAGGAGAAATTGGAGTATTAATTTATTTGACTTTTTGCGAAGATGGATTGACTTCAGGAGAATTAAAAGAAAAAATTGGTGTTGGTTCTGGAAGAATTTCCGATATATTGAGGAGTTTAGAAAGTAAAAAGCTGATTCAAAGAATGACAGATCCAGAAGATAATCGAAGAGTTCGTGTCTATGTTACAGAAAAAGGAAAAGATTTTGCAAAAGAAAAACATGATCTTATGAAAAAGCGTTTGGTTCATTTGATGGATTTTTTGGGAGAAAAAGATGCAAAAGAGTTAATTCGGTTAATGAAACGAATTAAAGAATATCAAGAGCAAATGGATCAAGAATAAAAAGCGTTTTCTATTGCTGAAGTTGTATGGAAAGGGTGAATGATTATGAGTAAGAGTATTGTGATTAATCGGGAATATGGAAGTGGTGGAAGAATCATAGGAGAGATGATTGCTAAAAAGTTAAATATGCCGTTTTTTGATACGAATATTTTAACGGAAGTGGTAAAGAAAAAAGGATTTCGCCCAGATGTTTTGGAGACATTTGATGAAAGAATCGTGGGCAGTGTTCTTTATAATCTTTCCATGATGGCGAGCCATGATCCGTTGACGAGGGAGTTGCCATATGAAATGTATGAAGCGCTTTCGGATACCATTATTACTTCTGCACAAACGGAGGACTGTATTTTTATTGGGCGATGTGCGAATAAAATTTTAGAAGAAGCAAAGATCCCATTTTTGAGTGTATTTATTTATGAAAGTGATATGGAAAAGAGAAAAGAAAGAGCCATTCATTCCTATGGGATTCCAGAAGAAAATGCAGAAGCATATATTAAGAAAAAAGATAAAATGAGAAGAGCTTACCAACAATTTTTTACTCATACGAAATTTGATGATTATAGGGAATATGATCTTTGTTTAGATAGTGGAAAACTAGGAGAAGAAATTTGTGCAGAGTTGATTATAAAAGCTTTGCATTCTGAGAAGAAATAATAATTAGCTATCTAACTTAAAATGAAGGGGAAATTCTAAAAAAAGTATAAAATACTAATTTTTTTCTTGATTTTTTTTGGGAATAGAAATAAACTATCATTAGTCAACTAACTAATTTACTGTTTTTCATAGTATATTTTTGAAAAGTGAGGTGAATCGATGGATACTTCAAAGGAAAAAACATTACAAGGATTGTTAATGGAATTAGTCCATAATTATTTTTTAAAAGCTTATAATCAAATGGAGAAATATGCGCTTCATCCAGGGCAGGCAGCAGTAATAAAGGAAGTAGGTAAAAACGAAGGAATGAGCCAAAGAGAATTGGCAGATGCCCTTCATATTAAGCCACCAACTGTTGCAGTTAGCATTAAGCGAATGGAGAAGGGTGGATTTTTGGAGAGAAAAGCAGATGAAAAAGATCAAAGAGTGACACGTATCTATTTGACCGATTATGGAAGAGAGATCTATGATGAACTGACGAAACTTTTTAAAGAGAATGAAAAGGCATTGTTTCAAGGATTTGAAGAAGGAGAAATCTATCTTTTTAAGAGATTTTGTAAGCAGATCATTCAAAATATCCATGATACAACGCCGGAAGATGTAAAACAGCCAGAAATGCCTTTTGGTGAGTTATGTAGACGTGAAAGAAAGTAATAAAAGACAGAGGTGAAAAGGCGATGCTGAAATTAGTAAAGTATCTAAAAAAGTCAGCAGGAATTATAGTTGTAATTATTGCATTATTATTCTTGCAGGCTTATTGTGATTTATCGCTTCCAAGCTATACATCTGACATTATTAATGTTGGTATTCAGCAAGGAGGAATTGAAGATGCTGTTCCAAGCCAGATTCGTGATGAATCATTAAAACAGTTGTTTTTATTTATGACAACAAAAGAACAGCAAGTAGTGCAAAAACATTATGAACAAAAAGAAGATGGACTATGGAAATTAAAAGACGTTACGAAAGATGAACGTGAGGAGTTAAATTCTATTTTTGCACAACCGATGATGATAGCCTTAACATTAAGTGCGGATTCAGAAGAGACAAAGCAGATGAAAGAGCAGATGCAACTTCCAGAAGGCGTAAGTATTTTGGATGCAATGATGCAGATGCCACAAGAACAATTGGATAAGATGAAAAGTCAGATGGCAGAGAAGATAGAAGATATGCCAGAGATGATGGTAGATCAGGCTTCTGTTTCTTATGTGAAAGCAGAATATAAAGCGCAAGATATGGATTTGGATCAACTCCAAAGTCAGTACATGAAGACAACTGGAATTAAAATGGTGGCTATGGCCCTTGTTATTATGGTAGCTTCTGTTAGTGTAGCTTTCCTTTCTTGCCGTGTAGCAGCTGGATTTGCAAGAGATGTGAGAGAAGATGTCTATAAAAAGGTTGTATCTTTTTCCAATGCAGAATTTAACAAATTCTCAACAGCTTCTTTAATTACAAGAAGTACAAATGATGTTCAGCAAATTCAATTAGTTATGTCCATGATTTTCCGTATTGTACTTTATGCGCCAATCCTTGGAATCGGTGGTTTTATGAAAGTATTAAATACGAACACTTCTATGGCTTGGATTATTGGAGTAGCTGTCGGATCCATTTTACTCGTTGTACTTGTTTTATTTGCAGTTGCAATGCCAAGATTTAAAAGATTGCAGACATTGATCGATAGAATGAACTTAGTAACAAGAGAAATTTTAACAGGTCTTTCTGTTATTCGTGCATTTAGTACAGAAAAACATGAAGAAAAACGTTTTGAAGATGCAAACCAAACGCTTACAAAAACAAACTTATTTGTTAACCGTTGTATGACATTTATGATGCCAACAATGATGTTAATTATGAACTTAATTACATTATTAATCGTTTATGTAGGAGCACATAGCATTGATGATGGATTAATGCAGGTCGGTGATATGATGGCATTTATTCAGTATACAATGCAAATTATTATGTCATTCTTAATGCTTACTATGATGTCTATTATGCTTCCAAGAGCGAGCGTTTCTGGTAACCGTATTAGCGAAGTTCTTCATACTTCCCTTACTATTCATGATCCAGAAAAAGATAAGATTCAAGAAGAATCAAAAGAAAGCAGTGTGGAATTTAAACATGTATCTTTTGCTTATCCAGGAGCTTCTGAAAACGTATTAACGGATTTGAACTTCGTGGCAAAACATGGAGAAACAACTGCTATTATTGGTAGCACAGGTAGTGGTAAATCAACGCTTGTTAATTTAATTCCTCGTTTCTTTGATGTAACAGAAGGGCAAGTCCTTGTAAACGGTGTGGATGTTCGTGATATGAAACAACATGAACTTCGCGATAAATTAGGATATGTACCACAAAAAGGAGTATTATTCTCAGGAACCATTGACTCAAACCTTCGTTATGGTTGTGAAAATGCTTCCAAAGAAACTATTGAAAAAGCAGCGGAAATTGCACAGGCAACAGAATTTATTTCTGCTAAAACAGAAGGTTTTGATTCGCCAATTGCACAAGGTGGTACGAATGTTTCTGGTGGACAAAAGCAAAGACTTTCTATTGCAAGAGCCATTGCAAAGAATCCAGAAATTTATATTTTTGATGATAGTTTTTCTGCCCTAGATTATAAAACAGATGTTGTATTACGTCAGGCATTAAAGCAAGAAACAAAAGATGCGGTAACGATTATTGTTGCTCAGCGTATTAGTACTATTTTACATGCAGAACAGATTCTTGTATTAGATGATGGTCGCATTGTTGGAAAAGGTACTCATGAAGAATTGATGAAAACTTGTGATGTCTATCGTCAAATTGCGATGTCACAGCTTTCAGAAAAAGAGTTAGGACTTGGAAAGGAGGCAGGAGATCATGAGTGATGCACCAAAAAGAGGTCCGATGGGACGTGGGCAGATGGGAGCAGGAGAAAAGGCGAAAGACTTTAAAGGCTCCATTGGAAAATTATTGAAGTTCATGGGAAAATATAAAATCCGTTTTGTTATCATGATCTGTTTTGCCATTTTAGGAACAATCTTTAATATTATCGGACCAGATATTTTAGGAAATGCAACGACGGAGTTATTTGAAGGACTTGTAGCAAAAATTCAAGGGACAGGTGGCATTAATTATGATAAAATCGTTCAAATCTTGCTTACCTTATTAGGACTCTATGTGATGAGTGCCTGTTTCTCCTTTATTCAAGGTTTTGTTATGACAGGAATTTCTAATGATATTTCTTATAGTTTAAGAAGAGATATTTCTATTAAAATCAATAAAATGCCGATGAAGTATTTTGAAAGCCGTACGGTTGGTGAAGTATTATCTCGTGTTACAAACGATGTGGATACTTTACAGATGAGTTTAAACCAAAGTGTGACACAGCTTATTACTTCTACAACAACAATTATCGGTGTATTCATTATGATGCTTCGCATTAATGTATGGATGACACTTTGTGCCTTATTGATTTTACCAATTTCTGCTGGACTCATTGGAGTCGTTATGAAACACTCTCAAAAATATTTTAGACAGCAACAGAAATTTTTAGGAGAAGTGAATGGGCAAGTAGAAGAAGTATATTCTGGACATAACATCGTTAAAGTATTCAATAAAGAACAGTCCGTTGTAGAAGACTTTGAAACGATAAATGCGAAGTTATATGATTCCGCATGGAAATCACAGTTTTTCTCAGGGATGATGATGCCAATTATGGCATTCGTTGGAAACTTAGGATATGTTATGGTTGCTATTTTAGGTGGTTATTTAGTTATGCAAGGAAAATTAGAAGTTGGTAAAATTCAATCCTTCTTCCAATATATTCGTAACTTTACAATGCCAATCCAACAGATCGCACAAGTTGGAAATATGCTTCAATCAACAGCAGCAGCAGCAGAACGTGTTTTTGAATTTCTTGCAGAAGAAGAAGAAGATCAGATAGTGGAAAATCCAGTATCCATTAATGGTTTAGAAGGAAATGTAACATTTGAACATGTAAAATTTGGTTACAATCCAGATAAAACGATTATTAAAGATTTCTCAGCAAGTGTAAAAGAAGGTCAAAAGGTTGCTATCGTAGGACCGACAGGTGCAGGTAAGACAACGATGATCAAGTTATTAATGCGTTTTTATGATGTAAATGAAGGAAGCATTAAAGTGGATGGTCATGATCTTCGTGACTTCAATCGTTCAGAACTTCGTGAAATGTTTGGTATGGTACTTCAAGATACATGGCTTTATAACGGTAGTATTATGGAAAATATCCGTTATGGACGTTTAGATGCCACAGATGAAGAAGTAATAGCAGCCGCAAAAGCGGCTCGTGCAGAGCATTTTATCTTAACACAGCCAGATGGTTATAATACAATCTTAGATGAAGAAACAAGTAATATTTCTCAAGGTCAAAAACAGCTTCTTACCATTGCAAGAGCAATTTTGGCAGATCCTAAAATTTTAATTCTCGATGAGGCAACAAGTTCTGTTGATACTCGTACAGAAGTTGAAATTCAAAAAGCGATGGATCACTTAATGCAAGGAAGAACAAGTTTCGTTATTGCCCATCGTTTATCAACCATTCGTGATGCCGATTTAATTCTTGTTATGAAAGATGGTGACATCATCGAACAAGGTACTCATGATGAGTTATTAGCACAAGGCGGATTCTATGAGAAATTATATAATAGCCAATTTGAAGAAGGCGAAGAAAGCGCATAAAGAAAAAGAATCCATAAAAAATAATAGAAAAAGCTACTGTATTTTTACAGTAGCTTTTTCTATTATGAAAAATTCATCCTGTATTAGTAGTAGCATGAAAATAAATAGAAAATGAGAAAACAGATTGACAAATAGAAAAAATAGCATTATAATACAAAACAATTGAATAAACATCTTCAGGGCAGGGTGAGATTCCCGACCGGCGGTAAAGTCCGCGAGCGCCTAAGCGCATGATTTGGTGAAATTCCAAAACCGACAGTAAAGTCTGGATGAGAGAAGAGAAAAATCAATTATCGTTGTTTGAACTGAAATCATTTTTATTATTTTGAGATTAATTTGATAACAGATAAAAGCAGATAATTGAAGTTAAAAGGAAATAAGTAGCTCTGAAATGATTTGGTTTTCATTTCGGAGTTTTTTTGTTTATGTGAAGGCAACAATATAAAAACTATACTTTATCCTTTCAAATAATGTTAAATGAAAAAAGTGTTAAAAAAATAATTAGGAATCAACAAGAAGTAAGTCCCTGAATGAAAACAAAGTAGGAAGAGAATATTTTGTTTTTTCAGGGATTTTTTTATGTTATAGGATTCCTCCAAAAGCGAGCCATCCTATAACATAAAAAAGCACTACGTGCAAACAGTATCTAAAATAAAGGAGGAAATTATTGTGGAACAAGAGGAAAACTATATGAAATATGCACTTGAATTGGCGAAAAAGGGGATGGGATATGTGAATCCGAATCCTTTAGTTGGAGCCGTTCTTGTAAAAGAAAATCAGATTATAGGAGAAGGATATCATAAAGAATTTGGCGGATTACATGCAGAACGAGAAGCCTTTCAAAATACAAGAGAATCAGCAGATGGAGCTACCCTTTATGTTACATTAGAACCTTGTTGTCACTATGGGAAAACACCTCCTTGCACTGATATCATTATAGAAAGTGGGGTGAGTAAAGTTGTCATTGGATGTAGTGATCCAAATCCAAAGGTAGCAGGAGAAGGAATCCAAACGCTTAAAGAACATGGAATTGAAGTTCAGGTTGGAGTGCTAAGAAAAGAGTGTGAAGAGTTAAATCGTATCTTTTTTCATTACATAAAAACAAAAACGCCTTATGTTTTAATGAAATATGCTATGACATTAGATGGGAAAATAGCAACGGTCATTGGACAATCGAAATGGATTACAGGTGAGAAGGCAAGAGAAGAAGTACAAAGAACAAGACATCAGTATTCAGCCATTATGGTAGGAATTGGAACGGTGATAAAAGATGATCCAAGTTTGACTTGTCGTATTCCAAATGGGAGAAATCCAATCCGAATTATTTGTGATACCAATTTAAAAATCCCTCTTCACTCAAAGGTTGTACAAACGGCAAAGGATGTGGAGACATGGATTGCCACTTGTAAACAGGAAAAAAACAGAGAAAAAGAAAAATTATTAAAAGAAGCGGGATGTACTTTACTTTCTTTTTCGCCGAGAAAACAAGAAAAAGAGGGAGAAAATAAAATGGCAATTCCATTAAAAGAATTAATGAAAGAATTAGGAAAAAGAGGGGTGGATAGTGTATTACTAGAAGGTGGGGCAGAATTAAATGCCAGCGCATTAAAAGAGGGAGTTGTAAATCGAGTGCAGGCGTATATTGCACCAACTCTATTTGGTGGAAAGGAAGGAAAGACACCAATTGGAGGAAGGGGAGTATTTCAAGTAGAACAAGGAATTCATTTAAAAGAGGTGACAATGAAAAAGATAGGAAATGATTATGTCATAGAAGGGGAGGTGGAATCTTGTTTACAGGAATCATAGAAGAAAGAGGAATCTTACAAGAGATACAAAGAAGTGTAAACTGTGCGAAGATAACGATACAAGCAAAAAAAGTGTTAGAAGAAATACAATTAGGAGATAGTATTGCTGTCAACGGCATTTGTTTAACAGTTACGAGTTTTACAAAAGATGTTTTTATCGCAGATGTTATGCCAGAAACGTGGAGGAGGTGTTCTATTAGCCAGTTGAGCAAGGGACAGCTTGTCAATTTAGAAAGAGCTATGCCCATGAATGGAAGATTTGGAGGACATATTGTGTCGGGACATATTGATGGTATAGGGAAAATTCAAGGAATGAAGCGAGAAGAAAATGCGGTGTTATATGAAATTTTGGCAGAAGAAAAAATATTGCGATATGTGATAGAGAAAGGCTCCATTGCAATCGATGGCATCAGTTTAACTGTGACGAATGTGACAGATAAAAGTTTCTTTGTATCCGTTATCCCACATACGGTTCAAAATACAAATTTAAAAGAAAGAAAAAAAGGGGAATTTGTCAATTTAGAAGCAGACTGTATCGGAAAATATGTATCAAAATTTTTAGATGTAACAAAAAAGGAAGAAACCATTACAGAGAACTTTTTAATGGAACATGGTTTTTTATAAATATTAAAAAGAAAGGATGACCTATTATGGAATTTAATACAGTAGAAGAGGCATTAGAGGAATTAAGACAAGGAAAGATTATTTTAGTAACCGATGATGAAGAACGAGAAAATGAAGGAGATTTTATTTGCGCTGCAGAGTTTGCAACCACAGAAAATGTAAATTTTATGGCGACCTATGGAAGAGGACTGATTTGTATGCCAATGAGTGAGGCACTTGGAAGGGAACTTAAGTTGCCACAAATGGTATCGAACAATACGGACTCCCATGAGACTGCATTTACCGTTTCGATTGATTTTATCGATACGACCACGGGAATTTCAGCTGAGGAAAGAGGATTGACTGCAAGAAAATGTGTAGAAGCAGGTATAAAACCAGAACAGTTTCGAAGACCAGGGCATATGTTTCCATTGATTGCTAAGAAAAATGGAGTGTTAGAACGAAATGGACATACAGAAGCAACCGTCGATCTGATGCGTCTTGCTGGGTTAAAAGAATGTGGGCTTTGTTGTGAAATCATGAGAGATGATGGAACCATGATGAGAACAAGTGAATTGATGAAATTAGCCCAACAATTTCAAATAAAAATGATAACCATTCAAGCGATTCAAAAGTATCGAAAAGTAAAGGAAAAGCTTGTAGAGCGTTCTGCAGTCATTCAACTGCCAACGAAATATGGTATATTCAAAGCCTATGGATATGTGAATGTATTAAATGGAGAGCATCATATGGCATTAGTAAAAGGGGAAATTGGAGATGGAAAAGAGGTGTTATGTCGTGTTCATTCCGAATGTTTAACGGGGGATGTGTTTGGATCTTCTCGTTGTGACTGTGGAGAACAATTACAAATGGCATTGCAACAGATAGAACAAGAAGGAAGAGGAATCCTTTTATATATGCGACAAGAGGGAAGAGGCATTGGTTTAATTAATAAATTAAAAGCGTATGAATTACAAGAAAAGGGTATGGATACGTTAGATGCTAATTTGGCTTTGGGATTCCAAGGGGATTTAAGAGAATATTACATAGGAAGTCAGATTTTAAAAGATCTTGGGGTGAAAACATTAAGACTTTTAACAAATAATCCAGATAAAGTATATCAGTTAGAGGATTATGGGATGGAGATTGTGGAGCGAATTCCCATTGAGGTAAAAGTAAATCCTTACGATCGATTTTATTTAAAGACAAAAAAGAATCGAATGGGACATATCTTTCAGTATGAATTTTAAAAAGGGCGGATATGGCTATTGATCAATCAAGAGGATTTTCGAGTGAGTTTCGCAATAGCAGTTATAGTTTTTCATGAAAATAAACATGGATTAAAAATAAAAAGAATGGAGAAAGAAACGATGAATATTTTAGAAGGAAAGTTAATAGCAAGTGAAATAAAAGTAGGAATTGTAGCAGGAAGATTTAATGAATTTATTACTTCAAAACTGATTTCAGGAGCTGTAGATGGATTAAAGAGACATGGAGTAGAAGAAGATGCCATTGATTTAGCATGGGTTCCAGGGGCATTTGAAATTCCTGTTATTGCATCAAAGATGGCAAAAAGTAAAAAATATGATGCTGTTATTTGTTTAGGGGCTGTTATTCGAGGAAGTACAAGTCATTATGATTATGTATGCAATGAAGTATCAAAAGGAATTGCTCATGTATCATTGGAAACAGGAGTTCCCGTTATGTTTGGAATTTTAACAACAGAAAATATTGAGCAGGCCATTGAAAGGGCTGGAACAAAGGCAGGAAATAAAGGATTTGAATGTGCAGAAGGAGCCATTGAAATGGTAAATTTAATAAAATGTCTTGAATGATAAGGAGATAAAGAAGTAGAAAAAGAGAAATTTATAAAAAATAGCAATTGATTTTCCATTCCTATGATAAAATAAAATAGAATATAGAGAGTACAATAAGAAAAAAGGGAGGAACCTTATGACAATAGAACAATTAAAGAAAAGGAATGGGATCTATTTTGAAAATATTCAAGAGGGATTTGAGAAATATGAAAATACCGTGATAACGCAAGATGCAGCACAAGCCTATCATAATTTTTTTACTATGTGGGTGGAAAGAGGAAGAAAAGATATCTACGTAGATTTTTACTATTTTGTCATCCCAAACGAAGCAAGAGAAAAAATAGATAGCATTTTATCAAAAGAGGAAAAGAGTTATTTAGCACAGTTAAAACAGGAAAAAGGGCAGATTATTTTTCCAATAGAAGAAATGCTTTTAACCATTGTAACGAAGCTAAATGAAAAGGAAATGTTATTTTCAACTATCTATGTGACAGGAGAGGTGCCAAGTACATGGTGGGGAAATTATGAGAAACAATATGTTGTTTTTCAAAATCAAAAATAAGGTAGAAGCCACGAGAAAATTATTTTATAGAGGAGTATTTGTGTTATAAAAAAGCAGTCATTCTATCAGCTTTATAAATTGCTATAGAATGACTGCTTTTGCAATTTATTTATTATTGTAAGAAACTAAAAAAGTGAGTTTCTTATGGCTTAGACAATAGGTCTTAGTAAAGTTTTTGTTATGGTGCAATGAATTGTAGGATAGCATCACAAGTTTTTCCTTGTTGTTCTTGCCTTGTTAAATCTGCTTTTCCATCTCCTTTTTGTTCTCCATAATCTCCATAATAAGCATGATTGCCACCTTCTAATACTAGTTCAGAAAAAGAAGTAGGTAAATTTTTTTTGTAGTTTTCATATTTCTCATGATTTAAGACATGATCGTTTGAACCATAAATCGAGAGAACGAAAAGGTCTGTATCTGATAAATCATTTGTAGAATAAGCACCTAATAAAATAAGTCCTTTTAATCGTGATACATTTTTGGAGGCATAGGAGGCAGCCATAGCACCTCCAAGAGAATGACCGCCAATATACCAATTTGTATACTGGTCTTCATAATCTTTTAAAACCGTATTTGCTTTATTAGGAGATAAGACAGCTAAGTGGAATGGCATTTTTACGAGAAAGCAATCAATTCCATTCTCAGCTAGTTGGTATAATAAAGGAGCATACGCAGTAGATTCAACCTTTGCACCTTGATAAAAAATAAAAGCATTTTCTGATGTTTTAATTTTGTTTGTAAAAGAAATGAAGTCCTTTTCTTCTGTTACTGCTACGATGTTATCACTTTTTAAAAAATTTTTAACCGTGGACTGGCTATGATAGTAATCCTTTACATAGAAAATACACGCAATTCCTAAAAGGAGAAGGAAAAAAACGGTAAAAAAAGTGATAGATTTCTTTAATGTTCTTTTTTTTGACATGATAAGTTCTCCATTTCAAAAGTTTCTTTTCTTAGTATATTCAAGCTCTTATAGAAGAGCGTCTCAATCCTTTGGCAAATGGGAACGGGTGTAAAACACCGTATAAAGATCAAAAGCACCATCTAAAATTAAACTCACACCAAAAAACATTAATACAAATTTTGGAAGGCCAAAAGGATTCATAATTAAAATAATACCTAAAATAAGAGGTACCACGGTAGAAAAAATAAGAGGTCTTACTACAATGGAAGATTCCTGTTTGGCAGAAATAAGGACCGGAATTTTACCAATACCATCGGCTAGTAAAAGGATTCCAAGCACAAGGGATAAGAAGGAAAATATGATGTTGTAAAATAAAAGGCAGAATACTCCAAGTGCTAGGAATAAAATTCCAAGTGCTTTATCGGAAGTTTGCGCATATCCATCTTTTTGTCCTTGAGAGTAGCGAATAAGTCGAACAATCCCATATACAATACTTCCTCCAAATAAAAGCCATTTGAATAAAGTAAGACATTGAGCTGGGGCAAATAAAAGAGGAATCCCTAATATAATATAAAAAATGGATATCCAAAGAGAGGTTTTTCTTGTCCAAAAAAATTCAAACATTATCATTTACTCCTTTCGTAAAAATTTGTTATAATATTGCGATAAATATATAGAAAAAATAATATATTATTGATAATATAAAGCAAAAGGGAAAGATTTTCAAGTGGGTTAGGAAAGAGAAAGGAAATGAAGCTTATACTAGAGAGTAAACGATTGACATCAGAGTTAAAAGAGCAAGATATCGAAAAACGTCTCGTAAAGAAATTAGAGAAAATAAAAAATGCTGTAAAAAATATACAAAATAAATGAAAAAATAAAAAACATAAGAAAAGGAGATATGTGTTATGGGAAAATATGTTATGGCACTAGACGCAGGAACAACAAGTAATCGTTGTATTCTTTTTAATGAAAAAGGAGAAATTTGTAGTGTTGCACAAAAGGAATTTACACAATATTTTCCAAAGCCAGGCTGGGTGGAACATGATGCAAATGAAATATGGTCTACTCAATTAGGTGTTGCGGTAGAGGCGATGCAAAAGATCGGAGCCACAGCAGAGGATATTGCTGGAATTGGTATTACAAATCAAAGAGAAACAACGATTGTTTGGGATAAAAATACAGGAGAGCCAGTCTATCATGCGATTGTATGGCAATGTCGTCGTACATCTGAATATTGTGATACATTAAAGGAGAAAGGACTACAAGATACTTATCGAAAGAAAACTGGGCTAATTATTGATGCTTATTTTTCAGGAACAAAATTAAAATGGATTTTAGATGAAGTAGAAGGGGTAAGGGAGCGAGCAGAGAAAGGAGAATTATTATTCGGCACGGTGGAATCTTGGCTTATTTGGAAATTGACAAAAGGTGCTGTTCATGTGACGGATTATTCCAACGCATCAAGAACCATGCTTTATAATATTTATGATTTAAAATGGGATGATGATATTTTGGAAGAATTAAATATTCCAAAATGTATGTTGCCAGAAGTAAAGCCATCTAGCTGTGTTTATGGTATGGCAGATTCTTCTTTTTTCGGTGGAGAAATTCCAATTGCAGGAGCTGCAGGGGATCAACAAGCAGCCTTATTTGGTCAGACCTGTTTTAAAGCAGGAGAGGCAAAAAATACATATGGTACTGGTTGTTTTATGCTTATGAATACAGGGGAAATGCCCGTTGTTTCTAAAAATGATTTAGTAACGACCATTGCTTGGGGATTAGATGGAAAAGTATATTATGCACTCGAAGGTTCTATCTTTGTAGCGGGAGCTGCCATTCAATGGCTTCGAGATGAACTTCATATTATTGATACTGCACCAGATTCTGAATATATGGCAACAAAAGTAAAAGATACCAATGGCTGTTATGTTGTGCCTGCATTTACAGGACTTGGAGCACCATACTGGGATCAATATGCAAGAGGGACGATCGTTGGTATTACGAGGGGAGTCAATAAATATCATATTATTCGTGCCACGTTAGAGTCACTTGCTTATCAGACAAATGATGTTATAAAAGCGATGCAAAATGATGCAGGAATTACGCTTTCTTCTTTAAAAGTAGATGGTGGTGCTTGTGCAAATAATTTTTTAATGCAATTCCAAGCAGATATTATTGGTGCACCAGTGAAAAGACCGATTTGTGTTGAGACAACGGCGATGGGAGCAGCTTATCTTGCAGGTCTTGCTGTAGGATATTGGGCGAGCAAAGAAGAGGTTGTTGAAAACTGGAAAATTTCAAAAATATTTGAACCAAATATGAGTGAAGAAAGAAGAAAAGAATTAGTAGATGGTTGGGATAAAGCTGTGAAATATTCTTTTGGTTGGGCAAAAAATTAGATAAATAATATAAGAATTGTAACTTCTACAGCTAGAGTTCTTAGAGGGAATAGCCCTATAGTTTCTGGAAAGACAGAATCAGATATTCCAAAGGATAAAATCTTTGATTGTATGATAACATTACAGAAGGAATCAATGCTACGATTTTACAAGGGGAAGTAACTGTGTTAGAAGGAAAAATGGTTGTGGGAAATCTACCTTTTTAAAAGCGTTTTCTAAGTTGGCAAGTGGACAGGAAGAAGGAGATAATCTAACATTAATTGGAGAGCAAGTGAACGTTCAAAAAGGGATTGTGATTTCTTATTAGTGGAGCATGATAAAACGTTTACAGAACATTTAGGAGATCAAATTATAAGATTAAAACGTGTTTCCAATGCTGGGAAAGAGCAGGAATAAGAAAAGTTAAAAATTTATCATTATTTTAATCAATTGACTTGATAAAGAAGAAGGAGTTTTCTATAATAGGAAAGGCACAAATGATACTGGTAAGAAATAGTAAAAATGAAAAACAATATTTCTTATTATTAGAAAGTAAAAGAGGGAGTTCGGTCAAATGAATACAAACAATGTAATGATTGAGAACATGAACAAAAACAAAAAGCTCATAGCAATGTCTTTGCCAATTTTCGTAGAATTAATGCTACAACTTTTAGTTGGTAATATCGATCAGATTATGGTAAGCCGTGTTTCTCAGTCTTCTGTGGCATCCATTGTCAATGCCAATCAAGTGATGAATTTAGTCATCATTGTACTTAGTATGTCAGCGGCGGCTACAACGATTATTTTATCCCAATATTTAGGGGCAAAAGATGAAAAAAGTGCTTCAGAAATCTGCATGGCATCTATTGTGATGATTATTGTTGCAGGGCTTGGAACGACAATTTTTATTGCGATTTTACATCAACCGTTGTTTCAGTTTATGCACGTACAAAAAGAAGTTTTAAGAGAAGCCAGTCTTTATTTATTAATTGTTGCTGGATTTAATGTAGTACAAGGTGTTTATCTTGTGTTCTCTGCTATTTTAAGAGCATTCACATTAATGAAAGAAGTCATGTTCGTATCCATTATTATGAATGTGATGAATATTGTAGGAAATGCAATTTTAATCAATGGATGGTTTGGATTTCCACAGTTAGGGGTTGTAGGGGCAGCTATTTCCACTGCTTGTAGTAAAGTAGTAGGAATGCTTTTGATGATTTATATTTTTAAGAAAAAAATCAATGTTCCACTTAGCCTTTCTTATTTAAGACCATTTCCATGGGGGCATTTAAAAAAGATTCTTCGAGTGGCAGTACCATCTGGAACAGAAAGTCTTTCTTATAATGCTTCTCAAATGTGCATTTTAAGCGTTGTTAATCAATTTGGAACTCTTGTAACAGCCACAAAGGGATATTGTAGCATTTTTGCAAATATTTCTTATGTCTATGCATTAGCAATTGGAGAAGCCACACAGGTTGTATTAGGTTATTTTATTGGTTCTAAAAGGCTTGACTTAGTAAGAAAAAGAGTTTATATGACAACGGTTATTGCTCTTATTACTTGTGTTGGAGTATCCACATTATTATTTTTAGGTGGAAATTGGGTATTTTATATTTTTACAGATGATCCTACTATTATTTCTCTTGGAAAGAAAATTCTTGGAATTGAGATTATATTAGAATTTGGAAGAGCGGTTAATATTGTTATGACCCGTTCTTTAGTGTCCGTTGGAGATATAAAAACACCAACCATAGTAGGAATTATTTTTCAGTGGTGTGTTGCACTAGCTGGTTCTTACTTCTTTGGAATTCATTTAGGATTAGGGTTAATTGGTGTTTGGATTGCTATGACAATGGATGAATGTTTAAGAGGAATTATTTTCTTTATTCACTTTGGAAGAGAAAAGTGGAAAAAGAATTGGAAGTTTGAAAGCGAATAGAGAAATTAAAAAGGCGTTGTTGATAGAAGTTAATTATCAAAAACGCCTTTTTCTATGCCTTTTTTTAGTATGAAAAGTTGCTTCTTATTGTTTGCTTCCCCAAATACACATATTATCTCCCAGCGCAGTAAATGTCATTACTTCTTTTTGGGAGGATTCATTTGGCATTTTTAAGAAATAGCCTTTATATGTGGTGCCATCAATGGAAAGAGAAACATTTGGAGTATTTTCTTTTACCGTCCAAGTTCCGGAAATAGAATCATCTTCGCTTGTAATACTACCATCTTCTTTTAATGTAATGGTGACTGCTTTTACAATTCCCACATCTCCTGTACCAGAAGCTTGGAAGTAGGCAGTTGGAAGATGGGTAATAAATTCATAATCTCCAACGTATTCTTCTTTTGCGTAGCCACTAGAAGAAAGGGATTCTTCGGCATATTCGTAAGGGGCGCTAACAAGCCAACCATCTTCGTTGACAAATAGTTGCTGAGTGCGAACTTGATGCTCTTCTCCACGGTTGGAAAATCTCGTATGGTAAACGAGGAAAATGCGTCCATCTTCATCCACTAAAGCGGAATTATGTCCTTGTGCCACACGAATTTCAGAAGAACCGCTCCAGCTATAAGAGCTCATAAGGCGAATTCCGATTTTTAAGAAAAGGTTGTTAGCGGAACTTGTATAAATAGAAGAATTTCCATTTTGATCTACGTAAGGGCCTGTGATTTCTTTTGAGCGGAAGACTCTCATTTGATATCCGCCAGAAGCTGTTAATCCGCCATAGGACAAGAAGAGATAGTAATAGCCATTTGTATGAATAATATAGGCGCCTTCTCCAGATACTTCGTGTCCTCCAGCGATTTTATATCCATAATAAGCATCGGAAACATCTTCTTTTGTTTCATAAGAAACAGAGTAGTCCCTAAGACCTGTTTTTGGATCCAGTTTTAACATATAAATTCCACCAAACCAAGAGCCAAAAGCCATCCATAAATCGCCATTTTCATCGTATTTGACACAAGGATCAATGGCATTTAACTTCGTATCTTTTGTGGATTGATAGCGGGAAAGATCTGCATTTTTTCCTAACACTTGATAGACGTCGGTATAGGACGCTGGGTGAGTCGTTGTATTAAAGCCTGAAAATACAACAGGACCAACATAAGTATAAGGACCAGTGACGTTATCAGCTGTCAATAAGACGATAGCAGAATTCCACTCATCACCATTAATACTCATATACATACAGTATTTCTTCATATCTTTATTATAAATAACATCAGGTGCCCACATATTTCCTTGGATATCAGGATTACTATCGGTTTTGCAATAGTTTTCCCAAAGATCGGTAAACATTGTTTTATATTCCGTATTGATGTTCGTTGAAATATTTTCCCAGCTTATGAGATCATCGCTCTTTGCCCAAGCTCTATGAGAACCAAAAATATAATAAGAACCATCTGCTTTTATAATAGAAGGGTCATGGACACTGACCCGTTTGTAATAATGCTTCTTAGTAGAAGTTTCTGTTTGGGTGTTGGACGTGTTGGATTCTTGCTTGGAAGAAGTGGAAAGATTTGTTGCAGTATTGGATTGGCATCCTGATAGAGCAAAGGAAGTAACAAGTGTTGCAGTTAAGAGTGTTGCAAAAAATTTGTTTTTCATTTAAAATCCCCCGTTCAATAAAAATAAATTAATTTAGAAAAATATATAGAATATAGTTACTTGTAGTAAACCATAATTTATGAAATTCGTCAATAGTAAGTATGAAAAAGTGGAAAAAGTTATCATATTTATATAAAGGTTATTGGTGATTTTCCACAGATTCCTGGTATTTTTTTGTATATAATAACAGAAATAGTTTATATAAAATTAAAATAATATTTATTATAGTAAAATATAGACAAAAAATTAATGAAAATTTGTATAGTTTAAAATTGGTTTCTAGTTGACACTATGCATAGAAAATATTATAATTTGGTTACAAAATGTTTATAATTTTCATAAAAAAATTAAAAATAATATATAATATTTATTTGAAATTACAAATATTTATCCTATATAAGGAAATATATTTTGTTGTTTTATGAAGAGTATAAAAAATAGAGCGGAAAAGTGACAATAATAGTTTAAAATAATTTAAAATTATTTATATAAATAAAAAGTATAAGGCAGGAGGAGAAGAGATGAGAATGAAAGGGTTCGGAAAAAAGGGCGTGGCAATTTTCTTTGCTACAGCGCTTGTTTTACAAAGCTGTGCCTTTACCGTTTCCACAAATGATGTATGGGCATCAGAGAAAAAGCAACAATCGGTTACAAAAAGCGAACAAACAACAAATGAATTCACAAGTGAAAAACTGCGGTCTGGCTATACAAGCAAAAAAGAAAGCTATACTGCCTCTCCTTATGAAGGAGAAGAGATAAGCTATTCTATGAGCGAAATTTTTTCACAAGAGAAAGGGGAAGATGGTGCCACGTTAGTATCCGATACGAAAGGATATGAAGGGGCGGACGAAGTGTTACAGCTAGAAAGGACATACGGTGCCAAGTTAGTATTTGATGTTCCAGAAACTGCGCTTTACTATATTTGTTTTGACTATTGTTCTTATGATGAAACCGTTCTTCCTGCCACAATGGGGTTGAAATTAAATGGAGAGTATCCTTTTTATGAAGCGAGAAACTTATCCTTTGAAAGCAACTGGAAAGATGTAGAAGAAGTCAACTATGATCGATATGGCAATCAAATCGTATCGATGCCAGAAAAAGAAATTTCATGGCAAAGCAAGTATGTGATGGATTCCAGTTATCGATATACGATGCCTCTTATGGTTTCCTTAGAAAAAGGAAAGAACACGATAGAATTAGAACTTTCAGAAGGAAATCTACTTCTTGGAAGTATGAAGTTAGTTCGTCCATTTGAAGTACCTGCTTATGAAGGAGCTAGAGAGGCAAACGGGGATCAATTGATTGAAATTCAAGCCGAAGATTTTTATGGAAGAAATGATTCTTCGATTCGAGGAACTTGTGAATATGATGTGAACCTTTCTCCTTATAATGTGAAGAACAAAGTGTTAAACACCATTGATGGGGATTCCTTTACGGATGCAGGACAAACGGTTACTTGGCAAGTGAATGTGGAGGAAGCAGGAGACTATTACATAGCTATGAATTATTGCCAAGATGATAAAAATGATTTTCCAGTGTTTGCCGATATTGCTGTTGATAACACGATTGTCAATGAAGCATTTAAAGACTATGCGTTTCCTTATGTGAAAGATTTTACGATGATGAAGCTATTAGGAAGCGATAACAACTATTTAAGTGTTTACTTAGAAAAAGGAACGCATACCATAAGTCTTACATTGAGTGCGGAGCCATTGCGAGAGTTGTTTGAAAAAATCGAAGAAGTCATGAACAATATTAATGATCTTTCTTTGGAAGTGACAAGAGTCGCAGGAACCAATAAAGACCGCTATCGAGATTTTGATTTAGAAGCTTATATTCCAGATTTAGGAGAAAAGTTAAAACTTTGGGCAAAAGAGTTGGATGAGATGGTAGAGACCATGTCCGTTTATAATCCAGATGTCAAAGAAATTGGAGCTCTTTCTTCCATTGGTATTGCATCCAATCAGTTAAGAAGTCTTGCAAAAAAGCCAAATGAACTGATTTATCGTATGGCAGAACTTGCGACAAGTACCAACTCTGCAAACCAATATTTAGCAAATGAAATTGATACATTAAATAAAAATAATCTTTCCATTGATCGGGTTTGGCTCTTCCAAAAAGATTCGGAAAAAGAGTTACCAAAAAAAGCAGGGTTCCTTCGTTCTGCTATGTCACAAGTATCTCGATTTGCGACTTCTTTTATGGAACAGGCGTACTCTACGACCAATGGCGATAAAGAGCATCTTAAAGTATGGGTAAACCGCTCTAGACAGTATTTAGAGGTCATGCAAAAACTCATCGATGAAAAATTCACACCAGAGACAGGAATCGAAGTGGATCTTTCTTTGATGCCCGATCAGAATAAATTAATTTTAGCTAATGCATCGGGAGATTCTCCTGACATTGCTACTGGATTAAATTATGCACAGCCCTTTGAATTAGGGATTCGTGGAGCGTTAAAAGATTTAACGGAGTTTGAAGATTATAAAGATGTTCTTTCTCAATTTGAGGAAGGATTGTTAGTGCCAGCGACCATTAAAGATGGAATTTATGCCATTCCAGAGACTATGAATTTTTGGGTATTATTTTATCGTGAAGATATTTTAGAGAAATTGGGAATCGAAGTACCAGATACGTTAGAAGAAGTGAAAAATATTTTACCAGAACTTCAAATGCGAGGAATGAATTTTTATTATCCAACGGCTGGTATGATCGCCATGAAAAACTTCCATGGAACAACGCCATTGTTGTTCCAGAATGGAGCAAATCTTTATGGAGATTCTATTTTAAATAATGCTATTACAAGTGAAGAGTCTGTAGAAGGGTTTAAAGAGCTCACTGATTTATTCACCATTTATAACTTGCCAAAAGACATTCCAAGTTTTTATCAACATTTTAGAAATGGGGATCTTCCAATTGGGATCGCGGATATTACAACGTATAACCAGTTGTTAAATGCAGCACCAGAAATTGAAAACTCTTGGAAAATTGCAAAAGTTCCAGGAACCGTTGATGAAGAAAGTGGTGAAGTTGTTCGTTATCAATGTGCGGGAGCAGAAGATATCGTTATGTTTGAATCCAATGAAGAAAGAGAAGCTAAGGCATGGGAATTTATGAAATGGTGGACTTCTGCAGAGATTCAAGCAGAATATGGACAGATGATGCAAATTTCTTATGGCGATGAATATATGTGGAATACTGCCAATACAGAAGCATTTCAAATGCTTCCATGGAAGAGTGATGATAAAGAAGTTATTTTAGAACAGGCAGAATGGATTGTAGAAGCACCACGTGTTCCAGGAAGTTATATGGTAGAACGTGAATTGAGTAATGCCTATAACTCCATTGTTGTAGATGGAAAAACCCTTCGAACGACCCTTGACGATGCAGCAAAAAATATCGATCGAGAAACCGAGAGAAAGTTAGAAGAGTTTGGGTATTTAAAAGATGGGGGAGTGGTAACCGAATATGAAACACCGACCATTGAAACGGTTCGGAAGATTCTAGGTAAGGACAATTAGGAGGGAGAGAATGGCTACAATACAACAAACAAGGGGGAAAACCTTGATCGCAAAAAGGGAAAACTCGAACCGAAAAGCGTATATTTTTCTTTTACCTTATTTGCTTTTATTTACAGCATTTATCGTAATTCCAATGATCGTGGCGATAGGGCTTTCGTTTACTAGCTTCGATACGATTCAAACGCCTACGTTTAGCGGATTTATGAATTATGTAACCTTATTTACAAAAGACCAAGTTTTTATGCAAAAGGTACTGCCAAATACAATTATTTATGCATTAATTGTAGGACCAGGAGGATATTTATTATCCTTCTTGGTTGCTTGGGCACTAGCACAGTTAGAGCCAATATCAAGAACCATTTTAACGGTTATTTTCTATTCTCCAAGTATTACCGGATTAACAGCGATGACCGTACTTTGGAAAGTTATTTTCTCAGGAGATCAGATGGGGTATCTGAATAGTATTTTAATGAAAATGGGAGTCATTGATGAACCAATTTTATGGCTCATCGATGTTCGATATTTGCTTCCAATTATGATTATTGTTGCCCTTTGGTCCAGTATGGGAGTTGGTTTTTTAGCTATGTTAGCGGGTATTTTAAATGCCGATGAGAGCCTTTATGAGGCGGCAGCTATCGATGGGGTGAAAAACCGATTCCAAGAAATGATCTACATTACCATTCCAACGATGAAACCACAGATGTTATTTGGTGCGGTTATGGCCATTGTAGGTACGTTCCAAAATGGTGCCATTGGTGTTCAGCTTGCAGGTTCAAATCCAACTCCTCAATATGCAGGACAGTTAATTGTCAACCATATTGAAGACTATGGATTCATTCGATATGAAATGGGATATGCAGCAGCTGTATCTGTCATATTACTTGCAATTGTATGGATTTTCTCAAAAATATTTGGAAAACTGTTTTCGAGCAAAGATTTGTGATGGGAGGGAAGAAAATGAGCAGTTACCGTGGAAACCGTATTAATCCCCAAAGATTTGAAAAAGGACAAATAAAAATTTTATTAGTGTTAATCCCACTTGCAATTTTCTTTGGGTTGCCAATTGTATTTTTAATTTGTCATGCTTTTAAGCCGATGGATGAATTGTTTGCCTATCCTCCTAAATTTTATGTTGTAAGGCCAACGCTTGATAACTTTGGAAAATTATTAAAAGCATCGTCAACGTCTGGAATTCCAATTAGCCGATATGTATTTAATAGCGTGATTGTATCCGCCATCGTCATTGTTGCCAGTGTTATTTTTGCTACGATGTCAGGTTTTGCACTATCCAAATTAAAATTCCGTGGCAAAAATACGATTTTGGAAATTAACAATGCAGCGTTGATGTTCGTGCCAGTTGCTGTTATGATTCCACGCTATTTAATTGTGGATATTTTAGGGTTAAAAGATACCTATTTGGCCCATATTCTTCCAATTATTGCATTGCCAGTTGGACTGTTTTTAGTAAAACAATTTATTGACCAAATACCAGATAGTTTAATTGAGGCAGCCTATATTGATGGTTCTGGAGAATTTCGAATTTATTGGAAAATTATTCTTCCATTAATAAGACCAGCCATTGCTACTTGTGCGATTTTAGCCTTTCAACAAGTTTGGACTAATGTGGAAACTTCCAACTTATATATTGATAACGATGGAATGAAGACATTACCATTTTACTTAAATACATTTATTAGTTTAAATAATAATAATGTAGCAGGACAAGGGATAGCGGCAGCAGGAGCTTTGCTTTTATTTTTACCAAACTTCTTAATGTTCCTTGTGCTTCGTAAAAGCTTTATGAACACGATGGCAAATTCTGGACTGAAATAAAAAAGGGGAGGCAACGTATGAAAAACAGAATAAGAAAGCTCTTGATTGGAGTGTTCGCATTGTTGTTGGCATTACCCCTTCCAGTTGCAGAAGTATTTGCAGAAGTGCCATATAAAACGTATATGGTAGATGGATATGGAAGGATATTAGAAACACAAACCGCTTATACTCCAGTGCAAGCGATTACAAGAATCGGGGAAGTTTCCTTTGAGACACCAAGAGATTTGACGATTTCAAAAGAAGGACTTCTTTATATTGCGGATTCTTCCAAAAAAGTAATTTTGGTTTCTGATAAAGAAGGAAATCTGATTCAGACAATTGGAGAAGGTGTGTTAGTATCTCCAACCGGTGTGAGTGTCACAAAAGATAATACGATTTATGTGGCAGATCAAGGGGCTCAAAAGATTTTTGTCTTTAACAAAAAAGGAAAATTAATTAAAGAATATGGAAGACCAGATTCTCCTATTTATGGGGAAAAACAGAGTTTTAAACCGACGAAGATCACCGTTAATAATGGTGGGAATATGTATGTGATATGCGAAGGAAATACAAACGGTATTGTACAGATTAGTCCTTCTAACGGAGGTTCTTTTTTAGGGTATTTTGGAACCAACTACACCTTTTTAAATCCATTACAGATGATTCAAAGAATCATTTTAAACGATGCCCAAAGAGCCAAATTATTAGGAAATATTCCATCAACACCGACGAACTTTTGTATTGATGATAATGGGCTTATTTATACGGTGACACAAGGAAATAAAGACTACACATTAAAAAAATTAAATATTGCAGGAACAAACTTGTTAGGAGAAGATCCTTATTATGCGGATCTTCCAGTGGCGGTCACAACAGGAAATTATGACAACGTTTTTGTGGCAGATAACGATGGATATGTCTATGAATATAACAGCGAAGGGGAACTGCTCTTTGTATTTGGCGGTCGGGACGATGGACGATATCGAATTGGACTCTGTTCCAAAGTAGAAGCCATTGCAGTAGATGAAGAAGATAATATTTATCTGTTAGATTCGGATAAACGTCAAATTCATATATTTCGACCAACAGAGTTTACCGATAACTTACATAATGCGTTGTACTTATATTCCAAAGGACGCTACACGAAAAGTAAAGAACCTCTTACCGAAGTACTTACAATGAATAGCTTGTTTGATTATGCCAATAAAGCTATGGGAAGAGCGTATTTACAAGAAGAAAACTATGAAGAGGCGTTGCGATATGCAAGACTTTCCAAAGATTATGATGGATATTCCGATGCTTTTTGGGAGATTCGAAATCTATGGCTTCAAGAAAATTTAGTAACTGCCTTTTTACTATTGGTAGGAATTTTCGTTGGCATTAAAATATTACGAGTTATTCAAAGAAAATACCGTGTTTTTCAACCTGTGTTATCGAAAATTCAGCAAGTAGGGCAAATCAAACTTGTCACACAAGTGCGATATGGAACGTATTTTATGAAACATCCGATTGATGGCTGTTATGGGGTGCGCAGAGAAGGAAAGAATTCTTACCTTTGTGCTAACTTATTGCTAAGTGCTTTCGTTATTATTTGGATTATTAATAAATATTATATGGGATTTTTATTCCGAGGCGTTGTGGAAGGAAGATACAACTTAGTTTCTGATATTGCAGAAGTTTTAATTGTATTCTTTTCCATTGTAATTTGTAACTATTTAGTCGTTACGATTAATGAAGGGGAAGGATCATTTCGTCAGGTTTATTGCGGCTTTGCTTATTGTTTCGTGCCATTTTTATTATTAAAACCATTTGTCATTATCATAAGCAATGTAATTACTTATAACGAACAGTTTATTATAAAATTTTTAAATTTATTTATTGTGGCTTGGATGTTAGTTCTTCTTTTTGTCATGATAAAAGAAATTAATAACTATTCCGTGTTACAGACAATAAAAATTGTTTTATTAACTTTATTTACGTTATTAATTATGGCGTTAGTCGTATTTATTATTTATATGTTATTTACACAAGTCATCAACTTTGTTGTGACACTAATAAGAGAGGTGGTGTATCGGTTTGAATAAAAAACGGTTCAGTAAAAAAACTTTTGCATTTCTTTTGTCAGCGATGCTCGCATTTCATACAGTGACAGCAGGTGCTGTTGTAGAGGATGAAAATGCCGATACAAAGCAGTCTACAGCCACAGAGATGACAGAAAATACGACGGAGACGGAAAATACAACGGAAGGAGAAGCTACAAATAGTACCAGTGGAGGAACGGTTGGAGAAGCCGTTGATAGCACAGGAGTTGTACAGCTATCCAATGAAAAAGCCGTAGAACAGGCTATTTATCCAGAGTCAAAAGAAGAGATTATGGGGCATAAACGCATTTTATCAAAAGGTAATTATGAAATGTATTTAAAAGAAGAAACCCTTTCTATTTTGATTCGAGACAAGAGAACAGGGGTTATTATGGAATCCACAGTTCAGGATAATGATGGAAAAAGTAATGCCGCTTGGCAAGGTTTTATGCAATCAGGGATTGCCATTGAATTACAAGAAGATGTCAATACACAACAGCCCAAATTAGATTTAATTAATTCTGGGGCAGAAATTGATGTGACAGTGGGAACGGATGGATTTGTAGCTAAGATTGTCTATCCAAAACAACAGATTTCTCTAGAACTTCAAGTGACTTTAAATGATGATGGAAGTTTTGTTGCAAAAATCCCGGATGACTCCATTGTAGAACAGTCAGAAAAGTCAAAAATTGGGAATATCTATGTTTATCCATTTTTGGGATATACCTATTTAGGGGAACGAAAAGGATATATGCTCGTTCCCGATGGGAATGGAGCTTTGATCAACTTAGACGATAAAGAAGGTCGTTTTTCTATGGCATATTCCCAAAAGGTTTATGGAAGTGATGTTGGAATTGATTCCTCTTATGTACTTTCTCTCTTCTGGGATTCTTATCAAACAGTAAACGATGGTGAGAATATTATGGCTCCTGTCTATGGAATGGTGCATACGGATTCGGATATGGGATATTTAGCCATTATTGAAAGTGGAGCAGAAGCAGCAACGATTGAGGCTTATCCTAATGGTGCTTATACAAACTATAACTGGATTTCGGCAAAGTTTATGAAACATACGGTTTATACACAGCCAACATCAAAGTCTGGTGGTTCTGTTTCCAGAGTAACCGATAAAATTCCATATGATATTCAAATTCGATATAACTTCGTAGGAAAAGGGGAAGCCGATTATACAGGGCTTGCGAAATCGTATCGCCAATATTTATTGAACGAAGGTGGATTAGAGGCGACGGATCATGGATTTAAAATCCGTTTGGATTTCCTTGGGACGGAGCGAGAAAATTGGCTGTTTTTTAAACGGGCGGTCACAATGACAACGGTGGAACAGATTCAAACAATTTATAAAGAATTGGAGGAAGTTGGAGTAACCGATATCCTTTCTTTTTATAAAGGCTGGCAAAAAGGTGGAGTTTACAACTTGCCAGTTGCGGATTATAAAGCGGATTCTAAAATTGGTGGTACAAAAGCGTTAACAGAGCTTATAGAGGAGACGAAAGATACAAATATTGATTTTTATTTACATACCGATGGTCTTCGTGCCAATCCAGATACTGGAAATACGACGTTTCATGTTGTGAAAAAAATTGATAAACGTCTGTATCAAGAAGAGACGTATAAAGAAGTCTATGAAACGATGAAGTTTTTAACACCAACGAGAAGCAAAACTCTTTTAAATCAGTTGACAAAAGAGATGAAACAAAAAGGAATAGAAAAGTTAGCTTTAAATGGCGTTGGAAACACATTATTTACTTGGACTTATAATGGAAAATCTCATATGCGTTCCGATACGTTACAAGAATACGACCTTATGTTTTCTGAATTAAAACAAAACATAGATTTGATATTAGATGAGCCATTTGCCCCTTATTGGAAATATATCGATGGGATTACCGATATGCCAGTTTCGGATTCGGATTACATTTTTACGGATGAAAGTATTCCATTTTTATCCATCGCGTTAAAAGGTGTTATGCCAATGTATGCCGATTATACGAATTTTGAGGCGGATAAGCAAAAGTTTTTCTTAAAATTAGTGGAAACAGGAATTTATCCATCGTTTTATTTAACTTGGGAAGATCCAAGCGAATTAATCAATACCAATTCCAACTTCCTCTATACATCAAAATATAGCACTTATAAAAAAGAGATTCAGGAATATTATGATGAACTTAAGAGCTTAAACGATAAGATAGCAGGTGCTACTATTGAAGAGCATAAAAAGAACGGGAATCTTGTGATTGTCACATATTCCAACGGAACAAAAGTATATGTAAACTATGGAGAACAACAAGTGGAAGAGGATGGTGAAATAATCCCAGCATTATCATATAAGGTAGGTGATACAAAGTGAGACAGAAAAGCGAACCAAACAAAAAGTATCGCCCAGGGCGATTGCAGGCAAGAGAAGATCGAGTTGGGTATTTATTCGTAGCTCCTTGGATGCTCGGCGCTATTATTTTTGTCATCTATCCTCTTTTTCAATCCTTTGTTTTCGCTCTTAATAAAATTAAGATGACGCCAAAAGGAAGAATTAGCACTTTTGTCGGAATGAAGAATTTTACAAACATTTGGGCAGAAGATCCAGACTTTGTGACAAACCTTATGACGTATCTGGCAGAAACCATATTAGCTATACCAGTTATTGTTGTATTTGCTTTAATGATTGCTATGTTATTAAACGGCAAAATCAAATGTAGAGGATTTTTCCGATTGATTTTTTTCTTGCCCGTCATTATTGCCAGCGGACCGGTTATGAATCAGTTGACGGATCAAGGTGCTGCAACAATACCAGTTATGGATGCTACGATGATAGAGCAGTTGCTCGATCAATATTTACCACACTTTTTAGCAGAGCCTATTGGAAGTGTATTTTCAAACTTTGTTATGTTGCTCTGGTATTCTGGTGTACAAATTTTACTCTTTTTAGCAGCTTTACAAAAAATCGATGCTTCTTTATATGAGGCAGCAAAGATTGATGGTGGTTCTAGTTGGGAATGTTTTTGGAAAATTACATTGCCGACGATTAAACCGATGATTTTATTAAATGCCATTTATACGGTTGTCTTTATGTCAAACAATGAGCAAAACGATATTATTAACTTAATCTATACAACTATGTTTTCCGTTGATGGAGGATATGGTTATGCATCAGCAATGGCATGGATGTATTCTATTATTGAGTTGTTTATGATTGGTGTTGTAACGTTAATTATTGCTGGGCGAAAAGATGAATATGAAAAAAATATAAAAAGGCATAAAAAGCAGATGAGAAAACAAGCTCGTCTACAACGGAAGCTGGAAAGGAGGAGAGTAAGACATGAAACAAAGAGGAGAAGGGAACAAAGGAAGGCGATTACAACAAAATAAGGCGGTGACCCTTTATAAGCGAAGTAAAAGAGATGCCATAAAACGGTTTTTATTTGGAAGTAAAGATAAAGAAGGAATTGGTAAGCAAACCGTCGTCTATGTTTTATTATTTAGTATTGGATTTGTTTACTTATATCCCCTTTTATATATGATAAGCAAAAGTTTTATGTCAGTGGATGACTTATTGGACACTTCCATTAACTGGTTACCAAGTACCTTATATGTAGCCAATTATGAAAATGCGGCAAAGGCAATGGATTTTTGGAATACATTAAAAGATTCCATTATCGTAGCAGGCGTTCCGACCTTAATTAATATGTTCGTCTGTGCCGTCATTGGATACGGATTTGCTCGTTATGATTTCTGTGGAAAGAAACTGATGATGGGAATTTTATTATTCTCTTTCGTCCTTCCACCACAGATTACAATGATGCCAACGTATGTTTTGTATTCGGATATTGGTATATTAAATTCCTTAAAGGCATTTATCATTCCTGCTATTTTAGGGCAGGGATTAAAAAGTCAGTTATACATTTTAGTATATTATCAATTTTTTAAACAGGTGCCAAAGGCGTTAATTGAGGCGGCAAAAATCGATGGAGCAGGTCATTTAAAAGCGTTCTTTAAAATTGCATTACCTTCCGCTGCGCCAGCCATATTAGTTGTATTTTTATTTTCTATCGTATGGTATTGGAACGAAGCGTATTTAACCCAATTGTATGTGGTAGGAGCATTTGCAGGTACCGATAGTTTTAATACACTTGTTGTTGCATTAAAAACATTTGAAGATAGTTATAACTCAGCGGCCAGTGTTGCCAATAGTCAAATGATTAATATCAACGAGTCTATTAAAATGGCAGCTACGATGCTTAGCATTTTACCATTGCTCTTGATGTATTTAGTTCTTCAAAGAAACTTTGTAGAAAGTATCGATCGTACGGGGATTACGGGAGAATAAACGGCAAATACAAGCTGTTATTCAATACAAGCAAAAATATTTTAAGGAAGAAGGAGGGTTTCATAATGAAATCAAGAAAATTTTTGAATGTTGCTTTGGCTGCGACTATGGTTATGACAATGGCAGCTTCTCTGCTTACAGGGTGTGGCAGCAGTAAGAATGACACAAAAGGTGAAGGTGATACTTCAAAATCGACGGTGGCAGAGAATGCAGGAGGAGAAAGCACAGGGCTTCCAGAGATGACAAGTGATGAAATCACATTGACTTATGTGCATTTTGATAATGATCCACTGGTACAATTTTTAGCTAAAAAATTTATGGAAAAGTATCCAAATATTACAGTAAAGACTCAATATTATGTAGCGGATGCAGAGTACAATAATACTTTGCTCAATATGGTGCAGACAGGGGATACACCAGACTGCTTTATGATTCTTGGAAATTGTGACTTTGCTCTTTCCAATGGATTATTAGGTGATATGACAGAGTATTGGGAAAAAGATGAAGAAAATCAAGCGATTCTCCCAACGATTAATTCAGCAAAAATGGGATATTATGGAACCGATATGAAATTGGCAACGCCAATGAAATTCTTCCCTGATATTGTTTATGCGGATAAGGCAGTTTTTGATAAATTAAATGTAGAAATGCCACCAACAGACTGGACATGGGATCAGATGGTACAATCTTTTAAAGATGTAACATCTCCAGATCAAGGAATTTATGGATTTAACCAGTTCCACTCCATTGTAACGTATTATCCAATTGCAGCGGATAAAAACTGTATCGGTGAATTTGGATGGAATGGCGAATCTTATGATATGAGTTATTGGGCAGAAGGTGTTAACACTTGGGCAGAACTTGTAAATGGCAAATATCATGCCCCATACTTTGATACAGACGAAGCAGAAGCATGGTTAGGCGACCGTACAATGTGGGCAGGATATTCAGGAAAGATTGGATATCAGTTAGATGCGTTCTGGACCTATTTAAACTTATTTGATACAGCAGACTATCGAAGCAAAGGTATGGAATTTGTGCCTTATACAACTCCTAATGTAGAAGGTGGTTCTGGAAATAAGCTAGGCGTTTTTGACTTTGGTGGAATTTCCTCTTCTACAGAACACCCAAGAGAAGCTTATGAATTATTAAAATTCATGGGTTGGGGAGTTGATGGCTGGAAAGCAAAACTTGAGGCATATAAAACAGTAACAGCAGAAGATGGAACTCCAATTTGGCAACAGTCTATGCCAGCTCCAATTACAACCGATGAAGATATTTGGAGTGAATTTACACAATCTTACTTCCCAACAGCAAATAGAACGATTGATTCTGTCGTTGATACTCGTACAGGAGAAGCCATTGCTAGCAAAGAAGAAGATGAAAAATATGGAACGTATTGGGATGACTATTTTGCAAACTGTAAAAATATCATTCCATTTGGTGATACACAGATCCCTGGATTTGCAGACTTTATTGCCAATGCGTACGCAGGAATTGAAGATTCCGTTTTAAATGGTGGAAACGCTTCTGACTATATTGAAGAATTAAATAAAAAAGCAGAAGAAGCACATGCAGCTGCAATGGAAGCCATTGAAGAAATGTATGGAAAATAGAAGATGAAAATAAGGCTGTTGTAAAACGTTCTATTTTACAACAGCCCCCATAAAAAGGGTGAAAGAGAGGGTAACATGAAAGCGTCACAAGTAAAAAATACAGGATACAACGAACCTTTTATTGCACAAAGAGCGGATCCTTTTATTGGAAAAGCCCCTGATGGAACTTATTACTTTACAGCATCTGTTCCGGAATACGATCGGTTAGTATTGCGCCATGCAAAGACCATTGCACAATTAAAGGATGCAAAAGAAGTAGAAATTTGGCATAAACATGAAAGTGGACCACAAAGTAAACATATTTGGGCGCCAGAAATTCACTATGTTTTTGGAAAATGGCATATGTACTATGCGGCTGGGGAAGTAGAAGATATATGGAAAATTCGTCCGTATGTATTGCAGTGCCAAAGCGATGATCCGATGAAAGGGCCTTGGAAAGAATTAGGAGCAATGAAACCAGCAAAAGAAGATAGCTACTCTCTTCGCTCTTTTTCTCTTGATGCTACTATTTTAGAACATAAAGGACAGTACTATTATATTTGGGCAGAAAAAACAGGAGTGGGAAAACAGATTTCTAATCTCTATATTGCAGAGATGGAGTCTGCCAATCAGCTAAAGACAGCACAAGTGTTGTTGACAACTCCAGATTATGACTGGGAACGAGTGGATTTTTGGGTCAATGAAGGTCCAGCCATTTTAAAACATGATGGTAAGATCTTTTTAACTTATTCTGCCAGCGGTACAGGCGCTTGCTACTGCATGGGACTTTTAAGTGTAGAAGAGGATGCAGAGATTTTAGATCCTCGTGTTTGGAAAAAGGAACGTTTTCCTGTGCTTGCCACAGACGAAGAAAAGGGAATTTATGGTCCAGGGCATAATTCTTTTGTAAAGGCGGAAGATGGAGAAACAGATCTTTGTGTATTCCATTTTCGACAATATGATGAAATAACAGGAGATCCGCTATATGATCCAAACCGACACACGAAGATTATGAAAGTGGGTTGGAAAGAGGATGGAACTCCTAGTTTTCAATATGAAAAATAAACATGAAATTGGAAGGAGATAGTATATTCATGGCAAAATTAGTAATTAACACAAATCGAAAATTGAATAAAATTCATAAAGAGATTCAAGGACATTTTTCAGAACATCTTGGTCGCTGTATTTATGAAGGAATTTATGTAGGAGAAGAGTCAGAAATTCCGAATGTCAATGGTATGCGCACCGATGTTGTAGAAGCGTTAAAACAGATCAAAGTACCAGTTCTTCGTTGGCCAGGAGGTTGCTTTGCCGATGAATATCATTGGAAAGATGGCATTGGACCAAAAGAAGAGAGAAAGAAAATCGTCAATACCCACTGGGGTGGCGTTGTAGAAGATAATAGTTTTGGAACCCATGAGTTTTTTGAACTTTGTCGTCAGCTTGGTTGTGAAACTTATGTCAATGGAAACATGGGAAGCGGAACGGTACAAGAGATGTCAGAATGGGTAGAATATATGACATTTGAAGGTATCTCTCCTATGGCCGAATTAAGAGAAAAAAATGGACAGAAAGAAGCTTGGAATGTGGATTTCTTTGGTGTTGGAAATGAAAACTGGGGCTGTGGAGGAAATATGAATCCAGAGTTTTATGGAAATATGTACCGTAGATATCAGACCTATGTCCGTTGCTATGATCCAAAACGTCCGATTAAAAAAATTGCTTGTGGCGCTAATGTTGATGACTACGATTGGACAGAACAAGTGATGAAGACGACATTTACGAGATGTCCTAACTTTTTACACGGATTTATGGATGGATTATCCCTTCATTATTATACGCATCCAGGCGGATGGGAAAACAAAGGAAGTGCCACAGACTTTGATGAAAAAATGTGGTATCAGACAATGAAAAAAACATGGTATATGGAAGAACTCATTCGTCGTCATGGTGCAATTATGGATCAATATGATCCAGAAAAGAAAGTGGGAATGATTATTGATGAATGGGGAACATGGTATGATGTGGAACCAGGAACAAATCCAGGATTTTTATATCAGCAAAATACAATGAGAGATGCATTAGTGGCGGGAATTAATTTAAATATTTTCAATAAACATAGCGATCGTATTCAAATGGCAAACCTTGCCCAGATGGTTAACGTATTACAAGCAGTTCTTTTAACAGAGGGAGAAAAGATGATTAAAACTCCAACGTATCATGTGTTTGATATGTATAAATATCATCAAGATGCAATGTTATTAGATAGTAATATTGAAGTGGAAGAAGTGGGATTAGAAGACCACAACATGGTACCAAACTTAAGTGAATCCGTATCCATTGATGAACAAAACGTTATGCATATTACGGTTACAAACTTAGATCTTGAAAAGAGCTATCCGATTGATACAACAATTCTCGGTTCTCATGCAAAAGAGATCAAAGGGGAAATTGTAACGGGACAAATGGGAGATAAAAATACATTTGAAAATCCAGAAGAAGTAAAAGTAGAATCATTTAATGAAGTAACAGAAACAAAAGAAGGAATTCAATTTACAATTCCAGCTTGTAGCGTATTGCATTTAGCGGTTTCTTTATAAGGATAACAGAAATGGTGAGAAACTTATTTTATGAGTTTCTCACCATTTTTTTACTTTTTTACTATTTTAGTTTTTCTTATTTGCTTCCGCCATTTTCATTGCACGAACTTTTAATGGAAGTCCGAATAATGTGATAAAGCCGTCAGCATCATGGTGATCGTAAAGCTCTCCTGTTGTAAAGGAAGCTAAAGACTCACTATATAAACTATATGGAGAAGTGGTACCAGCTTTCATAATATTGCCTTTATAAAGTTTGAATTTTACTTCACCAGTGACATATTCTTGGGTTACATCTACAAAGGCTTGAATGGCTTCACGAAGAGGGGTAAACCATTTTCCTTCGTAGACGATTTGAGCGAATTTATTTCCCATATCTTTTTTTGTTTCCATTGTAGCGCGATCCAGAACTAATTCCTCTAATTGAGCATGAGCTTCCATAAGAATAGTTCCACCAGGTGTTTCATAAACACCACGAGATTTCATACCTACAACACGGTTTTCTACAATATCCACGATACCAATTCCATGCTTTCCGCCTAGTTCATTTAACTTTGTGATAATTTGGGACACTTTCATCTTTTCTCCGTTAAGAGAAGTCGGAATCCCTTTTTCAAATGTCATTGTTACATATTCTCCTTCATCAGGCGCTTGTTCCGGAGAAACACCAAGAACTAATAAGTGATCATAGTTTGGTTCACAAGCAGGATCTTCAAGTTCTAATCCTTCGTGACTAATATGCCATAAGTTGCGATCACGGCTATAACTGCTATCCGCAGAAAATGGAAGATCAATTCCGTGTTGTTTGCAATATTCAATTTCATCTTCACGAGATTGCATCGTCCAAACATCGGTCATACGCCAAGGAGCGATAATTTTTAAGTCAGGTGCTAACGCTTTAATTCCAAGTTCAAAACGAATTTGATCGTTTCCCTTTCCTGTTGCACCGTGACAGATGGCAGTAGCGCCTTCTTTTCTAGCAATTTCTACTAATTTTTTTGCAATGCCAGGACGTGCCATAGAAGTTCCAAGTAAGTATTTGTTTTCGTAAACAGCGCCAGCTTTTACGCATGGCATAATATAATCATCGCAAAATTCATCTACGATGTTTTCAATATAAAGTTTGGAAGCACCAGATAATTTTGCTCTTTCTTCTAATCCATCCAGTTCTTCTCCTTGACCGCAGTCAACACAACAACAAATAACATCGTAGTTAAAGTTTTCTTTTAACCAAGGAATAATAGCAGTTGTATCAAGACCGCCAGAATATGCTAAAACGACTTTTTCTTTCATAATGAAATCCTCCAATCACCAATCTATATTATCAATTTTTTTCTGTTGATATTTACTATACTACTAAAATGAATATTATGCAATATAAAAATGAATATTTTTTGTATTTTTATTTATACAAAGAAAACGAATAAAATGATTATATACTATAATATACTAAGAAAATACTTGGGTTTTATGAAAAAAATTCAGGTGATTTTTTATAGACCTATGTAAAAAAATACAAAAATTCCAAAAAATGTATTGCATAAAAATATACACTAGTGTATAATTATGAGAAAAATTCAATAAATATACAAAAGAAGATTGTTAGGATAGAATGAGAGTAAGAAAGGAAGAGGTTTTATGATAAAAGTAGGGATTATTGGCTCCACTGGATATGCAGGGCAAGAACTTGTTCGGATTTTATTACAACATAAAGAGGCAGAAATTGTATGGTATGGCTCTCGAAGTTATATTGATAAAAAGTATGCTTCTATTTTTGGAAATTTATTTGAGTTAGTGGATGTAAGTTGTATGGATGACAATATGGATAAATTGGCAGATAAGGTAGATGTGATTTTTACAGCAACACCCCAAGGGCTTTGTGCTTCTCTTATAAAGGAAGAGATATTATCGAAAGTGAAAATTGTCGACTTAAGTGCGGATTTTCGTATCAAAGATGTGGATACTTATGAAAAATGGTATGGAATCCAGCATAAAAGTCCTTCTTATATAAAAGAAGCGGTATATGGACTTTGTGAAGTGAATCGAGAGAAAATCAAACAGGCGAGACTTGTTGCAAATCCAGGTTGTTATCCAACTTGTTCCTTTTTATCCATCTACCCTCTTATAAAAGAAGGATTGCTTGATACGAATACGATTATTATTGATGCAAAATCTGGAACATCAGGGGCAGGGAGAGGAAGTAAAGTTGATAATCTTTATTGTGAAGTGAATGAAAACATAAAAGCCTATGGAGTGGCAGGTCATCGACATACACCAGAAATTGAGGAACAGCTCTCTTATGCAGCAGGAAAAACAGTGATGATTAATTTTACACCACATCTTGTTCCGATGAATCGTGGAATTTTAGTAACGGCTTATGCTTCTTTAAAGAAAAAAGTTTCTTATGAGGAAGTAAAGGAAATTTATGATTCTTATTATAAGAAAGAAAAGTTTGTTCGGGTTCTTGAAAAAGACTGCTATCCACAGACGAGATGGGTAGAAGGAAGCAACTATGTGGATGTCAATTTTAAAATTGATGAGCGGACAAATCGCATCATTATGATGGGAGCGATGGATAATTTAGTAAAAGGAGCAGCAGGGCAAGCAGTACAAAATATGAATCTTTTGTTTGGTTTTCCAGAAGAAGAAGGACTAGAACTTGTTCCAATGTTTCCATAAAAATCCGCATAATGAAATAAGTAATGATAAGAAGGAGAATGAATATGAAAGTAATCGATGGTGGCGTAACTTCAGCAAAAGGATTTCAAGCAGCAGGACTTCATGCAGGAATTCGTAAGGGAAAATCAAAAAAAGATATGGCATTAATTTATAGTGAAATACCTGCGGTGTTTGCAGGGACATTTACAAGAAATAAAGTAAAAGCTGCTCCTGTAAAATGGGGAAAACAACTTGTAAAAACACAGCAAAAGGTGCAGGCGATTGTTGTAAATAGCGGTGTTGCTAATGCTTGTACAGGAGAAGAAGGCATGAAAAATTGTGAGAATATGGCAAAGATGACCGCAAAGAAATTAGGACTTCAAAAAGAAGAAGTGCTTGTTTGCTCTACAGGTGTCATTGGGAACCAACTGCCAATGAATATGATTGAGGCGGGAATTGAACTTTTAGTACCTGCGTTAAAAGAGGATAGACAATCCGCCAGTATGGCGGCAGAAGCTATTATGACGACAGATACTCATAAAAAAGAAATTGCGGTAACATTTGAAATAGATGGAACTGTGGTGACAATGGGTGGTATGTGTAAAGGAGCTGGCATGATTCATCCGAATATGGGAACGATGTTAGCTTTTATTACAACGGATATCGCCATTACAAAAGAAATGTTACAAAAAGCGCTGTATGATAATGTACAAGATACTTATAATATGGTTTCTGTTGATGGGGACACATCAACCAATGACACGGCTTATATACTAGCCAATGGATTGGCAGGAAATCCCGTAATTGATTGTGAAAATGAAGCCTATGAAACATTTGTAGAAGCCCTTAATTATGTCAACACGTATTTGGCAAAACGAATCGCAGAAGACGGAGAAGGGGCTACGAAATTATTTGAAGTGACGGTCCTCAATGCAAAGACAAAAGAAGATGCGAAACTTTTAAGCAAATCCGTTGCTTGCTCCAATTTGACAAAGGCAGCTATTTATGGAAAAGATGCTAACTGGGGAAGAATCTTTTGTGCCATGGGATATTCAGGAGCGGAATTTGATCCGGATAAGGCGGATATTACTATCGAAAGTGAATATGGAAGTCTTTGTTTAGTAAAAGATGGCCTTGCAACGGGATATGATGAAGAAGTTGCAACAAAAATCTTATCCTCTTCCCATGTTATTTGTATCGCGGATGTAAAAGGCGGTAGGGAAGAAGCTACGGCTTGGGGCTGTGATTTAACCCATGAATATGTAAATATTAACGCAGATTATCGCTCTTAATTTTAACAATAAAAATGAATAGGATAGGAAGAAAAGAGGAGAAAAAATGCAAGTAGAAAGTGAAGTTATGTTAAAAGCCCATACATTAATCGAAGCGTTGCCTTATATTCGTAGATTTAATGGGGCAAAGATTGTTGTAAAGTATGGAGGGAGTGCCATGCTTGATGAGGATTTAAAGTATAATGTGATTAAAGATGTGGCTCTTTTAAAACTGATTGGAATGAAACCGATTATTGTCCATGGAGGCGGAAAAGAAATTAGCAAATGGGTGACGTTGTTAGGAAAAGAACCTAAGTTTGTCAATGGGCTTCGTGTCACCGATGAAGATACGATAGAAGTGGCAGAAATGGTACTTAATAAAGTGAATAAAAGCCTTGTGGCAATGATGGAAAAACAGGGGATTAAAGCCGTTGGATTAAGTGGACGCGATGGAGGAATGCTTCGGGTAGAGAAGAAATATTCTGATGGAAAAGATATCGGATTTGTTGGACAGGTAAAAGAGGTGCAAGCAGATTTATTGGAAAACTTAATGGAAGATGATTATGTCCCTGTTATTGCGCCCATCGGATTAGGGGATGAATTTGAAGCTTATAATATCAATGCGGATGATGCGGCCTGTGCCATTGCAAAAGGGATTCATGCAGAAAAATTAGTGTTTTTAACGGATATTGAAGGTGTTTATGTGGATCCGAACGATAAAGAAACGTTGATTTCCGAGATGGATTTGCCAACAGCAAAAAAATTTATTGAAAATGGAGTTGTCGGCGGTGGAATGATTCCAAAACTCACTAATTGTATTGAAGCGGTGGAAAGTGGAGTAGGAAGAGTCCATATTTTAGATGGGCGTCAAAAACATTGTCTCCTTCTTGAGTTTTTCACTGAGAAAGGAATCGGAACGGCAATTGTAAAAGAACCTTTATTTTAAACAAATTATGAGAAAGGAAGGAATGGGGACATGAATTATCAAGAACAAGCAGAAAAAGTCATCATGAAGACTTATAACCGTTTTCCTGTAGTGTTTGAAAAAGGAGAAGGCGTTTATTTATATGATATCCATGGGAAGCGATATTTAGATTTTGGATCAGGAATTGCGGTTTTTGCCTTAGGATATCATAATGAAGCATATAATCAAGCGTTAAAAGATCAGATCGATAAACTCATTCATACATCTAATTTATATTACAATGTTCCAGCAATAAAAGCAGCTACAAAGATTGTAGAGACTACAGGCCTTGATAAAGTATTTTTTACCAATAGTGGGACGGAAGCTATTGAAGGAGCCATAAAATTAGCTAGAAAATATGCTTATTTAAAAGATTCGACAAAAGAATACGAAATTATCGCTATGGATCATGGATTTCATGGAAGAAGTCAAGGAGCTTTATCGGTGACTGGTACAAAAAAATATCGAGAAGGAATGATTCCAAAGGGAATTAGTGCAGTTTTTGCAACGTTTAATGATCTAGAGGATGTTAAGAGTAAAATAACGGATCGCACTTGTGCCATTATTACAGAAGTAGTACAAGGAGAGGGAGGCATTTATCCTGCCAACAAAGAGTTTTTAAAAGGGCTTAGAAACCTTTGTGATGAAAAGGATATTCTTTTAATTTTTGATGAAATTCAATGTGGAATGGGACGTTGTGGCGCTATGTATGCCCATGAACTTTATGGTGTAAAGCCAGATATTATAACGCTTGCAAAGGCGTTAGGATGTGGAGTTCCCGTAGGAGCGTTTGTAGCCAGTAAAAAGTGCAGTTCTACTTTAGTGACAGGAGATCATGGAACAACTTATGGAGGGAATCCACTGGCTACTGCTGCAGTTAGCAAAGTGTATGATTTATTTGAAGAACAAAAGATTGTAGAGCATGTGGGAGAAATTGGAGAATATCTTGGAGAAAAGCTGAACACATTGGCACAAAAATATGATATGATAAAAGAACATAGAGGAATTGGTTTAATGCATGGGCTTGAATTAAAACCAGAAGTCTCTGTTTTAGAAGTGATTAAGAAAGCGCTCAAACAGGGGTTGATTCTTTTATCGGCAGGTAATAATACGATTCGTTTCGTGCCACCACTGATTATAGAAAAACACCATGTAGATGAGATGCTTTCCATATTGGAAAGGTGTTTATAGGAAATGAAACGAAGTTTTAGGAAGGTATTTTATAGGGGTGTTATTGCATTGGTTTCTATTTTTTTATTGTCTGGATGCAATAAAGCGGACAATAAGAAAGAGTCTAGGAATCGTATGAGTTATGAAAGACTAAAAAAAGATTTTCCTGTGGAAAAAAACGCAAAATTAAATGTTTGGTATCAAAAAGAAGAGGAAGAGCAATTTTTATTAGAAGCAGCGGAAGCTTTTGAAGAAAAATATTCGATTGAAGTGGAAAGCCATTGTGTAAAGAAAACGGATTATTTAAAGGAGATTGTGCTAAAGAGTAAGAGCAATGAGGCACCAGATCTTTATTTTATTTCCAATGGACAGTTACAACAAGCAAAGCAGTATGGAATTGCAAAACAGGTAGAATTTTTTCCTCAGCAGTTTTTAGAAGAAAATTATCCGAAAACAGCCATAAAGGCGGGAAGTTTACAAGATGGTATGTATGGATATCCGCTTTACTTTGATACGTATTTTTTACTTTATCATGGGGAAGATGTGAGATATGCGCCGACCACATTTGATGAAATGATTGAATATGGAGAACAGCTTTCGGATAAAAAGGATAATACCAATTTATTCAAATGGGATTTAACGGATCCTTATACAAATTTTATGTTTTTAGGAGATTCTATGGAGCTGTTTGGTGATACGGGAGATGACACATCTTTGTTTAAAATTAATAATTATCAGACAATAGAAGCCATGAAATATTTTCAAGAGCTCAATAATTTACCCATTGGTACGATGAAAACGGTAGATTATGAAACGGTTTTAAGTTCGATTGAACATAATGAAGCGGTATTTGCTATTTGTGAAACCGATGCCATCAATCGAATTCCAAAAAATAGTTCTTATAAAGTGGCATTACTGCCTGACTTAACAGATGAGATTGAGAGCAACAGTTTGTCCATTACAGAATTAGCTGTTGTCAATGAGCAGTCAAAACAACAAAAAGCTGCAGAGCTTTTTGCCAGTTATCTATCTTATGAATTTGCCAATCAACAATACGATACGATTGGACGATTATCGGCAAAAAAAGGAATTTTTTACGAGGATGAACGTTTGCAGATGATTTATCGTCAGTATGAGAAAAGTATGCCAATTCCAAAAGGAAAAGTTATGGAATATTTTTGGAATTATATGAGAATTGCCAATGAAAATATATGGAATGGTGCTACCGTATCAAGGCAGATGGATGAGGTACAAAAGAAAATGGAGCACCTTCTTTCTTCATAAGCTGGTGATATGTCAAGATACCTATTAGAGTAGGGGATAAGAGTCATAAGCTTTAAACAATGTGCATGTTGTTTAAGACATAGAAAACGAAGATATAAAAAACGATGAGAAACGGATAACGAATGTTTCTCATCGTTTTTATGTATAAAAAGAGATTGTTTGGAAAGCCTAAAAAAGAAATGAGTTTTGAAAAAAGTTCAAAACAAAAAATGAAGGAGGCTATCAAATGATCGGATTTTTAATTGCGCTCATATCTGGGGCACTTATGTCAATTCAAGGTGTATTTAACACAGGTGTTACAAAACAAAGCGGTGTTTGGGTGACAAATAGTTTTGTGCAATTGACAGGGTTTCTTGTCTGCATGGTTATTTGGTTCTTTACAGAAAGAAAAGAGCATAATTTATTAAAGATAATAAAAGTAGAGCCAAAATATTTACTTTTGGGTGGTGTAATAGGCGCTATGATCACATGGACAGTTATTATGGCAATGCAAAAATTAGGACCAGCAAAAGCGGTGTTAGTTATCGTCATTGCACAGATTTTTGTAGCCTATCTCATTGAGCTTTTTGGACTGTTTGGCGCGGAAAAAATGCCATTTTATTGGACAAAATTACTAGGCGTGTTAATCGCAGTGTCAGGTATTGCACTTTTTCAGTGGAAATCGTAAGTAATTAGTAAGATTTATCAGTTGAAAAGGAGAGAAAGATTCGGTACAATAAAGATAACGCCATAAATGACAGAGGATACCAATGGATCCACTTGTCGTAATCTGAGATCTATTATACAATGAAAGGAGTTATCATTGTATGAAGAAAGGCGTATTCCTTTATTTATTTTTTGTCCTGACAGCTGTAAGTCTTACAGCCTGTAGTGATTCCCAGAGTGAAACTGAGATTCTGCTCAAAGAGCAAACAGAGCAGACAACAGACTTTTCTGAGACAGAAGTGTCAGGAAAGACAACAAACCAATGTACAATTTATGTCTATATATGTGGAGAAGTGAAGTATCCTGATGTCTATGAACTTTTAGAAGGAAGCAGAGTGAAAGATGCTGTAAAAAAGGCTGGCGGATTCAATCATGATGCAGATGAAAAAAGAGTGAATTTAGCGAGACAGCTTTCTGATGGAGAGCAAATTATTATTCCAAAGAAGGGTGAAGACCTCAGTGAAAATCAAGAGTTTCCTAACGAAAGTGATAGTGAGAGCCAACAAAAAATAAACATAAATACAGCGACAAAGGAACAACTTATGTCTCTTTCAGGAATTGGAGAAGCAAAGGCGGAAGCGATTATTGCTTATCGGGAAGAACATGGAGCGTTTCGTTCTATTGATGAGTTGAAAGAAATAAGGGGAATTAAAGAAGGAGTCTTTCAAAAAGTGAAGGATTTGATAACAATACACTGAGGTGAATAGAAAAAATGGGAAGAAAAGTATTAGTAGTAGATGATGAAAAGCTGATCGTAAAAGGTATTAAATTCAGCTTAGAACAAGATGATATGCAAGTAGATTGCGCCTATGATGGCGAAGAAGCACTCAATATGGCAAGAAATAATAGTTATGATATTATTCTGCTAGATGTGATGCTTCCGAAGTTAACGGGATTTGAAGTGTGCCAACAGATCCGAGAATTTTCCGATGTTCCAATTATTATGTTAACAGCAAAAGGAGATGATATGGATAAGATTCTCGGATTGGAATATGGCGCAGATGATTATATTACAAAACCATTCAATATATTAGAAGTAAAGGCGAGAATTAAAGTTATTTTAAGAAGAAGTAGCAAACAAGTGAGCGAAAAACAACAACAAAGAGTGATTACTTCTGGCGGACTTAAAATTGATTGCGAAAGCCGTCGTGTTCATATTGATGGGAAGGAAGTCAACTTAACAGCAAAAGAATTTGATCTTGTGGAATTGTTAATTACAAATCCAGAGAAAGTATATAGCAGAGAGAAATTATTGAATACCGTTTGGGGATATGACTATCCTGGAGACGTGAGAACGGTTGACGTTCATATTCGTAGACTTCGTGAAAAAATTGAAAGCAATCCAGGAGATCCAAAGTATATACATACGAAATGGGGTGTAGGATATTATTTCCAGTCTCAAAATTAAGCTGAATGGCTTAAAAAGTATGAAGTTTGCTGTATTTCTTTCCTTTTTTTCTTTGACGATGGCGATGCTCTTTATTTTTGGGAAAAGTTTAGAGAATGCTTACTATAAAAAATCAATAGAACAGAAGATAAATCAAGTGCAATTACAATGTAATATGCTTGCAAACCAAGTATATAATTTAAATTTTCTAATTCAAGATTCTTCTAGCACACTGGATGTGGAGGTTGATCAACTGGCCAATGTGCTAGAGGGAAGAATTATGATTCTTGATAAAAATTTTCGGATTATCAAAGACACATATGGATTTGATCAAAATAAATATTTTATTTCAGAAGATATGATTCGCATGATGCGGGGAGATACGCTGAAATTTTATGAGACAAAAAAGGGATATGCAGAAGTGATGGTCCCTATTTTTGATGAAGGTGGAAAGGCTTGTCAAGGAATTGTAATGGCATTTATATCAACAGAAGATATTGCCATGACTCAGTTAGCCATTCGAGAAAAAAGTCAGACGTTGTATGTGATATTTATAATTTTAGCAGTGAGCATTGCATGGGGACTTGCTTCTCTTTTGACAAAACGGTTTAAAGTGTTTAATGAAGCCATTCGTCATATGGCAGATGGACATTTAGATGAAAAGATTCCAGTAGAAGGCTATGTTGAAATGCAAACAATGGCTTCCGTTATTAATGACATTACAGCAAAAATTCAAGCGGTGGAAGATTCAAGACAAGAATTTGTATCCAATGTATCTCATGAATTAAAGACACCGATCACTTCTATGAAAGTGCTTGCGGATTCTTTGCTCTCTCAAGAAGGAGTTCCAGCGGAACTATATCGAGAATTTTTAGTGGATATTGCAGCGGAAATTGAACGAGAGAATAAGATTATTAACGATCTATTAGCTCTAGTAAAAATGGATAAGAAGGCTTCTGCTTTAAATATTACAACGGTTGATATTAATGAGCTTTTGGAAATGCTTTTGAAACGATTACGACCTCTTGCGGCAAAGAGAAATATAGAAATTGTCTTTGAAAGTTTTCGTCCTGTATCAGCAGAAATTGATGAAGTGAAGTTCTCTTTGGCATTTTCTAACTTAGTGGAAAATGCAATTAAATATAATGTGGATAATGGTTGGATTCGTGTATCTTTAAATGCGGATCATAAGTTTTTCTATGTTAAGATTGCGGATTCTGGTGTGGGAATACCAGAGGATTGCCAAGATCAAATTTTTGAACGCTTCTATCGGGTGGATAAAGCTCGTTCAAGGGAAACGGGTGGAACAGGGCTTGGTCTTTCTATTACACGAAATGCTATTTTAATGCACAAAGGTGCCATAAAACTCTATAGCAAAGAAGGGGAAGGTACGACTTTTACAATTCGAATTCCTCTTAATTATGTAGTGTAGAAAGGAGCCAAAAAGTTGAAACGAAAACAGATAATAAAATATATATTGCTCGCGCTTATCATTATGGCCAGCTTCGTTGGCTGTAATCAAGAAGGAGAATCTTATCAAGCAGGAGATGAAGAAAAAGGAGTTACCCTTTATTATTTAAATCCAGAAGGAACCAAGTTATTAGAATATTGGTTTGAATATGAGGAAATTCCAAAGGATACCGAAGAGGCAGTAGGAATCATTATAGAGCAGTTAAAACAATCACCAGATCTGTCAAAATATAAAGCGGTTATTACAGAAAATATGGGCTTTCATAAAGTGAAAGTTGAAGATAGCTATGTTTCATTGGATTTTAATACTGGCTATGGAAAGCTAGATATGGCTACAGAGGTGCTTTGTCGAGGGGCAATTGTTAAGAGCATCACCCAATTACCAAAAGTAAATAATGTGGAAATCACAATGAATGGGCAGCCAATTACCGATCGGGATGGAAAAGTGATCGGTATTATGAACAGTGAAAGTTTTATTATGGATGCAAGTGAGCTGAGCAGTTATGGAGCTTATGGAGAAGTTAGTATTTATTTTGCGGACACAAAGGGTGAACAATTAGTAAAATATCAAACCCAGTTGGACACTGGTAGCAATATTTCTATGGAGCAAAAAGTAATTGAACAATTGATAAAAGGTCCAGATTCTGAGGAATATAAAGCTACGATTCCAGAGGGGACAAAGGTAATTAAAACTTCTGTAAAAGATGGCATTTGCTATGTGGATCTCAATCGAAAGTTTTTGGAGGGAGTAACAGATGTTAGCGATGAAGTTACTATTTATTCCATTGTAAATTCTCTTGTAGAATTGCCGAATATTAATAAAGTACAATTCACAATTGAAGGAGAGCGCATTGCCAAATATCGAGAGACAATAGCGTTTGATGGAATTTTTGAGAGAAATCTTGAGTTAATAAAAGGAGAATAACGATTGAAAAGACCATTCTTTTTGGCAGTTATGGCACTTGTACTTGGAGAGGTATGTGGGCGATACACGAAAAAGGAATTGGCTTTTTGTTGGAATATTTTGTTTGTTTTTGTTGTTATGCTTGTTACGTTTCAAGGGGTTTTATGGATTCGTTGGAACGTAAAAGAAAACAAACAAGCAAAAAAGGAAATTCAAAAAAGAAAAAGACAGTGTCGCTTGCTGTCTTTTTCTTTTTTTATACTTTTTTTCTGTAGTGGGTGTTGTCATAATCTTTTCTTCCAACAAACCTTTATGATTCCTTCAGGAATAGAAGACGGGATAGAAGTCACTATGATAGGACAGGTGATAGAAAAAGAAAGAGCAGAGGAAGGGTTCCATTATCGATTAAAAAAGCCATCGGTTTTATTTGTAAAAAAAGGAAAAGAAACAAAGGAAATTCATACATTGACAGGGGATGTAAAGCTATATGGAATAAAAAAAGAGGTTATCTTAAAACAGAAAGTTATGATAAAGGGGAAACTAAAACAATTAGAGTCAGCCAGTAATCCAGGGCAGTTTGATCAAAAGCAATATTATTTATCAAAAGGGATTGTTTGCAGTGTGACAAAGGGAATCATAGAGAAACAATGGGGAAGAGGAAGTGTCTTATTTGAGAGTATATGGAAATTTCGAGAACGATTAAATAGGATTTATGAAAAAAGCATGGAGAAACGACAAGCAGGGGTTTTAATGGCGATGATTACGGGGGAGAAAGGAAACATTGATGAAGAAGTAAAGAAAATGTACCAAGAGCAAGGAATTGCCCATATATTAGCAATTTCAGGGCTGCATGTAGCATTTGTTGGGAGAGGGATTTTTAGACAACTAAGAAAACGAGGAATTAGCTATGTTCTTTCTGGAGGAGGAGCTATGGTCTTGCTAATTGGTTATTGTATTATGGTAGGAAAAAGTGCTTCTGTTTTTCGAGCCTGTGTTATGCTTTTGTTATTACTGACTGGAGAAATGATAGGAAGAAGTTACGATATGTTAACAGCTATGGCACTTTCGGCTCTTTTTCTCGTATTGGAAAATCCCTATTGCTTAAATGATGCAGGGTTTTTATTGTCTTATGGAGCGATTCTTGGTATTGGAATTTATGCACCTTTGTTAAAAGAATGTTTTAAGAAAGGAGAAGGGGGGGCTTCTTTAAAAGAAAGTGTGATTGTCAGTGGAGCGGTTCAGCTTGTGACACTACCAGTCTTATTGCACACATTTTTTGGATATTCTCCTTATAGCATTTTTTTGAATCTTTTTATTATACCGATGATGGGAGTTTTATTGCCCATCGGAATTTTTGGTGGGCTTGTTGGTCTTTTTTCTCTGTTATGGGCAAAAATATTGCTAGTGCCAGCTTGTTTTATTTTACAGTTTTATGAGTTGGCTTGTAAGGGAATGGAGAAAATACCAAGTTCTTTTGTTATCACAGGAGAAGTTGGTATTCGGTTTTATATTCCTTATTTGATTATGATGACAGTTGGCTTTCTTCTCTTAAAACTGAGAAAGAAAAAGCAATGGATTTGCTTATTGATCGTTAGCCTTAGCGTCTGCCTTTGGGAACCAAAAGGGAGTCTTTTCATTGTTTGTGCAGATGTAGGGCAAGGGGATGGAATTTTATTTCAAATGCCAACGAAGAAATGTTACTTGTTAGATGGAGGAAGTAGCAGTGTACAAGATGTTGGAACATATCGTTTGTTGCCATTATTGCATTATTATGGAGTGACTGTGTTAGAAGGGGCGATTGTTACTCATCTTGATGCAGATCATTATAATGGAATGGAACAATTATTTGGAGAGGTGAAAATAAAAAAACTATTTTTGCCAAAGTTATTAGAAAAAGAAGAAGCCTACGAAGCATTAGAAAAAAAGGCAAAGTCATATGGAACAAAAATTTATTATATGGCAAAAGGAGATAAGATGAGAGAGGGAGAGGTAGAATTTTATTGGATTTCACCAGATAGGGTAGAGCAAGAAACGGATAAAAATGATAATTCTCAAGTTTTTTATCTTTCTTATAAACAGTTTAACGCCCTTTTTACAGGGGATATGGGGAAAGAAAGAGAAGAAAAATTGCTAGAGGATATTGGGCATTGTACCTTATTGAAAGTAGGACATCATGGCTCAAAAAATTCATCCATAGAGCCATTTATTCAGAAACTAAATCCAGATTATGCGGTATTTTCTTATGGAAAAAAGAATCGCTATGGGCATCCAAGTGATGAAGTGGTGGAGCGATTGAAGCGATATGGAGCAAGGATTTATAAAACAGGAGAGGATGGGGCTATTTTTTTTCAAACCGATGGAGAGACGTTGCGAATCAAAAAATATTTAAATTCGTAAAGGATGAATAACTTATGCTTTTCGATATTTATTCCATACACTGCTACGAACGTGCGAAACTGGTAAAGTATGTTTCTCACGTTCATGTAAAAGTAACAAGACAAGCAGTGTTGATTATAGATTTCATGTAGCTGTCGTGCGAGTAGAAAATTTGATAATAAGAAGTTCCACTGCAATATGATCTACTAATTTTCCAGTTTTTACATCTTCTTCATAAGTGGCACATAGATGTAAAATTTCTTCTAATTGAGAACGGCTATAAGACTTTCCTTGCTGAATATATTTTTTTACAACGAAGGAAGGGATACCAACTTGTTTTGCAATTTCTGTATTTGGAATGGAACGACGATCCATTTCTTGGACTTGTAAAATTAAGTTAAATTGGCGTACAAGAAGGGATAAAATTCGCATTGGCGGTTCTTTTAAGGCGAGGAGATCATAATAGTAATCGATAGCGATTTTTTGCTCTCCTTTTACAATAGCTTCTAACATATCAAAGATTTTACTTGTTGTAATTTGAGTAGTTACTTCTTCTACGTCTTCTTTTGTAATCTCTTCTCGACCGAGCGTATAAGCGCATAGTTTATCTAACTCGTTTTTGATATGAATCATATCTGTGCCAGTTCGTTCAAGAAAAAAGCGAAGAACGGATTCTTTGATCGTTTTTTGCTCCTGTTTTAAAAGAGAGGCGATCCATACGACAAGGGATTTTTCATCAGGGGTGCTCATATTGGCGATGTATCCATGCTTTTGTACCGCTTTATAAAGTCTTGAGCGTTTATCCACTTCGCTTTCTACAAATACCATACAAGTCGTATCAGGAAGTTGTTCCATAAGGGCTACTAATTCATCAGGAGAAGATTTGAAAAAACCAGTATCTTCTAAAAGAATCAATCGCTTTTCTTGAAAAAAAGGAAGTGTTTGGGCAAGATCGATGACCTCAGAAATATTGATCTTCTTTCCTTCATAATAGCTATAATTCATCGTATCATCGGGAGAAGAGAGGGCATTTTTTAATTTGTTTTTTGCCTGATTGCATAAATAAGTCTCATCGCCGAAAATTAAATAAACCGTTTGGAACGTATGGGATTTAATATGTTCATTGATTGTTTGCATAAAAGACTCCTTTTTTATAACTTGCTTTGCGAGGAATTTCCTATCATATAAAAAAGCACTCGGTGGGTTAATCCGAGTGCTTACATGACGGTTGTATATAAAAAGTTTAAGAATAGATTAGTTCATTGTATTAACAGCTTTTGTTAATCTAGAAATTTTTCTAGAAGCTGTATTTTTGTGGAAAATTCCTTTAGATGTAGCTTTGCTGATTTCAGAAATAGCTACTGTTAAAGCAGCTTTAGCAGCTTCTTTATCTCCAGCTGTGATAGCTGTTTCCACTTTTTTAACTAAAGTTTTGATTTTAGTTTTGATCATTTTGTTTCTTAAAGTTTTCTTTTCGATTACTAAAATTCTTTTCTTTGCAGATTTAATGTTTGCCATGTTCTCTATTCCTCCAAAAATTAAATGGTATTAGTTTATTAAAATAGTTTGACATGTTTTCTTTATAAGAGACACGATAAATTACATCGAAAACATACTTTTTCTATTATATAGAGGAAAAATTGGCTTGTCAATAGGAAAGTCAATAAAATTGACATAATTTTACGGAAAGTTTGGAATACTAAAGAGAGAAAAATGGAGTGAAACTGTGTGAAAGGAAGGAATTATGAAGGTAGAGAGTAGAACAGATTTAGCAGTAGAATTACAGGAAGAATATTCCGAATTTGAAGGAATTCGAATGGAAAAAAGAGAAAAAAAAGAAAATGGAATTCGAGAAACAACGATTTTTATTGATACAAAAGAAGCCAGTGAGAAAATGGGAAAGGCGGTGGGAACGTATATTACATTAGAAAGTCCTCATTTTTTAGAAGAAGATGAGTCGTATTTTACAGAGATGAGCCAGTGTCTGCATGAAGTTCTCGATCGGTTGATTCAAAAAGAAGAAAAAATATTAGTCGTTGGATTAGGAAATAAAGAAGTGACGCCGGATGCGTTAGGACCGCTCGTTGTAGAACATTTATTTATTACAAGACATTTAAAAAAAGAATCGTTATTACAAATCAATTGTGAAAAAGAAGTGAGTGCCATTGTCCCAGGAGTTATGGCACAGACAGGAATGGAAACTCAAAAGATTATTCGAGGGGTTGTAGAGCAGACAAGACCTGATGTTGTTATTGCTATCGATGCATTGGCGGCCAGAAACTCCAATCGGCTCAATAAAACGATTCAGATTAGCAATACAGGGATCGCACCAGGCTCAGGAGTTGGAAATTATCGACAGGCATTGACGAAAGAGACCATTGGTGTGCCAGTCATTGCAATTGGTGTGCCAACAGTGATCTCTGTCCCAGCCATTGTCAACGATTCTATGCAAAGAATCTTTCAAATATTAGAACAAGTAAATGGCAACAATGTGCTTGATACGTTTACCGAGGAAGAGCAGTTTGAATTGGCAAAAGAAATTGTAGATGAAGATTTTGTTTCCATGTTTGTAACACCAAAAAATATTGATGAGGCGGTGAGAAGAATTAGCTTTACGATTTCAGAAGCCATTAATCAATATACCGATCTTTCGTAAGTATATTTTAATTTTAGGATGAATATAATGAACAGGAAAGAAAGGGAATGATTATGAAGCGAGAAAACTATCAAATAGTCCGTTTACTTCTGTTCATAATAGTCATCTTTTTGGTTGCAAAAATAGGAATGAATATGCCAAATACAATGACAACAAACGAGGGGACGCATCTATTTTTTGAAGAACTTAAAAATGGGTTAGAGGCTATGACAAATACGATGGTGGAGGAATTAGTTCCTATGAAGACCATGATGGATCGGGGAGAAGAGGAAGGTCAAACACCGCTAATTGCATTTTTAGCCAAGGAATTTTTGCCAGCATTGCATTTTGAATGGGGATACGATGCAGTGGAAACATTAGCGGTGGACAACCAAAACTATTTGTATTTAATGGAAGAAAATGAAGAGGAAAATCAAGAAGAAATGCAACAAAAGGAGTTAAATTTGGAAGTGAAAGAAAACAAAGAAGATAAAAAAGAAAAACAGGAAACGTTATCTCAAAACGCTGTAGCTGTAAGTGGAAGAACTTATTCTAAGGCACAGCTTTATAATGCCGAATTTTTAATGAAAAATTTCTATGTAGTGGAGTCAACCGCTCGTCTTTTGCCTTCAGAGATTGATGGAAAAACATTATTAAATAAAGATCTTACGATTCAATTAGATGGAAAAAAACCAAAAATTTTGATTTATCATACCCATGGTAGTGAAAGTTTTAAAGATAGTAGAGCCAATAACTATGAGGATACGGTTATTGGAGTTGGAACTTATTTAACAAAGCTATTAGAAGAGACATATCATATTCCTGTGTATCATGATAAGACGGTGTATGATATTATCGATGGAAAATTGGATAGAAATCTTGCCTATAGTATGTCATTAAAAGGGATAGAAAAAATCTTAAAAGACAATCCTTCTATTGATGTTGTCATCGATCTTCATCGAGATGGCCTTGATGAAGGCACTCATCTTGTTACGGAAGTCAATGGAAAGCCAACAGCAAAGGTTATGATTATGAATGGAGTGAGCCGTTCTTCCAAAAATGGAGATATTAGTTATTTATATAATCCCAACAAACAAGGAAATTTAGCCTTTAGCTTACAAATGCAATTAGATGCTGAGAAAAAATATCCTACCTTAATGCGAAAAATTTACATAAAGACATATCGTTATAACCTTCATGTAAAGCAAAGAGCTATGTTAATGGAAGTAGGGGCAAATACAAATACTCTACAAGAAGTGAAGAATGCTATGGAACCAATTGCGGATATGTTAAATGATGTTTTACGAAAGGGGAAAAGTCAGTAGAAAAATACAACTGTTAAAACATAGATATTTACGAGATTCCTTATTGTATGATATACTTATGTATTGATGGCTTTTTAGAAAAAGTGAGACAGAATAAGAAAAGTCATATTGAATTAGGATAGATAAAAAGAGAAACGTACATAGATGTATAGGAGGAAGAATATGGCAACAATTGATCAAAGTAAAATTCGTAATTTTTGCATTATCGCTCATATTGACCATGGAAAATCTACATTAGCAGACCGTATTATCCAGATGACAGGAACGCTAACAGAACGTGAAATGCAAGCTCAGGTGCTTGATAACATGGATTTGGAAAGAGAACGTGGAATTACAATTAAAGCACAGACAGTTCGTATCGTTTATAAAGCCAATGATGGAGAAGAATATATTTTTAACTTAATCGATACTCCAGGACATGTGGATTTTAATTATGAAGTATCCCGTTCTTTAGCAGCTTGTGAAGGGGCAATTTTAGTTGTAGATGCAGCTCAAGGAATCGAGGCACAAACACTTGCCAATGTCTATTTAGCGCTGGATCACAACTTAGATATTATGCCAGTTATCAATAAAGTGGATCTTCCAAGTGCGGAACCAGAACGTGTTATTGCAGAAATTGAAGATGTCATCGGTTTAGAAGCGGAAGATGCTCCAAGAATTTCAGCAAAAACAGGGCTTAATGTGGAACAAGTGTTAGAACAAATTGTAACAAAAATTCCAGCTCCAACAGGAGATAAAAATGCAAGTCTTCAAGCGTTGATTTTTGACAGTTTATACGATGCTTATCGTGGTGTTATCGTATTCCTTCGTGTAAAAGAAGGAACGGTGAAAAAAGGAACAAAAGTCCGTATGATGGCAACTGGTGCAGAAGCAGAAGTTGTGGAAGTAGGATATTTTGGAGCAGGACAGTTTATTCCTTGTGAAGAATTATCCGCAGGAATGGTAGGATATTTAACGGCTAGTTTAAAAAATGTAAAGGATACTCGTGTTGGAGATACAATTACCGATGCAGAAAATCCTTGTAAAGAACCATTGCCAGGGTATAAAAAAGTAAACCCAATGGTATATTGTGGTATGTATCCAGCGGATAGTTCAAAATATACGGATTTAAGAGATGCATTAGAAAAATTACAATTAAATGATGCTTCTCTTCAATTTGAGCCAGAAACTTCTATCGCATTGGGATTTGGATTCCGTTGTGGATTTTTAGGACTGTTGCACTTAGAAATTATTCAAGAACGGTTAGAACGTGAGTTTAACTTAGATCTTGTAACGACAGCTCCAGGTGTTATTTATAAAGTGCATAAGACAAATGGAGAAGTAATTGAGCTTACAAATCCATCCAACTTACCAGATCCATCCGAAATCGATTATATGGAAGAACCAATCGTATCTGCAGAAATTATGGTAACAACAGAATATGTTGGTTCTATCATGCAATTATGCCAAGAACGCCGCGGCGTTTATTTGGGAATGGAATATATGGAAGAAACAAGGGCATTATTAAAATATGATCTTCCATTAAATGAAATTATTTATGATTTCTTTGACGCGTTAAAATCCAGATCAAGAGGATATGCATCTTTTGATTATGAAATGAAAGGATACGAGCCTTCAAAACTTGTGAAACTCGATATGTTAATCAATCGTGAAGAAGTGGATGCCTTATCCTTTATTGTTCATGAAGATACCGCTTATGAGCGTGGAAGAAGAATGTGTGAACGCTTAAAAGAAGAAATTCCAAGACATCTATTTGAAATTCCAATTCAAGCAGCCGTTGGTAGTAAAATTATCGCTCGTGAGACTGTAAAAGCCATGAGAAAAGACGTGCTTGCAAAATGTTACGGTGGTGATATTTCTCGTAAGAAAAAACTTCTTGAAAAACAAAAAGAAGGTAAGAAGCGTATGCGCCAAATCGGAAACGTAGAAATTCCACAAAAAGCGTTTATGAGCGTCTTAAAATTAGATGAGAAATAAAAGAGACAAAGATAAATAAAAATAGTAAAAAAGGTATAGGTTTTGTCACCTATACCTTTTCTAAATTACATAGCCCATATTTTCCCTCTTCCTACCGTTTTGAGAAGAAAGGAAAGAAGGGATAGAGGTATAGAAAGGAATAAGAAAGTGAAGGAAAAAAAGAGAACATTAGGACTCTATGTCCACATTCCATTTTGTGTAAGAAAGTGCAATTACTGTGATTTTCTTTCTTTTTCTGCGACAGAAGAAGCAAAAGAACAATATGTACAAGCACTTTGTGACGAGATAACAAGTTTTTCCCATGTTAAAAACGTTGATTTTGATGTAGCAACTATCTTTTTTGGAGGGGGAACGCCTTCTGTTTTAAAAGGGGAACAGATGGAAAGAATTATGAAGGCAATACAACAAACCTTTCCAGTAAAAGCCGATGCGGAAATTACCATTGAGATGAATCCTGGAACCGTTACAAAGGAAAAGTTAGAAACCTATTATAAAATAGGAATTAATCGATTGAGCATTGGGTTACAAACTACCGATGATGAACGATTAAAAATGTTAGGGAGAATTCATACGTATGAGCAATTTTTACATAATTATCAATGGGCAAGAGAAGTAGGGTTTCAAAATATTAGTGTAGACTTGATGTCAGCGTTGCCAAAAGAAGATTTAGCTTCTTATCAAAAAGATATTGAGAGAATTCTTGCACTCCAACCAGAGCATATTTCTTCTTATAGTTTAATTATTGAAGAAGGAACTCCGTTTTATAATAATGATGAAATTTTAAATCATTTGCCGAAGGAAGAAGAAGACCGCGCCATGTATGAGTTGACAAGACAGCTTTTACAAAAAGAAGGGTATCATCGATATGAGATTTCCAATTATGCAAAAGAAGGAAAAGAAAGTCGTCATAATAGTGTATATTGGACAGGAGGAGAATATTTAGGTCTTGGGTTAGGAGCTAGTTCCTATTTGCGCTCCGATCATATATATGTTGGAGATAAGGAAAAAGAAGAAGTGTATGCCTATCGTTTTAAAAATGTATCCTCAATGAAAGCGTATTTAGAAAAACCTGTAACTGTCTGTCAGGAGCGAGAAGAATGGACAGAAATTACAAAAAAAGATGCCATGGAGGAGTTTATGTATTTAGGGCTTCGAATGAGAAAAGGAATTTGGGAAAAAGAGTTTTTTGAGAAATTTAAAGAAGAATTAGAAGATGTTTATGGAGAAGTGTTATTAAAATTTCACTCTATGAATTTATTAGCATGGAATGGAGAAAAGGGAGAGCGTCAAATTTATTTAACCGATGAAGGAATCGATGTGAGCAATGCTATTTTATGTGAATTTTTGCTATCATAAATCATGTTTTTCGTCGTTTTCGGATAAAAATATGACAAAATGAAGTTGTCAGATTTTTGTTCGTCGATTATAATAATAGTAAGAATAATAGAAAGGGGCGAAGTGTGATGAAAGAAAATATAATTATTGCAATTGGAAGATCTTATGGCAGTGGTGGACGAGAAGTCGGTGAAAAATTAGCAAAGCGACTGAGCATTGCTTTTTATGACAAACAGATTATTGAACTAGCTTCAGAAAAGACAGGAATGGATAAGAAGTTTTTTGATAAGGCAGATGAAAGAATCGTTTCTCGATTCGTCGATCCTTATGTTCCAGAAGATGGCGATATTAATTACAAGCTTTATATGACAGAGTTTAAAATCATCAATGAGTTGGCCAAAAAAGAATCGTTTGTTATTGTCGGTCGTTTGGCTGATTACATTTTGCGTGATAATGAAGATTGCTTTAAAGTATTTCTCTACGCCCCTGAGCAAGATCGCATAGAAAGAATTATGGAGCTTTATCATTTGACAAAAGACGGGGCTAAAAAAGAAATAACAAAAATGGATAAGGCAAGAAAAGTGTATTGTTCTTATTTTACCGATCGACAATGGGATGGAAGTGACGGAAGGGATATGATGATTAATACAAGTTGGCTTGGCATTGATGGAACGGTGGATTTATTGGAAATTATCATTCAACAGTGGAGAGAACGAAGATAGAAAAAGGCTGGAATTTTTAAAATTCCAGCCTTTTTTATCATTTCATAAAGTTTAATAAAATACCACCGAATTGAACGAATAATGGTGCGAATACTAAAGAGACAATTGTCATTAATTTAATCAAAATATTAATGGATGGTCCTGATGTATCTTTAAATGGATCACCGACAGTATCGCCAACGACAGCAGCTTTATGAGCATCACTGCCTTTACCACCATGATTTCCTTCTTCTATGTATTTTTTTGCATTATCCCAAGCGCCACCAGCATTGGCCATAAAGATAGCCATTAATACACCGGTTAATAAAGCACCAACTAATAGTCCACCAAGTGCTGCAGGCCCTAATAAAAGACCAACGATGATTGGAGCAAGTACTGCCATAATTCCTGGTAAATACATTTCGTGAAGTGCGGCTACGGTAGAAATAGAAACACAAGTTTTATAATCAGGTTTTTCCGTTCCTTTTAAGATTCCAGGTTTTTCTTTAAATTGTCTACGAACTTCTTCGATCATCTTATAAGCTGCTTTTGCTACAGATTCCATTGTCATAGCAGAGAATAAGAAGGTGAGCATACCGCCGATAAAGACACCGATAATAACAGTGGCATCAAGAATATCGATGGTTTCTAAGTTAACTGCTTGTGCATAAGATACAAATAAAGCCAATGCAGTTAAAGCGGCAGAACCGATAGCAAAACCTTTACCAATAGCTGCAGTTGTGTTACCAACAGAGTCAAGTTTATCTGTGATTTCACGAACGGAGTCGTCGAGTCCAGCCATCTCTGCAATACCACCAGCGTTGTCAGCAACTGGGCCATAGGCATCAATGGCTACTGTAATACCAGTTGTTGATAACATACCAACGGCTGCAAGTGCGATACCATATAATCCCATTAACTGATGAGATACGAAAATACCAACACAAACGAGAAGAATAGGGATTGCTGTAGAGATCATACCAACAGCGAGACCGCTAATAATCGTTGTAGCAGAACCAGTTTCTGATTGCTGAGCAATCTTTTTCACAGAGTTATAATCACTTGATGTATAAACTTCTGTAATTGTACCAATTAAAACACCGACGATAAGACCTGCGATAACAGCAAAAGCACCGTTAAAGTTGCCAAAGAGATTTTTACTTAAAATAAGAGCGGCAATAATCACAATCGCAGTGGCTGTGTATTCTCCTAAGTTCAATGTTTTATGTGGATTATTTCCTTTGGAAGAGCGTACAACAAGTGCGCCGATAATAGATGCTAAAATACCAGCACCAGAAAGGAATAATGGAAATAAAATACCATTTGCATTATAAGCGGCAAATCCGAGTGTTAAAGAAGAAATAATAGAACCCACATAAGACTCGAATAAGTCAGCACCCATACCTGCTACGTCACCAACATTGTCACCTACGTTATCAGCAATAACAGCAGGGTTACGAGGATCATCTTCTGGAATACCAGCTTCTACTTTACCAACGAGGTCGGCACCAACGTCAGCCGCTTTTGTATAAATACCACCACCAACTCTGGCAAAAAGAGCAATAGAAGAGGCGCCTAAGCTGAAACCAAAAAGAATATCGGCATCTCTTGTGATGAAATAGATAGCACTAACGCCAAATAAACCAAGACCGACTACGGCAAACCCCATAACACTACCACCAGAAAAGGCGATGGATAATGCTTTTGCCATACCAGAATCTTTGGCAGCGGCAGCAGTACGAGCATTGGCTTTTGTAGCAGCACTCATACCTAAGTATCCTGCCAATGTGGAGAAAAGACTACCAATTAAAAAGCAAATAGCTGTAACCCAACTGTTCTCCCCAATTGCAAGACCAATTACAAAAAAGACTACAATAACAAAGATTACAAGGACTTTATATTCAGCGAATAAAAATGCATGAGCACCTTCAGAAATGGCTTGACAAATTTCTTTCATTTTGTCATTTCCAGAATCTTGTTTGCTGATAAAGCTATAAAGCCAAAATGCCATTAGTAAACCAATAATACCAATGACTGGAACTAGAATTAACAAGTTCTCCATATTGTTTCCCTCCTTTAAAATAAATAATGAAATATTTAGAAAGATCTCTGTCATTTAGTGTAACAAAAATATTGTAATAAGGCAACAAAAAAAATAAAATTTAGCACTTACTTTTTGATAAAAAAGACGATAGTGTTAAGAAAAGATGAAAAAAACATAAATAAAAAATAATATAAAAATAAAAAAATATAAATAAAAAAGTTTAAAAATAAATAAAATAGTATATTATGTTGTGTTAAAATATTCTATGATGAAAGTCTTAAGAAGTGGATAAAATAATATATTCCTATTTCTTTCTATATAGAAGGTATACCAAAAGAAAAAGGAAAATAAAAGAAAGTTAAAAAAATAAACTTTTTTTTAAATAGATATTGACAAAGAAAATAGAAAGTGATAACTTTATGTAAGAACATATTAGCACTCAACAATAACGAGTGCTAATAAAAGTAAAAGAGGTGGTTATGTGGACTTAGATGAAAGAAAACAAAAAATTCTAAACGCAATTATTGCGAATTACTTAGAAACAGGAGAGCCTGTTGGTTCAAGAACCATTTCTAAGTACACAGATTTGAATTTAAGTTCCGCCACAATCCGCAATGAGATGGCAGACTTAGAAGAAATGGGATATATTATTCAACCATATACTTCTGCAGGAAGGATTCCTTCCGATCAAGGGTATCGTTTCTATGTGGATCAGATGATGATACAAAGAAGAGAAGAAGAGGGCGAACGAAAAGCATTGCTTGCAAAAGTGGATAAAATGGAAAATCTGCTTCAACAAGTAGCGAAAGTGTTGGCAATGAATACCAACTATGCAACAATGGTAACTGCCCCTCAATATAAAGATACGAAGCTAAAGTTCATTCAGTTATCTCAGGTGGATGAAAATCAACTCCTTGCCGTTATTGTGGTAGAAGGAAATGTCGTTAAGAACAAATTAATCGATGTAGAGGAACCTCTAGCGAACGATGAAGTTCTTAAATTAAACATCTTATTAAATTCTTTTCTGCAAGGATTATCGTTACAAGAGATCAATTTAGAACTGATGCAGACAATGAGAATACAAGCGGGTATGCATGCTCCAATTCTTGAGCATATTTTTACTGGCATTACAGATGCAATTGCAAAAGCAAGAGAATTAGAAGTGTATACAAGTGGAACAACAAATATTTTAAAATATCCAGAACTTGGAAATGTGGAACGAGCGAGTCACCTTCTTGGAGTATTAGAAGAAAAAAAGGCTCTAGTAGAACTCATTGATGAAGCAAGACAAGAAAATGGAAACGATCAGAATATTCAAGTATATATTGGTGAAGAAGCACCAGTTCAAAATATGAAAGATTGCAGCATTGTTACTGCAACGTATGAATTGGAGGAAGGTGTCAAGGGAACAATAGGAATTATTGGTCCAAAGCGCATGGATTATGAGAAAGTAGTTGCAACGCTAAAAGATTTGACAGACGAACTCGATGCGATATTTAAAAAGAAAACGTAAATAAAGAGGTGTAGTAAGTGGAAGAGAATAAAGTAAATTTAGAAGAAGAAACAACTGCGAAAACAGAGGAAACGGTAGAAGAAGCTGTAGAATCTAAGGAAGAAGTGAAAGAAGAAACAGAGACTGTGGAAACAGAAGCTTCTGATAAAGCAGATAAAAAAGATAAAGAAGGCTTATTTAAAAAGCGCAAAAAAGTAGATGCAAAAGCATTAGAAGCGGAACTTGACAAGAAAGAAGCAGAAGTTGCAGACTTAAAAGACCGCTATCAGCGTTTAATGGCTGAGTTTGAAAATGCAAGAAAAAGAACAGCAAAAGAAACAACTAGAATGTTTGATATGGGTGCAAAAGATGTTCTTGAAAAACTTCTTCCAGTTGTAGATAACTTCGAAAGAGGACTTGCAGCAGTTTCCGAAGAAGAAAAAGACAATGCATTCGTGCAAGGAATTGATGCTATTTATAAACAGCTCATGACTGTATTTGGTGAAATTGGAGTTGCTCCAATGGATGCAGTTGGAAAAGAATTCAATGCGGATTTCCATAATGCAGTGATGCACGTGGAAGATGAAGAATTAGGAGAAAATATTGTAGCAGAAGAATTCCAAAAAGGCTATATGTACAAAGATCAAGTTCTTCGTCACAGCATGGTAAAAGTAGCAAACTAAAAAGATGCTTCATAAAAATTAGAAATAAGTAAAACATTAGTATAGAGAAAGCAAAGGCTTTCGCCAGAGAGAAAAGGAAAAAACTATAATCTCTGGAAAATGATTAGGAGGAAAAAATCATGGGTAAAATTATTGGTATTGACTTAGGAACAACAAACTCTTGTGTAGCAGTTATGGAAGGTGGAAAACCTGTCGTTATTACAAATACAGAAGGTGCTAGAACAACACCATCTATCGTTGCATTTACAAAAACAGGAGAAAGAGTTGTCGGTGAACCTGCAAAACGTCAGGCCGTAACAAATGCAGAAAAAACAATCTCTTCTATTAAGAGACACATGGGAACTGATTATAAAGTAGATATCGATGGAAAGAAATATTCTCCACAAGAAATTTCTGCTATGATCCTTCAAAAATTAAAAGGAGATGCAGAAAACTATTTAGGAGAAAAAGTAACAGAAGCTGTTATTACAGTTCCAGCTTACTTCAACGATGCTCAGCGTCAGGCAACAAAAGATGCTGGTAAAATCGCTGGTCTTGATGTAAAACGTATCATCAACGAACCAACAGCAGCAGCATTATCTTATGGACTCGATAATGAAAATGAACAAAAAATCATGGTATACGATTTAGGTGGTGGTACATTCGACGTATCTATTATTGAAATCGGTGATGGTGTTATCGAAGTATTATCAACAGCTGGTGATAATAACTTAGGTGGAGATGACTTTGATAACGTAATTACACAATATATGTTAGATGAGTTCAAAAAACAAGAAGGTGTTGATTTATCAGGAGATAAAATGGCTATGCAACGTTTAAAAGAAGCTGCTGAAAAAGCCAAAAAAGAGCTTTCTTCTGCTACAACAACAAACATCAACCTTCCATTCATCACAGCAACAGCAGAAGGTCCAAAACATTTCGATATGAACTTAACAAGAGCAAAATTCGATGAATTAACAGCTCATTTAGTAGAAAGAACAGCAACACCTGTTCAAACAGCATTAAAAGATGCGGGATTAACAGCATCTGAACTTGATAAAGTATTATTAGTTGGTGGTTCTACTCGTATGATTTCTGTTCAGGAAAAAGTAAAACAGTTAACAGGAAAAGAACCATTCAAAGGTATCAACCCAGACGAATGTGTAGCAATCGGTGCTTCTGTTCAAGGTGGTAAATTAGCAGGTGATGCAGGTGCAGGTGATATCTTATTACTTGACGTAACTCCATTATCACTTTCTATTGAAACATTAGGTGGTGTTGCAACAAGATTAATCGAACGTAACACAACAATTCCTACTAAGAAGAGCCAGATCTTCTCAACAGCAGAAGATAACCAGAGCGCAGTAGATATCCACGTTGTACAGGGTGAAAGACAGTTTGCAAAAGATAATAAATCTCTTGGTAGATTCCGCCTTGATGGTATCGCTCCAGCAAGAAGAGGGGTACCTCAAATCGAAGTAACATTTGATATCGATGCGAACGGTATTGTAAATGTATCTGCAAAAGATTTAGGAACAGGTGCAGAACAGCATATCACAATTACAGCTGGTTCTAATATGTCTGATGCTGATATTGAAAAAGCAGTAAAAGAAGCTGCTGAATTTGAAGCTCAGGATAAGAAGAGAAAAGAAGCAATTGATACAAGAAACGATGCTGATTCTATGGTATTCCAAGTACAAAAAGCTCTTGATGAAGCAGGGGATAAAGTAGATGCAGCAGAAAAAACAAAAGTAGAAGCAGACTTAAATGCTTTAAAAGAATTAGTAGAAAAAACACAGCCTGAAAACATGACAGATTCTGATGTAGAAGCAATCAAATCTGCAAAAGAAACATTAATGCAGAGTGCACAGAACCTATTTGCAAAAATGTATGAAGCAGCTCAGCAGACAGCAGGTGCTAACGGTGCTCCAAATGGAGATGCAAATGCAAATTCTAGCTACAATGCAGATGATGTTGTTGATGGCGATTACAAAGAAGTGTAAGAAAGGTAATAGAAACTAGAACGTAAGATATGTAAAAAACATGTTTGAAATCGTTTGAAAGTTTCGTAAAAGAAGAGGTTGTTGCAAAAAGGCTGTAATCACATTCCATTTGCAGCAACCTCTTTTCGAGCATGGAAAGAGAAAGGCAGAGTAAGTAAGATGGCAGAAAAAAGAGATTATTATGAAGTCCTCGGGGTGCAAAAGGGGGCTACCGATGCGGAGATTAAACGTGCCTACCGTAAGGTGGCAAAAAAATACCATCCCGATACCAACCCAGATAACCCTGAGGCAGAAGCAAAATTTAAAGAAGCAACCGAAGCTTATGAAGTATTAAGCGATGCGGATAAGCGTGCAAGATACGATCAATTTGGTCATGCGGCCTTTGAACAAGGCGGTGGCGGTGCTGGCGGATTCGGTGGTTTTGGCGGATTCGATTTTAGTGGCGCAGATATGGGCGATATGTTTGGTGACATTTTCGGCGATATTTTTGGCGGGGGAAGAAGCAGAAGAGCCAACAATGGCCCAATGCCAGGAGCTGACGTAAGAGCTTCTATTCGTGTTACATTTAATGAAGCTGTTTTTGGTACAGAAAAAGAATTAGATATTACATTAAATGAAGAATGTGAGACTTGTCATGGAACAGGTGCAGCTCATGGAAGCCAACCAGAAACTTGTCAAAAATGTGGTGGTAAAGGTCAAGTTGTCTATACACAACAGTCTTTATTTGGTATGGTTAGAAATGTACAGACTTGTCCAGATTGTCACGGAACAGGTAAAATTATTAAAAATAAATGTAAAGACTGCAGTGGAACAGGTTATGTGAAGAAACGTAAGAAGATTCAAATCACAGTTCCAGCAGGTATTGATAATGGGCAGAGTATCCGTATCCGTGGAAAAGGAGAACCAGGAACAAATGGTGGTCCAAGAGGGGATTTAATGGTAACCGTTATGGTAGAACGCCATCCAAAATTCCAACGTCAAGGATATGATATTTTCACAACTGTTCCTGTATCCTTTGCAGATGCAGCACTTGGGGCAAAACTTCGTATCGATACCGTCGATGGTCAGGTAGAGTATGACTTAAAGGCAGGAACACAAACAGATACAAAAGTTCGTTTAAGAGGAAAAGGTGTTCCAACACTTCGTAATAAAAATGTTCGTGGCGATCACTATGTGACATTTGTTGTAGAAGTACCTACAAGCCTAAATAAAGATCAAAGAGAAGCGTTAGAAGCGTTCCGTGATGCTATGGTAGGCAAAGCGAGGCAAAAACAAGTTTTGGAGAACGAAAATTTAGAAGATTCTTTAGAAAATATCGGAAAAGAAGTAAAAGAAACGGTAGAAGACATTAAGGGATTCTTTAAGAAAAACAAGAAGAAGAAAAAATAAATAAAAGATAAGAGTTTATAGAAGTTGATAGAAAATCCTTTGAAATGAAATGAAAATTGAGTTTCAAAGGATTTTCTACGTTGTAAAAATAGCAATCAGAGAAAATAATTTAGAGAACAGGGCTTTTTTTTATTACTATAATATGGTAAATTTCTAAGTAGGCAATATGATTTACGTGATAAGTTTGTTTGTGTGTTTTATCGTTATCAGTGAAATATTTGAGGCGAGGAAATGGAAATAATTAATAAGAACTACGATTTCATATTGAATAGAAAACGTTTTGGATAAAAGTCATATATTACAATGTGTAAAAATCGTAAGAGAATATGGGGGAATTAAATTGAAAAAAGTAAGTATTAAAGATGTTGCAAGGGAAGCGGGCGTTTCTATTACGACTGTATCGCGTGCTTTAAATGGATATATGGATATTAGTGAAAGCACAAAGAAGAAAATATATGCGGTTGTAAAACAATTAGATTATGTTCCAAACACAAATGCGCGTTCACTTGGAGGAATTGAAGAAACAAATATTGCGCTTTTGACATCGGAGTTAACAAGTACGGATAAAAGTGGTATGGTATATGGTTTGCTCTGTGGACTATCAGGACAATGTACGGAACAAGGCTATGAGTTTATGCTGTTAGCAACGAACTTAGCAAAACAACAAAAGTTAAGTTTTAATCAGCTTTGTAAAAAGAAAAATTTAAGTGGAGTTGTAGTGGCTGGATTAAAGACAGGAGATCCTTATCATAAAGAAATTATGGAAAGCAATATTCCATGTGTTGGTATTGATATGCAAATGCATGGAAGTAAGAAATGCAGTGTTTCTATTGACAATATAAAGGCTGCAAAAGAGGCAGTCTCTTATCTTGTTCAGCTTGGGCATAAAAAAATCGGTATGATCAATGGAAGTAAAGAGGCTGATGTAAGTGGACAAAGATATTCCGGATATGTATCCGCTTTAATCGATTCTGGTATTTCTTTAAAATTAGATTATATGATTAATTGTGACTTTTTAGAGCCTGTTGCCTATGAGAAAACAAAACAGTTCCTAAAAGATTATCCAGAGATTACGGCTTTATTTTGTGCAAGTGATTTAATGGCGATTGGAGCAATTAAGGCAATAAAAGAACTTGGAAAGCGAGTGCCAGAAGACATTTCTGTTGTTGGATTTGATGATATTCCTGTTTCAGAATATATTTGTGGCGGAATTACTACCATTAGACAAAATCCTATGTATTTAGGCAATGAAAGTGGAAAAGTAATTGCCAGCATTTTAAAGGGAGAACAAGAGGAAGATCATGTTTATGTTCCTTATGAACTAATTATTCGAAACACAACTGCTATATGTAAAGATTAGAGGAATAGACTCGTGTGTGTATGGAAAAAGTACCAAAATTTTTAGTAAAGTTTTGGTACTTTTTTTGTATTTACAAATAAAATGTTGTTTTGTATAATATGAACAACAAAAACGTTTTGGTAAAGGGGCGATTATATGAAATTTTCTGGAGGAATACTCAGATTATTATGCGGAGTTGTCGATTTTATCATTATTATGATACCAATTCAATTTATTATGATGGGAGTGTTTCAAGTATCAACAAGACAAGCGGATTTATTTTTTCAATTACTGTTTGCGGTGTATGGAACATTACTCAATGAATATTGGGGTATGACCGTTGGGAAATATTTTGGAAAGTTAAAAATTGTTGATATGGATCATCAAAAACCTAGTATTCTATATCTAGGGTTGAGAGAATTATCCAAATCATTATATTTAATTCCTTATGTTGGTTGGTGTCTTTGCTTAATTAGCGTTTTTATGATATTACTTCGAAAAGATAAAAGAGCCATTCACGATCTCATTGCTAATACAAAAATTGTATACCAGTGGCAAGTTGAGGAAAAGGAGGGATGAGTTTTGTTGGAAGAACAGGTCAAGTTAAATGAAAATTCAATTTTAGTCACAACAAATCCCTTTCTTTTATTGCTTGGTATTGGAATGATTTGTCTAATAGGAATCTTATGTGCAAGACGATATCGTAATACAAATGATTTTACAAAGAGTATACGATTATATATTCCTATGATGTTAGGAATCAGTTTGCTTTTCTTTTTTGGATTTCAATTAGATATTCTTTTAGTGATAGGGATTGATTTTTGTGGATTTATAGCAATGGCATTGGCATCAAATTATTATTTTTATCATTGAATTTTGTAAAAAAGACAATGATAAAAATTTTTACCTTAAACTAAAACGTTTTCGGAAATATGTTTTTCAATCCGAAGGGATAAAAATGATACAAAGTATAGTAATTAAGGAGAGAAGATATGAGAAAAAATGTGAATACGAATATGGATTATTCAAAAGCAAATGATTGGATTTTAGGAGAAAAGGAATTTGATAGTCGTTATTTAGGAAAATGTGAAGCAGTAATGTGTCTTGGTAATGGCTATATGGGAATGAGAAGTGCCACTGAAGAACGATACTTAGGGGAAAAAAGGGATTTATTTGTCTCTGGAACTTTTAATAAATTTGATGAAAACGAAGTGACAGAACTTCCAAATGCAGCGGATGTAATTGCTTTTGATTTTGAACTCAATGGACAGATCTTTAGTTTAGATCGAGGAGAAATAAAAGAATATTACCGCCAATTAAATTTAAGAACAGGAGAACTTACAAGAACTGTTCGATGGATATCTCCAATTGGAGACGAAATACAGTTTCAATTCCAAAGAGTGATCTCTATGAAGGAATTACATACGATTGCACAGAAAGTTACAATTATTCCAATGAATCAGTCGTTATCATTAAAAATTGTAACAGGAATTGATGGAAGTGTTACAAATAGTGGCTCTCAACATTTTTCAGAGGGAGATAAACGTTTTTATGATAATACTTATATGCAGTCTTGCCAAACAACGACAGAAACAAAGATCGATTTTGTAGCTACAACCGTTCCAAATTTTTATTTGGATAACGAAAAGATTAAAATGAAACATCATATTGTGATGGATCGCCGTAAAATCTTTTGTGAATACACAGGAGAAGTAAAAAAAGGTCAAAAGCTTTGTATTGAAAAAATTAGCAATGTATTCACATCAAGAGATAAAGAGTATGAAGGATGTAGTTTGAAAGAATTACAAGAAATTTCTTTAGAAGCATTGAAGAAAAGTGAAGAAAAAGGATATGATTTACTAGCAAAAGAAAGTGCTGATGCTTGGGAAGAACGTGTATGGGGACGCATGCCAATTGTAATTGAATCATCTAATCCAATGGATCAATTGGCAATTCGCTTTGCGCAGTACCACTTGTATGCGATGACACCAGCCCATGATAATCGTATGAATATTGGGGCAAAAGGGCTGAGTGGAGAAGGATATAAAGGACATACATTCTGGGATACTGATATTTTTGCTCTACCATTTTTTACCTTTACAGATCCAAAAGTGGCTCGTTCCTTAGAGGAATATCGATATTTATCTTTACCAGGAGCACATAAAAAGGCAAGAGATAATCAGTATGATGGAGCACAATTTCCATGGGAATCCGCATGGCTTGATGACGGAGAAGTAACGCCAGTTTGGGGAGCAGCCGATATTGTTACAGGTCTTCCAACAAAAATTTGGTCTGGATTTATTGAACAACATATTACCGCTGATGTGGCGTATGGAGTTTGGCAATATTATATGGTGACAAATGATCAAGACTTTATGGATCGTTATGGATATGAATTATTAATGGATACAGCGAAATTCTGGGCTTCTCGTCTTGAATGGAGCGAAGAAGATAATTTATATCATATTAACGATGTTGTTGGGCCAGATGAATATAAAGAACATGCCAATGACAATGCCTTTACAAACTATATGGCTCATTGGAATCTTGGAATTGCAATCCAATATTATGAAGAATTAAAAGAGAAAAAACAAAAGAAATTCAAAGAGTTGGATGAAAAGATGGGATTAGAAAAAGCTTATGCTATTTGGCAAGAAAGAAGACCTCTTATCTATCTTCCACAGCCAAGAGAAGAAGATCTAATTGTAGCACAAGATGCAGACTATTTAACATATCCAACGATTGATTTAACAAAATATAAAGAATGTGAAGAGGTTGGAAGTTTATTTAAAGATTATAACTTAGAACAAGTAAATCGTATGCAAGTGTCAAAACAGGCGGATATTATGATTTTATTCTTGTTGATGGAAGATTTATTTTCACTTGATGTGAAGAAAGCAAACTGGAACTATTATGAACCAAAGACATTGCATGATTCTTCTTTATCTTTATCCACTCATGTTATTTTAGCAAGTGATATGAAGGATAAAGAGTTAGCATATAACCTGTTTGAAAGAGCGATTCGTATTGATATGGGAGAAAATATGAAATCCTCTGATCACGGAATTCATGCAGCATCTATTGCAGGAATTTGGCAATCTGTTGTCTATGGATTTGGAGGCGTTCGTATGCTTCATGGAAAATTGCGAGTATGCCCTGCACTTCCAGATACATGGGAGAAAGTAGATTTTGCTATTTTCTGGCATGGACAGAGACTTCATATTGTAGCGGATAAAGAAAATCTTACTATTATAAATGAAACAGGCACTGAAATTGTGGAAGTGGAAGTTTATGGTGAAAAGTACCAAATTAAAGATGAAATAAATGTAAAATATGCTGAAATTGTGTAAAGAATAGCGAGGAATATTGACATCGGAAACGTTTTAGTATACATTATGTATATCCAAAACGTTTTCGAAACTAATAATTTTAAAAGCTAAAAATTATAGTAGAAGATCAAGAAGGAGGAAAAGTTATGAGAAAAACAATGAAAAAAGCATTTGCACTTGCTATGGCAACGATTATGACATTATCTTTGGTTGCATGCGGAAATTCAGGAGGAAGTAGCGATAATGGTTCTGAAGGAAGCACAGGTGGAACGGCTAGTTATGAAGGAAAAACATTATCCCTTGGTGTATGGGGAGGAAACGATCAAGAATCTGCAGCACTTGATAAAATGGTTGATAATTTTGAACAACAAACAGGGGCAAAAGTGGATTTAAAAGTATATACCGATTATAATACACAAATCCAAGCAGATTTCATTGCAGGAACTGCTCCTGATGCCTTCTATATTGATGGAAGTATGTTCCCATTTTATAGTGACTTAGGTGTGATGGAACCATTAGATCCACAAGAAATGAATGCGGATAGTTTTTATGAAAATCTTTTATCTGCTTTTACAGCAGAAGATGGAACACTTTATTGTATTCCAAAAGATGTATCTACACTAGCAACTTATTATAATATTGATTTATTAGATTCTGTTGGTGTAAAGCCAGAGGACATTCCAAGTTCTTTAGAAGAATATAAAGACTTCCTTGTGGATTTACAAAAGAAATTAGATGATAAATACGGAAAAGGTCAAGTTGCAGCGATGACCTATAACCAAGATCTTTCAAGAAATGTTTATATTTTAGAAGCATCTGGTGAAAGTATTATCGATGAAAATGGAAAGGCACAGTTAAGCAATGATAAAGTCGTAGAAAATCTTGAATTCATGGTAGATCTTGTAACATCTGGTGCATGGAAAACACCACAAGATTTAGGACTTGGTTGGAATGGTGAAGCTTTTGGTGTCGGAAAAGCAGCCATTATGGAAGAAGGTAACTGGGTATATGGAACATTGAAAAAAGATTATAGTGATATTAATTTTGGTGTAAAAGAAATGCCAACATATAAAGGAACACAGTATTCTATGTCCTTTACAGTTGGTTGGGGTGTTTCAGCTGTCTCAAAAGAAAAAGAACTTGCAAAAGAATGGATTCGTTATGCAACAGGTACAGAAGGAATGAAAATCTGGGCAGAAGGTGCTGGTTGCTTACCATCTAGAATGGATGTAACAGAAGCTATGGATGTGGAAAGTGATCCAGTTTGGAAAGTGCATTCTGATATGATTAAGATTGCATTACCTTGGCAAAAAGGTAATAATATTGACATTATTAACAGTACTTATCAAAACTTCGTCCCAGCTGCATTTAAGGGAGAAGAAACAGCCAAAAAAGCAATGGAAAAAGTGGATGAACAAGCAAATAGTCAGATTGAAAATGCACAATAAATAAAGGAAAATAGAAGGCTGTTGTAAGAATTCGTATGTTGTAATTTTACAACAGCCTTTTTCAGAATGGAGATGAGAAGTGTGGAAAGAGTAAAATCATCTAAAAAAAAGTATTCGTTATATGAAAAACAAGAGCATCGTCAAGGATATTTATTTTTGACTCCAGCGATTGTCGTCTTATCCATTTTTATTGGAATTTCTGTTTTATTTGTTATTTATCTTTCTTTTCATAAAGTTAATTTATTTACAAGAACATATGAGTTTGTTGGGTTGAAAAATTATGCTCGTGTGTTCCAAGATGATATTGCTAGAATTGGATTAAAAAATACTTTGATGTTTTCCGTGATTGTTGTACCAATTCAGACAGCATTAGCTTTAATTATTTCCGCTGTTTTAAATAGTAAAATTAAAGGAAAATATTTCTTCCGAACGGTATATTTTTTACCAACATTAACATCAAGTTCTGCATTGACTATGATCTTTATGTTTATGTTTAGTGTAACGGGACCGATTAATGGAATGTTATTAAAGTTGAATTTAATTGATCAAGGAATTAACTTTTTACAAGAGCCACAATTTGCTTTAAAAGTAATTATGGTAATGAATATCTGGTCAACAATTCCTATGTATACGACAATGTATTTAGCAAGTCTTCAAGATTTACCAGCTTCTATGTACGAAGCAGCGGATATTGATGGTGCAGGTCCATTAAAGACATTTTGGTATATTACAATTCCATATTTAAAACCGCTTACTACTTATGTTCTTTTAACAGGAATTATTGGTACCTTGCAGATGTTTGATCAAGCTTATATTTTCTCTAACGGATCTGGTGGTCCAGAAAACTCAACGCTTACCGTTTCTTTAATGGTTTATCGATATGCATTTGGTACACAAAATGCAATGGGATATGCGGCAACGCTTGCTTTAATTCTTGCAGTTATTATTATGATAATTTCAAGAATTGCAGAAAAACTAAATGGAGAAGAACGAGTTTATTAAGGAGGCGAAACAAACATGAAGAAAAAAATATCAGTGGGAAGAGTTTTCTTATATCTTATATTAATTTTAGCAGCAGTTGCAACGGTTTATCCATTTTTATGGATGGTTTCTGCTTCCTTTAAGCCATTAAAAGAAATTGTTGGAGGAAATTTATCGTTAATTTCTGATAATATGTCTCTTGATAATTATAAATATATTATGGGACGTTCTTCCTTATTTCCAAAATGGTTTTTAAATTCTTTTATTATTGCTACCATTGGAACGATCGTAAATGTATTTGTAAATACAATGGCTGGTTATTCTTTATCAAGATTATCATTTCCTGGAAGAGATAAAATTTATCATTTGTTATTAGCACTTATGATGGTACCAGCACAAGTATTATTAATTCCGAACTATTTAATTTTACAAAGGCTCGGACTTCTTGATACTTATTCTGCTTTAATTCTTCCAGCAGCCGCCAATATCGGAAATATCTTTTTGATGAGACAATTTTTTATGAATTTTCCAAAAGAAGTAGAGGAGGCAGCTAGTATCGACGGATTAGGAAGATATTCTCGATTTTTCCGTATTTGTATGCCTCTTGCAAGACCAACGATTGCGACACAAGCGATTTTTGTTTTTATGGGATTTTGGAATGAATTTACAAAACCGATGCTCTATATTAAAACACAGTCAAAATATACACTGACTTTAGGGCTTCAAAGTTTTCAATCACAAAATGCAGGAACTATGTGGCATCAAGTAATGGCAGCGGCTTGTATTTCTGTATTGCCGATTATTATTATTTACTTAATATTCAATAAATATTTTCTAGTAGGAGTAAGAATGGATGGAGAAAAATAGATTAAAAGCAGTTATTTTTGATTTAGATGGAGTCATTACAGATTCAGCAAAATATCATTATCTTGCATGGAAAGAGTTAGCAGATGAATTAGGAATTGATTTTGATGAAGCGTATAATGAAAAATTAAAAGGGGTATCTAGAATGGAGAGCCTTGATTTAATTCTCGCAAATGGAAATGCTTGTGAGCGTTATACACAAGAAGAAAAAGAAGCATTAGCAACAAAAAAGAATGATAATTACAAAGAATTAATTAAGCAAATAACACCAAAAGATACGTTAGAAGGAATCAAGGAATTCTTAGATGAGTTAAAGGAAAATGGAATTAAAATTGCATTGGCATCTGTTAGTAAAAATGCTCCATTTATTTTAAATCAGCTTTGCTTAACAGAGTATTTTGATTATGTAGCAGATCCAGAAAAAGTAGTGAATGCAAAGCCATTCCCAGATCTTTTTTTAGCTGGAATGGAGGCGTTTTCTTTAAAACCAGAAGAGTGTGTTGGGATAGAAGATGCACAAGCTGGGATTGAAGCGATTCATCGTGCTGGCATGAAAGCGGTTGGAGTTGGAACACCGGAGCAGATGGTAGAAGCGGATCTTATCATTCCTACAAAAGAGTTATCTCTTAATAAAATAAAATCTGCATTTGATATGGAGTAAAATCAGTCAGATATTGAAATAAAAACAGAGATGAAAGAAGGCTGTTGTAAAAGAAATTGATTTTACAACAGCCTTTTCTTTGTTCGCAAAGCGTGTTTTTCATCGTCGTATTATTATAAGAAAGATAGAAAGTGAGAGTTGTCATATGAAAAAAGCATGGTGGAAAGAAAGTGTTGTATACCAAATTTATCCTAGAAGTTTTTATGATAGCAATGGAGATGGAATTGGAGATTTAAATGGAATTACAGAAAAATTGGACTATTTAAAAGAACTTGGAATCGATGTTATTTGGCTATCTCCTGTTTATGAATCTCCAAATGATGATAATGGTTATGATATTAGCAATTATCAAGCAATTATGAAAGATTTTGGAACAATGGAAGATTATGAGAAGATGTTAGAGGAAGCACATAATCGTGGGATTAAAATTGTGATGGATTTAGTCGTCAATCACACCTCAGATGAACATCCTTGGTTTATAGAAAGTCGAAAGTCAAAAGAGAATCCATATCGTGACTATTATATTTGGAGAGAAGGAAAAGATGGAAAAGAACCAAACAATTGGGGTTCTTGTTTTTCTGGTTCTGCATGGGAATACGATAAACAAACGAATATGTATTTTCTTCATTTGTTTTCGAAAAAACAGCCAGATCTTAATTGGGAAAATGAAAAAGTAAGACAAGAAGTATATGAAATGATGAAGTGGTGGCTTGATAAAGGTGTAGACGGATTTCGAATGGATGTTATTAGTTTGATTTCGAAAGAACAAAGTTTTCCGGATGGAAAAGCTGGAATTAACGGTTATGCTTCTTTTAATACACCGGCAAATGGGCCAAGAGTACATGAGTTTTTACAGGAGATGAGAAAAGAAGTATTGGATTCTTACAATACTTTAACTGTTGGTGAGTGTTCAGGAGTTACCTTAGATGAGGCAAAACAGTATGCAAACTCTGAGGGAACAGAGCTTAATATGGTCTTTCAATTTGAGCACATGGATGTTGATGCAGATGGGGAGAATAAATGGACAGATAAAAAAATGGATCTTCGAGATTTAAAAGAAGTGATGAGCCGTTGGGAAATTGGATTAGATGGGATTGCATGGAATAGTTTATTTTTTGAAAATCATGATCAACCAAGAAGTGTTTCACGTTTTGGAAATGATAAAGAATATTGGGAAGATTCTGCTAAAATGCTTGCCACTTGTCTTCATATGATGCAAGGAACTCCTTATATTTATCAAGGGCAAGAAATTGGAATGACAAATGCGCCTTTTAAAAGAATAGAAGATTTCAGAGATTTAGATAGTGTAAATGCCTATCATGAATTGGTTGGAAAAAATATCTTTACTCATGAGGAGATGATGAAATATCTTTGCTATAAAAGCCGTGATAATGCAAGAACACCATTTCAATGGGATGATTCAAAAAATGCAGGATTTACAAATAATACTCCATGGATTATGGTGAATCCGAATTATAAGAAAATCAATGCAAAAGAGCAGATGGAACGAGAAGACTCTATTTTCCGATATTATCAAAAGTTAATTCAGTTAAGAAAGCAAGAAGAGATTATTGTATATGGTTCTTATGAATTGTTATACCCAGAGTCAAAAGAACTTTATGTATACACAAGAACGTTAGGAGAAGAGAAGTTATTAGTCGTATGTAATTTTTCAAAACAGGAAGTGGAATTTATTCTTCCAAAAGAGTTTGAAAAAGCAAGATGTTTCATTCGAAATAAACAAAGAGAATGGAAGATAGGGGAGAAAGTGAAACCATATGAAGCATTTGTATTGAAAAAATAGGTACAAGTGTAAGAATTGCTCTTTCATTGATGTTTTCCATATAAATAAAAAAGACTGTTGTAAAATAAATTTTTTAGTTTTACAACGGTCTTTTTATCATGAAAAAACACGAAAATTTTTTGAGAAAGGAAATAAAAATTAGAAATATTTGGGAATTTCATTGACAGATACATTCAAAGACGATAGTATAAAACGAAAAGGGAGGTATTGGTTATGAAAAGAAAAAAATATATTTCTATTGGTATAATAGTTTTGATAGTTGTCTGTCTTTCTTCTTATTTTTTCTTTTTTAGGAAAAATTCAAAGTTTTATGTTTACCAGTATGTAAAACAGAGTCATGTAGGGTTGGAACAGTTTGCAGAGAATAGGTTGAAAGAAAACGACAATACGGAGCAAAAAAAATATCATGGTTGGGATGTTTCCTCATACGATGCTACCAATATGGTAGAGTTTATCGTGTCAGATTTTGGGATTGGCTCATCTACTACTTACAAAGGGTTTTATTATTCCAAAAACGATGAACCTTTAGGATTTCAAGGAACCGATGTGGAATGGCAACCAGAAGGTAATGGTTGGAAGTGGAAAGAGAGTAAAGGGGATAACTTTGAATATACCGAAAAGATTATGGATAAATGGTATTGGTTTGAAATGCATTTTTAGTGAGAATAAATTTTAAATTAGCTTATTAGATGAGTGGAAAAATTAGAAATATATGGTATAATAAAAATAATGACTATTTCTTTTATTATATGAAACGCATAAAACTTATCCTGTGTCATTTATGCGAGGTAAATTCAGATGGGAAAGGGATTTGCTTGTGAAAGATAGATTTCCTTCATATAATGAGGAAATAGCTTGGTGATCAGCAATCACAATGGACAATTACGACGAAAACAGAGAGTATAGGGAGGATACACATCATGGCAACAATTACAACATGCATCGATCAAGTTGCAACTGGGGAAAACATTAAAAACATGATAAAACAAAGTGGATATACAGTAAAAGATATCCAAGCATTGTTAGGTCTTACATATCCTCAGACCATTTATAAATGGCAAAATGGAGAATCGTTACCAGATTATGAGAATCTGTTTGCTTTATCCAAACTGTTAAATGTGTCCATCGAAGGACTGATTCAGCATAAATTTATTATTTCAGAAAATGAGAATGGACAGGAATTGAAAAAGGATGGAGAGACTTTGGTATACTTTGCAAATAGTCACGCTGCATAATAAAATAAATTAAAAATAAATAGGCTTATTGCCTTTGATAAAACGTCTAGAAAGTGTTTCTAGGCGTTTTTATTTTGTTTGGGAACAATATTAAAATTGTTATGTAATTATGCTTTATAAGCGTTTAACTTTATAAAAATAAGTATTAGATAATTATGTCAAGGGAAGTTACTCGTATTGAATAATATGAAAAATAAAGTGGGATTTAAAATTTCATTGGTATTTTTTAATACGATTGCCCACAAACCAAATCCATATTTTTTATGTTATAGGAAATTCCTCGCAAGCGAGTTATCCTATAACATAAAAAAAGCACTACGTGCGAACGATGCGCAGCTCGCAAAGAAGATAATTTTGCTTCGCAAATTGCTCGCGCGCGGCAAAGTGTACGTTGCTCAAAGTGACCGAAAGTCGCGAAGAGTGTGCAACGCACACTTTGTTCTATCGGTTTATTTGCTGGTCAAGCCATACTTGAACATCATTGTCCGAGAAATCATGTTCATACGCATACATAACTTTGGGATTTTGTAAAATTTCAGCCAAATCTTGAAAATCGGTTTGCTTCATTTCTATTAAAATCAAGCGTTCTGTTTCTAATATTATCGGGATTACCTCTCCATCAATTTTTATCTCTAACTCTTTTCTATTTCCGTCCCCGCTGTTGCTTTGGAATTCTCAGCAAGTCCGACTTCTCTGCAATTTTTTCAGCCATGTGAACTTTTGCAGTTTTCTTATGCCTGAAGAATAGTTTGCATTTCCAAAATGTTTGCACCTACATCTTCCGGTTTATGGGCATCCGAAGCGAAGCGAATATCAACATTTTTGCTTTTCAAAACATTCAGCAGTTTCTTATTCATACCTAATTCCTCAAATCCATAATTTAAAGCAAGACCGCCGCTTTGTTCTGCATACATATGATGCGAATTTAATTCATCAGCTAATAAACTATATGTAACAGTTAAATCTCTTGCAGGGTAATGATGAAAGCACTTGATAGAATCGGGATGTGCAAGCCCAGAAAACAAATCACTTTTTACAAGGCGGAGCATCAGGTCATAATATTTACTATAAATTTGTTCAGTATCAATATTGTTCCAAAATTCCGCTTTATGGTCAAATCCAAAACCCTCAATCCAATGTATTGAGCCTACAGCAAAATCAAAGTTAAAGGAGTTAAGAATATCGCCAATTAGCTTTTCATGTTCAGGAAAGTAGCATACTTCAAGTCCCCATTTTATTTTTACGGGAAACTCTATATTTCTCATTTCGGCAATAAGTGCTTGGAAATCTTTTATAGAAAGGTTTGCTTTACTTTTATACCAGTTTTTCTGATAATCGCTATATTCACAAATAGAGGCATACATGGAGGCGAACTCCACAAAACGGTGAGAATGTTCCAAAAGATAAATTTCATCCATTCCGATACTTGCAGCTTGTTTAACAAAATTATCTATCCATTCTTTTGTATAAGGTCCTCTTTCAATATGAATATGCACATCTGTCATAATAAAACCTCCTCTTGATTATTCGTATTAAACTTATATTTAGCTAACGCAACTTCCAAAGTACCTTTACAAATACCCTTAAAATGTTTTGCTTGTTCATTTCTAAATGAGTTTGCCTAATAATCTATTTTCTTGTTTGCTCAATCATCTTTTTCGCCAACTTCTGGAACAGGTCAGCGGCTTCTTCGTCCATCGGCGCAAGCTGTCCGAGTGTTCCGAGTAAAGCCATAGATACGCATCTCCTCCGCATATTTCCATTATACAGAATGATTGCAAAAAATGCAATTCTGGCAAAATTCCGGGGATTGCATTTTTTTCGTGTAGACTTAGAGTAGTTCATCGATGGACAGCACCTTGAAAACAGAATGACCGTCTGAAAAGCAATACCCTGACTGGGGAAGCGCCGCTGGAACGCAGGCCGGACGAAAAATTATGAGAATGGATCTTAAGTAATTTCATAGGAGAATGAATAGATTTGTACAATTTTTAAATAGTTTTGTTCTACTATGCAAAATTAAACTGTGCTATAGTCTTTTTAAATATAAAAAATTGAGTTCATCATAATAAAATAGGATAGGAGGAAGTTATGAAAACGTATGAAAAACAGGAGAAGAAAAAAAGTGAAGAACAGTTGATGAGAGCCTTTCAAGATAATAAAGGTGGAAATTTAAAAATGTTAATTCGCATTTTTAAAGGGCACTATTGGGAGTTAATCGGTTCTATTTTCTTTTTTATTATTAAGCATTCACCGGTATGGGTATTGCCCATTGTGACAGCAAATATTATTAATGAAGCGACCTATCGTCATGAAACAGCAGTAAGAGCAATTATGATCAATGTTATTGTGATGCTCATCTTTCTTGTACAAAATATTTTTACCAATTATCTTCATACATGGCTTTATGCAAAGACAGTGCGTGAAGTGGAGAGGGATTTGCGATTTGCACTTGTGAAGAAATTACAGCTATTATCGATTCCTTATCACAATGGGATTCAATCAGGACGATTGCAATCAAAAGTCATACGTGATGTGGAGCAAATCCAAAATCTTTCCGCACAAATATTTATTACGATTTTAAGTATTTTATTAAACATCGGTGTTTCTCTTGGGGTGATTTTATATAAAAGTCGAACCGTGTTTTTATTTTTTGGATTTACCATTCCAGCAGCGGTGTTTCTCGTTGTAGCATTTAAAGGAAAGATAAAAATTTATAACCGAGAATTTCGTGAAATTATGGAAGAAACTTCAGCAAAAGTGATGGAAATGGTAGAGTTAATTCCTATTACAAGAGCCCATGCTTTAGAAGAAGAAGAGACAGAAAAGATGGGATATCATTTGAGTCAAGTGGCAGAAAAAGGGTTAAAACTCGATATGGTGCAGACTTGGTTTTCTTCCATTAGTTGGGTGATGTTTCAAGCATTTCAAGTATTTTGTTTAGGGTTTACTGGTTGGATGGCATTTCGTGGAAGCATTGAGATTGGAGATATTACTCTTTATCAAACGTATTTCTCTTCTATTGTAGCTCAAGTTTCAGGTATTATAACACTTTTGCCCATTATTTCAAAGGGATTAGAGTCCGTAAATTCCATCGGTGAAATTCTAACGGAAACAGATGTGGAGGAAAATGAAGGAAAAGAAAAATTACAATCGGTTGAAGGAAACATTCAATTTGAACATGTGAAATTTTCTTATGAAGAAAAAGATAGACCGATTTTAAACGACTTAAATTTAACCATCAAAAAAGGGGAAACCATTGCCTTTGTGGGGGACTCAGGAGCTGGTAAGACCACTATTTTAAATTTATTGATTGGATTTTTAAAAGTAAAAGGTGGAAGAATTCTTATCGATGGACATGACTTAGAAAAAATTGATATGAGAAGTTTTCGAGAACATATCGCAGTTGTAACACAGCAGTCCATTCTTTTTACAGGGACATTACGAGAAAATATTACATATGGTCTTGAACATATTACAGAGGAACAAGTGGAAAATGCAATAAAAGGAGCTAACTTAGAAGAACTTGTGAAATCGTTGCCGGAAGGATTGGATACGAAAATTAATGAACATGGAAGCAATTTATCAGGGGGACAAAAGCAGAGAATTTCCATTGCAAGAGCTTTTATAAGAAATCCAGATATTTTAATTCTTGACGAGGCAACTTCTGCCCTTGACAGTGTATCGGAGAAAAAAATTCAAGATTCCATTGAGAAACTTGTAGAAGGAAGAACGACTCTCGTTGTGGCACATCGGTTTTCTACCATTCGAAATGCGGATAAAATTGCGGTTATTGGTAATGGAGGAATATTAGAATATGGGAATTATGAAGAATTAATGGAACAACATGGAAAATTTTATGAAATGAGAATGTTACAAGCATAAGCAAAATGGTGAGAAACTAAGAATAGTTTTTCACCATTTTTTAGGTAGAATGATATGATTTTTGAGTTTTATCGTTAACGATATTTCATACGGTACTGTTTTGGTGTTATTTTATGAAACTGTTTAAAATACTTGATAAAATGGCTACAATCACTAAAACCGATCTCTTGACTAATATAATTTAAATCATAGTCTGTAAACTGTAAAAGATCTTCTGCTCGGTGGATTTTCCCTGATAGAATATAGTCTTTACAAGTTTGGCCATACAATCGTTTAAATTCTTTTGCAAAGTGAGAATAGCTCATATTACACATAGAGGCCAGTTCTTCAATTTTTAAAGATTCTCCAATGTGATTATCAATATATTCTAGAATTTCCATGAGAGAATCTGTTGTTTTTTTAATGGCAGGTTGCTTTCTCAATTGAAGCCCTTGGTTGATCCAAAGTTTGATTAATTCCATCATAATAATACAATAATAAGAATGAGCCAAAACGTCGTATCCAAACTGTTTTTGTTCTACAATTGAAATGCATTTCTCGAATAAATCGTTCATTGGAATATGAGAAATTTCATTTTTGGGAAAATACATGGATAGAGTTTCTGTCTCTGACGCCATTTGTAACAAGTAAGATAGTTTTGGTAAGTGGCTATTTTGAATATTTAAATAACTAGCATTGAATTTTAAGACGGCATAAACAATGGGAAGCTGTCCTGTAGAATAAATGGCGTGGTTCATTTGAGGATGAATAACAAGTAAGTCTCCTTTTTCTAATACATAATTATGATTTTCAACTTCAATATAAGCAGAGCCTTCCAGCATATAAATAATTTCTATAAAATAGTGCCAGTGAGGGAGAATTGGGAAGGTTTCTTTTCTTGTATCAAAATAAAAGGCTTCATAAGGAGTATGTAAAATATCACTGTATTCAAAAATAGGTTTCATCGGTATTCCTCCAAATAGTGATTTAAATTTAAGGACTTAAAAAAAGATTAAGGGAAATGAAAATAGATTTTTACAACTTTTAAACGGTTTTATTATACAATAAAAAAATGGCTTATGCTATAGTGAAAGAATGAGCCAAACACGAAAAATTGAATGGATAAAATAGGAGAACCAATCGTGATTGGTGCGGATTTAGGATACTATGAGTAATAAAAATGGAGGATTGCTATGGAATATATAAAAGGAATGAACTTCGCCCCATTTCATAAAAGGGGAACACTGGAAAAAGAAGAAACAAAAGAAAGTTTTCACTACATGTTAGAGCATACAGGTGCTAATTTTATAATATTATCCCCATCGGGACTGCAAAATACGGCGCAGTCAGAAGAGATTTGTTATACTTCTAGTGCAACGTTTTCGGATGAAGAGTTAAGAAATATGATTCGATATGCAAAAAGCCGTCATGTAAAAGTGGCATTAAAACCGACGGTGAATTGTAAAAATGGGGTATGGAGAGCGTATGTTAGTTTTTTTGAAAAAGATGTAGTATGTGAGCCGAAATGGGCCAATTGGTTTCAGTCTTATACCGATTTTCAGCTTCACTATGCAAAAATAGCACAAGAAGAACAGTGTGATATGCTTCTTTTAGGATGTGAAATGGTAATGACAGAACATCGAGAAAAGGAGTGGAGAACCTTAATACAAGATGTAAGAGAAGTTTATGATGGACTGCTCTCTTATAATACAGATAAATATCAAGAGGATAATATTAAGTGGTGGGATGCAGTTGATGTGATTTCCTCTAGTGGATATTATCCGATTGATGACTGGGAACGACAGCTCGATCGAATTGAAGGGGTTGTAAAAAAATTTCAAAAACCATTTTTCTTTGCAGAAGCAGGCTGTATGTCAAGAAAAGGTTCGAAAATGGTTCCAAATAACTGGGAATTAGAGGGAGAACTGCGACTAGAAGAGCAAGTAGAATGGTATGAGGCCATGTTTCGTGCCTGCCAAACAAGAGAATGGATCCGAGGATTTTGTATGTGGGATTGGGCACCTACGATGCATACAAAAAAAGAGGCACAAAAAAATAGTGGGTATGAAATCTGTAGAAAGCCAGTACAAGAAGTAATTCAACAATTTTATAGTAAATTTAATTGATTTTTAACTTAAAAAATGCTAATATTTAAATGATAATTAATTTAAAATAAATTAAAATAGATAAATTACTGGAAAAGGAGAGTTACGATGGGAGTCAAGTTTTGGGAAAAAGAGCAAGTGTTTTTACTGAATACGAAAAATACAACTTATGGGATTGGTTTAGTAGAAGGCTATGTTGGTCATCTCTATTATGGAAAGAAAATTAAAAAAGGGGAAGAGGATTCGATCAAATATTTATTGCGCGCAGGGGAGCATCCAAGAACACCTTCTGTCAATGCAAGGGAGAAAAATACATTTTTGGATACCTTTCCAATGGAATATCCAGAATATGGAATGGGCGATTATCGAGAATCTGCCCTCTGTATTCGAAGCGAAGAGGGATATATGGCAAGTGAAAGCCTCTATCAAAAACACGAAATTTTTAAGGGAAAACCAAAAATAAAAGGATTGCCAGCTTCTTTTGGAACGGAAGAGGAATGTGAAACCCTTTGTATTACTTGTTTTGATCCTGTTCTCAGCATGGAAGTGGAGCTTTTTTATACAGTTTTTGAAAAACTAGATGTGATAACACGCCATGTTGTTTTGAAAAACAAAGGCACAAAGCCATTTTATATTGAAAAAGTGTTAAGTGCCAGTATCGATTTGGATGATAATGATTTTTCTCTTTTAAGTCTTCATGGCTCTTGGGCAAGAGAACGGCATATTCAGATTCATTCTATCGGATATGGACGTCAGTCCGTTGGTTCTTTTCGTGGAGAATCCAGTCATCAAGAACACCCATTTATCGCGCTTGTAACAAAAGATACGACACAAGATTGTGGGGAAGTATATGGAATGAATTTTGTTTATTCCGGAAACTTTAAAGCACAAGTAGAAAAAGATCAATTTGATATGATTCGTATGTCTATGGGAATTCACCCAGATGGATTTTGTTGGAAGCTATCCAAAGGAGAAACGTTTTATGCTCCAGAAGTCGTTATGGTATATTCGGCAAATGGGCTTGGACATATGACAAGAACGTATCATGATTTTTATAGAAATCATTTAATCAGAAGCCCATATCGAGATAAAAAACGTCCGATTTTAATTAATAACTGGGAAGCTACCTATTTTGATTTTAATGAGAAAAAATTGTTGGATATTGCAAAAGAAGCGAAACAATTAGGGATTGAAATGCTTGTGATGGATGACGGCTGGTTTGGAAAGAGAAGTTCCGATGACAGCTCCTTAGGGGATTGGGTTGTAAATGAAGAAAAAATTAAAGGCGGATTAAAAAAATTAGTCGATGATGTCAATGAAATTGGGTTACAGTTCGGTATTTGGTTTGAACCTGAGATGATTTCTAGAAATTCGGAATTGTTTAAAAAACATCCCGATTGGGCAATTCAAATTCCAGAAAGAACAATTACCGAAAGTAGAGCTCAGTATGTTCTTGATTTATCAAGAAGAGAAGTGCTTGACTATGTGTATGAATCGGTAGCAACGATTTTAAGAAGTGCGAATATTGCCTATGTGAAATGGGATATGAATCGCCAGTTGACGACAATCGGAAGTGCTAAGTTGCCAAAAGATCAACAAGGAGAACTGTATCATCGTTATGTTCTAGGTGTTTATGAATTACAGGAGCGGTTAATAACAGAATTTCCTGAGTTGCTATTAGAAAACTGCTCTGGTGGCGGTGCTCGATTTGATGCAGGAATGTTATATTATAGCCCTCAGATTTGGTGTTCCGATGATACCGATGCTATGGAACGTTTGCTCATTCAAGAAGGAACTTCTCTTATTTATCCAATCTCTTGTATGGGAGCTCATGTCAGTGTTTGCCCAAATCATACGGTTGGAAGAAATACTCCATTTGAAACGAGAGGCCATGTGGCCTTATGTGGTACCTTTGGATATGAGTTAGATATTACAAAATTAACAAAAGAAGAAAAAGAGGTTGTAAAAAAACAAGTATCCGATTATCATAAGTATAATGAGATTATTCGAACAGGAGACTATTATCGTCTTGTTTCTTGTAGAGAGAGCAAGTATTATGATAGTTTTATCATTGTAAATAAGGAGAAAACAAAGGCCTTGCTTTTTGATGTGCAAGTTCTTGCAAGACCAAATAGAAGGAGTAGAAAACTTCGCTTAAAAGGACTTGATGAAAACCGTTTATATAAAATGGGAGAGACATGGTATCAAGGTTCTGTGCTTATGAATGCAGGAATTTTAATACCAGAAGAACAAGGAGACTTCAAAAGCAGGGTAATGTTGTTTGAGGGAAAGTAAAATGGCACAAAAAAAAGAAGTTAAATTGGAGAATATAGCGAAAGAGCTAGGAATTAGTATTGTTAGCGTTTCAAATGCATTAAAAGGAAAAAAGGGAGTCAGTGAGCAATTACGGTTAAAAGTGATGGAAAAGGCAGAACAGCTTGGCTATCAAGTCAAGCTGGCTGAACATGTAGAAGAGAAAAAAAGCTATCGAATTGGCGTAATTGTAGCAGAACGCTATATTAAGGAATTTCCTTCTTTTTATATGGACATTTATAAGAGAATTGCGCAGGAGGCAACAAAGAGAGGGAGTTTTACGATTCTAGAGATTATTAATGAAGAAAAAGAGCGAATGGAACAAGAAGTATCTGTTTTTTCTGATATTGAAATTCAAGGGATGATTATTATTGGGGAGTTAAATCCCGCTTATATTAAAGAGGCAATCGCATTTTGTCAAGTGCCTGTTGTCTGTGTAGACTATTATGGAACAGAAAAAGAGGTTGATTATATTGTTTCCGATAGCTATGGTGGAATGCAGGCAGTTACCCAATATTTAATTGATCATGGGCATAAAGAGATTGTATTTCTTGGGACGATAGAGGCGACCAATAGTATTATGGATCGATACCAAGGATATTGTAAAGCTATGACAAAAAATCGTTTTCCAGAGAGAAAAGATTGGGTGATTTCGGATCGCAGTAAAGATGGATATGGATATCAAATCGATTTTGAACTTCCAAAAGAGCTTCCGACTGCCTTTGTTTGCAATTGTGATAGAACCGCTTATTTGTTAATTGAAAAGCTGGAACAAAGAGGGTATCGTGTTCCAGAAGATATTTCCGTTGTTGGGTTTGATCATTATGGTTATCAAAGCCAAGAAAAAATAAAGCTTGTTACTTATGAAAACGATGAGAAGGCCATTGCTCAAATTAGCGTCAATACTCTTATGAAAAAGATGGAGGGAAAGAGGAAGTGCGGAGAGATTCGAATTGTAGAAGGAAAATTAATTGAAGGTAACACAGTAGGAAATCCGTCTTTCAATCATGAAACAGAAAAAAAATTAGGAAAGGGGATAGAATAAGTGTGTCAAGAGAAGTGAAGTTAAAGGATATTGCATCAGAACTTAATGTTAGTATAGTGACAGTGTCCAATGCGTTATCAGGAAAAAAGGGGGTTAGTGACTCTGTAAGAAAACAAGTCATTGAAAAGGCAAAGGAAATGGGATATAATACCACAAAGTATGAGAAGAAGGCAGAGCCAACGGTTCGTATTGGAGTGATTGTCTCTGAGAAATATTTAGAGGTAGGTGCTTCCTTTTATTGGGCTCTTTATCAACAAGTGGCTTATATGGCATCCAAAAAAAATAGTTTTACTATATTTGATGTGTTAGAAAGCAAGAAAGAAGAACAAAAAGAACTTCCAAAAATTTTATCAGAAGAAGGCATTGATGGAATTATTATTATTGGCTGGATGGAACATGATTATGTGAAAAAAATTGTAGAATCCACGAAGATACCAGTTGTATTATTGGATTTTCATATAGACGATCTTCCTTGTGATGCGGTAATTTCTAATAATTATGTTGGTATGTATAAAATGACACGCTATTTATTAGAACGAGGACATAGAGAAATAGCATTTGTTGGATCCATCTATGCCAATGAAAATATTATGGATCGCTATTTTGGATATCGAAAGGGCATGATGGAATATGGAATTTCTGTAAAACCAGAATGGGTCATAAAGGATCGAGATATTGAGACCAATACATTAGGTGTAGAATTGCCAAGGAAGATGCCTACAGCCTTTGTATGTAACTGTGACTTGACTGCTAGTATTTTGCATGATGAATTAAAGAAAATCGGGTATGACGTGCCAGAAGATATTTCCATTGTAGGGTATGATAATTATTTGTATGGACATTCTTTTGCAAATGAAGTGACGACTTATAACGTGGATATGGAGCAGATGGCAAAAGAGGCAGTCCACATTTTATTAAAAAGGGTGAAAGGAATTAGCACTCATGCTGGTATCCACTATGTGGATAGTAAAGTGGTAGAAAGAACAAGTGTAAAAGAGCGAACGGAATAAGTTACATTATTTTGTTAGAAAGTAAAAAGGATTTTTCTCCAAAAGAAATGAGGAGGAAGATCCTTTTTTATATGATAGGATTCCTCTCTTATAGGATTCCTTGCAAAGTGAGCTATCTTATAAGATAAAAAAAGCTATATTATCAGCATTTTATTGGTTTGGCAATCTGTGGTATAATAAAAAAAGAGACCAAGCAAACGGATTAGAACCATAGTGATTGTGAGTGGTGAATGGCACTCACATCACAATCGTTGTTGTAAAAAAAGGTTAGAGACAAAAAATAATAGAAAGATAGGATAAAATCATAAGATAGAATAGGATGAAGATGAAATGAAAAAGAAATTAGTATTAGGAATTTTAGCTCATGTAGATGCGGGGAAAACGACACTTTCAGAAAGTTTGCTTTATTTAAGCGGAGCGATTCGAAAGCTAGGTCGTGTGGATTATAAAGATGCTTTTTTGGATACTTATACGTTAGAAAGAGAGCGTGGAATTACCATTTTTTCAAAGCAAGCATTGCTGTCGATTGGAGAACGGGAAGTCACTCTTTTAGATACTCCAGGCCATGTGGATTTTTCAGCAGAAATGGAACGAACGTTACAAGTGCTTGATTATGCTATTTTGGTAATCAATGGAGCGGATGGTGTTCAAGGGCATACGCTCACCCTTTGGAAGTTATTAGAACGTTATCAAATTCCTGTATTTTTATTCGTCAATAAAATGGATCAAGAGGGAACGCAAAAAGAAACATTGCTTTTGGAATTGAAAAAGCGGTTAAGTGAAAGTTGTGTTGATTTTGAAACGTATGGAGAAGGTGAGGAATGGATAGAATCCGTTGCCATGTGCGATGAAGCTGTATTAGAACATTACTTAGAACATGGAGAAGTGACAAAAAACGATGTGCAACGGATGATAAAGGAAAGAAAACTATTTCCATGTTTCTTTGGTTCTGCGCTTAAATTATTTGGTGTGGAGGAATTCATAAAAGGGATGGACGAGTATATGATGGATGTTGCTTACCCAAAAGAATTTGGGGCAAAAGTATATAAGATTGCAAGAGATCCACAAGGGAATCGTCTCAGTTATATGAAGATTACAGGGGGAACGTTAAAAGTCAAAGATATTTTAACGAACAAAAAATCCGATAACAAACAAGAAAACCAAGAAGTCTGGGAAGAAAAAGTCGATCAAATTCGAATTTATTCTGGAGTGAAGTTTGAGTCCGTAAAGGAAGTAGAAGCAGGGACAATTTGTGCGGTTACTGGTTTAAACAATACATATCCAGGGCAAGGGCTTGGGATTGAAGTTGCCTCCGATATGCCGGTATTAGAGCCTGTGCTTACGTATCAAATTCAGGTTCCAGAAGGTACGGATCTTACTGTTATGTTAAAGCAGTTAAAACAGTTAGAAGAAGAAGAGCCAGAACTTCATATTGTTTGGAATGAAAGTTTAAATGAGATCCATGCACAGCTTATGGGAGAAGTGCAAATTGAAATTTTAAAAACAATGATTGAAGAACGATTTGGGGTATCGGTAGAGTTTGGAGCAGGAAATATTGTCTATAAAGAAACGATTGCCAATAAAGTAGAAGGAGTTGGCCATTTTGAACCATTAAGACATTATGCAGAAGTACACCTTTTGATGGAACCAGCAGAAACAGGAAGTGGGTTGCAGTTTGATACCGCTTGTAGTGAAGATATGCTCGATAGAAATTGGCAAAGGCTTATTTTAACCCATTTAGAAGAACGAGAACACGTTGGAGTGTTAACCGGTTCTCCAATTACCGATATGAAGATTACGTTAGTGTCAGGACGAGCTCATCAAAAGCATACAGAAGGAGGCGATTTCCGTCAAGCCACTTATCGTGCCATTCGACAAGGGTTAAAAGAAGCAAAAAGTGTGTTATTAGAACCATATTATGAATTCCGCATGGAACTTCCAACCGAACAGGTAGGAAGAGCTATGGCTGATATTCAAAAAATGCAAGGAAGTTTTGAAGGACCATGGATGGAAGGGGAGATGGCAATTTTAACAGGAACAGCTCCTGTTTCTACTATGAGAGGGTATCAAACAGAACTCATCTCTTATACAAAAGGTTGCGGTCGAATGTTTTGTTCTTTTAAAGGATATGAGTCTTGTCACAATCAAGAAGAAGTAATAGAAGCCATTGGATATGATTCCGAACGGGATTTGGAAAATCCAACAGGCTCTGTCTTTTGTGCCCATGGAGCAGGGTTTTTAGTACCTTGGTATCAAGTAAAAGATTATATGCATATAGAGGCCATTGACACGATTCGAAAGGAAAAAGAGGATTTTGCCAGAAAGGAAATGTCAGTGAAGACAAGTTCTTATGATGATTTTATTAGTCATGATGAGATAGAAGAGATTTTTGACCGCACATTTGGCACAGGATCTTTTAAAAAGAGAAGAGACATAGGAGCTACAAGGCAAGTCATTGAGTATAAAAAAGAGAAAAAGAAAATAGAAACGCCATCGGAAGCAAGTTTCCTTTGGAAACAGAGAAAAGAAGAGAAAAAAGAAGCGATAAAAAAACAAGAAGAGTATTTGCTTGTGGATGGATATAATATTATTTTCTCATGGGAAGAATTAAAAGATTTAGCCACGGTTAGCATTGATGGTGCAAGAAATAAGCTGATGGATATTTTATGTAACTATCAAGGATTTAAACACTGTGAATTAATCGTTGTTTTTGATGCTTATAAACTAGAAGGACATCCAGTGGAGATTAGTAATTATCACAATATTCATGTTGTCTATACAAAAGAAGCCGAAACAGCCGATCAATATATTGAAAAATTAGTCCACCAAATCGGGAAAAAGTATGATGTGACAGTAGCCACATCGGATAAATTAGAGCAGGTAATTATTTTAGGACAAGGTGCAAAGAGGCTGTCTGCGAAAGATTTTAAAGAAGAAGTGGAAAGAATGAATCAACAAATTCGTACCGACTATTTAGAGAAACAAGAAAAGAGTCACAATTATTTATTTGATCATTTAGATGAAGATCTCGCCAATTATGTGGAAGAGATGAGGATTGGAAAAAAGAAAAATAACGAAGAATAATATAGAAAAAATGCCCCAAAGATTTTTTAAGGAAAAAGAAAAATCTTTGGGGCGTTTTGTAGTAACAAGGACGGATGAAACGGTCAATCCATATAGTTTCGAAATACTTTTTTTGTAAGACAAACCGAGCAGATAGCACAAATAGAGCAACCAATCAGCAGCCAATAAGCAAATGTGTAGAAGAAGATCTGTGGAAAGAGCCAAGTAATAGCAAGTGGAATATAAGTACTTATAAAAAGAGCTACTGTATAAGGAAAATGTTTTAAAGCAGTTAAAAAGCTATTTTTTATAATTGTGAGCGGTTCGTTGATAAAAGTTGCCTGTAAAGGAAAGAGATATAAGGTGGTAAAGCTTATGACAATAAAAAAAAGTAAATATAGTATTAATAAAATAAAGTTTTGAAGGTGATGGGCTATGTAGTTGGAAAAGAAAAAAAGAGCGGCTATAGCAACTATCAATACAATAGAAATTGTGGTAGCAGGAATAAAATTTTCTTTCCATGCTTTTTTATAGTCATTGAGTACCGTAGATTCTTCGTCAACAAGTCGTTTCTTAATACAAATATAAAGTGCACAAGAAGACGTTCCGATTGTGATGATTGGAAGAGATGTCATTAAAAATAGAATATTTAATACAATAAAATCTCCGATTTTGGACATGAAATTAAAAAATTTGTTCTCTGGATGAAAGGACATAGAAAAACCTCCTAATAATGCGTTGATAAAATTTTAACTTAATAATAGATTAACATATAATTTAAAAAAATCAAGAATGAATTAAATGGAATTAAAATTTTAATTAACGAAAAAACGATTAAAGTTAAATTAAGTTAAAAAATAAGCGGAAATATTAGGGGAAGTGCATAAAAAATCAACTAAAAAAATGTATAAAATATAGAAAAGTATTATTACAATAAAAAAACATTGCATTTGTATTGGTAAAATGCTAAAATTAAAACAACTTAAAAAAGATTAAAAAATAGGAGGAAATGAAGATGAGAAGAAAGTCACTTAAAAAAATCATTGCTGTTTCCATGGCAACGATGATGGCATTTTCTATGGCAGCATGCGGGGGTTCAAAATCTGATACTTCTAAAGAGAAAGAAGAAATGGACGTAACACTTGATCAGATCAAATTGGGCGAAGACTATACCGATATCAAGGCGGACTTAAAATTTCTGACACATAGAACTGATATTGTAGATACAGATTTTGAAAAGTATAAACAAGAATTTAATAAGATGTATCCAAATATCAATATTACATATGAACCAATTACTGACTATGCGAATGATGTTACTACTCGATTATCAACAGGAGACTGGGGAGACATTTGTATGATACCAACAACAGTTGATAAAGATGAATTGGGGAATTATTTCCAAAAATTTGGTCAGTATGATAGTCTATCTAAAAGCTATGATATGTTGAACAACTTCCGATATGGAGAAGATATTTATGGAATTCCATCTATGGCCAATGCGCAAGGAATTGTTTATAACAAAAAAGTATTTGAACAAGCAGGAATTACAGAAATTCCAAAGACTCCAGATGAATTTATTGCAGCATTAAAAGCGATTAAAGAAAAAACAGATGCAATTCCACTTTATACAAACTTTGCAGCCGATTGGACAATGAGTGCTTGGGATGCTTATATTTCAGGAAGTGCTACTGGAGATCCAGATTATATGAATGTGGGATTATTAAAAGGTAAAAATCCATTTTCCGATCGAGGAGATGGAACAGGTCCTTATGCAGTATATAATGTGCTTTATGAGGCGGTAAAACAAGGACTGACAGAAGACGACCCAACAACAACAGACTGGGAAGGGTCAAAAGGAATGATCAATCAAGGAAAAATTGGAACAATGGTACTCGGTTCATGGGCTGTAATTCAAATGCAACAAGCAGGGGAAAATGCAGATGATATCGGTTATATGCCATTCCCAATTACAGTAAGTGGAAAACAGTATGCAACAGCAGGTCCAGATTATTGCTATGGTATTAATGTAAATAGTTCTAAAGATAATAAGATTGCCGCAATGTGTTACATCAAATATTTAGTGGAACAATCTGATTATGCACAAGCAGCAGGCGCTATTTCAGTTGTAAAAGGCTCTGAATTACCAGAAGTATTAAAAGATTTTGACGGTGTTGAATTAGTTGTTGATAATCCAGCTCCAGAAGGAGAAGAAAATTTATTTGGGGATGTAAATAATGATTCTGAGCTTGGAATTAACGTATCTGGTGTTATGCCAAAACAAGTAGTAGAAGAAGCGACAAGTGGAACAAAAACAATGAAAGAGATGTCCGATGAATGGAATGCTGCTTGGACAGCTGCTCAGGAGGCAAATGGCATCGATCCACAATAAAAATAAAAGAAATTATAGTATTATGAAGTCATTTTACAATTCAATAAAACAGAGTGAATAAGAAAAATAAATAGGAGGGGTTGTTACAATTATTTTTTTATCCAATTCAACGCTGATAGGAATGAAAATAAGAAAAAAGATTGCTATCAGTTAGAAAAAAGATAAAGAATTTTCGTAACAACCTCTTTCTATGTAAAAAAACAGTTTAAGAGAGAAAGGAGTGTTTTGATGGGAGAGAAAAAACAATCATTTAATTTTTTTAAGTGGCTTGGAAAAGAAAAAGTAAACAGAAGACTTGTTATGATCACATTTATGATTGTGCCATTACTGTTATTATTTACGTTTACTTATCTTCCATTTGCAAAAATGGTTCAGTTCAGTTTCTATGATATGAAATACATTGGTGATAGAGAATTTGTAGGACTACAAAATTACATAGAAGTTTTTACAAGGGATGATTGTTTTAAAGCATTAAAATTAAGTCTTTATTATATTGCGGCATCTTTTGTGCAGTTAGCATTAGCTTTATACTTTGCTTCTATTTTAAGTTTTAAAACAAGAGCAGGTGGACTTTTTAAAGGATTTATGTTTTTCCCATACTTAGTATGTGGAATCGCTGTCGGTTTTATTTTCAAATTTTTCTATACAAGAGGATTCGTACTCGATACCGTTCTTCAATGGTGTGGATTTGAACTGGATAATCTTCCTTATTGGTTAAGAGATACAAGTATTAATAATATTTCAATTGCAGCCACCTCGATTTGGAGATATATGGGACAGAATATGGTATTGTTTGCAGGTGCCATTATGTCGGTAGATTCCACGTTATATGAAGCGGCAGATATCGATGGGGTAAATGGGTGGCAAAAATTCCGCTATATTATTTTCCCAAGTATTAAAACAATTATCGTATTAAATATGATTTTATCCATTACAGGTTCTTTAAGTGCTTTTGAACCACCATATGTTATTACAGGGGGTAATTTTGGAACAGCCACTTACTTCGTTGTTATGGATAAATTAGCCCATACGACACAAAAAGTTGGTCTTGCTTCTGCGATGGCAGTTGTCCTATTAATTATTATTATTATCGCAACCGTTCTTCAAAAAGTATTCTTTGCCTACTTCTTTGGAGAAGGAGATAAAGAAGCCATTCGGACAATAAGAAAACGTGAAAAGGCATTAAAAGCAAAACAAGCGAAAGAAATAGCTATGGGAAAAGGAGGCAGATAACCAATGAGCATACCGAAATTAAAGAGAGTTATTTGGATTATTTTTAAATATGCCACATTGATTTTTGGTGCATTTATTTCTGTTCTTCCAGTTGTTGTCTGTGTCATTACCGCATTTAAAACACCAGAAGAATATGCTTCCACAAATGTTATGACATTGCCAGAAAGTTGGACGTATTTTGATAATTTTATTCAAGCATGGAAGCAGGCTAATATGGGGCTTGCATTTCGAAATTCCATTATTATTTTATTTTTTGTATTAATTGGATCCATTTTAACAGGGTCTATGCTTGCCTATATTTTAAATCGTTTTAAGTTTTTTGGAAATGGAATTATCCGTAACTTATTCTTATTTGCATCTTTGCTTCCAGGAATTGCAATGCAAGTATCCGTATATCAGATTATGTATTCTCTTCATTTAATTAACAGTCTTCCAGGATACATTATTTTAATGTGTGGTACGGATGTTATTTCCATTTATATTTTCATTCAGTTTTTTGAAAATATTCCGACGTCATTGGATGAATCAGCCATTCTTGATGGATGTACTTACTTTGGAATTTTCTTTAAGATTTTATTCCCGCTTTTAAAACCGGCTGTTGTAACCGTTATGATTTTAAAAGGAGTTGGTACATACAACGAATATTATACGGCAAATCTTTATTTACAAGATAAAAATCAATATGTAACCGTCGCTACCTCCTTATTTAAATTTACAGGGCCATTAGGCAATCAGTATAACTACATCTGTGCGGGGGTTATTATAACAATGCTTCCAGCTTTAATTATCTTCATTTTATGTCAAAAACAAATTTATAGTGGTTTAACACAGGGAGCAGTTAAGGGATAACGAGAAGAAAATGTATCAAAAGTAACAAATAAGTTTAAAAATTGTACATAAAACAAAATCATAATAGAATAAAAAATTCGGAGGAACTATTGTATGAGTAACGTAAAAATTATCGGACCAAAGGTACCAAATGTACCTTGGCAAGAAAGACCAGAAAATAGCAAAGAGTGGATGCCAGTTTGGAGATATAGGGAAAATCCAATTATTGATAGAAATCCAGTAGAAGGAGTAGCGAGAATTTTCAACAGTGCGGTTATGCCTTATGAAGATGGATTTATCGGTGTATTTCGTGGAGAGCAGATCAATGGGATTCCATACATTTATTTAGGAAGAAGTAAAGATGCCATCCATTGGGAATTTGATAAAGAAAAAATTCCATTTGTCGATGAAAATGGCGAAAGTTTTATGCCACGTTATGCGTATGATCCACGCCTTGTCAAAGTGGAAGATACTTACTATATCATTTGGTGCCAAGATTTTTATGGGGCAGCCATTGGTATGGCAAAGACAACAGATTTTAAAACTTTTGTCCGTGTGGAAAATCCATTCCTTCCATTTAATCGAAATGCAGTTTTATTCCCAAGAAAAATCAATGGCAACTTTATGATGCTTTCAAGACCAAGCGATAGCGGCCATACACCATTTGGAGATATTTTCTTATCCGAAAGTCCAGACCTTGTATACTGGGGAAAACATCGCCATGTCATGGGAAAAGGAAATGAATGGTGGGAATCTTTAAAAATTGGTGGAGGAGCGGCTCCAATTGAAACAACAGAAGGTTGGCTTTTATTCTATCACGGAGTGAGTGGGACTTGTAACGGCTATGTATATAGCATCGGTGGAGCTATTTTAGATATTGATAATCCATCTATCGTAAAATATCGTTGTGAGAACTTTTTATTAACACCAGAAGAATGGTATGAAGAAAGAGGTTTTGTGCCAAATGTTGCTTTCCCATGTGCAACGATTCATGATTCAGAATCTGGAAAAATCGCTATTTACTATGGAGCAGCGGATTCTTATGTTGGTCTTGCATTTACAGAAGTGAATGATGTGGTAACTTACATTAAAGAACATAGCGTAGTAACAGAGTCTGATACAGAAATCGGAAGAAGATAATTAGCGTATAGTAAGGGAGTATGACGTAGAAATTGGAAAGAGTATATGAAACAAAACAATTCGTATCCGAAGTAAGAGATCATCTAACAAAAGCCCTCATCCCATTTTGGGAGGGGCTAAAAGATGAAACTTATGGTGGATATTATGGATATATGGGCTATGATTTGGCAGTGAATCAAAAGGCAGAAAAGGGTTGTATTTTGAATAGCAGAATCTTATGGTTCTTTTCAAATGCCTATGATTTATTGAGAGAAGAGCATTTATTAGAACATGCAAAACATGCCTATCAGTTTTTAAAAAACTATTGTATCGATGCTACTTATGGTGGTGTTTATTGGTCCTTACATTATGATGGAACGGTACTTGATGGAACAAAACATACGTATAATCAAGCCTTTGCCATTTATGCACTTTCTTCTTATTATGCAGTAACAAAAGAAGAGGAAGCGTTAGAAATCGCACAGAACTTATATCAATTAATTGAGGAACGCTGTAAAGATGAGGAAGGATATTTAGAGGCATTTACCGTTGATTTTAAACCAGAGTCCAATGAAAAATTATCAGAAAATGGTGTGTTAGCAGAAAAGACAATGAATACATTACTTCATGTATTTGAAGCCTATACGGAGCTTTATCGTGTAACAAAAAAAGAAGAGGTTGGAAATAACCTGCGTTTTATGATGGATCTTTTTACGGATAAAGTGTACAACAAACAGCTAGGAAGACAGGAAGTATTTTTTGATAGCCATTGGAACAGCTTACTGGATCTTTATTCTTATGGGCATGATATTGAAACTTCATGGTTAATGGATCGAGGGGCAGAAGTGTTGGCAGATGAGTCTTATCAACAAAAAATAGGCCAAGTGACGAAGGTGATCGCTGAAAATATTTATCATCGTGCTTATATCGATCACTCTCTTGTAAATGAAGCAGAAGATGGAGTGGTGGATAAGACGAGAGTTTGGTGGGTACAGGCAGAAACCGTCGTTGGATTTTTAAATGCTTGGCAAAAACAAAAGGGCTGTGACTATTATTTAGAAGGTGCTTTTGACGTTTGGAATTACATTAAAGAGTATATGATCGATAAGCGAAATGGTTCGGAATGGTATTGGGCATTAGATGAGAATCACAATCCGATAGAAAAACCTATCGTAGAACCTTGGAAGTGTCCATATCATAACGGAAGAATGTGTATAGAAGTGATTAGGAGGCTTGAAAAATAAATGATCCATAAACAATATTATGTGGAACTTGCCAAATATGACAAGTTGATTGCAAGAAAAAATGAAAAAGCAGATTTTTATAATGGTATTTACACTCGTTATAAAAATCCAGTGTTAACAAGAGAACATGCACCCATTCATTGGAGATATGATTTGAATGAGGAAACAAATCCATATTTTATGGAACGTCTTGGCATCAATGCAGTTATGAATTCAGGAGCCATTGAGATGGGTGGAAAATATTATCTTATTGCCCGCGTAGAAGGAAATGATAGAAAATCTTTTTTTGCAGTGGCAGAAAGTGATAATGGGGTTGATGGTTTTCGTTTTTGGGATTATCCAGTCGTGCTTCCAGATACTTGTAAAGAAGAAACTAACGTCTATGATATGCGTTTGACAAAACATGAAGATGGATGGATTTATGGAGTCTTTTGTTCTGAAAGCAAAGATACAGAAAGTGATGATTTGTCTGCAGCAGTGGCACAGGCTGGTATCGTTCGCACAAAGGATTTAAAAACTTGGGAACGTCTTGACAACTTAAAAACACTCCGTTCCCCACAACAGAGAAATGTTGTACTTCATCCAGAGTTTGTAAATGGAAAGTATGCCTTTTATACAAGACCAATGGACGGATTTATTGAAACGGGAAGTGGCGGAGGAATTGGATTCGGGCTTTGTGATGATATTGAACACGCGGTGATTGAGGAAGAAACGATTATTAGTAGACGAGTTTATCATACATTGACAGAGGCAAAAAATGGAGCAGGAGCAGTTCCTTTTAAAGGAAAAAAAGGTTGGATTCATATTGCTCATGGGGTAAGAAATACAGCAGCAGGACTTCGCTATGTATTATATGCCTTTGCAACGGATTTTAAAGATCCAACAAAAGTGATTGCAGAGCCATCTGGTGTATTTTTAGTGCCACTTGGAAAAGAAAGAGTGGGAGATGTATCCAATGTTGTTTTCACAAATGGAGCCATTGCAAGAGAAAATGGAGATGTTTATATTTATTACGCTTCTAGCGATACAAGACTTCATGTAGCGACGACGACAATCGATCAATTAGAAGATTATTTATATCAAACACCAAAAGATCCACTTCGTTCTTCGGATTGTGTGAAACAGCGAGTGGAACTCATTCATAAAAATTTAGAACTATTAAAATAATGGATTTTTGATGAGCTGAACTGCTTGAGTCTTTTAGTAGAAGAAGGCTCAAGAAAGTTCAGCTCATCATTTTTATAGGATAGGATTTGGATAGAAAGGGAGAAAAATGAAGGTTGCATTGGATGACGTACGACTACAATATAGCGGAAGAATCGATAGGAGAAATAGGAAAAAGCCAGAATGGGTATTTCCAGCTACTTCTCTTACCTTCCGATTTTTTGGAGAAACAGCCAAATTAACCGTCCAAAATAAAAGAGGCTGTTGGAATTCTTATGTTGGAGCAATTGTGGATGGGGAACAAAAAACGTTTCCATTAAAAGAAAAGGGAATCACAGAAATCGTTTTCGTTGATGGAGAGGAAAAGGAACATACGATTTTGTTTTTTAAACGGATGGATAGTTGCCATGAAATTGTATTAGAAGAATTAGAACTATCCGATGGAAGTATGTTATTAGAACCTCCAAAAAAGCCAAAGAGAAAAATAGAAGTCTATGGAGATTCGGTATCCGCAGGAGAAGTATCAGAGGCAGAGGCTTATTGTGGAAAAGAAGATCCGATCCATAATGGAGAGTATTCGAACAGTTGGTATTCTTATGCATGGATCACAGCAAGAAAATTAAATGCCCAGATTCACGATATCGCACAAGGAGGAATTGCTCTTTTAGATGGAACAGGGTGGTTTTGTGATCCCATTTTTTTAGGAATGGAAAGTGTATGGGATAAAGTACATTATAATCCAGAAATTAGTGAGATGACAAAATGGGATTTTCGTCAATATGTACCAGATGTAGTAATCGTAGCTATTGGGCAAAATGATAACCATCCAGAAGATTATATGAAAGAGGATATAGAAGGAGAGAAAGCCATTCGTTGGAGAAGGCATTATAAAAAGTGGATCCAGTCCATACGAAACACTTATCAAGATGCCGTAATTATTTTAACTACAACTATTTTATGCCATGACAAAAACTGGGATGAGTCCATTGAAAGGGTTTGTAAGGAATTAGACGATGATAGGGTCTTTCATTTTTTATATTCAAAAAACGGCTGTGGAACTCCTGGGCATATTCGGGGTTCGGAAGCAGAAGAGATGGCAGAAGAATTAGCAAGCTATATTGACATGTTAAGTGAAAAAATTCCAGTATGGAAAGAGGAATGAAAGGAGAGGAAGGTCATGATAAAAAGCAATTTATGGCGGTTAAAAGAGTCTATGAGGCGAGCCAAAGAAGGAAAAGAAGTGACCGTTGGATTTTTAGGTGGCTCCATTACACAAGGGAGTCTCTCTTCTAAGGAAACAACTTGTTATGCCTATCTTGTCTATGAATGGTGGCAACGTACCTTTCCAAAGGCTAAGATTCATTATGTCAATGGTGGTATTGGTGGAACGAGTTCTCACTTTGGGGCAGGAAGAGTAAAAGAGGATATGTTGATTTATCAACCAGATGTTGTATTTGTAGATTTTAGTGTGAATGATGAAGCCGAACCATTTTTTCAAGAAACGTACGAAGGTGTCATTCGCCAGTTATTAAAATGGCAATCAAAGCCAGCCGTTGTATTATTAAACAATGTCTTTTATGAAGATGGGCATAACGCACAGGAATATCATAACGAGATTGGGGATCATTATGGAATTCCTCATGTCAGTATCAAAGATACCATTTATCAACAAATAGAAAAAGGAATTTATAAAAGAGAAGAGTTGTCACAAGATGGGTTGCACCCTAATGACAAAGGGCATTTTCTTGTGGCCGAGGAAATCATTCGCCTATTAGAAGAAGTAAAAGCTAAGATGAATGGAAGTTATGAGGGAGGAAACGATAATAAAAAAGAGTGGGAACAAGTAGAAGTGGATTTTTTAAAAGCCCCTCTTACAAAAAATGCATATGAGGGAGCCATTCGTTATACGATACAAAATTCTCTCCCTAGATTAGAGGGATTTCGAGCGGATACAAAAGAGAAAAAAGGGCATCTTGATTGTTTTAAAAATGGATGGATTGGAAGAGAAGAAGGAGATAAAATCACTTTCTCGCTAGAAGGAAGTTGTATTGCCGTTCAATATCGAAAGACCATTCAAAAACCTTCTCCGATTGCAAAAGTAGTTCTCGATGGAGAAGAAGAAAAGGCGATTTTATTAGATGGAAACTTTGAAGAGGATTGGGGAGATTGTCTATTTCTACAACCGATTTTACATCACGGAGAAAACAAAAAACACACTGTTTCCATTGAAATTATAAAAGCGACAAAAGAAGATAAAGTGCCATTTTACTTGTTATCGATGATTGTGGCGTAATCGTTTTCTATGTAGCATAGCAGTTTTATAAAAATTAAAAAAGAAAAGAGAAAGGAGTTTCTTATGACAGCGAGAGAACAATATGAATTTTGGTGTACAGCACCTTATTTTGATGAACAGACAAAGGAAGAATTAAAAGCCATTGAAGGGGAAGAAAAAGAAATTGAAGATCGCTTCTATAAAGAGTTAGCGTTTGGAACAGGAGGACTTCGTGGTGTGATTGGTGCGGGAACGAATCGTATGAATATTTACACCGTGAGAAAAGCGACACAAGGGCTTGCTAATTACATTATAAAGCAACGGGGAGAGAAAAAAGGCATTGCCATTGCCTATGATTCTAGAAATATGTCACCAGAGTTTGCAAAAGAAACGGCTCTTTGTATGGCTGGAAATGGAATTAAAGCGTATTTATTTGATTCTCTTCGTCCAACACCAGAATTATCCTTTGCATTAAGACAGTTAGGCTGTATCGCCGGTGTTGTCATTACCGCTAGCCATAATCCAGCGGAATATAATGGATATAAAGTGTACTGGGAAGATGGTGCCCAAATTACGTATCCAAAAGATGAAGAGATCATTACAGAAGTGAATCGAGTAACCGATTATGTGTCAGTAAAAAGCATAACAGAAGAAGAGGCAAAACAAAAAGGATTGTTAGAGTACATCGGAAAAGAGATGGACGATCGATATATGGAGGCACTGAAACAATTAGTATTAAGTAAAGATGCCATCAAAAATCAAGCAAAGAGTTTGAAGATTGTCTATACGCCTCTTCATGGAACGGGAAATATTCCAGTGAGAAGAATTTTAAAAGAATTGGGATTTGAGCAAGTTTGGGTCGTAAAAGAACAGGAGTTACCAGATGGCAATTTTACGACAGTTCCTTATCCAAATCCAGAAGATAAGAAAGCGTTTGAACTGGCATTACAGCTGGCAAAAGAAGTGGATGCGGATCTCATTCTTGCAACAGACCCAGATGCGGATCGCCTTGGCATTTATGCAAAAGATAGTAAGACGGGAGAATATAAGAGTTTTACTGGCAATATGTCTGGAGCTCTCATTTTGGAGTATGAGCTTTCAAGAAGAAAAGAATTAAAAAGTCTTCCAAAAAATGGAGCGATTGTGACGACCATTGTATCTGGAAAAATGGCAAAAGAAATCGCAAAGGCTTATGATGTTACATTAATCGAAACACTAACAGGATTTAAATATATTGGAGAACAAATTAAATTATTTGAACAAAAGAAGAATTATGAATTTTTGTTTGGATACGAAGAAAGCTATGGCTGTTTAGTAGGAACTCATGCAAGAGACAAAGATGCGATTGTTGCAGTAATGGCTCTTTGTGAGGCGGCTGCTTACTATAAAGAAAAGGGAATGGATCTTTGTGAACAAATGAACCATCTCTATGAAACATATGGCTATTATAAAGAAGAGTTAGTGACAGTAACATTAAAAGGACAAGATGGAGCAAAGAAAATCCAGTCCATGATGGAACAGATTCGAAAAAATCCGCCAACAAACATAGGGGATTATCAAGTAGAAGAATTCCGAGATTATAAAGAGGGTACAAGAAAGAATATGGCGGATGGAACGAAAAAAGAAACAGGGCTTCCAAAATCCAATGTTTTATATTTTCAATTGGAGCAGGGGGCGTGGTGCTGTGTTCGTCCATCTGGTACAGAGCCAAAAATCAAATTTTATATTGGTGTAAGAGGAGAAAGCCTTGAAGGTGCTTCAACTTCTTTACAGGCATTAACAGAAGCAGTGAAAAACATGATGTAACGTTACGAAAAATTAGGAGGAAATGTGATGAAACAGCCATTTGTCTTTGGTGCTGCAACGAGCTCTTATCAAATTGAAGGAGCTTTTCAAGAAGGGGGAAAAGGACTCAACATTTGGGACGTTTATGTAAGAGAAAAAGGAAAAATTTATAATGGTCATACAGGAGATATCGCTTGTGATCATTATCATCGGTTTCGAGAAGATGTTGCATTGATGAAAGAAATCGGACTACAAGCCTATCGTTTTTCCATTAACTGGGCGAGAATTCTTCCAGATGGAATCGGGGCAGTCAATCAAGAAGGAATCCGCTTTTATAAGGAATTAATTGAAGAATTAAAGAAAAATGAAATTGAGCCATATATTACACTTTATCACTGGGAGTTACCTTATGAGTTATATAAAAAAGGTGGATTTATGAATCCAGAGTTTGTAGAGTGGTTTGGTTATTATGCCAAAGTCGTAACCGAGAACTTTAGCGATCAAGTAAAATATTTCTTTACCTTCAATGAACCACAGTGCTTTATTGGGCTTGGATTTTTAAATGGAGAACACGCCCCTGGATTAAAAGTGCCAGTAAAAGATACTTTTTTAATGGCTCATCATGTACTGATGGCGCATGGAAGAGCGGTGCAAATGTTGCGACAGTATGCAAAACAAAACATTGAAATTGGATATGCACCTACAGGAACGATGAGTTATCCAGCAACAGAAAAAGAAGAAGATATAGAAGCCGCAAGACAGCATTTATTCGGTATCAATGAAGATAGCAACAACTGGACATGGAATGTGGCTTGGTGGTCAGATCCTATTTTAAAAGGACAATATCCAGAAGAAGGAATGGAACGTTATCGAGAATATTTACCAAACATCAAAGAGAGCGACTTGAAATTAATTTCAGAGCCAATCGATTTCTATGGACAAAATATTTACAACGGAAAATGTATTCGTATGGGAAACGATGGAAAATCAGAAGAAGTAAAACGATATGAAGGATTTCCAAAAACAGCTATGGGCTGGCCGATTACTCCAGAATGTCTTTACTGGGGGCCAAAATTTTTATACGAACGCTATCAAAAACCGATTTATATTACAGAAAATGGGTTGTCTTGCCATGATGTCATTTCCCTTGATGGAAAAGTGCACGATCCAAATCGGATTGACTTTTTAGCTAGATATTTAGGGCAAGTGAAAAAAGCCAAAGAAGATGGTGTGGATATTCGCGGATATTTTCAATGGTCTCTTATGGATAATTTTGAATGGGCATGTGGTTATAATGAACGATTTGGATTAATTTATGTGGATTACAACACACAAAAACGGATTTTAAAAGACTCTGCTTATTGGTATCAAACAACGATCAAAACAAATGGTGAAAATTTGTAAGAAGAAAAACGTAGGATAAAAAATTTATTAAAAACTACAACAATAAAAGGTAGGGAACGATAGGAGTTGAAAGGAAAAGTATGGCATTATTAAAACTAAATCCAAGTTTCAAAGATTATTTGTGGGGTGGACATCGCCTTGTAGAAGAATATCATAAAAAGTATGAGGGAGAGATTTTGGCAGAAAGCTGGGAATTATCTTGTCATCCAGATGGTTCTTCTGTTCTTGCAAGCGGAGAGGAGACGGGGATGAGCCTTCCTGATTATATTGAAAAAAGAGGAAAGGAAATTCTTGGAGAAAATTGTAAAAGATTTTTAAACTTTCCAGTGCTAATTAAATTGATTGATGCAAAGGACAATCTATCCATTCAAGTACATCCAAACAATGCCTATGCTTTAAAAAATGAAGGGCAGTATGGAAAAACGGAAATGTGGTACATTATGGATTGCAAACCAGGGGCTTATCTTTATTATGGATTTAAAGAAGAGATTACAAAAGAAGAATTTGCAAAAAGAATTAAAGAAGGTACTTTATTAGAAGTATTAAATAAAGTTTATGTGCAAAAGGGTGATATTCTTTTTATTGAGGCAGGAACGATTCATGCCATTGGAAAGGATATTGTTATTGCAGAAATTCAACAAAATTCCAATGTAACGTATCGTGTCTATGACTATGGACGAGTGGGAAAAGATGGGAAAAAGAGAGATTTACATATTGAAAAGGCGTTAGCTGTTACAGAGCGAGTTCCAATTATAAAAAGCAAAAGTAGTTATCCACATGTGGCGGAATGTGACTATTTCCGTGTCGATCGATTGTATTTAGATGGAACGATTACGAATCAATTATCAGGAGTGATTGGAAAGGAATCCTTTGCTCATATTTTAATCATGGAAGGAGAAGGCACGATCCAGTGTGGTGATACCATTCTTTCCTACCAAAAAGGAGATAGCTTCTTCCTAGAAGCAGGCAGTGGGACTTATGAGGTGAAAGGAAGTTGTGAGGCACTTGTCACAACGATCGGAGAAAAAGCAAATCCAATTCGAATTGGTGTTGATATCGGTGGAACGATGACAAAAATAGGTCTTATTAATACAGAGCAACAACTGTTTGCAAAAACGTCTTTTCAGACAAATGCAAAACAACCATGGAAAGAAGTAGTAAAAGAAATTGGAAAACAAATCCAGAACTTATTACAGCAAGAAAACATAGCACTAGATCAATGCATTGGTGTCGGTGTTGGAGTTCCGGGAACGGTGGATAAGAAAAATGGAATCGTTTTATACTCCAATAACATCTTGTGGGAAAATGTTCCACTTCAAAAAGAGTTAGAACAGTATTTACCAATTCCAATTGCCATTGCCAATGACGCTGACTGCGCTTTGTTAGGAGAAATGGCAGGAGGAAGTGGAAAACAATATGAGGATGTTGTTATGCTCACATTAGGAACTGGTGTGGGAGGAGGTATCGCTATCGATGGAAAGTTGTATGATGGAAAATTAATGGGAGGTAGCGAGCTTGGACATTGTGTGATTGTAGAAGATGGAGAACCTTGTTCTTGTGGAAGAAAAGGGTGCTTGGAGGCTTATGTATCTGCAACAGCATTAATTCGAGATGGAAAACGCAGTATGGAACAGGAAAAGGAAAGTGTTCTTTGGGAAAAATGTAAGTATGACTGCAATAATTTAACACCAGAAATGATTTTTGAAGGGGAACAAGAAGGGGATAGAATTTCCAAAGAATTATTGGAGCGTTATCGCAAAAAATTAGCAACCGGAATTGCCAATCTTGTGAATTTATTCCGACCACAGCTTATTGTAATTGGTGGCGGCATTTCTATCCAAGGGGAAAATTTACTTGCACCAATTCGAGAAATGTTAGAAACGATGTGTTTTGGAAAGGCACATGGAGAACTTCCAGAATTAAAAATGGCATCCTTGGGAAATGATGCTGGAATGATTGGAGCTTCTAATTTGATTTTCTGTTAATTGTTGGATTGATGGCAGAGTCTTCCTAATGCATTTTTTATTTCGTTAAAATAATAGCTATTATAGGAAATGAGCATATAAGACAGAGACATTTTGTGCGAGCAATTTTCTATAATAGCTTATTTTATGTTGTAGGAAATTGCTCGCGCGCGGCAAAGTGTACGTTGCTAGGAGTGACCGAAAGTCGCAAAGAATGTGCAACGCACACTTTGTTCTATTATCAAAAACTTTGCTATATTGCACTTTGGAAGATTCCTATTGGACATAAGAGGAAGAATTCAGTATAATAAATACGAATAAAAAATAACAGATAAAGAGAAAAACTATTTGTTAAAATAAAAATGATGCAGAAAGTGAAGGAGTAATGATTTATGAAATGGAAGAAACTCACCATTGAGACAACAACAGCTGCAACGGATATGATAAGCTATGAATTAGGAGAGTTAGGGGTAGAAGGTATTGAAGTTGAAGATCATGTGCCTTTAACAGAAGAAGATAGAAAGACGATGTATGTAGATTTATTGCCAGATGAAATTGCACCAGATGATGGAACGGCAAAAATCAATTGTTATATAGAAGAAGATCAAGATTTAGAAGCGTTAGCAAAACAGATCGAAGAAAAGCTAAAAGAAATTAGCGAGTTTTTCCCAATTGGAACAGGGAAAATTACATTTGGAGAAACGGAAGATAAAGACTGGATTAATAATTGGAAACAGTATTTTAAACCATTTCGCCTTGATGAAAATATTGTGATTAAGCCAACATGGGAAGAACTAACCGATCAGAAAGAAGGAGATTTGGTTATTCAAATTGATCCAGGAACTGCTTTTGGTACAGGTTCTCATGAGACAACAAGACTTTGTATTTCCCAATTAAAAAAATATATCAAGCCAGAAACAAAGATTTTAGATGCTGGATGTGGAAGCGGTATTTTATCCATTATTGCTATTAAATTAGGGGTAAAAGAAGCATTGGGCATCGATATTGATCCAAATGCTATTATTGCTACAAAAGAAAATATGGCCATTAACGATGTGACGGAAGAACAATTAAAAGCCATTCAAGGAAATATTTTAGAAGATGAATCATTCCAAGATGAAATTGGTTATGATTGCTATGACATTGTAGTAGCCAATATTTTAGCCGATGTTATTTGTCCATTGTCTGGTAAAGTGACCCCTCATTTAAAGAAAGGTGGAATTTTCATTACTTCAGGTATTATTAATACAAAAGAAGAAGAGGTAAAAGAAGCAATCCTTTCCAATGATATGGAAATTCTTGAAATTCAACATTTAGGAGAATGGGTATCCATTACAGCGAGACCAAAAAATAAATAACGGAATGATAAGAAAGAGGCATGATGGAAGGGATCATGCTTTTTTCTTATGGAGGGTTGAGGAGAAAAGAAAAATACAAAAAGAGAAAGGATTTGGGGAACTGTGGAAGAAAAAAAGAAAATAGAAGAACAGATTGAAAATTTCGAAATAAATGATATTTTAAACATTGAACATCCAGAAATTATTTTAGAGAAAGCGAAACCATTTCTAGAGCTGATGATGCAATATGAGTGCGCTTTAATGGAAGTAAAAAACAGATTGAAAATTTTGAATAAAGAGTTTACATTAAAATATAGCAGAAATCCATTTGAAGCCATTGAGTCAAGACTAAAAGAACCCCTTAGTATCGTAGAAAAAATGAAGCGAAAAGGATATGCACTTTCTGTTGAAAATATAGAGAGAAACTTATTTGATGTTGCAGGAATTCGTGTTGTATGTTCTTTTCCAGAAGATATTTATGCAATTGAAGCTATGTTAATCCAACAAGATGATATTCGAATTGTGGAGAAAAAGGATTATATAAAAAATCCGAAGGAAAATGGATATCGAAGTTTACATTTAATTTTAGAAGTGCCAATCTTTTTGGCAGAACAGAAAAAATATATGAAGGTGGAAGTTCAGTTGCGAACGATAGCCATGGATTTTTGGGCGAGTTTAGAACATAAATTGAAATATAAAAAAGATGTAGAAAATTCCGAGGAAATTTCGAGAGAATTAAAAGAATGTGCGGATGCTATTAGCAGTATGGATTTTCGTATGCAAGAGATCCGAAATAAAATTGAGAAGAAACAATAGGAGAAGAAAATATGTATCGTTTTTTTGTGGAACCGTCTCAAATTGGTGAACAAGAAATTGTGATTACAGGAAGTGATGTCAATCATATTAAAAATGTATTAAGAATGAGAATTGGAGAAGAGATCGCAATTAGTGATGGACAGGAGAGGGAGTATTATTGTATAATTGATAAGTTAGAAGAGGATCAAGTGATCGCCTGTGTGAAAGAGAGAGTGGAAGAGAGTAAAGAATTACCAGTGAAAATCACGCTATTTCAAGGAATTCCAAAGTCTGATAAATTAGAGCTCATCATTCAAAAGGCAGTAGAACTTGGAGCGAGTGAAATCGTGCCTGTTTCCATGAAACGTTCGATTGCGAAAATTGAACCAAAGAAGGCAGATAAAAAGATAGAACGGTTTAATGCTATCGCTCTTAGTGCAGCAAAACAAGCAAAGAGAAGTGTCATTCCTACTGTTTTGATGCCAATGAGTTGGAAAGAAGCATTAAATTATGGAAAAACAATGGAGCGTTGTATTGTTCCCTATGAAGATGCAAGAGGGATTTCTTATGCAAGGGATCTTGTAAAAGGGCTTCATGGTGTAAAGAGTATCGGAATTTATATTGGGCCAGAAGGCGGTTTTGATGATAGTGAAATCGAACAGGCAAAAGAAGCAGGATTTGAAATTATGACATTAGGAAAACGTATTTTGAGAACGGAGACAGCAGGGCTTGCAATATTGAGTATTCTAATGTTTGAATTAGAAGAATAATACAGGAGAAAAGAAAATGGAAGCATATCTTGATAATGCGGCTACAACCTTTGTCTTTCCACAAGTGAAAGATTTAATGGGAAAAGTGATGGAGGAAGATTTTGGAAACCCATCTTCCTTGCATAAAAAAGGAGTCGAAGCAGAGCAGTATATCAAAGAGGCAAAGGAAACCATTGCCAAATTTTTAAAAGTAGAACCAAAAGAAATCGTATTTACTTCTGGTGGTACCGAATCCAACAATATGGCACTGATTGGAAGCGCTTATGCCAATCAAAGAAGAGGAAAACATATTATTACAACAAGAATCGAGCATGCCTCAGTTTATGAGCCATTGATGCATTTAGAGAAAGAAGGATTTCAAATCACATACTTACCAGTGGATGAGCATGGAATTGTAAAGCTAGATGCGTTAAAAGAAGCATTGACCGATGAGACGGTTTTAGTTTCTATTATGTATGTTAATAATGAAATTGGTTCGATTCAGCCGATTGAGGAAATAGGAAAGATAATTAAAAGCTATCGAGAGGATATTTTATTTCATGTAGATGCCATTCAAGCATACGGAAAGCTAAAAATCTATCCAAAGAGGGCGAAAGTTGACTTATTGTCAGTTAGTGGTCATAAAATTCATGGGCCAAAAGGAAGCGGATTTCTCTATATCAAAGATAAAACGAAAATTCAACCGATTCTTTTTGGTGGAGGGCAACAAAAAGGAATGCGTTCAGGAACGGAAAATGTTCCAGCAATTGCAGGATTGTCTTTGGCATCCAAATTCATGTATGAAAACCATGAGGAAAAAATAGAAAAATTAAACACATTAAAAGAACGTCTTATCAAAGGTGTTTCTGAAATTGAAAATGTGACAAATAATTCTGGAGAAGCACCACATATTATTAGTATTAGTTTTCCTGGAGTTCGCAGTGAAGTGCTTTTACACGCATTAGAAGAAAAAGGTGTTTATGTTTCTTCTGGATCTGCTTGTTCTTCCAATCACCCAGCGATTAGTGGAACGTTAAAGGCAATTGGACTTGATAAAAGCCATTGGGAATCAACATTGCGCTTTAGTCTTTCTATTTTTACAACAGAAGAAGAAGTGGATTTTGCAGTTCAATGTTTAAAGGAATTAGTTCCTGTGCTTCGAAGATTTACAAGAAGATAAGAAAAATACGAAAAAATAAAAGAAAAAGAGAAATAAAAGGAGATTTTACATGATAGAATTTAAAGCATTTCTGATTAAATATGCAGAAATTGGTATTAAGGGGAAAAACCGCTATCTGTTCGAAGATGCTCTTATGAAACAGATTCGTCATGCCATCGCACCAGTTGGTGATTTTGAAGTGAGAAAAGAATCTGGACGTGTCTTTGTAGAAGCTAATGGAGAATACGATTTTGATGAAGCGGTTACCGCGTTAAAACGTGTCTTTGGTATTACAGGTATTTGTCCTGTTGTAATTGAAGAAAATAAAGAGTGGGAACATTTAAAAGAAGTTGTGTGCCATTATGTAGAGGAAAACTATGCAGATAAAAACTTTACATTTAAAGTTCATGCAAGAAGAGCGGATAAACAGTATCCAAAAAATTCAAATGAAATTAATGCGGATATGGGAGAGCAGATCTTACTTCATTTCCCAGAGACAAAAGTAGATGTTCATAACCCAGATGTACTTTTGACAATTGAAATTCGTTCCAAGGTGTATATTTATTCCACCATTATTCCAGGACCAGGAGGAATGCCAGTTGGAACAAATGGAAGAGCTATGTTGTTATTATCTGGTGGAATCGATAGTCCAGTAGCAGGTTATATGATCGCAAAACGTGGAGTTGGAATTGACGCCACTTATTTCCATGCACCTCCTTACACAAGTGAACGTGCAAAACAAAAAGTTGTTGATTTAGCAAGACTTGTTTCTAGATATTCAGGTCCAGTACGCCTTCATGTTGTCAACTTTACAGATATTCAGTTAGCCATTTATGAAAAATGTCCACATGATGAGTTGACGATTATTATGCGTCGCTATATGATGAAGATAGCAGAGCATTTGGCGAAAGAAAATGGAGATTTGGCTTTAATCACAGGAGAGAGCATTGGACAAGTAGCTTCTCAAACAATGCACAGTCTTGCTTGTACAAATGAAGTATGTACGATGCCAGTATTCCGTCCTTGTATCGGAATGGATAAACAAGAAATCATTGATATTTCAGAAAAGATTGATACTTATGAAACTTCAATTTTACCATTTGAAGACTGTTGTACTATCTTTGTTGCAAAACACCCTGTAACAAAGCCAAATATCAATGTGATTAAAAAATCAGAAGAAAACTTAAAAGATGTCATTGATGATTTAATGAAAAAAGCCATTGAAACAGTAGAAATTATTCAAGTGAGAGAACGATAAAAGCAGACGAGAATAAAAAGTGTGAGTTGCCCACTGTTGGTGATAGTACCTTTTCATGCGATAAGAAATTTAGATTTCCTATCGCATGAAAAAATACCCCGCAAGATATTTTACTTGCAGGGTATTTTCATAACATAATTTGTATGGAAGACATAAGCTAAGGATACAAAGCGTGTTTCTTATCGTCTATTGTACAATATAAGGAGCGAGTTTCTCCATAACAGAAGCAACATCTTTGTCATCATGGATATTTAAATCAATTGGTTTAGAAATATCTAAGCTGAAGATACCCATAATAGATTTTGCATCGATTGTATATCTACCAGAAACTAAATCGAATTCAGAGTTGAATTTATTAATTTCATTAACGAAATTTTTTACTTTTTCAATGCTATCCAAAGAAAGTTTAATTGTTTTCATGTTCAAAATCCTCCTAAATTTTTAATAGAACCTTTATTTTATACTGTATACATACTACAGTTGAAGGCTCAAAAAGTCAAGATAAAAAGTTGCCAAAAATATAAGAAAAAAGAACAATTCTTTTACGGAAAGTGGAAAGAGATTGTCCTAGGAATAGAAAGAAAGAATAGAAGTGGAGGAACATTTTTAATTATGGAAGAAAGAAGAAAAGTCGCTACATTGACCCTTGGATGCAAGGTAAATCAATATGAGACCGATGCGGTACAGGAGTTGTTAAGTGCTGTTGGATATGAGATTGTAGAATTTCAGGATAAGGCAGATGTCTATCTTGTAAATACTTGTTCGGTTACGAATATGGCGGATAGAAAAAGTCGTCAAATGCTTCATCGCGCAAGGAAAATGAACCCAGAAGGTGTTGTTATTGCTATGGGTTGTTATGTCCAATCAGCAGCAGAGGAACTCTTAAAAGATCCTTATGTGGATCTTGTCATTGGAAATAATAAGAAAAAAGATATTGTAACAATTCTTGATGAATATTTTAGAACGAATCATAAGGTACAAGAAGTCATTGATATTAATGATACAGAAGAATATGAAGAATTGACAATTAATGAGGTCAGTGAACATACAAGAGCTTATATTAAAGTGCAAGATGGTTGTAATCAATTTTGCTCTTATTGTATTATTCCTTATACAAGAGGCCGTGTAAGAAGTCGTAAAATGGAAGATGTATTAAAGGAAGTAGAATCTCTTGCAAAAAATGGCTATAAAGAAGTGGTTTTAACAGGAATTCATTTAAGTTCTTATGGAATAGATTTAAGAGAAGATGGAGAAGAGCTTCATAGAAAAGCTGTTTATGGTATTGAAAAAAGCAAATTACTTGAATTAATTCAAAAAGTTGCTAAAATAGAAGGGATAAAACGTGTTCGATTAGGTTCTTTAGAACCTCGTATTATTACGGAAGAATTTGCAACAGAATTGACGAAGATTGAAGAATTTTGTCCACATTTTCATCTTTCTTTACAAAGCGGTTGTGATGAAACATTAAAGAGAATGAATCGTCATTACACATGTGAAGAATACAAAGAAAGTTGTAATATATTGAGAAAAGCATTTGATCGTCCAGCTCTTACAACCGATATAATCGTAGGATTTCCAGGGGAGACAGAAGAGGAATTTGAGCAAACATATGCATATCTTGATGAGATCAACCTCTATGAAATGCATGTTTTTAAATATTCTAGAAGAAAAGGAACAAGAGCGGATCAGATGAAGGATCAAATCGCAGATCCGATAAAAGCTAAGAGAAGTGCCCTTCTTCTTGCCATGTCTTCAAAAAATCAAAAAGAATTTGAGGATAGTTTTTTAGGAGAAACTGTTGAGATTTTACTAGAAGAAGCTTATGAAGAAGAAGGAAAAAAATATTTTGTAGGTCATACAAAGCGTTATCAAAAAGTGGCAGTAGAAGGAGATTCTTTTAGAGAAAATGAAGAAGTTCTCGTAACGTTAACAGGTAGATTAAGTAGCGGTATGCTAATAGGAACAAGAATTTTTGAGGAAAAATAAAATAGTTTATTGTGTTTTCTGATAATTTATATTAGAATAAAACTATAAGTGATAAAGGACGTGATCATATGGAATTAAATCATACACAATATTTTCAACAAGTGGAACCAGAACAAAAGTTAGATGTGCATGATATTTTAAAACAAGTATATGCTGCATTAACAGAAAAAGGCTACAATCCAGTGAATCAAATTGTAGGGTACATTATGTCTGGAGATCCAACGTATATTACAAGCTATAAGAGTGCAAGAAGTTTAATTATGAAAGTGGAACGCGATGAAATTATGGAAGCTCTTCTAGAAAATTATATTGATACAAGATTAAAAGAAAGAAAATAGGGGAGAATCATATATGAGAATTATGGGCCTTGATTATGGGACAAAGACAGTTGGGGTAGCATTAAGTGATGCATTGTTAATTACAGCCCAGCCTGTGGAGACAATTGAGAGAAAATCAGCCAATAAATTAAGACAGACGTTCGCTCGCATTGAACAGCTCATTGATGAGAATGAAGTTTCTCTTATCGTACTTGGATATCCCAAAAACATGAATAATACAGCAGGAGAACGTGCAGAAGCTACTGAAAAATTTCGTGAGGATTTAATGAGAAGAACAGGACTTTCAGTCGTTCTTTGGGATGAAAGATTAACAACAGTAGAGGCTGAAAGAATCCTTATGGAAAGCAGTGTAAGAAGAGAAAATCGCAAAGAAGTGATTGATAAAATGGCTGCAGCCATTATTTTACAAAGCTATTTAGATGCACATGGAAACGAACACAAAAATGCCGACTAATCATTTGTCGGCTTTTTATAAAAGAAAATAAAAGATAATAAAAAAGAAAAGAGGTAAGTTATGGAAGAAAGAGAAGTAATTCCATTTGTAACAGATGATGGAGAAGAGTTAGAGCTTTATGTATTAGAGCAAACAAAGTTAAATGGATTAAATTATTTACTTGTAGCGGATACATTGGATGAAGAAGATGACGATGTGACCGTTTATATTATGAAAGAAACCGTTGCAAAAGAAGGCGAAGAGCTAGCTTCTTATGAATTTGTAGAAGAAGATGGAGAATTAGAGGCTCTTGGAAAAATCTTTGAAGAATTATTAGAAGATGTGGATATTGAATTATAAAAAAGATGAGAAAATACTTGAAGGTGGGAGTGTGTTTTATGTTTGAAGACGATTTGTTAGAGCAGTTAGAGAGCAAGATTGAGGATACACTGGGCTTTCGAGTGAGAGACCATGAAGTGAGATTGTACGGATATTGTAAAGACTACATGGGAAAACAGAATGAGAATAACAGGAGGAATTATTTTGAAAACGGATAACAAATCAATAAAGGTCATTCCGCTAGGGGGCTTAGAAGCAATCGGAATGAATATAACAGCCTACGAGTTTGAAGATAGTATTATTGTGGTAGACTGCGGTTTATCATTTCCTGACGATGAGATGTTAGGAATTGATTTAGTCATTCCAGATATCACTTATTTAAAAGAAAATGCGGACAAAGTAAAAGGGCTTGTCATTACACACGGTCACGAAGATCATATTGGTGCAATCCCTTATGTGTTAAGAGAGCTCAATATGCCAATTTATGCAACAAAACTTACGATGGGGCTGATTGAAAATAAATTAAAAGAACATGGCCTTATGAAGACTACAAGAAGAAAAGTAGTAAGACATGGACAATCCATCAATCTTGGATGTTTTCGTATCGAATTCATTCGTGTCAACCATAGTATTGCGGATTCAGCAGCCCTTGCTATTTATTCTCCAGCAGGAATTATTGTTCATACAGGGGACTTTAAAATCGATTACACACCATTGTTTGGAGAGACTATGGATTTAAGCCGTTTTGCAGAGATCGGAAAGAAAGGGGTATTAGCACTTTTATCCGATAGTACCAATGCAGAACGTCCAGGGTATACGATGTCAGAAAAAGTAGTGGCAAGAAAGTTTGATAGTTTATTTGCAGAGCATGTGAAAAGACGTATTATTATTGCCACATTTGCATCGAATGTAGATCGTGTTCATCAAATTATTGCAACTGCCCATAAATATGGCAGAAAAGTTGTAGTAGAAGGAAGAAGTATGGTCAATGTCATCGGAACAGCCGTTGAACTTGGTTATATGGAAATTCCAGAAAACACATTAATTGATGTAGAACAGATGAAAAATTATCCAGATGAGCAATTAGTTTTAATCACAACGGGAAGTCAAGGAGAGACAATGGCGGCTCTTTCTCGTATGGCAGCATCTGTGCATAAGAAAATTTCCATTCAGCCAAACGACTTGATTATTTTTAGTTCTACACCGATTCCAGGAAATGAAAAAGCGGTATCTAAAATTATCAATGAATTATATATGAAGGGTGCAGAAGTTATTTTCCAAGATACTCACGTATCTGGTCATGCTTGCCAAGAAGAAATTAAATTGGTATATGCCCTTACAAAACCAAAGTATGCGATTCCTCTTCATGGAGAATATCGTCATAGAAAGACAAATGCAGGTCTTGCCATGTCAATGGGAATTCCAAAAGATAATGTCTTTATGTTATCTTCTGGTGATGTATTAGAACTTTCCAATGAATCTGCGAGAAAAGCAGGAAGAGTGCCAGCACAAGGTGTCTTTGTAGATGGATTAGGCGTTGGAGATGTTGGAAACATTGTACTTAGAGATCGTCAGCATTTATCACAAAATGGACTTTTAATTATCGTGGTAACATTAGAAAAATTCAGCAACCAGCTTGTAGCAGGACCGGATATTGTTTCAAGAGGATTTGTCTATGTAAGAGAATCTGAAACATTGATGGAAGATGCAAGACAGGTTGTACGAGAAGCATTAATGGAATGTCTTGATCGCAATGTGACCGATTGGGGCAAAATTAAAAATACAATTAAAGATTCTCTTGGTGAATTTTTATGGAAACGCACAAAGAGAAATCCTATGATCCTTCCAATTATTACAGAGGTGTAAAAGGAAACAATGGATACAATCACATATAAAACTCAATCACTCGTCCGAGAAATGAGAAATCAAAAAGATTATAGGGAATATCGAAGATTACAAAAAAAATTAGAAGAGGATCAAGCGTTATTTCATCGAGTAAATGAATATCGAAAACGTTCTTTTCTATTGCATAATCGTCCAGATGTTGGTAATATTATGCAGGAAGTACGCAATCTTCGAGAAGAATATAAAGAAGAACTTATGAACCCATTGGTAATGGATTATTTAATTGCGGAGCAAAAAGTTTGTAAAATGATCCGTGATGTATCAGAAATCATTGCCGAGAATATTGATTTAGATTATAGTTTTTTGGAAGAATAGTAAAGAGGTACTTAGATGGCAAAACAAGAAGCGAGTCAGACTTTAAAAGCTGTTTTTGGCAGTGTTTTTCGGCTGGCAATCAATTTGGTGATTCTTTATTTATTAATTAAGCTCTTTTTGTTCGCCTATGGTTTTGCCTATCAGGTTTTTGCCAATGAAGCTTATGAACCAAAAAATAAGGCAACCGTTACGGTGACAGTGAACGAGGATACTTCTATTATAAGTATTGCAGAAACGTTAAAGAAAGAAGGAGTCATTGAGAATCCTTATGCCTTTATTTTGCGATATCGATTTTCAAAATATAATGAAGAGTTAAAAGCAGGAACTTATGAAGTAGGCCCTGCTATGAAGACAGATGAGATTTTATCCATTCTCTCGGCGGAGAATCAGGATAATCCATAAGGAGGTTCGAAGAATGATAGTGGATGAGAGAATCGTCGCCTATATCAATTCAATGAACCACAATGATAGGGACATAGTTGCCACAATCGAGAAAGAAGCGATTGCCAACTATGTCCCAATTATCCGTAAAGAGACAAAGGAATTATTAAAAGTGCTGATCTGCATGAAAAAACCAATGCGAGTATTAGAAGTAGGAGCAGCGGTTGGATTTTCCTCTATTTTTATGAGCGAATATTTGCCAGAAGGAGCTACAATTACAACCATTGAAAATTATGAGCCAAGAATTGTAGAGGCAAAGAAAAACTTTAAGCGTGCAGGTAAAGAAAAACAGATTACGTTATTAGAAGGCGATGCCAATGATATTTTAAAGACATTAGAGCCTTCTTATGATATGATTTTTATGGATGCTGCAAAAGGGCAGTACATCCATTTTTTTCCTGAAATTATGCGATTATTAGCAAAGGACGGGCTTTTAATTTCCGATAACGTTCTCCAAGACGGAGATGTGGTACAGTCAAGATATGGTGTGACAAGAAGAAACCGTACAATCCATAGTAGAATGAGAGAATATTTGTATACTCTCAAAAATATAGAAGGACTAGAAACTGCCATTCTTCCTGTTGGCGATGGTGTAACCATTAGCACACGAGTGGAAGGAAAAACAACCGTACAAGAAAAAGCGGTTGAGGAAGAAGATACGGAAAAAGAAGATTAGAAACAAGAGAAAAAGGAGTAAGAATGAGAAGAGAAATAGAATTATTAATCCCCGCAAGTAGTTTAGAAGTATTAAAAACAGGTGTTACTTATGGGGCAGATGCAATTTACATTGGTGGAGAGATGTTTGGACTTCGTGCCAAAGCAAAAAATTTCTCTCATGATGATATGAAAGAAGGAATTCGCTATGCTCATGAACATGGAGTAAAAGTATTTATTACAGCGAATATTTCCGCTCATAACTATGATATTGATGGCGTATATGAATATTTTAAAGAGTTAAAAGAGTTACAACCAGATGCGGTTATTGTTTCTGATGCAGGTATTTTTGCCATTGCAAAAGAAGTGATTCCAGAAATTGATATCCATATTAGCACACAGGCAAATAGTACCAACTATAAAACATATCAGTTTTGGTACAACTTAGGAGCAAAACGTGTTGTAGCAGCAAGAGAGCTTTCTTTAGAGGAATTAAAAGAAATTCGTGCCAATATTCCAGACGATATGGAAATTGAAGCGTTCATTCACGGAGCAATGTGTATGTCACATTCTGGACGTTGCCTTTTAAGCAATTATATGACAGGTAGAGATGCAAACCGTGGTGCTTGTACTCACCCTTGTCGTTGGAAATATTCCATTGTAGAAGAAAAACGTCCAGGAGAATATATGCCAGTTTATGAAAATGAACGAGGAACTTATATTTTCAACTCCAAAGACTTAAATATGATCGAGCACATTCCAGAACTTGTAGAAGCAGGCGTTGATAGTTTTAAAATCGAAGGAAGAATGAAAACAGCTCTTTATGTAGCCACAGTTGCAAGAACCTATCGAAAAGCCATCGACGATTATTTAGAATCTGAAGAAAAATATCGTGCAAATATCGATTACTATAAGAGTGAAATTTCAAAATGTACGTATCGTCAGTTTACAACAGGATTCTATTTCGGAAAAACAGACGAAAATAGCCAGATCTATGATAACAACACTTATATTAAAGAATATACTTATATCGGTACAATCCAAGGAATCAATGAAGATGGTCTTTATGAATTAGAACAAAGAAATAAGTTTTCTGTTGGAGAAACAATTGAAGTGATGATTCCAGATGGAAGAAATAAAGAAGTTGTTGTTAAGAGAATTCTTGATGAAGATGGAAGAGATATGGAAAGCGCACCACACTCAAAACAAAAAATCTTCGTGGAATTAGAAGAAGGATTAGAAATCGGCTGGTTGCTTAGAAGAAAAGAAGAAGTAGAAGCATAAAAATAGAAAAAGTACAAAGTGTTGTTGGACACTTTTCGTATAAAAAGCTGTTTCACCGTTAAAAAGCGGTGGAACAGCTTTTTTCATTCCTTTTATTGGTTTAAGAAATAGCATGACTTCCGATTGTATAACTCCAAGTTCCTTTTTTATAGTTTCCAATACAGTCCAAAAGGAAATATGCCCCATCGCCAGAACGGTATTTTTCCATAGAAAATGTGACTTTTTTTCCAGATGGATTTAAATTTTCTCCTGTGATTTCTATATAAATACCATTCGTAAAAGTACCATTTTGTATTAGATTTTCATCTTCTAGTTGCTTGAAAGTTCCTTGTCTCGCTGGCACATCAAGAAGATCGCTACCAAGATAGACAAGAGCCTCTTTTTCCATGATAGTTAAGTTTGTAATGCCATCGAGACAAAAGACTGCCTGTGTGATAGAAGTATTGAGTCCTTTATCGGTGTCTATCAGTTCTTCTAACGCTTTTTCATAAAGAAAAAGAGGGGAGGTACTTGCTTTCTTTAGTTCAATTGTCATTGCAGAAATTTTGGCAGGATAGGTTTCTAAAACATTTCCATTCCAAGAGATGGTAGCTATTTTTCCTTCTTTTACAATGGATTGTTTGGCAAAAGAATCAGGAACGGTGAGGAGGAGAGGGGATTGGTATTCTTCACTCGGAAGAGGGAGAACAAAAAGGGAGGTCTTATAATCTTTTACGATTAAGAGATCCATTTTATAAGCGCCTTCCTTGTTGATAGGCTCCGATTGGGTGGACGTTTTAGGAGAAATGTCTGTAGTTGTCGTTTGTGGTGGATTCGTATAACAAATGGCAGCGGTACCTTTTACCATCTGATTGTATAGAAAGTAAAAGAAAGCGATGAATAATAAAAATGTGAGGAAGAAGATAGGATAAGTACTCTTTTTCTTTTTTCCTTTTGTTTCCTGTTGTTTCATAAAAATTGCCCCTTTCTTATGTATCCTCTTTTAAAAAAAGAGAATAGGAGTTTTTCGATTTTACAATTAAAATAGAAGTATCATTTGGATAGAGCTTCGTTGTATAAAGAGTGAGCTCTTCTTGTTGGAGTTCAGAGACAAAATCCCCTAAAATCGTATTATTCAGGCTTTCTTCCTGTGTAATGACTCCTATTTGCTCATAACAGTCATCGTGTGTCACATTTTTGGAAAATCCAAGTTGTTTTTCCTCCTTTGTTGTTGCCTCTCGATAAGAAGAGGAATAAAAGACAAACGTAACAGTTTCCTCTTTTTCAGATTGTTTTTCCTCTTTCGTATTCTTTTGAGAATCTGTGTCGCCTTTCGTGGAACTTTCTGTTTTTCTTGTATCGGTTGATTGATTTGCATCTTGTATGGATTCCGATTCAAACGAAAACAGTGTAGTTGTCTTTAAGAGGAAAGGAAGAGAGAGCGGAAGCAAAAGAAGAATACAAGTGGCAAATGCGAAGGCCAGATAATGTCTTTGTCGTTTTTTCATTTTTCTTTTTGCAACAACGGTATTTTGTTCTAGTTTTCTAAGCATTTGTTCCGTTTCTTCTAATAAAGTGGGATCGATTTCACTAAGAGAAGTGAGCAATGCTTCCGCTTTTTTTTGTCTCTCTTCATTTTTTGGTTTTTTCTTTTGGTTCATAGCACAATTCCCTCCTTCTCTAAATATAGTTTTAATTGTTTTCGAATGCGATGAAGTCTCACCTTAATCGTACCTTTTCGGATAGAAAAGAGGTGAGAGAGTTCTTCTATGGATTTAAAATAAAAATATCGTAAAAGAAATAAACTGGCATCCTCTTTTTTTAATGTATGTAAAAAATACTCGATGGAAGAGAGCAGTTCTTTATAGTCCATTTGAGCATCTAGTGAGTTGTTCGTTGGAATACAATGACTGATTTCTTCTAAAGCCAGTTCATACTGAGAGCCAAGTCTCTTTTGCCGATGGTAAGCGTGATAGCGATTAATGGATAAGTTACGGCATATTTTTCCTAAATAGTATTTTAGAGAAGCTGGTTTATTCGGTGGAATGGAGTTCCATGTAGCAAAGTACGTATCGTTTAAAACTTCTTCGCAGTCTTCTTTTTGTTTTAAAATCTGATAAGCGATCTCATAACAATAATTCCCATACTTTTGTGCCGTTTTTTGTAGCGCTTCCTCCTCTCTTTGTTCATATAGTTTTATTAAATCCGAATCATCATAGTCTTTCAAATCATCATCCCCTCTCAAAAAAGTGCCTTTTTTTCTCTTTATTAATCATTACAACAAAAAAGGGAAAAGGTTACAAGAGGAAATAAAAAAATATGAAAAAAGAGGAATTATTATAATATTTGAATAAGAATTGTATTTTGGGTGGAAGTATAGTAAAATAAAAGAAAACTTCTAAAGGGATAAGAAACTAGATAACTAAGTTTTTTATTGTTAGAAAATTAGAAGGGAGCATTTGAAATCAAATTGGAGAGGAGTGAGTGAGATGCTAGCCGTTTTTTTATGGTTACTGGCAGCTGCCATTTTTATTGTTATTGAGATTGTAACATTGGGACTTACAAGCATTTGGTTTGCAGGTGGATCTATCGTTGCAGCAATTGGAGCAGCTTTTCAGTTGGATTTCTTAGTACAGCTTATTTTGTTTGCAATTGTCTCTGTCTTATTATTAATCTTTACAAGACCAATTGCAGCAAAGCATTTGACAAACAAAACTGTGAAGACAAATGTGGAAAGCTTAGTTGGAGAAGAGGCGATTGTCAAAGAAGAAATCAATAATTTAAAAGAAGAAGGAGTCGCTTTGTTAAATGGTCAGGAATGGACTGCTCGCTCAGAAGATAATGAAAGAGTGATTCCAGCAGGAACAAAGGTGACCGTTCAGAAAATTTCTGGAGTGAAATTAATTGTAAAATAATAAGGAGGGTGAAGAAGATGAGAATATTAGCAACAACATTTGTCATTTTCATTATTTTTATCATCGTAATTGCAGCACTTTCTTGTGTACGAATTGTGCCACAGGCGTCGGCTTATGTCATTGAACGATTGGGGGCTTACCAAGGAACTTGGTCCGTTGGAATTCATTTTAAAGTGCCATTTATCGATCGTGTTGCTCGTAAAGTGTTATTAAAAGAGCAAGTAGTCGATTTTGCACCTCAGCCAGTTATTACAAAGGATAACGTTACGATGCGAATTGATACGGTTGTCTTTTATCAGATTACCGATCCAAAATTATTTGCGTATGGTGTTGAAAATCCGATTATGGCTATTGAAAATTTGACCGCTACAACTCTTCGTAATATTATTGGTGATTTAGAATTGGATCAGACGCTGACATCAAGAGAGACGATTAACACAAAAATGCGTGCCACTTTAGATATAGCCACGGATCCATGGGGAATTAAAGTAAATCGTGTGGAATTAAAAAATATTATTCCACCAGCTGCCATTCAAGATGCTATGGAAAAACAGATGAAGGCAGAACGTGAACGTCGTGAAGCGATTCTGCGAGCAGAAGGGGAGAAAAAATCAGCGATCCTTCGAGCAGAAGGGAAAAAGGAATCTCTGATCTTAGAAGCAGAAGCGGATAAGCAAGCAGCGATCCTTCGAGCTGAGGCGGAAAAAGAAGCTACAATCCGTGAGGCAGAAGGTCAGGCACAGGCGATTTTAGATATTCAAAAAGCGACAGCCGATGGTCTTCGCTTCTTAAAAGAAGCCGATCCAAACAATGCGGTTTTACAATTAAAGAGTTTAGAGGCATTTGGAAAAGCCGCAGATGGAAAGGCAACAAAGATTATTATTCCATCAGAAATTCAAGGAATTGCAGGTCTTGTAAAATCCTTGACAGAAGTAGGAGCTTTGGATGAGGGAGAGAAAAAAGAAGCTGTTACAAAAATTGAAAAATAAAAAATAATAAAGTAAGATAGAAAAGACGTATTGTAATAAGCAAAAATTCCTATGTGAGAAATCGGAACAAGTGATTTTTTAGCAAAAGCATAGGCGAGCCTTTAGTGAGGGGCTGTTATCATACGTCTTTTTTAACATTGCATCGTCTAGAAAAGAAAATGGAACGTTGTCCATTGTATAAGAAATAAAAAAGGATAGGAAAAATGAGAAATATAAAATTAATCATTCGTTATGACGGCACTCGTTATAATGGGTGGCAAAAGCAAGGAAATACAGAAAATACGATTCAAGGGAAGTTAGAACAGCTTTTAAGTAAAATGACAGGAGAAGAAATAGAAATTTCTGGTTCTGGTAGAACGGATTCTGGCGTTCATGCCATAGGACAAGTGGCTAATTTTCGAACGAATACGAGTCTATCGTTAGAGAAAATTGCAGAATATATGCAACAATATTTGCCAAAGGATATTGGAATTGTGGCGGTAGAGGAAGAAAAAGAAAGATTTCATAGCCGATTAAATGCAAAGAAAAAACAATATGATTATCGCATTTATTTAGGAAAGGAAAATCCTGTTTTTGAAAGAAATTATATTTGGCATTTAGGAGAAGAACTTAAAATAGAAGAAATGGAAAAGGCAATTTCTTATTTAGAAGGAACCCATGATTTTAAAAGTTTTTGTGGCAATAAAAAGATGAAGAAGTCCACGGTAAGAACGGTAGAAAAAATTAAGTTAACGAAACAAGGAAACTATGTTACACTTTCTTTTATTGGGGATGGATTTTTAATGAATATGGTTCGAATTTTATCAGGTACTTTAGTAGAAGTTGGATTAGGAAAGAAAAAAGCAGAGGAGATGCCAACTATTTTAGAGGCAAAAAGAAGAGAAGTAGCAGGAATGATGGCACCAGCGCAAGGCCTTTTTTTAATGAAAGTTTGGTATTAAGTTGTATGTCTGTTATCATTAGCATTTAATATTAGTATTTATTGCCAATTTAATGGAGAAAAGAAAGAATAGAAAATGTAAAAATAAAAACAAAATTTCACATATCTATTCGCACTATGAAAAACGAAAATAAGGAATAAAATACCAATTAAAAGGAATAATATAGAAAAAGGTCCTTGGATTTCAAAGTTTTATTGGAATCCAAAGACCTTTTTTGAAGAGCAATGTGTTAAAACTTTTTGTTTTGTTTTTTATGAGAAATTTGAAAAATACTTTTCGTTTTTCTACATAAAATAGTTAGTTTTTATAACTTAGCGGTTGTAGTTGCTACTACGGTTTATTGTAGTATTTGATGTTTTATTGCTTTCTAATTTAGAAGTTGAACTTCCTCTGTGGCAATTTGATGTCTTATTTTTGTCTGTTTCATTTGTTGTTCTGTTTGAGTTCACCTGTTTGTTAGAATTAGAAACTGGTTTGTTGTTTGATTCGTTTTGATAATTTTTTGCCATGATAATGACCTCCTTTGTTTTCCTTTGTTATTGAATACATAAATAGTGTTCGCTGTTTAGGATAAAAATATGCGTGAAAGAAAAAATAAAAAATGGAAAAACAAAAGACAGGAAAAAGATGGAAAGTAAAATCAGAAAAAATAAAGAATGTGTTAAAAAATTCAGAAGATTATTTTATGTGATTCCCTTGCATTTTAAGATATTCTAATATATAATATAAGTGTATGAGAAGTACCCTTCAATAATCTTCTTATACGATATAACCCCTTATTAATTATTTATACTCCCCTCAAAACAGCCAGATGATTCCCTCATCTGGCTGTTTTACTATGTAGACTGTTTGGATAATAAAGAGAACATTGTGATTAAACAATGAAAATTATCAATGATAAATACAATGTAATATACATTTTGTGCTGATTAAAAAATTTTGGAACGTTAAGAAAGCAAGTGGATTCCACCAGAAATCATTTCAAGAGCAATGCGTCCCATTTGTTTTGGCGTCTGTTGCTGTCCAGTCGCTAACCATGTTTTAAAAAGTCCGATACAGCCTTCTACAATAAAAGAATAAAAGTATTCATAATAGATGGGATCGGCATTTTTATAAAGAGACATCCAATCATTGATACAGCGGGCTTTTATCATTTCTTTTACTTGAACGACAAAAGCAGGATCGCCATGAGGACCTAATAAAATAGTAGCTTCTTTTGCATGTTTGCCAAGAAAAATAAAAATATCCGTTAAAAAAGGGAAAGGAGAATCCTTTGTTACTTGTTCGGATGGTATCTTTTGGCATACTTCTTTTAATTCTTCCATTAATTCTAGTTCAATATCTTCTAGTAATTCAAAAATATCCTTATAATGAAGATAAAATGTTCCACGATTAATATCCACTCGTTCTGTCAGTTCTTTTATTGTAATTTCATTAATACTTTTTTGTTCCATTAAATCAAAAAGACCAGATTTTAAAAGATTTTTTGTTCGTCGGATACGACGATCAAGATTTTGTTCCATAATGACACTCCTTTATTTCTATTATGTATAAGTTTTGCTAATTTAAGAAAATTATTCTTGGGAAATGGATGCAGAAAACAAGAAGACTCGGTTCTTTGGATATTATTTTACTTATTATAATGAAAAAACACTGTTTAATCAACATAGTACAAGTAAGACTTAGTTTCTTTTTTGAAAATTAAGAATATAATAAAAGTGAGGGACATAAGAATAGAAAGGAGAGCTTTATGTTTGAGCAAATATCCATTAATCAAGTAGAAGAAACAGTAAGAGAAATGGGAGCGATTTTAATTGATTTGCGTTCAAGAGAAGAATATGAAAAGGGGCATATAAAAGGAGCGATTTCTCTTCCATTTGAAGAGTTGGAAAGAAAATTTTTTTATAGGAAAAATCAACCAGTGGTTGTTTATTGCGAGATGGGAAGTCGGAGTATGAGAGCTTCTCGATGGCTTTTTGAAAGAGGATATCAGGTAGTAAATACGGTTGGTGGAATTCAACAATATACAGGGGTTTTAGTAAAATAATAAAATATGCTAGGTAAGGCAAAGTGTGCATTGCTAGAAGCAATTGAGTTAAAGCATATGCAATGTGCACTTTTCATCGTTTTAAAAACGATAAATGCAAAAGCAAATTGACAGGATTCTAAAGAAAACGTACAATAGAAAGATAAGAAAGATAACCTTATAGGAAAGATTAGGAGATTATATGAATCAATTTACATTAATTGCGCCATGTCATTTTGGACTAGAGGCGATGTTGAAACGGGAAATACAGGACTTAGGATATGAAATAGCAAAAGTTGAAGATGGTAAAGTGAGCTTTTACGGAGATGCTGATGCGGTGGCAAGAGCCAATATCTTTTTAAGAACGACAGAACGTGTGTTGCTCCAAGTTGGAAGATTTAAAGCAACTACATTTGAAGAGTTATTTGAAAAGACAAAAGCACTTCCATGGGAACAATATTTACCAGCGGATGCAAAGTTTTGGGTAACAAAGGCAACAAGCATTAAAAGTAAACTTTATAGTACACCAGATGTGCAGTCTATTGTGAAAAAGGCTATGGTAGAACGAATGAAACAAAAATATCGTATGGAGTGGTTTCCAGAAACAGGAGCTTCTTATCCTGTTCGCATTGTTATTTTAAAAGATGAAGTGACTGTTGGGCTTGATACATCAGGAGAATCTCTCCATCGAAGAGGATACCGTAAGTTAACGAGTAAAGCGCCATTAACAGAGACATTGGCGGCCGCTCTTATTATGTTGACACCATGGAAAGGCGATCGTATTTTAGTCGATCCATTTTGTGGAAGTGGAACATTTCCAATTGAGGCAGCTATGATGGCAGCTAATATGGCACCAGGAATGAATCGTTCTTTCCAAGCGGAAGATTGGACAAACATCATACCGAAAAAAGCATGGTATCGCGGAATGGATGAGGCAAATGACCTTGTGAATTATGATGTGGAAACTAACATTCAAGGATATGATATCGATGGAAGAATGGTAAAATGTGCAAGAGAAAATGCAAAAGAAGCAGGTGTGGATCATTTGATTCATTTCCAAGAGCGACCAGTGAGCGAATTAAACAATCCTAAAAAATATGGATTTATTATTACAAACCCTCCATATGGCGAGCGATTAGAAGAAAAAGAAATGTTACCAGATCTCTATGAACAAATTGGAGAGGGATTTGCAAGACTCGATACTTGGTCTAAGTTTGTTTTGACTTCGTATACGGATGCAGAACGCTATATTGGAAAACAGGCGGATAAGAATCGAAAGATTTATAACGGAATGTTAAAGACTTATTATTATCAGTGGTTAGGACCAAGACCACCGCGCAGAAACAAGGAGAATGAAAATCGTTGAGACAATGGAGCGTCTATGTAGTTGGAATATTTTGTATCATAATATTATGGTTTTTCCCGCAAAATGAGGGGAAAAGAGAACTACGACAGCAAAAAGAAGAGGCAGGAATCAAAGAAGAGTTTCTTGCTTCTTTCTCACGTTATGCCAATGAAGTGCCGATTCAAGTAAAAATAAAAGACAGGACAGAAGAAGAGTGGTTATTAGGTGGAACAGAAGAAGAAGGAGAGCCATGGGTATCAAAAGAAGGAGTTCTTTATTATCCTGTTAAGGCGTTAGAGTCACTACTCCATGCCAGTACAAGTTTTTATCCCGATGGTAAACTTGTCATTGAAAGAGGAAATCGAGTCATTGCTTATGAAAAAGAAAAAGTGAAATGGAAAGAAGAAATTCCATATATTTCTTTAGAAAAAATAGCAAGAGATTTACAGTATAAGATTTCATGGAATCGTGCAACGAATCGTGTTACGTTAGCGGGACAAAAAGAACAAGCACTTCCAAGTAGTTATGATTCAAGAAAAGTGGGACGAGTATCGCCGGTAAGAGATCAAGGACGCTATGGAACTTGTTGGGCATTTGGAGCACTTGGAGCATTAGAAAGCAGTCTGTTGCCACAAGAAAATCTCCAGTTTGCGACGGACCATATGAGCTTACACAGTGGATTTTACTTAACACAAGAAGAAGGTGGAGAATATAATATGTCCATTGCTTATTTAGCTTCTTGGAAAGGACCTGTGTTAGAAGCAGATGATCCTTATGGAGATGGCTATTCGCCAAAATATTTAGCGCCTGTAAAGCATTTAGAGGAAGCGATTTTATTGCCATCAAAAGATTATGATGCGATTAAAAGAGCTGTGTTTCTCTATGGTGGAGTAGAAACCAATATTTTTACTTCTATGAAAAGTGCTAGCAGTTGGTCCCAATATTACAACGAAGAAACCGCTTCTTATTATTTTGAGGGCAATTTAAAGCCGAACCACGATGTGATCATTGTTGGTTGGGATGATAACTATCCAAAAGAGAATTTCTCAAAAACTCCAGAAGGAGATGGTGCTTTTCTATGTAAAAATAGTTGGGGGACAGAGTTTGGAGACGATGGCTATTTTTATGTCTCCTATTATGATTCTATCATTGGGACCACCAATGCCGTTTATACAAAGGCAGGAGATGTGGATAACTTCGATCATATTTATCAAACTGATGAATTAGGTTGGGTTGGACAGTTAGGATATGGTAGAGAAGATGCATGGTTTGCCAATGTTTATACAGCAAAAGGAAAAGAAAATCTAGAAGCAGTCTCTTTTTATGCTACGATGCCAAATACCACATATGAAGTTTATGCTGTGCCTAAATTTTATACCGAAGATTCTTTACAAGAGCGAATCTTTATGGCGGAAGGCTCTTTTGAACAAGCGGGATATTATACCGTACGTTTTAACGAGAGTTTGCCACTAGAACAAGGTCAGCGATATGCAGTGATGGTAAAAATCCATACACCAAATGCAACACAGCCAATTGCCATTGAATATGAAAGAGATATTCGAACTTCTACTTTTCAATTATCCGATGGAGAGGGATATTTCAGCTTATATGGAATTGATTGGACGAGGGCAGAGACAAAACAAAAGGCAAATGTATGCTTAAAAGCATTTACAACGGATCAAAAATAAAAGACGAAAGAGAAAGGGAAATACATGAAAAAATTAGTGTTTGCAACAGGAAATGCAGGGAAAATGAAAGAAATTCGCATGATTTTAAAGGATTGTGGGTATGAAATTTTATCCATGAAAGAAGCTGGTATCCATATGGATATTGAAGAAAATGGAACAACATTTGAAGAAAATGCGTTAATTAAAGCAAAAGCAGTTTTTGAATGTTGTAACGATGTGGATGTTGTATTAGCCGATGATTCTGGACTAGAAGTGGACTATTTAGATAAAGCACCAGGAGTATATTCCGCTCGATTTATGGGAGAAGATACTTCTTATCATATTAAAAATCAAGCGATTATTGATAAATTAAAAGATGCAAAAGATGAAGAGAGAACGGCTCGCTTTGTCTGTGTGATTGCAGGTGTTTTTGCAGATGGCACAACAGTTACAACAAAAGGAACCATTGAAGGCGTTATTGGAACAGAAGAACGAGGAGAAAATGGATTTGGATATGATCCGATTTTCTTTTTACCAGAAAAAGGTTGTTCTACTGCCGAATTAACCGATGAAGAAAAAAATGAAATTAGTCATAGAGGAAAAGCACTTCGTTTAATGGCAGAGAAACTTAGATAAGGAGCGTGGGCCATGAAGTTATTAGTAGTCAGCGATTCTCATGGAAGAGATGATGATGTAAAAGGTGTTATGGAACAAGTGAAAGATTTTGATATGCTGATTCATTGCGGCGATGTGGAAGGTGGAGAAGATTATATCCGCGCATTAACCGATAAACCAGTCGTTATGGTGGCCGGAAACAATGATTTCCGATCAGATTTACCTTCACAAGAACTGATTGAAGTGGAAGGATATCGTATTTTCATCGCCCATGGACACCAGTTTTATGTCAATTTTGGTGTTGGAAATTTGGAAGAATTTTGTCGAAACAATGATATTCAAGTGGCCATGTTTGGTCATACTCATAAACCATATTTACAAATAGAAGATGATTTAACGATTTTAAATCCAGGGAGCATTTCTTATCCAAGACAGTCCGATCGAAAACAGACATTTTTAATTATGGAGATTGATAGCGATGGGGAAGCTCATTATTCTCATGGCGTTTATAAAGAAGGAAATCATAAAGGTTTCTTTTGGTAGGATAAAAAGGAAAGGGAACGAGCGATTTCTTATTTGAGTGAAAGACATAAGTAAAATCATGTTGAAAACACCTACAAATGTAAGGCGTTTGCAAGTGTTGCTTCTCATCGGAAAGATAAAAAACAATAAGAAATTCGTGGAACGTGACAAAAGCAAAATTAGAAAAAACAAGATTAGAAAAAGAAGTGATAAGGAGAAAAAACTTGAAAAAAGGTGAAATTTTAGAAGGAATTATTACAAAAACGGAGTTTCCAAACAAAGGAACGACAAAAGTGGAAGATAGAAACTTTGCCATTAAAGGTGTGATTGAAGGGCAAAAAGTGAAGTTCGCTATTACAAAACTTCGGAAAGGAAAAGCTCAAGGAAGACTCTTAGAAGTTGTGGAAAAATCTCCATTAGAAGATGCCACTCCTAAATGTCCTCATTTTGGACAATGTGGAGGCTGTTCTTATCAAACAATGAGCTATAGCAATCAGTTAAAAGTAAAGGAAAACCATGTAAAACAGCTATTAGATGGCGTGATTAAAGAGGACTACACATGGGAAGGAATTCTTGGAAGTCCATTAGAATGGGAGTACCGCAATAAAATGGAATTTTCCTTTGGGGATGAATATAAAAATGGACCATTAGCACTTGGAATGCATAAGAAAAATAGTATGTTTGACCTTGTAAACGTTATGGAATGTCAAATTGTTGCTAGCGATTATCGTAAAATCTTACAGGCAACTTTAGATTATTTCACAGAAAAAGGAAATCACTATTATCATAAAATGACGCATGAAGGAAGTCTTAGACATTTAGTCGTAAGACGTTCCATTACAACAGGAGATTTATTAATTAACCTTGTAACAACGACGCAAGAAGAAGTAGATGTCAATGGCTATGTGGAAGCCTTATTAGCTCTTTCATTAGAAGGAAAAATTGCAGGAATTCTTCATACATTAAATGATGGTGTTGGCGATGTTGTAAAAAGTGATGAAACAAAATTATTATATGGACAAGATTATTTCTATGAGCATATTTTAGGCTTACAATTTAAAATTAGCCCATTTTCCTTCTTCCAAACAAACTCTTTAGGGGCAGAAGTGCTTTATGAAAAAGCTCGTTCCTATGTAGGAGAGACAAAAGATAAAGTGATTTTTGATTTATATAGTGGAACAGGAACCATCGCGCAAATGCTTGCTCCAGTGGCAAAAAAAGTTGTCGGTGTTGAAATCGTAGAAGAAGCGGTAGAAGCGGCAAAAATCAATGCAGGGTTAAATAATTTAACAAACTGTGAATTTATTGCAGGAGATGTGTTAAAGGTTATCGATGATATTGAAGAAAAACCAGATTTTATCGTTCTTGACCCTCCAAGAGAAGGTATCCATCCAAAAGCCATTCAAAAAATTATTGACTACGGTGTGGAGTCTATGGTGTACATTAGCTGTAAGCCAACAAGTCTTGTAAAAGATTTGGAAGTGTTACAGGAAAGAGGATATCAGGTGAAAAAAGCATGTTGCGTGGATATGTTTCCGATGACGGCGCATGTGGAGACGGTAGTATTGCTGTCACGTTCAGTAAAATAAAATGAGATTGAGGGGGATACACAATGCCAAAAATATCATTATCTTCCAATGTTATTCGAAAGCTATTTCAAAATGTATTTTTCATCAATGGTACTGCATATGCTGGGAAATCTACGATGATTAAAATGCTTTCTGAAAAATATAATGGTGTGTGCTGTGGAGAAAATTATAACGAAAAGCTATTTTATCTAATGGCTCCTGTTCATCAGCCAAATCTTTGCTATTTTCAAATGATGTCTGATTGGCAAGAGTTTGTAAATCGTTCTCCCGATGAATATGAAGCATGGAAAGCAGGACATGTGAATCGATGGTTGGCGGAAAGCTGCTTGTTTTCTAATGTACCTTATATCGGGTATCCGAGAAGTTTGAATGGGATTTCCTGTGTAAATAAAGTGTTAGAATAAAATCAGTATTCTCTATAATAAAATAAATAAAAATAATGTATCATATTAAAACCATGAAGAGCTGTAACTTCATGGTTTTTTGTTGTTCGATCAAGGGTCTATTTTCCAGTGTGGAGTTTTTTGTATTCTGAAAAATGGAACTTTGGAAAAAATAAACCACTTGCTATGGGAGGTATCCGCTTGTCCTTTCTCTTATCATATCTCTTAATAGAATAGCTTTCTAATGCTTACTCTCTTGTAGAAACTTTAATATAAAGAGCAGCAACTTTTGACATTTTATTTCTATAATTTACTATTAATGGCATTATTTACTGGATTTATTATAAAAAAATTCCAGTATAATTATATCTGCACCCAACCTATAAAAATGGGAAGGTGATTCTGGATATGAATAGTAGAAAAATAAAGTACATAGATTATAAGCAAAAAAATGTTTATGCAATTTATCATATAGCATCAAATACAATTTACTATAATTATAATAGTAAATTAAAAGCTCAGTTAATTTTATTTTTATAACATTAGTCTATTGATACATTAAGTAAATAATTTATTTTGGTTGGGTGTCTTTGACACCCTATCTATTCTAAATAAATTATTGATTTATTTTATCAACAACAACTAATAGAAGAAAGCTAGCTTTAGCAAATGCCTTTATCCTCTATATTTATTACTAGTTTATCAAGCTCTTCTTCTGTTTTTGGACATTTTTCATAGATTTTATTAGCTTCTTCTAATGTAAGAATGTCGGAATCCGTATCTTTTGGCGATAAATAAATGCCTTCTTGATTACCAAATTCTTTTTTAAACTGTTCCATAATCGCATTGCGAATTTCTTGATCTAAATTCAAATAAGCCTTTAAAATTTTTAAATCGAATTTAGAAGCACCACGTTCTCGGGCGTAGTCATCTAAACTAAATTCTTCTTCTTTGGCAATGAAGATAGGTTCTATTCCATTTCTAAGCCAATTCTCATTTATATTAAAAAAATTACAAATAGATTTTATATTACTGTCTGGAACATTGTTTTGTGGTTGTTCACTCCAACTTATTGTTCTTTGAGATAGACCAAGTTTCTCTGCAAATTCTGATTGATTCATTTTTAATATATCTTTACGAAGATGTTTTATTCTTTCATTTAAATATTCCATAGTTCACCTCCTAATAGTATTATACCAATTATGGCTAAAAGGTCAATGAAAAATGAAAAATAGTGTTGACTAAAATACATAATTGGTATAATATAAAAATATAAAATACATAGTTGCTAAAATAAATGTATTTATTGCTAAAAATGATCCTTTGATGCCATCAGATATGGGATGGGTTTCTTCATTACCTATCCAAGCAGAAGTTTTTGATAATGACTTGATACGAGAATTTTCAATATATGCTTCAATACATTGTGAAAGATTTATGTTTTTAATTATATGAATATCATTAGGATGAAATTTGATAGCATAATCTTTTATTAAAAATTCAAGAGATTTTCGATATCCTTGACCATATACCTCAGTTAACTTGGAATTTCCAGTGGTTTTAGCCTGATTGTAAATTGTAACAAAGCTTGATGAAAGTTCCATAATATATGTGGAAAAAAGTGCTTAGTATTTTGGGATATATTCCTTTATTACAATAAGGACATTGATCGGGTGGAACAATTGTAAAATCTCTTTGTTTGTTATTTGGATGTAATATTGATTTGATATATAGATTCATTTATTAATGCCATGAAACTATTCCTTTCTTCCTATACCTGGCCTGGGGGAGCGTGCAATTTAGTATAAGGGGAATGTGAGAAAAAGATAATAGGAATAGCCGAAACATGTTGTATGGACCTGACCGATTTTACCTGATGATGATAGGTCAAATAATACATAAAACAAATAAATTTCAATAAATAAAAATGAAAGAAAGGATGGGTATTATGTTAGAAAATACAGAAGTAATTAAGAAAGAACAGAAGAAAAAAGAAACAGAAAAGGCATTAGATTTTATTGAGAGCCTAACTCCAGCAGGAAAGGAAATTTTGTACAACTTAATTGGGGCAGCGGATTTTTTTGAAAAGGCTGGAATGTTAAAAAAATCAAAATAGGAGTTACAAGCTTATAGAAAGGAGGGGAAAGTATGATATTTTGTGCAAAGCAAGATAGCGCCTTCTTTTGCAAAGTAAGGGCGACGAAGACATGAAATAGACCTTTTGCTCTACTATAATATATTGAGCTGGAAAATTACATCTTAAAAGAATAGATTGACGTTGCCCTTTATATTATTGGGACACCAGCCTCTTTCACGGATGTAAAGCAGGATGCATTATTTTTACAAGGTTGTGAGTAATCAGGATGGATTTGAGGTGAAGATGTGAAAAGAAAACTTATAAAAAGAAAAATTATGAAGCTGATGTCCGTCGTACTGGTTGTGACGCTGCTTTTTTCAAATGAAGTGATTTTTGCTGAAGGAGCCGAAAACGTATCAGCGAAAACAATCCTTTCTTGGGAATGGAAGGACAGCGGAAATATAACGAAGTCTGATAGTGGATGGGCGTTGCTGATCTCTAACGCCAATGGGGAGGACAAGCTGACCAAGGAAAACTTGGAGGGGCTTCTTCCAAACACGATCATAGCAGTAACAGAGGCAGAGGGCAATACTGAACAATCAGACGATACAAATTCAGAAGAAACATCTCCAGAGGAAAGCACGACGGGGGAAAATGAAGCGGTTCCATCCGAGGCGGAAAGCGAAACAGCAACCGAAAGTACAGACGGAGAGAGCGAAACCACTTCTTCGATAATCATAGAAACGGAGGCGGAAAGCTCTGCCACAGAGAGCGAGACCGCTTCATCTGAGGCAGAAGAGGAACTGAGAACGGAAAGCGCCTCTGAGGAACAGGGGGAGATTTCCACGGCTTTGGAAAATGCCGCCGAGGAAATCCAGGTACTTTCTGTGTCGGGAAATAGTACGGCGGAAGAATTACAGATAACATGGAACCTGGACGATTTCCCGGAGGACTTCACTTCCGGCGGCTATGTGGCCGAGGCTTCCCTGCCGGACGGCTATGTACTGGCGGAGGACACGCCGAAGATTTCCGTTATGGTGGGATTTTCTGAGGTTTCGATCCGGAGCGCCACGACCGATGCGGAGCTTGCCGCTTTTGCTCCCTATCAGGAAGAAGGTATGACTCCTTCCGGTACAGTGGTAAACCTGTTTGACTACTGGGTAGCAGATAACCAAAACGACCGAGACAACGATAGTTATAACCCAAATATAGACACGAAAGGAATCAACGCGGGGCACATGCTCAAGTTCAGCAAGGGACTGGAACAAAAAAAGCACGTCAACGAGAATTCCATTAACGGCTGGACAGGAAAGGAAAAAAGTCCTTTTCAGGGGATCGTTAAAAATACGCTTGGCGATGATGGTTACCCTGTGTTAAACGGTAATTTAGATGCCTCCGTTCCCTTTGATAAAGACAGAACAACAACAGAAGAATCCTTGGATTACCTCTTTGATCCGGACAAAAAGGATGTGCAGGGTCGGCAAGTCTATGAGGATGCGGATAATCTGTTCCAGATTGACGAAGATGGCTACTATTATTACAGCTCCCATAAAAACTATGCTTATTATAACGAAGGGACAAATGCTTTTCTCTTGTATAACAACTGGGGGGTTGAAGCCGGAGGGAGCAGTCCTGCGGGGCAGTTCTTCCCTTTTAATGGGGCAGCGCAGGTTTTTAAGACCGAAGCAAACGGTAGTCCGACTTTGACAAATGGCCTATTGACCCCGAAAGATAAAGGGAACAGCGATCCGAATTTTAACTCCTTGCACCCAGATGTAAACCATTACTTCGGTCTTACTATGACGACCCGGTTTGTTCAGAAGAATGAAGGCAAGACTTACGACGGGAAGGCGCTCACCTATAACTTCTCCGGAGACGACGATGTATGGGTGTTCATTGACGATGTGCTGGTGGGAGATTTGGGCGGTATCCATGACGAAGCCTCCCTGCAGATCGACTTTTCCACCGGTGGAGTCAAAGTTTTCCTAGATAAAGATCAGGACATTATTCCTGGTACGTCCGACGGTGAAACGGTTTGGCAAGATACCACCATTCGAGAGATATTTAAAGATGCAGGTGAGGAAGGCAAAAATGAAGATTGGAACGGTAATACCTTTGCCGACGACACCTACCATACACTGAAATTCTTCTACCTGGAGCGAGGCAATACGGACTCTAACCTGAGCCTGAAATTCAACCTGCTACCGATCCCAGAAAGCGAGATCACCAAGGTAGACCAGGAAGGCAACCCCATGGCTCATGTGGAGTTTGAACTGTACCCTGCCACCCGCAGCAATGATCTGGACGAAAATGGAGATTACACTTATACCGCCAGCGGAGACAAGATTTGGGATGGTAAAACCGACAGTAACGGTCTGTTGCGTATATTGGACGAAAACGGCAGTCCTCTGACCTTCCAGGAATTTTATGAGGACAATGGAACGCCCTACTTTATCCTGCGGGAAACAACGCCGGGCGGTTATCATACATCTTCCGATACTTATCTCTATTATACGTCGAAAACTGGACTGACCCTGTCGGGGAATTACTGGACGACCGGCTCCTACGCTTCACCAAAGCTCACCACGACCGCCACGACAAAGCTCTATGACATGCAAGGAAATGAGCGTCTCGACCTCTCGACCGCTGATCTGGAAAACAACTCTCCGACAATCTTTGCTGTGGCCTTTAAGCGGCTCGACATGGATACTCCATACACGGATGAAAACAACTGGGCTCCGGTTTCTGGAACCGTCGAGGAAGGCTTCAAGGTGTGGGATGATGAGAGCGAGGGAACACTACCCGAGCGAATCCAAAAAGCAGCCGAAGCAAACCAGGCGGACGGGGATAAAAATAAGTTTGAGCTGACAAGCGGCGGCGCGTTCCAAGTCACGGTGGAGGATTTACCGGGCAATATTCAGAACTACTACTGGTATATTGCGCAGCAAGGCGAAGTGGAGGACAGCGATGTTGAGTATACGATAAACTATTATTATCTGGACGGGAACGAAGCCGTCCGCCTCAACACCGATGATTTTGACCGGGAGTTTTCCACCCATATCTATATCTCCAACGTTAAGAATTACCTGATCGTGGAGAAAGTGGACGAGAATGACGAACCGATGGACGGGGCCAGCTTTTCCCTCTATGCAGCTAGCCAGGTAGAAAGCCTTATCAAAGAGGACGGCACGATTGCTTTAAGTGACCTAGCAGGAAAGACGGCGTACGACAGCGGCCAGACGGACTCCTTGAAGCGCAGCGATGGGGATAAGGTCACAGGCGAGGGGGTGCTGGTATTCCCGACGGCAGAAAAAGGTACTCTTGAAAAAGGAGAATATTACCTGATAGAAACCGCCTCAGGGAATGAGAACTACAACGTCAATCCTCATGCGGTGCATGTAATCGTAGACGATACGGGAGTCTATGCAGATGCAGGAACAGAAAATGACGGCATTTCCACCGACCGATATGTGGGAAGCATTCTGAAAAGTATGCTTCGTTTTGCCATAGACGATGGGATCGACGCGACCCTCCATAACATCAAAGTGCAGCTTCTGAACTCCGACACCTATTCTTCTGAAACCGGCGGACAATGGAGCGAATGGAAGGACAATGCCGATTCCGACCAGGAACAGCACCTGCAATACGATTGGGATCGAAACGGCGATGACGCTTTCCTTGGCCTGGAATACAGCCCGACGGGAGAAGTGACGCTGGACACGAGGACGGAAAGGGGCTGGAATAAGCTGGCAGTGCGCCAGTGCCTGAATCAAGAGCATTATGAGGGCAGCCACACAACAACGGATGGCACGCTCTATACGGCCAACGACAGCAAGGTGCAGGATCTAGACGATCGGGACATTACAAACCTGTTTTCCTGCGTTATGTATGTGACTGTGGAAAACCAACCAATTACCCTAGAACCAGATAACCCGAATGAACCGGATAACCCAAACGAACCAGACAACCCAAGCGAACCGGATGACCCAAACGAACCAGACAACCCAAGCGAACCGGATAATCCGAACGAACCGGATAATCCAAACGAACCGGATAATCCGAATGAACCAGATAACCCAAACGAACCGGATAACCCAGAGGAACCGGATAACCCGAATGAACCGGATAATCCGAACGAACCGGATAATCCAGAGGAACCAGATAGCCCAGAGGAACCGGATAACCCAGAGGAACCAGATAGCCCAGAGGAACCGGATAACCCAGAGGAACCGGATAACCCAGAGGAATCAGATAACCCAAACGAACCAGACAACCCAAACGAACCGGATAGCCCAGAGCCTTCACAAGACGATATACCCAAGACTAGCGATAATACTAACTTGATCCTATGGAACACTATTTTGGTGCTTTCTGGCTTAGGAGGGGCAACACTTCCTCTTAACAAAAAGCGATATAGAGGAAAACACAGGAAATAATTCAAAGAGGTGGCATAGCAGAGCTAAGAACTGCTTTGCCGCTTTTTTGATTTTCTGCTCTCTTTTTCCTGTCGACTATATGCTTCTTTCCTAGCATTTTCTCGAAGGTATAAAGAAATACTTTAAAAGCATATCTCAATTATAATAATAGGCATTAGACATGGAAAGGAGCAGGTGTTATAGTGGAGATAGTAAAAGAAACTCTTTATTCTATTTAAAAGAAGTTGTATGAAGAAATAGGATAAAACTAGCTATGCGGAACAAAAGGAGAGAGCACAGATGAATTTACATGAGACAGATGCAGAATTTATGGAAATCTTTGAACAATTTGCTTTTGATGAGGTAGTTCACGAAGAAGGACAGGAACTGGACGATCAAACTCGATATATGGCAATTCTTGCTACATTAATTGGATGTCAAGGGAAAGAAGCGTTTCGAATGATGCTTCCGAAAGCTTTCGATGCAGGGGTAACTTCTGTGATGGTAAAAGAAGTCATTTATCAGTCTGTGGATTATGTTGGTTTTGGACGGATGCTACCATTTTTGGAAATTGCCAATGCAGTGTTACTGGAGAAAGGAATCCCACTTCCAGTAGAAAAACGTGCAACGACCAATTCAGAGAATCGTCTGGAAAAAGGTGCACAGGCACAGGTTGATATTTTTGGAGAGCAGATGAAAGAAGCATGGAAATCAGGGCATGTGAATCGATGGTTGGCAGCAAACTGCTTTGGAGACTATTACACAAGAGAAGGTCTTGATCTTGCACAGAGGGAAATGATTACCTTTTGTTTTTTAATGGCACAAGGGGGATGCGAACCACAGTTAATCGCTCATGCAAAGGGAAATATGAATCTTGGAAATGATAAAGAATTCCTGATGAGAGTGGTTTCACAGTGTTTGCCTTATATCGGGTATCCGAGAAGTTTGAATGCGATTTCCTGTGTAAATAAAGCAGCAGAATAGAATCCGTATTCTTTATAATATAATATATAATAGGAAAACCATGGGGCAGTTGTAACCTCATGGTTTTTGTTTTTGAAAAATTCATATAGCTTAACTGTTTCCAATAAGAAGAATATGAGATGATTTTGGATGATTATGATAAAAAGTTTCCATGTAACAGTTGACGTTACAATTAAAAAGCGATACACTTAATGTAATGAAAAAGGTTACAACTAACATTATAGAGAGGTATCAAAAATGGAGACAAAGGATTATTTAAAAATATTAAAGGAAGAAATACATTCTACCGTTATTGCGACAGTCGATAGGGAAGGACTTCCTGTTGCTAGAGTGATTGATATTATGTTGGTAGATGATAATAGCTTGTATTTTATTACTGCAAAAGGGAAAGAGTTTTATCGTCAGTTGACAGAAAAACCTTATGTGGCCATTAGTGGAATGTGTGGAGGAGAAGGAACTATGAATAAGAAAGCCATTTCCATTAGAGGAAAGGTAAGAAATATTGGTTCTAGTAGATTATCAGAGGTTTTTGAACAAAATCCTTATATGGCAGAGATCTATCCAGAAGAGGAGAGCCGTATGGCATTGGAAGTTTTTCAAGTATATGAAGGGAATGGAGAGTTTTTTGATCTTTCTGTAAAGCCCATTTATCGAGCAGGTTTTGTATTAGGAGAAAAAGGACAGAAGTCTATACATATAGGAGGATTCTTTATTACCGATAAATGCCAAGAATGTCGTCTTTGTGATTCCAAATGCCCACAAAAGTGTATCAATTTCTCTGTAAAACCTCCTGTAATCAATCAAGAAAATTGTTTGCATTGTGGAAATTGTATTTCCATCTGTCCATTCGAAGCAATCGAAAAAAGATAATAGGATAGTTTGCGAACAAAGGCGGAATACCAAATATTTGGTATTTTGCCTTTTTGTTTTCTATATTTTTATGTTGAGAATCGATGGTGAAAGTGTTAGAATAAACAAGGTATACAAACAAGGAATAGCTAGAATAAAAGGATTTTTACTATCTCGATTGCGCAGCAACAGCAATTGGTGGATGAGGAATCGTTGATAAATATCATAAAAAAGTAAGGAAATAGAAAGTTGAGGTTTTATGGAAACAATTGAAATCACATATGAACAATTAAAACAGTTTGCGAAAGAGGAATATATTCTTGTAGATATTCGAACAGAGGCACAGCGAGGATATGGAACCATCGAAGGTGCTGTTCCTATTCCTTATGAGAGATTAGAAGAAGAAAAAGCGAATTTTTCAAAAGATAAAAAAATTATTTTTTATTGTACAAGAGGCGTCATCAGTAAAGACGTAGCGGAACAATGGGCAGAGGAAGGGTATGAAGCCCATAGTTTAAAAGATGGCTACACTGGTTGGCTTGTAGCAGAAATGAATCAAAGTAAAGAAAAAGAAGAGGAAGAAAAAGCCAAGGCAGTGGAAAAAAGTATTCGTAAAAAGTTTCATAAACAACTTTTTTCTAAGTTTGCAAAAGCGATCAATGAATATGAGCTTGTACAAGAAGGCGATAAAATTGCCGTTTGTATTTCTGGTGGAAAAGATTCCATGTTAATGGCAAAATTATTCCAAGAGTTAAAATGGCATAATAAATTTCCTTTTGAACTTGTATTCCTTGTAATGGATCCAGGATATAATGCGGTCAATCGTCAGATTATTGAAAACAATGCCAAAATGTTAAATATACCAATTACCATATTTGAATCGGATATTTTTGATTCTGTATTTAACATTGAGAAATCCCCTTGCTATCTTTGTGCTAGAATGAGAAGAGGGCATTTATATAGCAAGGCAAAGGAACTAGGATGTAATAAGATTGCATTAGGACATCACTATGATGACGTTATTGAAACGATTTTAATGGGTATGCTCTATGGAGCTCAGGTACAGACAATGATGCCAAAGCTTCATAGTACAAACTTTGAAGGCATGGAATTAATTCGTCCAATGTATTTGATTCGAGAAGATGATATTAAACATTGGAGAGACTATAATGAACTTTATTTTATTCAATGTGCGTGCCGTTTTACCGATACTTGTTCGACTTGCAATCCAGATGGTTCTAGTTCCTCAAAACGAATGGAAGTAAAACATATGATTGCCCAGATGAAAAAGAACAATCCATTTGTTGAGAGCAATATTTTTAGAAGTGTTGAGAATGTAAACTTAGATACGGTTATTGGGTATAAACAAGGTGGGGTAAGACATCATTTCCTAGATGAATATTAATTTGGAATAGGAAAAAAGATATCGTTTCTCATTGAGCAATAAAAGAGAAAAAATATTTGCATCTTTATCCGAAATATGTTAAAATGAAACAAGAAAAAACAGGATAGCGATTGTAAAGCAAGCTAAACCTACATATTGAGAAATAGCAAGTGATAGATCCCTGTGTGAGAAATCAACAAACAGATCTGTCTTCTACACCTATAATAATTTTTAGAAGGTGGATTTATTTCTCATGTGCAGGTTTTTTTTGTTGTTTATTTTTGTAGATAGCGTACAAGTTTAAAAAAAGCAAAAATAAATGGCAAAAGGATACTTTGTGGGAAAGTGAATGAAAGTAGGAGAGAAGATGAGGATACACAAAATTCTAAATAATAATGTAGCGGTTATTTTAGATGAATCAAAGCATGAGAAGATCGTTATGGGGAGGGGAATTTGTTATAAGAAAAAGGTAGGAGAAAATATTGAGGAATCGATGATTGACAAAGTCTTTTCTCTTTCCACAACAGAAGCCAGCCATAAGTTCCAAGTTCTAATAGAGGATATCCCATTAGAGCATATTGAGATTGGAGAACAGATTATATCAGAAGCGAAAATTCAGCTTGGAAAGCGATTAAATGAGATGATCTATATTTCTTTAATCGATCATATTCATACAGCTATTGTGCGGTTTTTAGATGGGATTACTGTTAAAAATGTTCTACTTTGGGATATTAGAAGATTTTATAAAGAAGAATTTCAAATTGGACTTTGGGCGATTGATTATATCGAGGAAAAATTAAAAGTTCGTCTACCAGAAGATGAGGCAGGATTTATTGCTCTTCATTTGGCAAATGCGCAAATGGATGAAGAGAAGATGCACAATATGTATGAGATTACAACCATTATGCAAGAAATTGTGAATATTGTAAAATACTTTTTTCAAACAAGTTTTGATGAAGACGATGTTTACTATTATCGGTTTATTACCCACTTAAAATTTTTTGCAAAGCGTTTAGTAGATCATACCACTTATGAAGATGATGATAGCGATGACTTATTAGAAGTGATTCGCTTGAAATATAAAAAAGCATACCAATGTGTGGAAAAAGTGGCATCTTTTATTAAAAAGAAATATGGGTATCAACTTTCAAAAGAGGAATATTTATATTTAACCATTCACATTGAACGGGTGCTGCATAAAACAATAAAATCTTAATACGCATGTTAGGATAGTGACATTTAGTTGGCTAAACCTTCATAATTGCATATATTGCAACCCGAAAGGGATAGATAAAAAAAGCAGATGGAGGTAAAAAACATGGGTAAATACGAAACCTTGGCAAAAGAAATTGTCAAAAATATCGGTGGAAAAGAAAATGTAATCAGTTTAACACACTGTATTACGAGACTCAGATTCAAATTGAAAGATGAGAAAAAGGCAAAGGACGATGTTCTCAAAAATATGGAAGGCGTTGTCACAGTGATGAAAAGTGGTGGTCAATATCAAGTGGTTATTGGAAACCATGTACCAGAAGTGTATGCAGATGTTATGCCATTGCTTGGATTGGAAGAAGGAAAAGCGGAGGATACCGAAGAAAAAAAAGGTGGTAATCCATTAAATCGTCTCATTGATGTGCTTTCAGGAATTTTCCAACCAATCTTAGGAATTATGGCAGCTTGTGGTATGGTAAAAGGGCTTAGTGTTTTATTCCTTACCCTTGGACTTTATACCGAGGCAAGTGGTGTGTATCAAGTGTTAAATGCCATTGGTGATGGACTCTTTACGTTCTTACCGCTGTTCTTAGGATATACAGCAGCCAAAAAGTTTGGATTAAAACCAATGCTTGGACTCGTAATTGGTGCGATTTTATGTTATCCAGCCATTCAAGCCGATGCGTTGAAAGCCAGTGGGGATGCCCTTTATACACTATTTCAAGGGACAATTTTTGAGTCTGATGTATACATTGAGTTTTTTAAAATTCCAATTATCGGAATGAACTATACGTCAACGGTAATTCCCGTTATCTTTGTCGTATATTTTGCTTCAAAATGTGAGAAGTTTTTTAACAAGTTCATACCAGATCTTGTAAAATTCTTTTTCGTTCCAATGCTCACTTTAATTGTTGCAATTCCTGTTGGATTTATTCTCATTGGACCAATTGCAACATTCGGTTCTAATTTAATTGCAGAAGCAGTTATGACCGTAAGAGATTTTAGTCCGATGATTGCAGGAGCAATTGTTGGTTTAACATGGCAAATTTTAGTTATCTTTGGACTTCATTGGGGATTTATTCCTGTTTACATCAATAATATTATGACAAATGGATATGACAATGTTATGATGCCATTCTTTGCTTGTACTTTTGCCACATCCGCAGTTGTCCTTGCCGTTTTCTTTAAAACAAAAAATAAAAAATTAAAAGAAATGGCACTTCCAAACTTTATTTCTGGTATTTTTGGCGTAACAGAGCCAGCCATTTATGGTATTACATTACCACTAAAAACACCATTTATTATTAGCTGTATCGCTGGTGGAATCGGTGGAGGTTTTTATGGTGCATTTAACTTCCGTAAATTCTCAATGGGAGGAATGGGGATTTTTGAATTCCCAGCTATGGTGGAACCAGATGGAGGATTTGGAAACTTGATCGTAGCCTTTGTTGGTGTTGGAATTACGATGGTAATTGCCTTTGTGGCAACGATGATTTTCTTCCGGGATAAAGAAGAGGATAAGGCGGTATTGGAAACTTCTACTGAAAATTTAGAAGATACAAATGAAGAATCTAAAAGCAGTCAACAAATAACAAAGACAAAAGAAACAGCAATGCTTGATCGAATTTCAATTGTCAGTCCTTTAAAAGGGAAAGTGATAAAATTAGAAAAAATGCAAGACGATGCTTTTGCATCTGGAATCCTTGGAAAAGGGGTGGCGATTGTTCCAGAAGAAGGAGCTGTCTATGCACCTGTTGATGGGGAAATATCCGCCCTATTCCCAACATTACACGCTATTGGAATTAAGGCAGATAGCGGAGCAGAAGTGCTAATTCATGTGGGATTAAATACCGTTCAATTAAATGGAAGAGGATTTGAAGCGAAAATTAAGCAAGGGGATCGAATCAAGGCAGGACAGTTATTGCTCATTTTCGATAAAGAAATGATAGAAAAAGAAGGATATTGTATGGAAACACCAGTGATTATCTCCAATACGGATGAGTTCTTAGATGTCATTGATACGGAAGAAGAGAAAGTAAAAGCAGGAGATCCGCTGTTAACTATTTTAAAATAGGAGTGTGAGAGTATGTCATTCAAACAAGGATTTTTATGGGGAGGAGCAACCGCTGCTAATCAATGTGAAGGTGGATTTGCAGAAGGAAATAGAGGACTTGCAAACGTAGATGTCTGCCCATCTGGAAGCGAGCGTTCCTCTGTGATTACAGGGCGTAGAAAAATGTTATCTTTTGAAGAAGGATATTGCTATCCGGCAAAAGAGGCGGTGGATTTTTATCATCACTACAAAGAAGATATCCGTCTTTTTGCAGAAATGGGGTTTAAAGTATACCGTTTTAGCATTGGCTGGACAAGAATTTTTCCAAATGGGGATGAACAAGAGCCAAATGAAGAAGGAATTCAGTTTTATGAAAATATTATTTTGGAATGTAAAAAATATGGAATTGAGCCTTTGATTACGATTTCTCACTTTGACTGCCCGATTGGCTTAATAAAAAAATATGGCGGCTGGAAAAATCGCATTATGATTGATTTTTATTTGCGATTATGTAACGTGCTTTTTGAGCGATTTAAAGGTGACGTGCGCTATTGGCTTACTTTTAATGAGATTAATATGATTCTTCATGCTCCGTTTATGGGAGCTGGAATTTATTTTGAAGAAGGCGACGAAGAAGAGAAAATAAAATATCAAGCGAGCCATCATGAATTAGTTGCTAGCGCTTTGGCTGTTAAGATGGCGCATGAAATCGATCCAGAAAATCAAGTTGGATGTATGTTTGCAGCAGGAAGTGCTTATCCTTATACTTGCCGACCAGAAGATGTGTTTGAAGCCTTGAAAGTGGATCAAGAAAATTATTTCTTCGTAGATGTACAAGCAAGAGGATATTACCCATCCTATGCAAAAGCAAGGTTAAAGAAGAAAGGATGCTATCCAGTGATGGAAGAAGGAGATGAGGAGATTTTAGCTTCTTATCCAGTGGATTTTATTTCTTTTTCCTACTACAACAGTCGTTGTATTGCAGCACCAGATACAAAGCAGGAAGAAGCAGAAGGGAACTTATTTAAGTCTGCCAAAAACCCATATTTAACGTATAGTGATTGGGGTTGGCCCATTGATCCCCTTGGTTTTCGAATTACATTAAATGAAGTCTATGATCGCTATCAAAAGCCGTTGTTTGTCGTAGAAAATGGATTAGGTGCTGTTGATGTGCCCAATGAAAATGGAGAGATTATCGATGATTATCGCATTGATTATTTGCGTTCTCATATTAAAGCCATGTATGATGCGGTAACCGAAGATGGAGTGGATGTGATGGGATATACTTCATGGGCTCCCATTGATTTAATTAGTGCAGGTTCTGGTGAGATGAAAAAACGTTATGGTTTTATTTATGTGGAGAAGCAAGAAGATGGATCAGGAACGTTAGAACGCAGAAAGAAAAAGTCATTTTTTTGGTATCAGAAGGTGATTTCATCGAACGGTGAGGTGTTAGAATAAAAATCCGATTGACAAAGTCGGGATTTGAGAATATAATCTAATATAATTATTATTGAAAAACAAAAAGGAGGTGTTCGAGATGAATATGGTATTAAGAAGTCAGTTCTGTTGTTGCTGTCGAATGTTACGTTCTCGGGCATCTTTGTGCGGGCGGTTTTATTGTACCCTTCGATAGCGATATACGTTTTTTAGAGTATGATACCAAAGCAGATGGATCCTGAGAATTGTAAAAACGATTCTCAGGATTTTTTTTATTCAGTAATTTAGAAAGATGAAGCGATAATAAGTCAATTAAATATTGGGTTAAAGCGACATCTCAATAAAGAAAAGAGGGGAGATGGGAAGAGCTGAGGATATTAGAAAGTCGTTCAATAACATCAGAAGAGAGAAAAATGCATATATGTAAAGATAAAAGTTTCTTTTTTAAAAGACAGCAACAAAAGCAACAAAGGAATGAGAAAAGAGGGAAAATATGGATTTTGAATTTATAACAAATTATGCTCCTCTTTATGTAGAAGCAGGAGTCCTTACGGTTAAGATTGCGCTCATAGGAATTATACTAGCTTTTCTTATCGGGTTTATTTGCAGTTTTATTCGTATGATGAAAGTGCCAATTTTAAAACAGATAGTAGAAGTGTATATTGAATTATCAAGAAATACACCTCTTATTATTCAGTTATTTTTTCTATACTTTGGACTTCCTAAAATTGGAATTATATTGAGCTCGGAAAGTTGTGCCATCATTGGATTATCGTTTCTTGGAGGAAGCTATATGGCAGAAGGGTTTCGGTCTGGATTAGAAAGTATTCCATTGATTCAAAGGGAATCTTCCCTCAGTCTTGGAATGACCGAGTTACAAGTGTTTTGGTATGTGATATTGCCACAGGCTATTGCCACGTCGATACCAGTCTTTTGTGCCAATATTATTTTCTTAATTAAGGAAACATCGGTATTTAGTGCGGTTGCGTTAGCCGATCTTATGTTTGTGGCAAAAGATCTCATAGGGATTTATTATCAGACAGATGAGGCTCTCTTTTTACTCGTGATCGCTTATTTAATTATTTTACTACCAGTCTCTATTGTTTGTACGGTAATAGAAAGGAGGGTTCGTTATGCAGGATTTGGGACTTCAAGTGCTGTTTCAAGGGAATAATTTTTTACGACTGTTGCAAGGCTTATTGGTATCCTTAAGGATTTCTTTAGTTGCTATGGTCTTATCCATTTTGTTAGGTATTTTATTCGGTGTCATTATGACAAGTAAAAATCCTGTGATTCGATTTCTTTGTCGCTTTTATTTAGAAGTCGTTCGGATTATGCCTCAGCTTGTTTTGTTATTTTTAGTTTATTTTGGAGTGGCAAAACATTTTGGTGTCAATCTATCAGGAGAAGTCGCTGCTGTTATCGTATTTACCTTTTGGGGAACCGCAGAAATGGGAGATTTGGTCCGAAGTGCCCTGTTAGCAATTCCAATTCATCAATATGAAAGCGGATATGCACTTGGAATGACGAAAGCACAAGTATTTTTCCATATTATTATTCCTCAAACGATTCGTCGATTGTTACCATCGTCTGTAAATTTATTGACAAGAATGATAAAAACAACCTCACTTGTTGTATTAATTGGTGTCGTTGAAGTTGTAAAAGTCGGAAAACAGATTATCGATGCCAATCGGTATACGATTCCAACTTCAGCCCTTTGGGTGTATGGAACTATATTTCTTTTATACTTTATTATTTGTTTTCCGTTTTCAAAATTATCAGGAATATTAGAGAGGAGATTAAAGGATTGATATGAGCGAAGTAATACTAGAAGTAGAGCAGTTAGTAAAATCCTATGAGAAAGAACATCGGGTGTTAAATGAGATTTCATTTTCATTACAACGAGGAGAGGTTGTCGTATTCATCGGACCATCAGGATGTGGAAAGAGTACTTTTTTACGATGTTTGAATAAACTAGAACCAATCGATTCCGGAAAAATTTATTTTAATGGTTCGATCATTACAGGGGATAAGGAAAAGAGCGATAAAAAGGTACATGAAATTCGGCAAAAGATCGGAATGGTATTCCAAAGTTATGAATTATTTCCAAATAAAACAATTTTAGAAAATATTATGCTTTCTCCACGAATTGTACAAAAGAGAAAAAAAGAAGAAGTAAAGGAGGAGGCAGAACAATTATTAAAACGGGTCGGACTTTTCGATAGGAAAGACAATTATCCAAGACAGCTTTCAGGGGGACAAAAACAAAGGGTGGCAATCGTTCGTTCTTTGATTATGCATCCAGAAATTTTATTATTGGATGAAATTACAGCAGCTCTTGATCCAGAAATGGTAAGAGAAGTGTTGCAAGTGGTATTAGAATTAGCAAAAGAAGGAATGACAATGGTCATTGTCACTCATGAAATGGAATTTGCAAAAGCGGTGGCAGATCGAATTGTATTTCTGGATGGTGGAGTGATTGTAGAAGAAAGCGAACCAAAGAAATTTTTTGAACATCCAAAAACAGAGAGAGCCAAGAAGTTTTTAAATACATTCCATTATGAAGAAGCTAAGGAAGTGGCTACCCCTTAGAAGTAAAAGGATAGGGAGCAATTCATTCAAAGTAGAGCAATAAAAAAATTAAAAAATAAATTAAAAAAATAAATGGAGGACAAGAAAATGAGGAAAAAAATAGTTGGTGCAATGTTAGCAATCACAATGGTTGTAGGAGCATTAGTTGGTTGTGGTGCCAATAGTAATGAGGGCGGAAAAAAAGAAAATGTACAGTCTAAGGCAAGGTCATTAGATGAGATAAAGAAAGATGGAACAATTAAAATTGGCGTCTTTAGCGATAAGAATCCATTTGGATATATCGATTCTAATGGAAAGATTCAAGGGTATGATGTCTATTTTGCAAATCGGATTGGAAAAGATTTACTTGGAAGCGAAGATGCTATTGAATTTGTATATGTAGAGGCAGCAAGTCGTGTGGAATATTTACAGTCTGGAAAAGTAGATGTGATTCTAGCAAACTTTACCGTAACAGAAGATCGAAAAAAACAAGTAGATTTTGCCTTACCTTATATGAAAGTGGCGTTAGGTATTGTGTCTCCTGATAAGGCACCAATTACCGATGTGGATCAGTTAGAGGATAAAAAATTAATTGTTGTAAAAGGAACAACAGCAGAAACTTATTTTTCTGAGCAACATCCTGATATTACCCTTGTGAAATTTGATGAATATCAAGAGGCTTCCGATGCGTTATTAGATGGAAGAGGAGATGCCTTTGCTACGGATAATACAGAGGCTTTAGCTTGGTCAGCAAAAAATGAAGGATTTTCTACAACAATCGAAAGTATTGGAAACGTTGATACCATTGCACCAGCTGTGCAAAAAGGAAATACCGAGTTGTTAAACTGGTTAAATGACGAAATCGAAAGTCTAGCAAAAGAGCAATTTTTCCATAAAGACTTTGAAGAAACATTATTACCAGTGTATGGAGATACGATTACACCTGAAAATTTAGTGGTAGAAGGTGGCGTTGTAGAAAACTGAGAAAAGTTCTCATATATTCATATAACATAAAATGAAAGAGTAATAAAACAAAAATAGTATGTCTTTTTTCTAGGTTCTCATAACTTACTTCTTATAATTAAAAAGGATAATAAGAAGAAGTGTGAGTGATACTAGAAGGAAGGCATATTTTTGTATCATGGGAAGGAAAAGTCCTAATGTGACATAATCACAGAAGTCAGAAATGATGTTTGATAGAATGTCAGCAAAAAAAACAAAGGAGGAAGGCGATGGATTATAATCAGATTGCAAAAGATATTTTACAAAATGTCGGTGGACAGGAAAATATAGACAATTTGACGCATTGTTTTACAAGACTTCGTTTTGTTTTAAAAGACGAATCGAAAGTGAATAAAGAAGTATTAGAAAGGATAGAAGGGGTTATCTCCGTTGTATTTGCAGGCGGGCAATGCCAAGTTGTATGTGGAGCGAAAGTAACAAAAATTTATGAAGCTATCACTCATGTGATGGGACTTGCTGAAGAAGGGAACTCTCAAGTTGAGAAGAAAAACGAGATATCTCAGAGCGAGAAGATGCAAGCAGAAGGACAAAAACAAAGTCCATTGAATGTTGTTTTACAAAAGGTGACCGAAATGTTCACTCCATTGATTCCAGCCATTGCGGCATCTGGACTCATAAAAGGATTTTTAACAGCAGCACAGCTTTTAATGAAACAGCGAGGAGTGGATATTACTACTTCCGATACGTATACCATTTTATATTCTGCCAGCCAAGTGATCTTTTATTTCTTACCAATTTTCTTAGCGATGACTTGTGCGAAGGCATTTAAGTGCAACCAGATTATTTCTATGGCAATTGGGGCAACACTTGTGTATCCAGCCATTGATGCACTGATGCAAAATACAGAAGTTGCAAGTACCATTTTTGGTTTGCCAATTATGAAAGGGGAGTGGCAAATAGGAGAGGCGACGAAAATTTTCTCCTATACAGAGTCGGTAATTCCAATTATTTTAGCTGTGATTGTCATGAGCTACTTGGAAAAAGGATTAAAGAAAATCATTCCAGAAGTATTGCAGATTATTTTAGTTCCAGGGCTTGAATTAGTTATTATGCTTCCATTAACACTAGTTGTATTAGGACCAATCGGGATTTATGTTGGAAATGGAATCCAATTTGTATACGATGGGTTAATGGGATTTAGTACGATACTAGGTGGTGCTTTAATCGGTGGACTTTGGTGCGTCTGTGTTATTTTTGGCGCTCATAGAGCTTTACTTCCAATTGGATTAAACGATGTAGCCGTAAATGGACGTCAAAATCTATTGGCTTTTGCAGGTGCAGCAAACTTTTCTCAAGGTGGAGCAGCCTTTGGGATTATGCTTCGCACAAAGAAAAAAGCGTTGAAACAGGTGGCAGCTTCTGCGGGAATTGCAGCAACTCTTGTTGGTGTAACAGAACCTGCTATTTATGGATGTAACTTACGTTTAAAGAAACCGATGATTTTTGCAGTGATTTGTGGAGCAATTGGTGGAGCCATTATGGGAGCAGGAAATGTGTATGGCGATGCGTTTGCAAATAATGGAGTTCTCACTATTTTCACTTATGCTGCCTTTGGAATGACAAAATTTTTCTTCTACTTAGCAGGAATTGCCGTTGCATTTTTTGGTTCTGCAATTCTTACTTATTTCTTCGGATTAAAGGAAGAAGATATTGTGGAAGAATAAGAAAATAGAAAGAGAAGAAAGGCACGAAAAAGATAGGGATATAGAAAGGAAGAATAGAAATGAAACATCAATTTCCAAAGGATTTTTTATGGGGCGCTGCATCTTCTGCGTTTCAAATAGAAGGAGCATGGAACGAAGACGGGAAAGGGAAGACTGTAGCAGACTTTAATTCCTTTAAACGCTCTCATAAACAAGCGGATACAAAAGTGTCCAGTGATTTTTATCATCACTGGAAAGAGGATATTGACCTTATGAAGGAACTGGGATTAAAGGCATATCGTTTTTCGATTTCATGGGCGAGAATCATTCCAGATGGGGATGGAAAAATCAATCAAAGAGGAATTGATTTTTATAACCAAGTCATTGATTATTTATTGGAAAATGAGATTTTGCCGTTAGTAACTCTCTATCATTTTGATTTGCCTTATGCATTAGTAGAAAAGTATAATGGTTGGGAAAGCAGAGATTGTGCCTTTGCGTTTGAACGCTATGCCAAAATTTGTTTTGAAACATTTGGCGATCGGGTAAAATACTGGCAGGTGCATAATGAGCAGAACTTAATGATCCGTGTCGATGAGAGAATGAATATTTATGAAACCGATCCTTACTTAGCGGATAAAATGCGAGCGCAGATGGATTATCATATGTTCCTTGCTCATGCACTGGCAGTTAAGGCTTGTCATGAACTTGTAAAAGACGGAAAGATTGGAACGGCTATTTCTTCTACTTGTACCTATCCATTGACGAATAAGCCAGAAGATGTGTGGTCTGCCAAAATGAACGATTGGTTTAAAACAAACTACTGTCTTGATATGTATGTTTATGGACAATATCCAGGATATTATATGCGTTATCTAAAAGAGAGAAATATTGTTCCAGCCATGGAAGAAGGAGATAAAGAAATTTTACAAAATGCAAAGATGGATTTCCTTGGTGTCAATTATTATCGAACTCTTTGCACAAGTTATTTGCCAGCAGATGAAGAATATCCAATTGGTAGCCGTGTGTATCGAGGCAATGAAGTAGATTTTGACCAGTATGGATATTGCCGTGATGAAAAAAATATGAATTTAAATGCCAGCGAATATGGGGCACAAATTGATCCAATGGGACTTCGCATTGTATTAAATGACTATTATCAACGGTATCGTTTACCAATGATTATTATGGAAAATGGCTTAGGTGCTGTGGATACCTTGACAGAAGATGGAAAAGTACATGATGAGTATCGAATTGATTACATTAGACAACATTTAAAAGCGTGTGAATTAGCCATTGAAGATGGAGTTGAACTTTTTGGATATTGTCCATGGTCTGTGATGGATTTATTAAGCTCTCATCAAGGGTTCAAAAAACGTTATGGTTTTATTTATGTGGATCGTGATGATTTTGATGGAAAAGAATGTAAAAGAATAAAAAAAGATAGTTTTTATTGGTATCAAAATGTCATTCAAACGAATGGAGAAGAATTGTAAAGAAAAGGATTGAAAGACGGAAGTATTTGTTTTACAATGAGAAAAGTTCAAAAGAGAAAATGATAAGAAAAGAAGAGGGGACCAATGGAGAATGTAAAACAATATAAAAACTATATTTTTGATTTGTATGGCACGTTAGTGGATATTCATACGGAGGAACAAAAAGAGTCCTTATGGGAAGCGTTAGCAGGTTTTTATGGAGAACATGGGGCTATTTATACAAAAGAAGAATTAAGACAGACCTATGAAAACATTGTAAAGGAAAAGGAAGCAACCTATTCTCATGAGGCTTACCCAGAAGTACAGCTAGAATTTGTATTTCAACATATGTTTTTGAAAAAGGGGATTCTTGCAGATCTTCCTTTAAGCGTAGAAGCAGGACGAAAGTTTCGAACACTATCTACAGAATATATTCGACTTTATGATGGGGCAAAACAGTTATTACAGAGCTTAAGAGAGCAAAACAAGGGAGTTTATTTGCTTTCTAATGCACAAGAAATTTTTACCATGCCTGAACTAGAAGAGCTAGGAATCAAAGAGCTTTTTAATGGAATTTTCATTTCTTCTACAAAAGGCTGCAAAAAGCCAGAACAAAAGTTTTTTGAAATGCTTTTTGAGCAATATGGTTTGAAAAAAGACACGTGTCTTATGATAGGAAATGATGAGAATACCGACATTTTAGGTGCAAATCAAGTTGGAATTGATTCTTTTTATATTCATTCTAATTTATCACCAGAGTGGACGGGGACAATAAAAAGTACCTATCGTTTGGACAAGATGGATTTACCATACTTAACTTCTTGTCTCACGTAAACGATGAAAAAATAATTACTTGACTTGTTTCTTTCATGGAAACAAAAAGCCATAGAACAATTTTTGTTCTATGGCTTTTTTGATTGTTAGAGCAAGGCTCTGTTTTCCATTGTGGAGTTTTTCGTGTTCCGAAAAATG
>CAJMOB010000002.1:0-180531 GCA_905214925.1 uncultured bacterium | reverse complement strand
CTCCTTAGCTCAGTCGGTAGAGCATGCGGCTGTTAACCGCAGTGTCGTTGGTTCAAGTCCAACAGGGGGAGCTGTTAATCGCGGCTTGAAGCTGATGGTTACATCGCATACGCAATGCAACAATATCTTTATTAAATATCCGGCTCCATGGTCAAGCGGTTAAGACACCGCCCTTTCACGGCGGTAACAGGGGTTCAAATCCCCTTGGAGTCATTATGGCGACTTAGCCAAGTGGTAAGGCATGGGACTGCAACTCCCTGATCATCGGTTCAAATCCGTTAGTCGCCTCTAAAGCAAAGAATCAATCGAAAGATTGGTTCTTTTTTTATTTTATAGAAAATTCCTCGCAAAGTGTGCATTGCTAGAAGTAACTTAAAGCCGCGAAGAGTGTGCAACGCACACTTTGTTCTGTTATAGGATAACTCACTTTGCCAACTTCTTACACTCCGAGACAGTCGCCATATGTGAGCATAAATACTCTTGAATGACTTGTTGTCTTGGCATAAATGAAAAAGCTGAGAGATACGAATTTTTCTTCGTATTTCTCAGCTTTTTTTATCATATCACTTTTTTATCATATCACTTGATAGAACACAAATATTATCTTTCTATCTATGATACCTATTTATTCTTCGTATTTTAGGATTCTATCGGATTTGTATTATTTACTATAATATGTTCGGTACGGTAAATAGCAGTGTTATTTGCTCCATCTGTGAAGCGTACATAGATATATCCACTGAATGGTTCTTCAATCTTACATTCATTTGAAAGTTCCCAAGAAGAATAAGGACTAAATGTCTCACCATCTTTTACAAGAAGATATTCAATGGAATGATAACCTGATGCACCAAAGTCTGCAAAAAATGAGATCGTAAATGGATTTGCTACTTCTATTGTGTTATCAGGAATTTCCGTATCAACAGAGTAGAGGTGAATGTCTTCATCACTGTTAACTGTAACAGAATTTACCGCTCGTGTATCGACACAGATTTCATTTGTTTTACGAGCAAGATAATCGCCCACGCCATTTTTATAGCGTACAAAAACAGAACCTTTAAAATCATCATTAATTGTTACAACACTTCCTTTTTTCCATTTTCCATTGGTATATGCTTCCCCTTCTGGAACAAGCATATAGCTAGTTGTAGAAGGTTTTGTCACACCATATTCAGCAGAAAAGGAAAGTGTTAAATCTTCCGTAATATTTAAGTAACGATCGCTCTTTTCGGTTTTTCCCATTAATGAAACACCGTCTACATTACTTTCTACTTTTGTGTTATAAATGTTTTTTAATTCACCAGTTTTTTCATCAACACGAGCGCGTTGACTCATTGTTTGATCCACAGAAATGGTAGAACCGTCACTAAAGAAATGGATCGTACCTAACAAATCTGTACGATATACATCGCTTGGACGAAGGTTTTTCAATGTTTTCTTTCTTGGAAAACCAGCAGCATTTCCAATTCCACAAGAGATAACAGAAAAGGAAGGGTCCACTGCAGATAAGAACTCTGGAGTGGTGGAGGTCCAAGAACTATGATGTCCAACTTTTAAAACGTCAGATTTTAATTGGTATTTGTAAGACCTAACCATTTCTTGTTCTGATACATTTTGAGCATCTCCTGTAAATAAAAAGCTGTTATCTCCATTTTCTACTTTTGCAACAATGGAAGAGTCATTTAACGCTTCATAATTACTACGTTGGGGAGCTAAAAATGTGATTTTGGTTGTTCCAAAATAGATAATTTCACCAGGGTTTGGGTGAATTGGTTGAATACCTTCTTCCCATAAAATTTGCAGGAATTGGTTATAGATACGCAATACATTTGGTGTAGATTTTGTAGGAGCTTGCGTTGGTAAAAACAATTTTTTTGCAGGAATTTCCTTTAGAACAGTCATGAGACCTCCGATATGGTCATGATGTCCATGGCTAGCTATTACATACTCTAGTTCTTTTACACCCTTAGAACGAAGAAATTCTAATGTTTCTTCTGCATGATCTTCTGGTCCACAATCAATTAGCATATACTTGCCATCACTCTCTAATAAAGCACCGTCACCTTGTCCAACATACATATAGTATACATCTAAGTTATCACCAGGGTTAGCAAGTGCTGTTTGAGGAGAAAGCAAAGGAAGACAGAGGAAAAATAATAATAATCCTAGTCTACCAAAAGTTTTTCGAAACTTTTGCGATTTTAACATGATGTAACTCCTTAATTCTATTTTTTTATATTCTTTTGTGAAACAGTTAGTTATCACTATTTATGATACGATGTTTTATTTTGATAGTCAAGGCAGAAAGCTAAGTTTTCAGAAAGGTTACTCTAAAATCCAGTTGTTTTGAAATTAAAAAATAAATGATATAATAACGAGGAAAGCAAGGCTCATGCTTACATGAAACTGTATTTGATGAGAAGAGTATCGAGACAAGAGTTGATATGCTATAATGAAATAAAACAAGATTTTTGGAAGTAAATACAAATTATAGATAAAAAGGAGAAAAAATTGGAATGGGAGAAAAAGAGTTATTATTATCGCTAGATGAAGAAGAACAGTTAATAAAAATTGGAAAGGCATTTTCATCAGAAGTTCGAATTAAAATTTTAAAACTTTTATGCCAGTATGAGTTAAATGTAAATGAAATAGCGGAGAGATTAAAAATACCTACCTCATCTGCTGCTGTTCATGTAAAAGCATTAGAAGAGGCAGATTTAATTGAAACAAAGTTAATGCCTGGAATTCGAGGCTCTAAAAAGGTATGCTGCAAAACAATGGAACATTTAAATGTGGCATTATTTTCGGAAGAAGACTTAAAACAGCAAGCGGAAGTCATAAAAATGCCAATTGGAAATTATGTGGACTATAAAGTCGTTCCTACTTGTGGAATCGTTGGAGAAAATGGACCGATTGATGAAGAAGATGAGCCACGCTGTTTTTATAGCCCAAATCGGCATGAAGCACAACTACTATGGTTTGGAAAAACAGGATATGTGGAATATCGATTTCCAAATACCATTTTGATGACAGAAAGAGCAAAAGCATTAGAATTATCAGCAGAACTTTGTTCCGAAACACATGAATATGATTTAAATTGTAAATCGGATATTACCGTTTGGATTAACGGAGTAGAAGCTGGAACATGGGAGTGTCCAAGTGATTTTGGAGGAAGAAGAGGCAAGAGAAATCCAACTTGGTGGCCAGATAAAAATACCCAGTATGGTAAGTTAAAGACATGGAGAATTACAGAAAAAGGCTCTTTTTTAGATGGCAACTTATGCAATAAAGCCACCATTCGTGATTATCATTTAGAGGAAAAAGATTATATCTCTGTTCGGATTGGAGTAAAGGAAGATGCGATCCATCAAGGAGGCGTGAATCTCTTTGGGGAAGGTTTTGGTGATCATGCTCAAAATTTAGTATTAAAAATTGTGTATGATTCTGGAAAATAAGTATTTACAGTTTGGGGTTTTGAAAGTATAATAAAAACATAAATATTGAATTAAAACAAAAATTTTATAATAAATATGGAGGGTTAACGATGGTAAAGGAATTAATGGCAAAGTTTGTAGAGAGTTTTGGAGAAGGTGGAGAAATCATTCCATTTTTTGCACCAGGACGAGTCAACTTAATTGGAGAGCATACAGATTATAATGGGGGACATGTATTTCCATGTGCGCTTACCATTGGAACTTATGGAATCGTTCGAAAAAGAACGGATAAAAAGCTTCGTTTTTATTCTATGAATTTTGAAAAGTTTGGTATTTTAGAAAGTTCTCTAGACGATCTTCAATATTCAAAAGAAGCCAATTGGACTAACTACCCAAAAGGAGTGATTTGGGCGTTTAAAGAACATGGCTATGAAATAACAGAAGGATTTGATTTTGCGTGTGTTGGAACGATTCCAAATGGTTCTGGGCTTTCTTCCTCTGCTTCTTTAGAAGTGCTTACAAGCAAGATTTTAATTGATTTATATGGATTCAAAGATGTGGATATGGTAAAGGCATCTCTTTATAGCCAATATGCAGAAAATAAATTTGTTGGTGTTAATTGTGGAATTATGGATCAATTTGCCATTGCTATGGGGAAAAAAGATCATGCTATTTATTTAGATACTGCTACATTAGAATACCAATATGCGCCAGTGGAACTTGATGACGCCAAAATTGTTATTATGAATACCAATAAAAAGCGTGGGTTAGGCGATTCCAAATACAATGAAAGAAGACAGGAATGTGAAACTGCATTAGCGGAAATTCAAAAAGTAAAACATATCAAAGCCCTTGGGGAATTGACAGAAGAAGAGTTTGAAGCAGTAAAATCAGAAATTAAAGATCCAATTCGTGTGAAGCGTGCAAAACATGCCGTCTATGAAAACCAAAGAACCGTAAAAGCGGTAGAGGCGTTAAAAAATCATGATTTAACACTGTTTGGACAGTTAATGAATGAGTCTCATATTTCTTTACGAGATGATTACGAAGTAACAGGAATCGAATTAGATTCTCTTGTGGAAGCCGCTTGGAAGCAAGAAGGAGTCATTGGAGCTCGTATGACAGGAGCAGGATTTGGTGGCTGCGCAGTAAGCATTGTAAAAGCTGATAAAATCGATACTTTTATTGAAAATGTTGGAAAAGAATATGAACAAAAAATTGGGTACAAAGCGGACTTTTATGTAGTAGAAATTGGTTCTGGTCCAGTTCGTTTAGCAGAATAATATTGTTATATTACATAGCATTCATACGGGCAGTTTAGAGATTGGTTCTAAGCTGTCCACACCTCTATATAGAAATGTATAAAATATAAGATGAGATTAGTACGGAGGGTAAAGATGAAAATTCAAGCAAGAATCAAACAGTTAGTGAATTATGGGATGAAAGCAGAACTTTTAACAAAAGAAGATCGGGTTTATACAACAAATCTTTTATTAGACTTATTAAAGGTAACAGAATATGAAGATTTGGAAGTGGAAGAGGCAGAATTAGAAGATATTTTAAAAGATATGCTAGATTATGCATTTGAACAAAAGATTATCGATGATAATGGAGTTGTAACAAGAGATTTATTTGATACTAGAATTATGAATTGTCTTATGCCAAGACCAAGTCAAGTAATTAAAACATTTCATGAATATTATAAAGAGTCTCCAACAAAGGCAACCGACTATTTTTATAAACTGAGCCAAGACTCTGATTATATTCGAAGATATCGAATTAAAAAAGACTTAAAATGGGTAACGAATACGGAATATGGTGACTTGGATATTACGATTAATTTATCAAAGCCTGAAAAAGATCCAAGAGCTATTGCAGCAGCAAAAAATGCGAAAGCTAGTTCTTATCCAAAATGTCTTCTTTGCAAAGAAAATGAAGGATTTGCAGGGAATCTAAACCATCCAGCTAGGGAAAATCATAGAATTATTCCAATTATAATCAATGAACAAAATTGGGGATTCCAATACTCTCCTTATGTTTACTACAATGAACATTGTATCGTATTCAATGGAGAGCATACGCCAATGAAAATCGATCGACAGGCGTTTCGTAAGCTATTTGACTTTGTAAAACAATTTCCACATTATTTTTTAGGATCCAATGCGGATCTTCCGATTGTAGGAGGTTCTATTTTAGCACACGATCATTTCCAAGGAGGAAATTATGAGTTTGCTATGGCAAAAGCACCGATTGAACAGACTTATTCCATCAAAGGATATGAAGAAGTAGAAGTTGGAATTGTAAAATGGCCGATGTCTGTATTGCGTTTAACAGGAAGCGATGAAAACAAAATCATTGATCTAGCCGACCATATTTTAACAACTTGGAGAGGATATACCGACGAAAAGGCATTTATTTATGCCGAAACGGATGGAGAGCCTCACAATACGATTACTCCAATTGCAAGAAAGGTAGGAGAAGAATATCAATTAGATTTAGTTCTTCGAAATAATATTACAACAAAAGAACATCCACTAGGTGTTTATCATCCTCATGCAGAGCTCCATCACATTAAAAAAGAAAACATTGGTTTAATTGAAGTTATGGGGCTTGCCGTATTACCAGCTCGTCTGAAAAAGGAAATGGAACACCTAAAACAGTGTATTCTAGAAGGAAAAGATATCAGACAAGAAGAAGATTTAGAAAAACACGCGGACTGGGTGGAACGTTTCTTGCCAAATTATGAAAGTGTTACAAAAGAAAACATCGATTCCATTGTGGAAGATGAAATTGGGAAAGTGTTTGAAAAGGTGCTTTTAGATGCAGGGGTTTATAAACGAACGAAAGAAGGAAGAGAGGCTTTTGAGCGTTTTATTGAGCAATTATAAATGAAATCGTTCTGATTATGTAAAGAAAAAAGGTTGTCACATTTTTATGTGGCAGCCTTTTCTGCTTCTGCTATAGAAACAAATGAGAAAATATGGTATTATAAAACTATTAGCCATAGTGGAAAGTGTATGAGGCTAGCTTTTCACATAAATAGGAACAAAGGAAATGGAAAGAAGGTGTAGGCATGGTTCATGTGACTCGAATTTATCATAGTGGATTTTTAGTGGAGACAGAAAATTATTTTTTGCTCTTTGATTATTTTAAAGGAGAGCTTCCAGAACTCTTTGGCAAGAAGATTATCGTGTTTGTGTCTCATGGACATGGTGATCATTATACTCCTACTATTTTTGAATTGGAACAAAAGTATGAAAATGTATCCTATGTATTTTATCATAAGGTTTCAACAAGGCGAGAAAACAATATCTTGCCTGTAAAAAATCATGAAAAATATGAATGGGAAGGATTAGAGATCCAAACACTACAGTCTACCGATGAAGGCTGTGCCTTTTTTATAAAGGCCGATGGCAAGACTTTTTATCATGCAGGAGATTTAAATTGGTGGCACTGGGAAGGTGAGCCAGAACAATTTAATGAATGGCAAAAAGGAATGTATCGAAAAGAGACCGATGCGTTAAAAGGAAAAGTGATTGATTGTGGATTTGTAGTGGTCGATCCAAGACAAGAACATAACGCTTTATTAGGAATTATGGAATTATTAAAGAAATGTGAGATTACTCATATATTCCCAATGCATTTTGACGAATGGGGTGGAATCGAAGCGATAAAGCCTTATTTAGAAAAAGAAGAATTAAAGCCATATTATGGGCGATTAGAGTTAGAGAAAGAGTCTATAATAGCAGATATTTAAGAAAGAAAAGAGGAAGAGACTATGAAATTTAAAATGATTCACGAAAATTATAATGTACAGGATTTAGAACGTTCTATGAAGTTTTATGAAGAAGCATTAGGACTTTTAGAAACTCGCAGAATTGAGTCTGAAGATGGAAGTTTTATTATTGTATACCTTGGTAATAAAGAGAGCAGCTTTGAATTAGAATTAACATGGTTACGAGATCATAAAGAGCCATATAATCTTGGAGAATGCGAATTCCATTTAGCATTTGAAGCGGATGATTATGAAGCTGCTTATCAAAAGCATAAAGAGATGGGATGCATCTGTTTTGAAAACCCAGAAATGGGAATTTATTTTATTTCGGATCCAGATGGGTACTGGTTAGAAATTTTACCAAGAAAATAAGAGGATAGATAGGATAGACAGGATAGAATAGGGGATTACAAGAAGACATGAAAGAAATCATAAAAAAATATAAAGTGGTGTTCATAGTTCTTCTTTTATTTATAATTGTTTTGTTTTTTATACAATGGCTTGGAAATCAAGGGCGTATTCAAAAAATGGGAAAATTGGCAAAGACATATATAGAAGAGGAAGATACAACAGAAAAAGTTGTTTTGGGAGAGAACTTTGTTATAACGCAAAGAGAATTAGAATATGCGATTATAACAGAAAATTTTAAAAAGGATCTAAGACCAGAACAACATGCATTAGATAATTTAATTCGCTCCAAAGTAGTGATTGTTCAGGCGAAAAAAGAAGGAATTGTTCTGACAAAAAAAGAGAAGGAACAAGGAAAACAAAACTCTCTTCTTGGATTTTTAGGGGTAAATGAGTCCTATGAAATCAAGCAATTTTTTGCCCCATGGGAATCGATAGAGGCGGGAGAAAAAGCTATGGAGCATTTCATCGATGAGTCACTTTTGATAAGTAAATATTGGGATATAAAAAAACAGCAGTTTTTCTCAACCAGAGAAGGAGAAACAGAAGAAGAACTTGAAGATGCATGGAGGGTAGAGAAAGAAAAGCAGATCATACAGTTTATTAAAGAAGAAAAAATAATCAATCAAAGTGGAATTTTAAGTGAAAAATACGATAAGTATTTTTATCGTGGTATCATTAATAAAGAGTAAGAAAAAAGGGCTGTTGTCCTAGTTTAAAATATTTAACTAGGACAACAGCCTCTTTTTCATTTACTAAGTTCGCCCTTTCTTACTCGCTTATTTGAACTGTTTTTACAACTTCATTTCCTTCCCAATCAGAGGCATAAAAAGTATAAGTTCCTTTTGCTAGTTTTAATGTTAAAGAAGTAACAGTTTTTCCTCGTTTTCCATTTTTAAAGTTGCTTTTCGAATGTTTTCCAGAAAGGTAAGATAATGTTTTTACTCCAGATCTTTTGTCTGAAATGGAAATTGATACTTGACTGCTTCCTTTTTTAGAAGAAAGAGTTAATGTTGGTGCTTTTTTATCTCTTTTATGGGCAGTATTTTTGGCCAATAGCACTGCACTCGTTGCATCTAAAATGCCACCTGTACTCACTTTTTTAGAAAGGGAATCTAATGGGGATGCAGATTTTATAATTAGATTTTTTAATTCGCTTGCATAAAAATTTGGATTGATACTATTTAAAATAGCTGCCACCCCAGATACAAAAGGGGTTGCCATAGAAGTTCCAGTAAATCTTCCATAGGAATTTCCAACTAATGTACTATAAATACGAGTTCCTGGTGCTGCAATTTCTACAGAATTTTTGCCATAGTTCGAATAAGAGGCAAACTGTTTGTTGGAATCAATGGCAGCTACAGAGATCAAGTTTGGTAAGGAAAAGGATGCAGGGTAGGTTGGCTTTTTATCAATATTTACTCCACCATCATCGTTATTCCCAGAAGAGCACACAAAGAGCATAGGAGACTTCATCATAGTAAGATAGAGTTCTTCATTGTAATTAGAAGAATTTAAACTAATATTGCAAATAGAAGCACCCATATCGGAAGCATATTGAATGGCTTTAATGAGGGAAGAAGTTTTTCCTGTACCATTTTCGCCACCAGTTACTTTTAATGGTAAAATTTTTACGTTGATATTAGAAGCAACACCTGCGATTCCAACTCCATTGTTGGCAACTGCACCAATAATTCCAGCTACATGAGTTCCATGATTATCATTGTTTTTAGAATCTGCTAAACCATCTTCATTGTAGCTACATAAGTCAGGAGAATTATTATAAAAGTTCCAACCATGAATGTCATCGATGTAACCATTTCCGTCATCATCAATACCATTTCCACTAATTTCCTTATCATTTGTCCAAATGTGATCTTTTAAATCTTCATGTTCAATGTCAACTCCTGTATCAATAACAGCAACGATAACTTCTCTGCTTGAGCGATAATAGGACCAACTTTCGCTTACACGAGTGATGGCGAGTGGATCTTGTCCAGATAAATCATATCGCTTGTTTTTAGAAGAAAGGGGAGAGGTTGCTGCATAGGCAGTTGATGTTGACAAAAGAATAAAAGATAACAATAGGAAAAAACACATCTTTTTGTATAATACATTTCTTTTTTTATACTGCAAAGAGACGCCTCCTTTTGTTTTTTTCGTCATAGATATTTTCATGTTTTACAATAAGGTAATGAAAAAGGGATTTATTTTATTGCAAATGAAAAAAGAAAAAAGTACTTTGCTAATAAGAATGGAAAGATAATGTAGAAAATGGAAAAAAACGGAGAAAATCATGAGGAATTCCAGTAAAAAATATTGACGTATGAGACGAGATGTGTTATGCTAAACAAGCATAGACAAATGGAAGAGGTCTTTTTTTTATGCCTTAATTTAACTTAATTAAAACGGAGGTGGAAGTTGTGCGCGTAAGAATTACATTGGCATGTACAGATTGTAAACAACGTAACTACAATATGACAAAGGATAAGAAAACACATCCAGACAGAATGGAAACTAAAAAATATTGTAGATTCTGTAGAAAACACACATTACACAAAGAAACAAAATAATCAGGCTGTAAAGGAAGTGATCGTATGGGAGAAACTGAAAGAACAGAAAAAGCCCAGAAGAAGAACTGGTTTAAAGGACTCAAAACAGAGTTTGGCAAAATTGTTTGGCCTAAAAAGAATACCGTTGCAAAAGAGACAGCTACTGTCCTTGTGGCGGCTATTGTCCTTGGAATCGCAGTTGCAGTCTTTGATTTCTTTGTACAATACGGTATGGATTTACTGATTAAGTAAAAAGTAAAAAAAGTAAAGGTGGAACATATGGCAGAAGCAAATTGGTATGTAGTTCACACTTATTCAGGCTACGAAAACAAAGTAAAAGCCAATATTGAGAAAACAATTGAAAACAGACACTTAGAAGATCAAATCTTAGAAGTTATTGTTCCTTTGCAAGACGTAGTCGAAGTGAAGAACGGTACGAAGAAGAATGTTTCTAAGAAGATGTTCCCAGGATATGTTTTAATCAATATGGTAATGAACGATGACACTTGGTATGTTGTTCGTAATACAAGAGGTGTAACAGGATTTGTTGGCCCAGGATCAAAACCAGTGCCATTAACAGAAGAAGAAATGCGCCCATTAGGAATCGATCTAGCAGCAGAGCGTGCAAAAGCAGCTGCTGTAGAAATTGATTTTGAAGAAGGAGATACAATTGAAGTTGTATCTGGAGCATGGCAAGGAACTGTTGGACAGATTAAAGCAATTAATCTTCAGAAACAAACAGTCTTTATCGATATCGATATTTTTGGACGTGCTACATCCGTTGAAATCAATTTTATGGACGTGAAAAAAATGTAACAAAGAATTCGTCTGTACGGAACAGACGGTGGGAGGGACATTCCCGCAAATACCACAATAATCAGGAGGTTAGCTATCATGGCAAAAAAAGTTACCGGTTATATTAAATTACAAATTCCAGCAGGTAAGGCAACACCTGCGCCACCAGTTGGTCCAGCTTTAGGTCAACATGGTGTAAACATCGTTGAATTTACAAAACAGTTCAACGCAAAAACTGCAGATCAGGATGGAATGATCATTCCTGTAGTTATTACAGTATATCAGGATAGAAGCTTCAGCTTCATCACAAAAACTCCACCAGCAGCAGTTTTATTAAAGAAAGCTTGCAATATCCAATCAGGATCAGGCACACCAAATAAAGTAAAAGTTGCTACAATTTCTAAAGCAAAACTTCAAGAAATCGCTGAATTAAAAATGAAAGATTTAAATGCAGCAAGCGTTGAAGCAGCTATCAGCATGATCGCTGGTACAGCAAGAAGTATGGGAATCACTGTAGAAGAATAATTTTCTTTAAAATTTGTTCGTTAGAAAGTTATAAAATTGATACAGTAAAGCAGAAGATGTCTTTTCCAAAGAAGACTGACGGTAGAGTCTTGATAAGACATTGGATGGTTTCACAAGCAACTTAGTAAGTGGGAGGGTAGCTCCCGATAATACCACAGGAGGTTAATTTTAAAATGAAAAAAGGTAAAAGATATGTAGAAGCTGCAAAGCTTGTAGATAGAACAGCTACTTACGATGTAGCAGAAGCGGTTGCACTCGTAAAAAAATCAGCTAGCGCTAAATTCGATGAAACAATCGAAGCTCACATCCGTTTAGGTGTTGATGGTCGTCACGCAGATCAGCAAGTTCGTGGTGCGGTAGTATTACCACACGGAACAGGTAAAACAGTTCGCGTTTTAGTATTCGCTAAAGGAGCAAAAGCTGAAGAAGCTGAAGCTGCTGGAGCAGATTTCGTAGGCGGAGATGAACTCATCCCTAAAATCCAAAATGAAGGATGGTTAGACTTCGACGTTGTAGTTGCAACTCCAGACATGATGGGTGTTGTTGGTCGTTTAGGACGTGTATTAGGACCTAAAGGATTAATGCCAAACCCAAAAGCTGGTACAGTTACAATGGACGTAACAAAAGCGATCGCTGACATCAAGGCTGGTAAAATTGAATACAGACTTGACAAAACAAATATTATCCACGTGCCAGTGGGAAAAGCTTCCTTCACAGAGGAACAGTTAGCGGACAACTTCCAGACATTAATAGATGCAATCAATAAGGCAAAACCAGCAGCTGCTAAAGGTCAATATTTAAGAAGTGTTACAATCTCTTCTACAATGGGACCTGGTGTTAAATTAAACACAGTAAAACTTGCTTAATTGTCTTTATGAACTGCCACAAAGATAGGTGTTTTCGGTTTGAAAACTCCCTGCCTTCTGTGGCAGTTTTTTTATGTTATCGGAAATAAAGTTTTCTATAACATAAAAAAACTGCGAGTGAAGCATACTTTGTTCGATCATAGAATAGATAGTTTTAAAAAAAAATAAATAGATAAGAGAAAAGGAGTCTGAAATGACCGAAGTATTTATAAAGGCCGGTACTTATATTTTAATTATTTGTCTTGCCTATTTTTTAAAGAAAATTGGATTTTTTAAAGAAGGAGAACACAAAACCATTTCTAAGATTGTGTTAAATATTACATTGCCAGCAGCTATTTTATCTAGCTTTAACCAAGTAGAACAATTATCGGGACAATTATTTTTTATCTTATTAGTAGGATTTTTAGGGAATGTAGGGCTTTTAGCGATTGCTTTTCTTATATGTAGAAAAAAATCAAAAGAAGATAAAATCTATTGGATGTGTAACAGTGCAGGATATAATATTGGGTGTTTTACACTGCCATATGCCCAAGGTTTTTTAGGTCCTATTGGGGTTATTGTCACTTGTCTTTTCGATGCAGGTAATTCTATTATGTGCACAGGGGGAACCTATGCTGTTGCATCAGGAGTCATTGAAAATGGACAGGGAGAGAAAGTTAATATTAAACAAACGTGTAAAAAGTTATTTTGCTCTGTACCGTTTGATTGTTACTTGATTGCAGTTATTATGAAATCATTTGAACTTCCATTTCCTGCGTTTGTGAATCAGTTAAGCACTACAATAGGGAATGCCAATGGATTTTTATCTATGATGATGATTGGAATGATGTTAGAAATCCATACCAATAAAGAATATTTAAAAAAGGTATTTTCTTTATTAGCCGTTCGCTATCTTTTTTCAGCGGTAATGGCACTTGTATTATACTATAGTTTACCATTTGCTGAAGATGTTAGAAAGACATTAGCAGTCATCAGTTTTGCGCCATTGGCATCGTTAGCTTGTGTTTTTACTGAAAAATGTAATGGGGATACAGAGCTTTCTAGTATGACAAATTCTATTTCAGTTATTATTAGTATGATTATTATGACTGTATTGATTCTTGTGATTTAAGAAGTTTTATGTATTCTTCTTTTGTCAGTTCATAAAAATAATCATCAATAGCATTTCCAGAGGAATCTTTTTTGTTTGTGGAAAGCTTTTTTAGAAAATAAAATCCTGATTTTTCAATCACTCGTTTGGATTGACTATTATTTGAATAATGTGCTACTAAAATGCGGTCGTGTCCACAATCCATAAAAGCATAAGAAAGAACTGCTTGTACAACTTCTGGCATAATACCTTGTCCCCAGTGGGTTTCAGAGAGTACATAACCAAGTTCTACTATCTCTCCAAACTCAGCATAAGTGCGGTGATGAAGTCCAACCGATCCTATTACTTTATGAGTGGATTTTAATTCGATAGCAAGGGTTTCCTTTTCTTTTATGAAGAGAGAAAGAATTTCCTTGGATTCTTCCAATGTTTCATGAGGTTTCCAACCTGCCATAGGACCCACTTTAGGATTAGAGGCATAAGCATAGATATCGGCAGCATCTTCTTGTTTCCAATTCCTTAAAATGGTTCGTTTTGTTTCTAGTGTTTTCATAATATCACAACCTTTCTCAAGCTTTATGCAGTTTCCATATGAAATACTTCCATAAGAAGTTGTATGCAGTGGAAAGAGCAGATTTTTTAGAGCAGTTTTCTTATTCTATCATATGAGAATTGGGAAATCAAATAGAAAAACATAAAATAGAAAGAAATTTCATAGAAAAAGTTAAATATATTTAAGGAATTTTTATAGAAAAGACATAGATTGGACACAATTATTGTGTATAGTAATACTTGTAAGAGCTTTTCATATATTTGAATCCTCTCCCCCTCATTTATAGGCACCCTGAATCGCAGCAGGGTGCCATTTTTATGTTATAGGAAAGCCTTATTACATTTCTTTATAAAAGTACCAATTTCATATGAAATAAAAAGGTACTACATAATAGCTTTTGGAAATTATAAAAAATTAGGAAGTAAAATTGAAAGAAAATGTTTAAGAAATTCATATTTCTTTAAGAGAAAGAACACAGATTAAACACAATTATCTTGTATAGTAATACTCGTAAGAGCTTTTCATATATTTGAATCCTCTCCCCCTCATTTATAGGCACCCTGAATCGCAGCAGGGTGCTATTTTTTTATGCTATAGGAAATTCCTTGCAAAGAAGGTAATTTTGTTCCGCAAATATTCATAATATTGATGTCGGCTACGAACGTGAGAAACTCCCATAGAGTGCTTCTTATTGTTGGATTATTGGCGAGAAGGAACGGTAATTTTACCAGTTAAGGCACAAGTAGCCGCAGTCAGTGGAGAGGCTAAATAAATTTCTACTTTAGAAGTCCCCATGCGCCCTAAGAAGTTTCGATTGTTTGTGGCAACGACTCGTTCCCCGTCACTTAAAATTCCACCTGCCCTACCGCAGCAGAGACCACAGCTAGGGTGAGTGATAATAGCACCAGCCTCAGCTAAAATGGATAGAGTTCCATTTTTAAGAGCATCTTGATAAATTTTACGGCTGGCAGGTGTAATAATTAATTTAACAAAAGGCGAAACCTTTTTATCTTTTAAAACAGACGCAGCCATTTCTAAATCTTCTAGACGACCATTGGTACAAGAACCGATAAATACTTGATCAATAGGGGTTCCTTCTATTTCTGCTACGTTATGAATGTTATCTACTTGAGATGGACATGCCATGACAGGGACGAAATCTTCAGCATTATATGTAATTTCTTTACAATAAATGGCGTCAGAATCTCCGTATAACTGTTTTTCTTTTTCCGTTAATTCCATATTACAATAGTCTGCTGTCTTTTCATCAGGCGTAAACAAAGCGCATTTTGCACCTGCTTCGATAGCCATATTGGCAATGGTCATACGGCTTGCAATGGACATGGATTCAACAGTATCTCCTGTAAATTCTAATGAGCGATAGGTGGCACCATCGGCTCCAAGATCCCCGATTAAACGCAAAATAATATCTTTTGATGTAACATTTGGATGTAAAGTGCCATTGATTGTGACTTTAATGGTTTCAGGAACTTTGATCCACATGGTTCCTGTGCCAAGAATACTTGCCATTTCTGTATAACCAATTCCAGAAGAAAAGGCGCCAACAGCACCATACGTTGTCGTATGGCTATCCGTTCCAAATACAATATTAGCTGGCTTTACATAACCAGCTTCTGTCATCAATTGGTGACAAATTCCATCGGAACGATGGACATTGGTTAATCCATACTTTTTGGCGAAAGCATCTCCAATTTTCCAATGACGAACGTCATCAGTTACAGAAGCGGGAACCAGGTGATCGTAAATTAAAACAATTTTGTCTGGATCCCAAAGTTTTTGAAATCCCATTTCTTCAAATTTTTCTGAAACAAAAGGAATAAAAATATCATGTATCATAACACGATCTACATTTACTGTGACAATATCGCCAGCAGACACAGAAGGAAGGCCTGTGTTTTGTTGTACGATTTTTTCAATGATTGTATGTCCCATAAAGAACCTCCTAAATAATGTGATTGACGCGAAAATCTCGCAAAGCATGCTTTTTCATTGTTGTTATCGTTTACTATCTAGGCCATTTTTCTTGCGCATAGCATTGACAAGTCCGCCGGATTCAATAATTTCTAAAAGATTATCTGGAAGAGGGGAGATGTTATAAGATTTCTCATGGCAAACAATGGCGTCATTTAAGCGAATTTCCAAAGTATCCCCCTCTTTGATATCTTCTTGTAACTGATCATTTTCAATTAACAAAAGTCCGTTGTTAATTGAGTTTCGAAAGAAAATGCGAGCAAAGGATTTGGCGATAACTGCTTTAATTCCAAGTGCTTTAATAATTTCAGGTGCCTGTTCTCTAGAAGAACCACAGCCAAAGTTTTTTCCTGCCACAATGACATCGCCTTCTTTTATTTGACTTGCCAATTCTGGACGGAGAGGAGAGAAGGCATATTGTTTCATATCATCGATTGTTGGGAGAGCTAGATATTCTGTTGGAATAATAATATCCGTATCAATATCGTCGCCTAATACCCAAATTTTATGTTCTATCTTTTCGTGTTCTGTATTCGTATTCATAAAAGGAAACCTCCATTTTTTAGGATTACTACTATTTTATAATTGATCCGCTGTTATAATCTGACCTTGGATGGCAGAGGCGGCAACGGTTGCAGCAGAGGCTAAGTATACTTTGGAACTTGGAGCGCCTGCACGCCCTTTAAAGTTACGAGTTCCTGTGCTAATTAATACTTCATTTTCCCCAATAACACCTTGGCAACCACCCCAACAAACACTACAGTTGCTATTGACGACCATAGCGCCCGCTTCCATAAAAATATCAATGAGTCCTTCTTTCATGGCTTGAAGATACACATCATTGCTAGCTGGAGCGATAATAAAACGAACGTGTTCTGCTACCTTTTTTCCTTTTAAAATGGAAGCCATCGTGCGTAATTCATCAATTCTTCCGTTATTACAAGAGCCAACGAAAGCTTCGTCAATTTTTACGCCAAAGGTTTCTTTGGCAGGTACTACATCGTCCACAAAATCCGGACGGGCAACGACTGGCTCGATTTTTGATAAATCAAAGGTATATTCTTTTTTATAATGAGCATCGGCATCGCTTTTTAGCATAGCTTTTGGTTTTCTACCACCATGTTCTTCTAAATAGTTTAATGCTTTCTCATCCGGTTCAAAAATAGCCGTTTTTGCGCCTGCTTCTACGGCAAGGTTACAAAGGACAATGCGATCATTAATACTAAGGTTAGAAGCGCCTTCTCCTGTAAATTCCATCACTTGATAGTTGGCACCATTTGCTCCGATTTCCCCAATAATTGTTAGCATTAAATCCCTTGGATAAACACCTTCTTTTAGCTCTCCAACGAGGTTGAATTTAATCGTCTCTGGAACGAGCACCCAAGAAGTACCTGTCACAAGCGCATACAATAAGTCGGTACAGCCAACACCCGTTCCAAAAGCGCCCAAAGCTCCATACGTACAAGTATGACTATCCGCACCAAAGATAAGCTCTCCAGGAGTCACATAGTGCTCCATCATAATCTGATGGCAAACGCCTTTTCCTTCCCAAAAATCAACATTATATTCTCTTGCAAAGTCTCGCATTTTTTTATGTGAGGCAGCAGTCTTTGGATTATCAGCAGGGATATTGTGGTCAACGATAAAGACAACTTTATTTGGATCCGCAATGGTTGGATGTTTTAATTGATGATAGAACATATCAATTGTCAAATGAGTTGTTCCATCATTGGACATCATTCTATCGAGTGTGACGGTATGGATATCCCCTGCTTTTACAGAAGAAACACCAGCCGCTTGTGCAATAATTTTTTCAGCAATTGTCATTCCCATCGATTATTCCTCCTTATTTAAAAATGCGATTAGTCCACCTTGATTTAAAATATTTTGCATATAAGGTGCTAATTTTGTACAAGTATATTGTTTTCCATTGACTGTGATGATTCCTTCGGAAAGAGAAAGTTCCATTTCATCGCCAGTGTTTACTTCATCGGGCAGTTCTTTACAGATGAGGACGGGAAGGCCGATGTTGATGGAGTTGCGAAAGAAAATACGGGCAAAAGATTTGGCAATAATGGCTTTTACTCCAAGAGCTTTTAAAACACTTGGGGCTTGTTCACGAGAAGAACCGCAACCAAAGTTTTCACCGCCTACTACAAAATCCCCTTCCTTTACTTTCTTTGGAAAATCTGGATCTAACGATTCAAATGTATGACTCTTCATCTCATCGATGGTTGGTAACAATAAATATTGACTAGCAATAATCTGATCGGTATCTAAATCATTATGAAATTTAAAAATCGTTCCTTTTGACATAATACTCTCCTTTAACCATAATTAAACTATTATTATCATAGCATAAAAAGATAGGAAAAGAATGTAAATTATGATACAATTATGAAAAAATAGAAAGATAAAATTTCATAAGGGAAAAATATATCCATAAAAATTTTGAAAAAGAGAAAAAATACGAAAGAATGATAATAAGACAAGTCAAAAAACAAAACAATGGGGGTGATAAAAGCAATGAGGCAAGAAATTCAGTTAGAAATGGAAATGCTACAAGAGAAATGGATATCAAAAGAATTGTTAAATCGGTTGACACAGATTGCAGTGACAAGGGTATATTGGCAAAAAGAATTCATTTATCGCCAAGAGGAAAAGGCAAATTGGTGTTACTATTTGAAAAAAGGACAAGTAAAAATTTTTGTATCTTCTGAAAATGGAACGGAGAAAACATTAGCCATTTATAAAGAGCAGATGCTCTTTGGAGAGGCAGCTTTTTTTGCAGGACATCCGAGAACGACAAATGCCATTGCCACAAAAGAGAGTGAAGTGCTTGTGATTAGCAAAGAGAATATTTTACAGTGTTTTGGGGAAAAGCCTATGCTTGCTTGGTCCATTATGAGTTCTTTATCACAGACAGTTCGTTTGCTGTCGATGCAAATCAATGAGATGTCTTTTTTAAGTGCAAAAAAACGATTGCTTCAATTTCTAATAAGTGAATATGAAAAAGGTCAAGGAGTGATTTCCCATACACAAGAAGAAATAGGCGCATTGATGGGAGTGAGTCGGGTTACTATCAGTCGGGAATTAAGAGAGTTAAAAAAGGCAGGAATTTTAGAAATTCATTATGGAAAACTGAAAATCAAAAGAATAGAAGAACTAAAGCAAATGTTTGCAGAAGAAAAAGAGCGATAAGGAGGTAAAAGTGATGCGATTTCGACCATGTATTGATATTCACAATGGAAAAGTAAAACAGATTGTTGGAGGAAGCTTAAGAGATGAAGGGCATGAGGCAAAAGAAAATTTTGTATCAGAAAAAGATGGCGATTATTATGCCAAGCTATATAAAGAGTTAGGTCTATATGGAGGGCATATTATTTTGCTGAATAAAGAAGGAACCATGTATTATGAGGAGGATGTAAAGCAGGCGTTAAAGGCGCTTAATGCTTATCCAAATGGATTGCAAATTGGAGGGGGGATTTCTTCTAAAAATGCGAAATTCTTTTTAGAAGAAGGGGCATCTCATGTGATTGTGACTTCTTATGTGTTCCAAAATGGGGTTATCCATTGGGGGCGTTTAAAAGAACTTTGTGCTATTACATCCGATGAAGAAAGGACACACCTTGTTCTTGATTTAAGCTGTCGAAAAAAGGATGGGAAGTATTATATTGTAACGGATCGCTGGCAGACATTTACCGATATTGTTTTAACAGAAGATGTGTTAGAGCAGTTATCAAAATATTGTGATGAATTTCTTATTCATGGAGTCGATGTGGAAGGAAAGGCATCAGGAATTGAAAAAGAGTTAGTTGCTTTGTTGGGAAATTGGAATAAGAAACCGATTACATATGCAGGAGGAATCGGAAGTTATAAAGATTTGGAACAATTAAAAGTAGTAAGTAAAGGAACGCTAGATGTTACCATTGGAAGTGCTTTAGATCTTTTTGGTGGGACGTTAGAATTTAAAAAAGTGTTGGATTTTTGCCAATAGGTCTATATCGTTAAAAAAAAGACAAGCCATATTCTGAAAAAATAAGGGATATGGAAAATATCGTGAAATATGAGAAAATATATCACTTAATATTGTGGGAAAAATTACCTTAAACCACAAGTTATTGGCAAAATGAATAAAAAACTTTGATAAAATATAAATAATTATTGTAAAAATGTTCAAAATCAAATACAATTAGATTATTCAGTTAAACGAAAGGAGAGTGTGCAGAATGAGCAGACTCAATGTTTTTACAAAAAGTAAAGCACAAGCGGTTGTAGAAAGTTTATATAAAGACTTAGAGAACCGAATTGTAGCAAGTCCACCAGGACTATGTCCAGTGGATATTTCGTCCTCTTTTTTAAAACTTTGCCATGCGCAAACGTGTGGAAAATGTGTACCATGTCGTATTGGGCTTGGACAGTTAGAAAATTTAATGGAAGATGTGTTAGATGGAAGGGCAACATTAGAGACCATTGATTTAATTGAAAGAACAGCACGTGTTATTGCAGAATCTGCGGATTGTGCCATTGGCTATGAAGCAGCAAATATGGTATTAAAAGGGTTAGAAGGTTTTCGGGATGACTATGAGGAGCATGTAAAGACAGGAAGATGTCTTTGCCATTTAGAGCAACCTGTTCCATGTGTTGCTATGTGTCCAGCGGGAGTCGATGTGCCAGGATATGTCGCATTGATTCATGAAGAGCGTTATGCGGATGCGGTTGCTTTGATCCGAAAAGATAATCCATTTCCAACCGCATGTGCTCTTGTATGTGAGCATCCTTGTGAAGCAAGATGTCGTAGAAATATGGTAGATTCTTCTATCAATATTCGTGGATTAAAACGCTATGCGGTTGATCACTGCGGAGATGTCCCAGTTCCAGAATGTGCCCCATCAACAGGTAAGAAAGTTGCCATTATCGGTGGTGGTCCAAGTGGTTTAAGTGCTGCTTATTATTTACAGCTTATGGGACATCAGACAACGGTATTTGAACAAAGAAAACAGTTAGGTGGTATGCTTCATTATGGAATTCCAAACTATCGACTTCCAAAAGAACGTTTAGATGAAGATTTGAATGCTATTCTTTCCACAGGGGTGGAAGTAAAACAGGAAGTTTCCATCGGTAAAAAAGAGGGACAGATTCCTTTTGAACAGTTGAGAAAAGAATACGATGCCGTTTATATTGCCATTGGTGCTCATACTGACAAAAAACTTGGAATTGAAGGTGAAGATGCCAATGGTGTTATGTCAGCTGTTGATATGTTAAGAAGAATTGGCGATCAGGATATGCCAGATTTTACAGGGAAGAAAGTAGTGGTTGTAGGTGGTGGAAACGTAGCCATGGATGTAACTCGTTCTGCTATTCGCCTTGGCGCTGAAAAAGTCAGCGTATTATATCGTAGAAGAAAGTCTGATATGACAGCTCTTATGGAGGAGGTAGAAGGTGCCATTGCAGAAGGTGCTGATGTATTAGAACTTCATGCTCCAAAATCAATTGAAACAGATGAAAACGGAAATGTTGTTGCTATTTGGGCAGATCCTAAGATTATTGGATTAGTGGATCGAGCAGGTAGACCTCGTCCAAGTGACTCAGGGTTAAGTGCCGTTCGGATTCCTTGTGATATCGTTCTTGTGGCAATCGGACAGGATATTGTATCTGAGGACTTTGACGCAGCAGGAATTCCAGTGACGAGAAATATGATCTGTGCGGATTCTGCAAGTGAGATTCCAAATATGCCAGGCGTATTTGCAGGAGGAGATTGTGTAACAGGACCTTCTACGGTAATTCGCGCCATTGCTAATGGAAAAGTAGCGGCTGCTAATATCGATAATTATTTAGGATATAACCATATCATTAAGGTAGATGTAAAAGTACCAGCACCAAGAATCGCAGATCGCCCTGCTTGTGGTCGTGTGACAATGGCAGAGAGAGATTCCAATGAGCGGAAGAAAGATTTTGAAATGGTGGAATATGGAATGTCTTGTAAGGAAGCAAAACAAGAGTCTTCCAGATGTTTACGTTGTGATCATTTCGGATATGGTATTTTCAAAGGAGGTAGAGTGGATCAATGGTAAATTTAAAAATTAACAATGTACCGATTACAGTTCCAGAAGGAACAACCATTTTGGAGGCGTGTAAGCAGGCACATTATCCAGTACCAAGCCTTTGTTATTTGAAGGGAATTAATGATATCGGAGCCTGTCGTGTCTGTTGTGTGGAAGTAGTCGGTGTAGAAAGACTGGTAACTTCTTGTAACAACGTCGTAAGCGAAGGCATGGAAGTGTTGACCAACTCTGCAAGAGTACGAGATGCTAGAAGAACTAATGTAGAACTTATTTTATCTCAACATAATTGTAATTGTCCAACTTGTACAAGAAATGGAAATTGTACGTTACAAAAAATTTCTTATCAGCTTGGACTCAATACAGAAACTTATAAAAAAGAAGTTACATATGCTCCATGGAGCACAAAGTTTCCACTTGTAAGAGATGCAAGCAAATGTATTAAATGTATGCGTTGTGTACAAGTGTGTGATAAAGTACAGAGTATTCATATTTGGGATATTGCAAAAACAGGTTCTAGAACAACCGTTGATGTATCCTATAATCGAAAAATTAAAGATTCTGAGTGTGTGCTTTGTGGACAGTGTATTACCCATTGTCCAGTAGGTGCATTATCTGCAAGAAATGATAAAGGAAAAGTGTTTGGATTTGATGCTCCAATTAGCACAGGAAAGAAAGTGACGGTTGTGCAAGTAGCGCCATCTGTTCGAACCTCTTGGGGAGAAGCCTTTGGGGTATCAAGAGAAATTGCTACTCCAAAACGTTTAGCAGCCGCTCTTCGTCGCATGGGATTTGACTATGTATTTGATACCAATTATGGTGCAGATTTGACCATTATGGAAGAGGGAAGCGAATTCTTAGAACGATTAAAACATAAAGAAGATTTTAAATATCCAATGTTTACTTCTTGCTGTCCAGGATGGGTAAGATTTTTAAAATCTCAATATCCAGATATGGTTGATGATCTATCATCAGCGAAGTCTCCACAGCAAATGCAAGGCGCTATTATTAAAACGTATTTTGCAAAGAAAATGGGAATCGATCCAAACGATATTTTCAGCGTGTCCATTATGCCTTGTGTTGCTAAGAAAGCGGAGTGTGATATTCCATCCATTAATGATTCTGGAGCAGGAAAAGATGTAGATATCGTTCTTACAACGAGAGAAATGGTAGCACAAATCCGTTCTCTTGGTATTGATATTGAACATCTTCCAGAGGAAGAATTTGATTCTCCATTAGGACCAGGAACTGGTGCAGGTGTTATTTTTGGTGCAACTGGTGGGGTAATGGAAGCAGCACTTAGAACTTCTTATTACTTAGCAACAGGAATGAAGCCAAATCCAGATGCTTTTTATGAAGTGCGTGGGTTAGACGGTTGGAAAGAAGCCTCCTTTGATGTAGCAGGAAATACCGTTAAAACTGCGGTAGTCAGTGGTCTTGCCAATGCAAGAAAACTTATTCGCGCGTTAAGAAGAGGAGAAGTACAATATGACTTTGTGGAAGTCATGGCTTGTCCTGGTGGTTGTGTCGGCGGTGGCGGACAGATTATCCATGATGGAGAAGAATTGGCAGGAGAACGTGGAGAAAACCTTTATAAATTAGATAAAGAGTGTGCAATTCGTTTCTCCCATGAGAGCCCAGAAGTTCAGGCTACTTATAAAGATTACTTAGGAGAACCATTGTCTCATTTAGCACATGAACTTTTACATACGGATCATAAGGCTTGGGATCTTCCTCATGCTTATTATCCAGATAGAGATGTATAATAGTAGAATCAATATTAGATTGAGTTAAGAGAAAAATCGTTACTTTCAACGTAGGAAATTTATTTTCTATCGTTTTAGGTAGCGATTTTTTGTGCTTTGCTAGAAGTAACCGGAAAGAAGTGAGCAATGGGTAACGCATCCTTTGTTTTTGAACCGTTTTATTATATTTTCGTAAAATAAGAGGGAATCCCTAGAAGATTTTTAAAAACAATAGTAAGATATAATAAGAGAAAGAAAAAGTAATAAGGAGGTAACAATAATGTATCAAATAAAAACAGATATGCATGTACATTCTATTTTTACGAATCATGCTTATAGCACAATTGAGGAAAATGCTCGTTATGCTAATAGTCAGGGAATAGAGGCCATTGCAATTACGGATCATTTTGGTCCTTTATTTTTAAGTGATATGAAAGAAGGAATGTTCCAAATTGGCAATCGGGTTATCTTACCAGAGGAAATCTGTGGAGTTCGAGTGTTGAAAGGGGTCGAGATCGATATTGTGGATCACGAAGGAAATCTTGCTTATTATGATAAGAAAAGCCCGACGAATCCAGAAATTACAGTACAAGAACGAGTTTTACAAAGCTGTGAGCTAGTAATTGCAAGCGTTCATCCTTGGGAAAAATTTCGTCCAGCCACAAAAGTAGAGCATACAAAGATGTATATCAATGCATTGAGAAATCCCTATGTGGATATTATTGGACATAGTGGTCGAGCAGGAATGGAGTACGAAATTGATGAAGTGCTAAAAGTGGCAAAAGAAGAGAACAAGATCATTGAAATCAATAATCATTCTTTTGATATGGGTCCTTCTATGATTTGTAAGACAATCGCAGAACGCTGTGCAGAACTTGGAGTTTCCATTGCAGTGAATAGCGACGCCCATTTTGCCTATTATATTGGACATTATGATAAGGCATTAGCCATGTTAGAAGAAATTCATTTTCCAGAGGAATTAATTGCAAATGCTTCTTTGGAACGATTATTGCGTGTTATTCGAACAGATAAAAGTCACATATAATAGAGTTTCGTAGGGGGAAAGAAAAATGAAAAGTAAAAACATTCGTTTATTATGCTTTATGTTAGTAGGTATCTTGTTAATAGGGACAAATGGCTGTTCTAGGGTGAAACAACAAACAAGTTCAAAAAAACATGGAGATATTTATTTGTATGGAGAATACCATGGAGTAAAAGAGATTTTAGATCAAGAATTTGACTTATGGTATGATTATTACCATAAGCAAGGGATGCGACATTTATTTACTGAGGAGCCTTATTATACAGCAGAATTTTTAAATCTATGGATGAAGGCAGAAGATGATACAATATTAGATCAACTTTTTATAGATTGTATAGGTACTGCTGGAAGTACATCTTATAATAAGGAATTTTATCAAAAGATAAAAAAGGAATGTCCAGAAACAATTTTCCATGGAACCGATGTGGGACATCAATATGATTCAACTGGAAAACGATTTTTAGAATATTTAAAAGAAGAAGGAAAAGAGAGTTCAGAACAGTATGCGTTAGCAGAAGAGGCAATAGAACAAGGAAAATACTATTATAATCTTCATGATAATGTATATCGTGAAAATAAGATGGCGGAAAATTTTATCCGTGAATTTGATAAGCTAAAAAATCAAAATATTATGGGGATTTATGGAGGCGCCCATACGGATCTAGAATCAATGGATTATTACACACTTTCTATTCCGTGTATGGGAAATCAATTAAAAGAGCGTTATGGAGAGTCTGTTTTTTCAGAAAGTTTATCGAGTGTAGGTGATGTTAAACCAGAGAGAGTGGATACAATAAAACTTGCGGGGAAAGAATATCAGGCGTCTTATTTCGGTACAACGGATGTAACAGGAAAAGTAGAAGGGTTTACACAGTTAAAATTTTGGCGAATTGAAAATGCTTACGATGATTTTAAACACGAATCTTACATACGAGATTCCTTACCTAGCAATAACTATCCAACAGCAATAAAAATAGGAGATGTTTGGTTAGTTGAAGCTACAAAAGCAGATGGTTCTATTTTAAAGTTGTATTATCGTTGTGATGGAAATGTATGCATGACCAAAGGATTTCGTATAGAATAAATATAGTATTGAGAGATAAATAGAAGAAGAGAGCTAATTGTTGTAAAGTTAGCTCTCTTTTGCTTTTCATTATTGAGATTTAATGACGATAGTTTCCTTTTAAGGTCGCTTGCTCTAAAATGTGTCCTTCCATTTGACGGAACATCTCATGCATCATAAAACCATTTTCTAAGTCCAGCATACAATCTAAAGCATAGATATGAAGCTCGTAAGTGTGAGGATCGTTTGGTGGAGCCATTCCTCCATAGTAGGAAGATAATTCTTTACTCTGATTTCCACCTTGCATACTAATCCAGCTATTGACTCCTTGAACGAAGTCATTTGTTGTTTGGCTTTCGTTTTCGTCTATTTTTGTTTTTGTAATATTTGCTGCTACCCAATGAATCCAAGAAAATCCACCACTAATTGGAAAAGCATCTTTATCTTCAAGAAGTAAAGCAAAACTTTTTGTTCCTTCTGGAGCATCTAAAATTTCAAATGGGAGAGAATAGGTTGGCACACCATTTTCATTAAAATGTTCTCCATGTTTTCCGTATTTATCTTCTATCGTTCCATCAATAATTCCATGACTAATAATTTTCATAGTAACAACCTCCTAATGTTCCATTCTTTGTAGCTACATTATACGAGGTGGAAACAAAGGTGTAAATTACTTACTTTTTTGTGGGTACTGATACTCTATAGTAGTCCCTTTTCCTTTAAAACATCAGACATTCCATGTTCTACCATATAGTCAATGCCGATTTCTTGCATAATTTTTAATGCCGAAAGTATTTTTTCACCTTGTGGTTTTTTTAGAGAATATTCTACTTTTAATGGATAACCTTCATATACTTTCTTCTCAACAAAGCCGAACTCGATCAGTTCTTTTAGGTGTTCTAGTAGCATTTTTTGGGTGATACCATCAATATCGTGTTCTAACTTAGAAAGAGAAGTAGGGCCAAAGCGTAATCGCCATAGTATGATCGGTTTCCATTTTCCTTTAAGCATATCGTGAGTAAGTTCCAATGGACAAGTATAAGTTTCTCGAATTTTCATTTTTGTTTTTTTCTAAAATGATAGTCCTTAAAGTTTAAATGAGGGGCTTATTTTAGAGTCTCCTTTCTTAATAAATTTTATATGTTTGCTATATTGTTATCTTACCATAACTTGACTTAAAGCAAAACTTGTGTTAAACCATAGGATTAAACATAAAAAAGAGATAAAGGAGAATGGAAATGATAGTAAATACAGATAAATGCATCGGTTGTACTTTATGTAAACAAGATTGTATTGTAAGCGATATAGAAATGGTTGATGGAAAGTCATATATAAGAAATAAAACCTGTATCAAGTGTGGTCACTGTATTGCAATTTGTCCAGTGAAAGCAATATCTTGTGATGATGAAAAAGAATATGCAATGGATGAAGTCATAGAATATGAAAAAGAAAAATTTGATATCGATCCAGAAACTTTAATGAACTTTATGAAGTTCAGAAGAAGTGTTAGGTTATTCAAAGAAGACGATGTAGAAGAAGAAAAAATACAAAGAATAATAGAAGCAGGTAAATACACACAAACGGCGAGCAATATACAAGACGTTTCTTATGTGATTGTAAAAGAAAAACTTCAAGAAGTTAGAAAAATGGTGTTAGAAACATTAAATGCGATGGCGGATAAAATGTTAGCCGATGAAAATACGCCAAAGCAATTTATTACATACGCATATATGTGGAAGCAGATGTATCAAGATTTTCTAGAAAATCCAGATGGCGAGGATAAATTGTTCTTTAAAGCGCCAGTGTTACTTGTTATAAAAGCGAATCGAACGATAAATGGAGCTTTAGCAGCATCAAAAATGGAGCTTATGGTAAATGCTTTAGGTCTTGGAACTTATTTTAGTGGATTTTTAGAAAGAGCGTTATCCGTCAATCCTAAAATAGCAGAATTACTAAAAGTAGAAGAAGGAGAACAGTTTGTGGCCTGTATGTTAATTGGGTATCCAAGGGTAACATATAAACGAACAGTGCCAAGAAAAGATGTAAAGATTACAAGAATATAATAGTAAAAGTATTGTATATTACCTATATCAGAAATCCAAAAATATAATAAAAATGAAATTAGGATATTTGTGTCAATTCTAATAAAAATTTACAAAAAAATCCCTTGACATTTTGGGACACGCATGGTAAAGTGTTCTAGTGTAAATACTGCCGAAGACAGTAGGTGCTGTAAAGCATAAGGTTCAAAACGCCTACCGAGGGAATATCACTTTCTTAAAATAATAAGAATGATAGATGCTCTGTGTCTTTGGATACAGAGCTTTTTTTATGATCGGCGGTGTACAAATAATATAGGAGGTGCACCAATCGTGGCTAAAGTAGAATTAAAACAACCTATCGTAGAAGAGATCAAAGGATTACTTGCTGATGCTCAGTCTGCTGTATTAGTTGACTACCGTGGAATCACAGTAGAACAGGATACTGCTCTTCGTAAAGAGTTAAGAGAAGCAGGTGTTGTATACAAAGTATACAAAAACACAATGATCCGTTTAGCTGCTCAGGGAACAGATTTCGAAGCATTAAGCCCAGATTTAGAAGGACCTACAGCTATCGCTATCTCTTCAACAGACGCTACTGCTCCAGCTAGAATTTTAGCTAAATTTGCTAAAAACGCTCCAGCATTAGAGTTAAAATCAGGTGTTGTAGAAGGAACATACTACGATAAAGCTGGTATCCAGGTTATCGCTACAATTCCATCAAGAGAAGAATTACTTTCCAAATTCCTTGGAAGTATTCAGTCACCTATCGCAAACTTTGCTCGTGTTATCAAGCAAGTTGCTGAATCTAAAGAAGCAGAAGCATAAGATATTGCTCTGTTTATAACGAATTATTGAATTTAAATTATCGAATGGAGGATTTTTAAGATGACAACTCAGGAAATTATTGAAGTAATCAAAGGTTTATCTGTATTAGAATTAAATGAATTAGTAAAAGCTTGTGAAGAAGAATTTGGTGTATCTGCAGCAGCAGGTGTTGTAGTTGCAGCAGCTGGAGACGGTGCTGGAGCTGGCGAAGAAAAAACTGAATTCGACGTTGAATTAACAGAAGTTGGTCCAAACAAAGTTAAAGTTATCAAAGTTGTTCGTGAAGTAACAGGTTTAGGATTAAAAGAAGCTAAAGAAGCTGTAGATAACGCTCCTAAAGTATTAAAAGAAGCTGCATCTAAAGAAGAAGCTGAAGAAATCAAAACTAAACTTGAAGCTGAAGGAGCAAAAGTTACACTTAAATAATTTAAGTCCTAACTTTAGCGAAATTAGCAAGTATAGAGTAGAATCCGCAATCGACTGGAAACAGGAGATTGCGGATTTTTTTTATTTCATAGGAAATACCTTGTTGAATTAATGTATGAAAGCATTCAATTTCTATGAAATAAAAAGCACTACGTGCAACAATACACAGCTCGCAGATAAGAAATTTTTGCTTCACAAACTGCTCGCGCGCGGCAAAGTGTACGTTGCTCAAAGTGACCGAAAGTCGCGAAGAGTGTTGGGTGCACACTTGAGAAGGTATGTTATTGAGGAAAAGTATTTTTATGATATAATGAAATTATAAGAAAGGAAGTGTGAGTGGCGATTATGGAAGATATACGGGAGGATAAACAAGAGTTGTCGAATCACGTTCGGAGACTGATTAATTCAGATTTAGATCTTAGTTATGATACAGAAGCCAAAAATTTATTTGGAAATAAAGAAGTATTAAGTGTCATTGCAAAATATGTGATACCAGAAGTCAAAGACTATTCTTATGAAGAAATAGCTACTATGATTGGAAATGTCAATATCTCAAAAGAGGAAGTCGCTGTCAATGGACCAATTGAGAGGTTAGAAAGCGAAAGTAAATATATAGGAGAAAAAACGATATTCTATGATATAAAAACGACTATTCATACAAACGATGGTGCGATTGAACTCATTTTAAATGTAGAGATTCAAAGAAAAGCAAATCCAGGATACAATTTGAAAATGAGGGGAAGCTATTATATTGCAAGAGCTTTTTCAGAACAATTAAAAGATATTTCAGATGATGCAAATTATGATAAACTGAAGAAAGTGTATAGTGTTTGGATTGTATCGAATTCTCCGAAGGAAGAAGTTGTGAAGTATTCTTTTATGAATACAAAGACGCGAACCATTGATCCAAGGAATGATCCATTTAGTTTGATTCTGATTTATCTTGGAAAACAACAATCCAAAGAGAAAGTGATCCGCTATATCAAAGCCTTATTTGAACGAGATATGGAGTATTTGAAAAAATATTATCATATCAATGAAGCAATGGAAAGGAGTATGGAAAGTATGTGTAATTTAAGTGAAGGTATTCGGGAAGAAGGAAGAGAAGAAGGAAGAGAAGAAGGAAGAGAAGAAGGAAAATTAGAAGCTGCAAAGATTATGATTGAAAATGGTATGGATTTAGAATTTGTAGTAGAGAAACTAAGTTTAGAAAAAGAGTTAGTAGAAAAGTTTTTAGAAAATACGAAAGAGTGAGATAGAAAATAGAAAAATAGAAATGAATGGGCAGGCGTGAAAAACGTCTGCTTTTTTCAAATTTATAGGAAATTACTCAAAGCAGAAAAATAGTGCATGATAGAATAGAAATAAAAAATGGCATGACAGTGTCGCGAACCGAATGGAAGAGTTCATTGAGAAGAAAACGATCATTAAGGAAGAGAAATAGAATGAAGAATTCCTTCTTGACAAAATATGGAATATTGAGTATATATAAGTTTATACTTAAATAAAATTTAAATAAATACTTAATTTTAGTTTAGAGGGAGGCGGTTACAATGAAATTATGGGAATATCTTTCGGTTCGTATTGCTTATATGGCAATAGTTCTTCAATCTATCATGTCAGTTGTGATTTCCTATTCATATTCTTACTTTGTTGTGGAAGATTTGTCTTCCTTAGTAAGAATTGTTGTTGCATTAATAGTAGGGGCTTGTCTGCAAGGGATTTTTATTGTTTTTGCCCTTAGAAGTCAAGCGGTAGCTAGTTATTATCTGAAAATGAACTGGAATGAGAAGATTGATCAAGGAATTGAGCAAGAACCATTTGAGAAGTTTATGGAAAAGGAGTCTGGAGAGCACGCTTCTTTTTATGTCAATGATGTTCCAAGAATAGTGGATTTAACATTTGCAAAATCGTGTTCCATTTTAGGCAAAACAGTAATAGCTGTTTGTACATTAGTTGCATTAGTAAAAATTAATTGGGTTATGGCAATCGTAGCGATCAGTGCAGTATTGATTATGGCAATGGCAACAAAAGCCTTTGAAAAAAAGCTGTCGTTCATATTAAGTGATAACCAAAGGCAAAAAGAAGTATTCTTAAATCAAATACGAGAGTTAATGCAAGGCTATTCCACGATATTTGAAAATAATTGTTTTTCTTATTTCAAAAAACGTTCGAAAAAAGCAAGTTATGACTACTGTAAAGGAATTTGTCAAGTAGATACGTTTGCAGGCATTATGTCAGGAGTTTTATCATGGATGAGCTATTTTTTTACAGCCGTTGTATTAGGCGTCTTAGCCTATTTTGTATTACAAAAGAAAGTGGCAGTTGGGGCTTTTTTATCGGTGATTACTCTTATGCCATCTCTTTCTGATTCTGTCATGTTAATGATGTCTGATAGCGTATTTTTTAAATCAGGTAAGAAGTTTTTTTATGAGAAATATGCGTCCTTTCAATTCTTTGATGGAAAGGAAAAAAGAAATCGTTTACAGAGAGAAAAGGGAAAAGAAGAGTCTTACTTTCATCCTTATCGTCTAAAAAACTCTGCTTTGTTGAATAACGATTTTATAAGTCAGAAGGAAGGACAAAAGAAAGAGAGAAAAAAAGAAAAAGAGGAAATACAGTCGATAGTTATTCCTCCTCTTACCATTCATTATAAGCAAAAAGATATTTGTATTCAGAAGGAAATTTGCTTTGAAAAGGGAAAAAAGTATATGCTCATTGGTTCTAGTGGTTGTGGAAAGAGTAGTTTATTAAAAACATTGATTGGGGAAGTAACCAACTATGATGGAGAGATTCAAGTAAAACAAAAGTCAGGAACGAAATTGCTCTCTAAAAAACTTCCCGATATGCGAGACCGTATCGCCTATGTGAATCAATTTACGTATTTATTCAATGGTACGATGTTTGAAAATATTTCCATGGGAAATTCATATACAAGAGAAGAAATTAGAAATGTGATGAATGATGTGCGTTTAAATGAATTGGAACCAGAATATTTGATTGTGGAAAATGGTAAGAATCTATCTGGAGGTCAAAGACAACGGATTGCACTGGCAAGGGCTCTTATCCAGAAGAAGGAAATTTTAATACTGGATGAGTCGACGGCCAACTTAGATCCAAAAGTGAAGTTAGAATTAGAACAACTTGTCTTGCAATTGCCGTGTATGGTGATTATGATTTCCCATCATATGACAGAGGGGATTGTAAAGCGGATAGATAGAGTGATTGAGTTAGGATGAGATTGGGATAGGTAGGATTTCAAAATAGCTGGATTTTATGATAGAATTAGGACAGTATGAAAATAGGAATTGGTTTAAAGGAGAAGAGAAAATGGCAGTAACGATAGCAACAAAACAACAGTGTGAAATGATAGATTATTTTTTATCTTTTTCTTTGCTTGTGGAGGATTTCGAAGAGAACCGTTATCCTTTTATCGATCAAGAAGAAGAGGAGATTGTAAAAGAGTATCGAGCGCAATTGGAAAAAAGAAAAAAAACAATTGAAAAGTATTGTTTAAAAGAATATAATTTGCTTTTTGGGCTTTATCTCTTGAATAAGAAGGAATTTCAGACATTAGAGCAATTGGAACAGCAATTAGAAGAGATGGATCAAAAAGAATGGAAAGATGCGATCTTTTCTATCTTAGGGCTGGAAAAAGAAGAGGAAGAAGAATTTGAAGCTATCAATAGTCTACATATTTTGGACAAACAAAAGTGGAATCTATTTTCTATCATAAAAGATAAAAAGAAGAGTTTATTGGAGATCAAAGCATTATTTCAAGAACTGTATCCCCTCTTTTCTTATTATGAAGAAAAATTAATGAAAAAGAATAAAGAAAGAGCGAAAGAAATCCAGAGTTCTATTGAAGAAAAAACGAGAGAATATTATGAAGATGTTTTAGAAGATAAAGTTGAAATCGATGAGAAATATCTTGCAGAGTCTATACATTATATTCTTTTTATGTCCCGTTTCTCCATTGTTATTAGTGATGCCGAGGAAAAGAAACGATTGGTAACAGGAGTCCATGTCCAAGAAGTGAAACACTATAAAAAAGAGAATCAAAGACTAGGAGAGGAAGAGAAAGAAAAAGTGTTAAAAGCTCTTTCGGATCCCAATCGTTTTTCCATTCTGAAGATGTTAAAAGAAGGGAAGTTATCCAATAAAGAGATGGCAGAACGGTTAAAAATTACGCCAGCAGGGGTAACCTATCAAATGAATCATCTTGTCGGTGTTGGGCTCGTGCGTTACTGTACAAAGGAAAATGGGAGAGGAAAAAACTATATGGTGAATGTTTCGTATTTAGAAAAGGTTTTTGAGAGTATACTGAAAGAACTTGCATGAAAGAATATTTTATGGTAGAATATTCATCGCAAACAAAATAATGTACTTAGATGAAAATGGTAACGAGATTTTATTAAATTTGATAGAGAAAAAGATAGGATCGCAGTGAAAGTTATAAAATGGCTTTTACTGCGATTTTTTTGCGTTTTCTATCATAGTATTTCGTCCATTTTCCAAAGAGGCAAAGGAGGAATTAAAATGCCAAAAACAAAAATTCAAGAAATTGTCTTTACAGTAATGATGGTGATTGTTATGGTCTATGGTATGGTAGTCTATAATATCTCCCTAGATATGGGAGGCTTGACAAATCAAGTGTTTGTGATCGCGTTAGGAGAATTATGGATTATGGGCATTGTAGCATTCTTATTAGAGTTGCTTTTGGTTGGAAAGCTCGCTCAAAAAATGGCATTCCGTATGGTAAATCCAAGAAGTGATCGACCTATTGTCATTATTTTAGCGATTTCTATTATGACAGTATGCTTTATGTGTCCAATTATGAGTTTCATTGCTACCGTATTATTCAAAGGTGGATTTGATGTTCAAGTAGTGGCAAAATGGGTGCAAACAACCGTGATGAATTTCCCTATGGCACTTGGATGGCAGATTTTCTTTGCAGGTCCAGTTGTCCGATTGGTGTTTGGAAAACTGTTTCCTGAAAAAGGAATCAAGAGTGAACAGGTCACAGCTTAAATAGAAGAGTAAAATAAAATGGAAAATATCATTAGAAAATAGTTTTTAATTATGACTATTTCAAATGGTATTTTCCATTTTTTATAGTCTAAAGATATAGAGCGTGAAAACGTAAAAAAAAGACACCATAGTAAAAAACAGGGACTTGGAGAAATGCTCTCTTTTTCTTATAATAAACATAAACAATAGAAAATTGAGAATCAAAAAAAGGAGTTATAATTAAAGAAAAAGGAATTGAAAAGTTAGCAAAAAATAAGAGAAATACGGTTGAAATTATTTTAGGATAGAATAATTAACATATCGTTTGAATCTATAATAGATAGATGGAAAAGGGAGGAAAAAACATGGCAAAGTATCAGCTTGATATGAACAAGTATATGCAACTAGCAAGACAGACAGCGGCAGAAGGATGTGTTTTATTAAAAAATGACAAGGACACACTTCCCATTAAGAAAGGAACAAAAGTATCAGTTTTTGGAAGAATTGCATTTCATTATTATAAGAGTGGTACAGGTTCAGGCGGCCTTGTCAACACCAACTATGTGGTAGGAATTTTAGACGCTCTAAAGACATGGAAGGATATTTCTATAAATGAAGAGTTAGAAGGCATTTATCAAAAGTGGATAGAAGAAAATCCATTTGATAAAGGAGCAGGATGGGGACAAGAACCTTGGTCACAAAAAGAAATGCCATTGACGGAAGAGATTGTAAAACAAGCCAGCCAACAGTCTGATATGGCTATCGTTGTCATTGGAAGAACCGCAGGAGAAGATCAGGATACAAAAGCAGAAGAAGGTAGCTATTTTCTTACAAAACTAGAAGAAGAGATGTTAGAAAAGGTTTGCAACTGCTTTGATAAAGTCGCTGTCTTATTAAATGTTGGTAACATTATCGATATGAGATGGGTAGAAACTTATCAGCCATCGGCAGTTCTTTACACATGGCAAGGAGGACAAGAAGGGGGAAATGGTGTATTAGATATTCTATCAGGAGCGGTGAGTCCATGTGGTAAATTAACAGATACGATTGCTTATGAGATTACCGATTATCCATCTACGAAGAACTTTGGAGATCCAGTAGAAAATTATTATAAAGAAGATATTTATGTAGGATATCGTTACTTTGAAACGTTTGCCAAAGAAAAGGTACAGTATCCATTTGGATACGGGTTATCCTATACGAGCTTCCAACAAAGAGTGGAGAGTTTGGAACAAAAAGAAGAAAGCATTGTCGTAAAGGTAGCCGTAAAAAATATAGGAGACGTTGCAGGAAAAGAAGTAGTAGAACTTTATAGTTCTGCACCTCAAGGATTGCTTGGAAAACCACTCAGAGAGTTAAAAGCTTTTAAAAAGACAGAAGTTTTGCAACCAGAACAAGAACAAATAGTAGAACTGATAGTGCCAATCAAAGAGTTAGCTTCCTATGATGACGGTGGAAAGACAGGCTATCGCTCCGCTTATGTATTAGAAGAAGGTTCTTATGAGTTCTATGTGGGAAGCGATGTGAGACAGGCAACATTGGCAGGTAACTTTTTTGTAGAAGAGACAACATTGGTGGAACAGCTAGAAGAATGTTTAGCACCAGTAAAGGAATATGAACGTTTCCTACCGATTGCTGTAGAAGGAGATAGTCTTTGTTTTCAACAAGGAGAAGAAGCTGTTCCAACAAGAACCATTCCTCCAATGGAGAAACGAAAAAAAGATATGCCAAAGGAAATTCCATATACAGGAGATCAAGGCTATCAATTAGTGGATGTATTGGATGGTAAGATTACAATGGAAACCTTCCTTGCTCAATTAACAGAAGAAGATCTCGTTTGTATTGTTCATGGAGAAGGAATGTGTAGTCCAAAAGTGACAGCGGGAACAGCGTCAGCCTTTGGTGGAACAACAAAGGCATTAGAACATTTTGGAATTCCTGTTGCTTGCTGTGCGGATGGTCCATCTGGTATTCGTATGTCTTGTGGAACAACTGCATTTTCTTTGCCAAATGGAACAGCAATCGGATGTACGTTTAATACAGAGCTCATTGAACAGCTTTATCAAATGGAAGGATTAGAACTTCGTAAAAATCAAATAGATACTTTGCTAGGACCAGGAATTAACATTCATAGAAATCCTTTAAATGGAAGAAATTTTGAATATATTTCAGAAGATCCTTATGTAACAGGTGCTATGGCAGTTGCTCAAATAAAGGGAATGGGTTATGCAGGGGTAACTGGAACGTTAAAACATTTTGCAGGAAATAACCAAGAATTCCATCGCCATGAAATCGATTCCATTGTTTCGGAACGAGCACTTCGCGAGATCTATTTAAAAGGTTTTGAAATGGCAGTAAAGGAAGCAGGGGCTTATTCTATTATGACAACTTATGGAGCGGTCAATGGCATTTGGACAGCGGGAAGCTATGATCTGAATACTTCGATTCTAAGAAAAGAATGGGGATATGAAGGAATTGTCATGACAGACTGGTGGGCAAAAATCAATGAAGAGGGAGAAAAGGCTTCTGTTGATAACACTGGTGTTATGGTACGAGCACAAAACGATCTTTACATGGTTGTGAGGGATAGCGAAACCGAAGGAATAGGAAAACGTGCTATGTCCGATCTAAAGGAAGGGCGTGTTACAAAAGCAGAGTTTCAGCGCTGTGCGAAAAACATATGTGAAGTCTTGATGCGTTCTCCGGTTATGAATCGATTTTTAGGAAGAGAACAGGAAAAAGTAGAAGTCATAGGAAATGAACAGTTTACACAAAATGATTGTGAAATTTCTAAGTATTATTCGATTGATGATGATACCATATTAGATATGAAGTATGTGATAACCGATCAGGGAAATTCTGAGGTGTTTGGAATTACATTAAAGGAAATGGGAGATTATACGATTTCAGCAAAGATGCGTTCCAAAGATAGCAGTAATTCACTGGCACAGCTTTCTATGTCTGTATTCTTCGATAATGAACTAAAGGGAACATTTGTCATTCAAGGAAACCAAGAAGATTGGACCGAGCAGACAATGTCTCTTGGAAACATCTGGGATGTGAATCATTATATTAAACTTTATTTTTCAATGAGTGGTATGGAATTGGAGTCTCTTCGCTTCCAAAGACAAAAATAAAAACTAAAAAAAAGGGTAATAAGCGTAGGTTTTCAGAAGGAGCTTTAAGAAGTTGCAAAAAGGGCAATTTTTTAAGCTCCTTTTTTATTTTATAGGAAAGACATTGTTACATTAATTGATGAAAGTACCAATTTCCTATGAAATAAAAAAGCAATACATTTTGTTTTAAGCGTTGTTTTGAGGAAACTAAAAAAATGATACCTAACTAAAATATCAGTCATTGTTTCAGAAAATGTAAAAAATTATAATAGAACTATCAAAGAAATACAGGAGGAAAAGGTATGAAAAAGAAATGGTTAGCAATGATTCTAACAGGAATTATGTCACTATCATTAATGGCATGTGGCAATGGTGGAGACGCAAAATCACCAGAAACAAGTGAATCGGTAGATGCGGCAGTAGCGGGAAGTAAAGATGCAAAAAATAAATTAGTTATCTGGACGTTAGCCGATGATCTAAAACAATTTGCGGATCATTACTGTGAACAAAATAAAGATGTGCAGATTGAAACGGTTGTAATCGCACCAGCGGATTATTTAACAAAAATCCAGTCTGCTATGAGGGGGAAGGCGACAGAGCCAGATATTATTGTAGCAGAGCCACAGATGCTCGATACGATGTTTGAGGCAGGTTACTTAGAAGATCTAAATCAAGAGCCATATAATGCACAACAATTTAAAGATAACATGGTGGATTATGTATGGCAGGCAGGACAAGATGAAAATGGTGTGCAAAAAGCAATTTCTTATCAGATCACACCAACTGGAATTTATTATAGAAGAGACATTGCCAAGAAAGTATTTGGAACAGAAGATCCAGAAGAAATTGGTAAGTTATTCACGGATTATAATACGATTTTGAAAACAGGAGAAACATTAAAAGAAGCGGGATATCGAATCTTTGCATCCGATACAGAAATGGCTTATTTCTCAGGAGATTCTGCTTGGGTACAGGATGGAAAATTAAATATCGATCAAGATAGAAAAGATTATATGGATTTATGTGTTTCTTTATATCAAAATGATATGACAGCTTATGTAGATTCATGGTCTACGACTTGGTATCAGGCCATGAGTGGTGGAATTCCAATTATCGACTCATCAACAAGTGTATGGGATGAAGACGCCATGAAGGAAGCAGAAAAGAGCGGAGAAACAACAGAAGTATTTGCATTCGGATTGCCAAGTTGGGGCGTTTTAACAATGAGAGATCATGTCGGAGAATTATCAGGAAAATGGGGTATATGCTCAGGACCTTCTTATGGTTTTAGTGGAGGAACTTTCTTAGGAATTAATGCATTAAGTAAAAATAAAGAAACGGCATGGGATTTTATTAAGTTTGTAACGACAAATGAAGATACACTTGACTGGTGGATTGAAGTTTCAGAGGGAGACGTTGTATCTTGGTTGCCAACAATTGAAAAACATAAAAACGATAAAAATGAAGTGTATGGTGGAGAAAAATTATATCAGTTCTTTTTAGAACAAGCAAAAGGCATCGATTATTCCAAAGTTACAAAATATGATAAAGTGATTAATGATGCTTGGGGTGCAGCAATTACCTCCATTAAAACAGGCGAGATGAAGAAAGAAGATGCAATTAGTAATTTTTATGATACAGTACAGTCTACTTATCCAGAATTAGAAATTGAACGATAACGATGAAAAGTTAGAGAAAGCTGTTGCATAATGTAACGGCTTTCTCAGCGTTAAAAGCACCACGTGCAGCAATGCGCACTTTGTTCTATAGGATAGAGAATTGTGTTGTGATTGATAGAGTGAATGAAGGGAGAACGATTATGGCATGGAAAACAGCAGTAAAAAAGAACAAGCGTGATATCAATAAAACTGGATATTTATTTGTGGCTCCTTTTGTCATCGTATTTATTATATTTAATATTTATCCAGTTTTAAGAACCCTATATTTGAGTTTCACGGATTATAAAGGATTTGGAGATCCAATTTTCCTAGGATTTGATAACTATATCCGCGTTTTTAAAGATAAATTTTTTTGGCGAGATCTTTTCAACACAACAAAAATTTGGGGTGTCAATATTATATTACAGCTAGGACTTGCTTTTTTATTAATTATTATTTTCAGTGATATTAAATATAAAATTAGAGGATTAAGTATTTTTCGGGCGTTATTTTATCTTCCAAATTTAATTGCAGCAACTTCCGTTGCCTTTTTATTTAAAACACTTTTAGATTGGAAATATGGAAGTATCAATCAGCTATTGATCAATGCAGGAGTTATAAAACATGCGATTAACTGGCTTGGTTCTACTGCAACCGCACCTTATGTGATTTCCGTGATTGGTGCATGGATGTGGTTTGGAAATTCTTTTATTATGCTTATGGCAGGTGTGCAAGGGATTTCAAGAGATTATTTTGAAGCAGCAGCCATCGATGGAGCGGGAAGATGGAGAATTTTTGGGCAAATCACAATTCCGTTATTAAAACCAATTTTACTCTATGTTGGAATTACATCATTGATTGGTGGACTTCAAATGTTTGATTTACCATTCTTAATGTGTGGAGGCACAATAGGAAATCCATCAGGAAAGACACAGACAGTTGTTATGTATCTCTATAAATTTGGATTTGAAACAAATCAAGTAGGATTTGCTTCTGCCATTGCTTATACACTATTTGTTATTATCTTATTCATTTCTGTTATCCAATTTAAAGTGATGTATGGAAAGAAAAATAAATAGGGGGTAAATGGATATGACATATAAAATAAAACAAAATTTGCTATATTTGATTTTAATTATACTTTCCATTACTTGTCTCATTCCTTTTCTATTAATGATGGTGAATGCTACAAGAACAGGAAATGAGATTGTAACATCCTTTACATTAATTCCTGGAAGTGCTCTAGTTGATAACTGGAGAATTGTATCTGGATATTTTAATTTATTTCAAGGAATGTTGAATAGTTTAGTGGTTGCAGTTCCAGCTACTTTATTCACATCTTATTTCTCAGCGATTACAGCTTATGCCCTCGTTGTCTATGACTTTAAAGGAAAAAAGATCATCAATGGTGTAATTGTTATCTTTATGATGATTCCAGGGCAATTGAGTTTACTTGGATTTTATGATTTAGTTACGAAATTAAATATGATAGATTCTTATCTGCCATTAATTTTACCAGCGATTGCTTCTTCTGGAACGGTATTTTTCTTAAGACAATATTGTGAAGCATCTATTCAACCAGCACTATTAGAAGCAGCGAGAATTGATGGGGCAGGAGAGATTAAAATTTTTCATAAGATTATGTTACCTTTAATGTCACCAGCTATTGCGACAATGGCAATTGGAGCGTTTATTGGCAATTGGAATAACTATTTATTGCCATTAATTTTATTAAATACACCAAAAAAATTTACATTACCAGTTATGATGGCATCTTTAAATTCATCAACAGATATTACAGCAAATCAAGGAGCTATTTATTTAGCTGTGGCTATTTCTGTATTACCAATTTTAATTACATTTGCTTTCTGTTCCAAATACATTATTGGAAGTATTTCAGCAGGTGGAGTAAAAGAATAAAGTTTTCCTAATTGATACAATAACCGACAATTACATGATATAATAATTGTCGGTTATTACCGTTTATGCGAAGGTGAGTTAATCGTAATATAAAATGAAAAAAGAAGGAAAAATGGTATGAAAAATAAAATATGGGGTGCTCTTTTTTTTGTTGGAAGTATTTTAATCATACTCTTATTATTTTTTATAAAAAAGGATAGTAAAGAAGAAATGATAGAAGAGAAAGCCACATTAAAATGGTATATTAATTATTCGTGGTTTGATACAGAATGGGGAAAAAATATCGTATCGAAAAAAATATCAGAAAAAATTGGAGTGAATGTAGAGTTTGTTGTACCAAAAGGAGATGAATCCGAAAAACTAAATTCTATGATTAATTCCGATACCTTACCAGATCTAGTAACTCTCGGTTGGTGGGAGTGTGAGAATCAAGAGATGATAGAAAAAGAGAAGGTATATTCTTATCAGCAATTAGAGGAAACTTATCACACGGGATTTTTTGAAATAGCAGATGAAGAAAGTGTGAAATGGTATACAAAAGAAGATGGTAACTTATATGGATACCCTAATTATTCGTATTCCTGGAAAGATTTTCAAGAAAACAAAGAAAAAATTTCTTCTCATCAAAATTTTTTAGTTCGAAAGGATATTTATGAAGCAATTGGTAGCCCCGATATGACAACACCAGAAGGCTTTGTAGCAGCTGTAAAAAAGGCAAAGGAAATGTTTCCAGAAGTCAATGGGAAACCACTGATTCCAATTGGAGCAGACCAGTTTTCAGAAAGAGGAAGCAACTCTTTTGATATTTGGTTACAAAATTTTCTTGCTGTGCCTTATGAAAAAGATGGAAAGTATTATGATAGAAATACCGATCAAGAATATTTGAACTGGTTAAAAGTTTTTCGCCAGCTTGGAGAAGAAGGGTATCTAAATCCTGAAATATTTATTGATAACCGTGTGCAGTTATCGGAAAAATTGGTGGATGGAAGATATTTTTGCCTTTTTTATCAAAATACAGATATTGAGGAGCAAGAAAAGAAAATATATAAAGAAAATCCAGATAGGATTTATATTGCAGTAGAAGGCCCTAGAAATTCAAAAGGAGAGGATCCGGTGCTTTCTGTTCCAGGTCTCAATGGATGGACAGTCACTTATATTTCAAAAAACTGTAAGTATCCAAAAAAGGCACTGGAGTTATTGAACTATATGTTGAGCAAAGAAGGACAGAAGTTGATTTATCTAGGAGAAGAAGGAACGATGTACCATATGGTGGATCAGAGAGCCGTGCTCAATCAAGAAGTAGCAGATGTTCTGAATACGGATAGGGAAGAATACGATTTGATATATGGGGCAGATGATACTTACTGGATGGTTCAAAGTGGTGAAATGCAAATGGAAGCCATATCTTATGAGGCTGACTATATTAGACAACTCTATGAATGGACGAATCCGTATGCAGCCTATACAGGGCAGTATGAGTTGGACTTTGGAGATGATATGGAAATGTCGGCAATCTATCATAAATTAAATCAAATATGGTCGGATGCGTTAATTGACTTATTATTAGCACCGAGTGAAGAAGCGTTTGAGTTAAGAGTGGAACAATATAAAAAAGAGAGAAATGAGGTAGGATACCGTGATTTTGAAAAAGCAGCCACGGAATTAATTCAGAAAAATAAAGAAAAACTTGGGATAAAAGAATGAAGAAAATAAAACAAAAATTTGATAAAATGGGTTTAAATCAAAAATTTACCCTTATTATTTTAGTATTAGTTTTAATTCCGATTCTTATCTATACCATAATTTTTTTTCAATATCGATATCATACGATGATTCAAGAAAAAATTTTAGAAGTGAAAAGCGATGTTTTAAAAGAAAAATCTTCGTTTCAAAAAGTGATGGAGTTAGGAAATATGACAGCGCAAGTTTTTAGCGAAAATCAAGAGCTAAAAAAATTTCTGTCGGAGTTAAAAGAAGAGGATGAGATACCAACAGAGAGGTATATACAATTTCATAAAGAATATATGCCAATTCTTGAGGCACTTGTAAACAGTAATCCATACTTATATCAAGTAAGGGTATATGCGGAAAATAATGAATTTCCAGAAATGTCACCTATTTTATATCATCAAGAAAAGCTGAATTTATTTTCATGGAGTACAGAAAAAAATATAGAATCTTGGCATTTAGATTATGCTGATTATATGGTATCAGAAAATGATAAAAGACATTTAATGGCGTTAATACGAGTGATTCGGGATGATTTTGGAGAGAAAATTGGAACGGCAGAAGTGGTTATTGCTATGGAGGAAAATTTCTTTGATCTCTATACAAAAAAAGAAAATAGTTTTAGTTGTTTTTTATCAGAAAACAATAAAATAATCGTAGAGCAATCATCGGACTTTAACTGGGAAAAGAATAAGAAAGATATTTTACCTTTGGTTAAAAATGTTACGAAGACAGAGGTCATCAACACAAAGTTAGATGGAGAAAAAGTAGTTCTTGTCATCGAACCAGTGGAAGAATTAGATGGAACTTATATTCGAGTCGTTAATATGGAAAGAGAATATAAGGAAATGATTTTTCTCCAACTTCAAATCATTACTATTATGATATTGAGTTTCTTTTTTGTAGCATTTTTTATTAAATTAGTGGTGCGTTCGGTATTGAGGCAATTTTATGAAGTATTAAAAATTTTGCGAGTTGTTCAAAAGGGAGATTTGAATCAGAGAGTAGAACCGATTAGTAGTGATGAAATGGGTGAGTTAGGACGACAAGTGAATCGAATGCTTGATAAAATACAAGTTCTTATGAAAGAGAATATAGAACATGAGATTTTAATAAAAAATACAGAGATCAAAGCGCTACAAAATCAAATTAATTCTCATTTTATTTACAATGTTTTGGAGTCTATTAAGATGATGGCAGAGATTGATGAAAAATATGAAATCTCAGATGCTATCACATCGTTAGGTGAATTGCTCCGATATAATATGAAATGGGTATCTGGAAATGTTAGTATTAAAGAAGAAATTGTTTATATTAAAAACTATATTCAATTAATGAATTTACGCTATGATTTTACGATTTTACTTTGTATTAAAATTGAAGATAGTATTTATGAACAAAAAATACCGAAAATGTCATTACAGCCAATTGTGGAGAATGCTATTTATCATGGAATTGTTGATGCAGAAGAGGATGCCACAATTTATATCCGTTCGATTCGTCATGGAAACGATTTTGAAATTGCGATTACGGACTCAGGGGTTGGAATGAGTGAAGAGCAAAAGCAATTGTTAGAAAGAAAAATAAAGGGAGAGACAGATAGTAATTGTGGAGATGGAAATGGGATTGGATTAAAAAATGTGCAGGATAGAATACAAAAACAATTTGGAGAGCAATATGGATTAGAATTTTATTCCAAAGAAGGATGTTTTACAAAAGTAAGAGTTTTATTGCCGATGCGTGAGTGAAAAGGAGAGATTTCTTTGCAGACACTGTTAATTGTAGAAGATGAGAAAATGATACGAAAAGGAATTGCTGTTATGGCATCAAGAAGTGAAACTCCGATTGAGCAGATTGTTGAGTGTAGAAATGGAGTAGAAGCTTTAGAGATTTTGGAAAAACAGCAGATTGATACGATTTTTACGGATATTAGGATGCCTAAAATGGATGGAATCGAATTCGTACAAAAGGTAAAAGAGTTAGGATATCAATCGGATATCGTTGTAATTAGTGGATATGATGATTTTAATTATGCGGTAGAAATGTTAAAACAAGGAGTATTTGATTATATCCTAAAGCCAGTAAAGAGAGAAAAAATAGAAGAACTCTTACAGCTTTTAGAGGAGAAACAAAGAGAGAACGTGATAAAGCAAAAAGAAGCAGTTAATATTCTCCATAATCAAATGAAATATTTTTTGCTATCGGAAATATCAGAAGAAGAGTGGAAGCAAAAAGAAGAACAATATGGAGATATTTTTGATAGAGAAGCCTATCGGGTATTAGTAGGAGCCCATGGTCAATTGCATTGTATGGGAGGGATTTTATTAGAAAATATGCAAGGACAAGATGTTGTCTTTTTAAAAGAGAAAGATTATATCGAATGGCTAGAACAAGAAGAATCTTTTGGAATCGGAGTGAGCTCTTTCTATGTTCTATTTCAAGATTGTGTCAAAGCCTATGAGGAAGCAAAAAAAAGTAGAATGGAAGCTTTTATTAGAAATAAAAGACAGCTCGTATACACATCCATAAAACAATATGGTAAGAAACTGGAAGAAAAAGAAAAATGGAAATTTATTGAGCAGTTTGTACAGCAATTCACAACGAAGGAACAAGAGTATGCGATTGGACAGCTGAAGAATTTGTATTTTGAAGCACAGCATGGAAAAATAGTTGGAAAAGATATTTTGATGATAACAGAACAAATCCAAAAGAAATTAGTGGATGGATATCGAAAAATGGTTCCAGAAGAGCAGAAAAAACTGCTCAAGTATGAAAATCCATTGTTATGGAACTGTTCTAAAGAATATTTGGAATATTTACAAGAATGGTTTGCAGATTTTTCTAATTGTTTATCCGAACAATTCATTAACGATCAGAGTAAAAGAAAGATAAGAGAAGCCATAGAATACATACAAAAAAATTATCAAAAGGATTTAAATATGGCTATCGTTTCCAATTATGTATCTATGAACTATTCTTTATTTTCTATTGCGTTCAAGGACTATACAGGAGTGAATTTTGTAAATTATTTAAAAGATATCAGAATAGAGGCTGCAAAAGAATTATTGGAAAATACGGATTGGAAAATACAAGATATTAGCAAAAAGGTTGGTTATGAAAATGATAAGCACTTTTTAAAAATATTTAAAAATCTTTGTGGAGTATCTCCGACGGAATATCGGAATAATTTCCAAGTGTCTCATAAGGATTAAAAAAGAAAAAGAATTTATTAAGTGTTGATAGAAAAAGACATCTAGGAGAAAAACTAGATGTCTTTTTCTGTTTCTATAAAAGTAATAGTTCCTATAAGAGAAGTGATACTTTTATAGGATAACTACTTCAATAATTATGCCTGTTTTAATGCTTGCTCAATATCTGCAATTAAATCTTCAACATGTTCTAATCCAACAGAAAGTCGAATGAGTCCAGTAGAAATGCCTGCTTCTACTAATTGTTCATCTGTCAGTTGGCGATGCGTATGGCTTGCTGGATGAAGAACACAAGTTTTTGCATCCGCTACATGAGTTGCAATCGAAGCGAGTTTTAAGCTATCCAAAAAGCGAACCGCAGACTCTCTTCCACCTTTTAATTCAGCAGAAATAACGCCACAAACACCATTTGGCATATATTTTTTCGCTAAGGAATAATATTTATCTCCTTCTAATGCAGGACAATTAACAGAGGCGATTTTTTCATGATTTTTTAAATATGTAGCGATTGCCAATGCGTTAGAACAGTGACGTTCTACACGAAGAGGAAGGCTTTCTAAGCTCATACCAAGCAAAAATGTGCTAAGTGGAGATGGGGTAGAGCCAAGATCACGCATTAACTGAGAAGTCGCTTTTGTAATATAAGCTAATTTACCAAATTTTTGTGTGTAAACAATGCCATGATAAGATTCATCAGGAGTCGTAAGCCCTGGGAATTTATCGGCATGAGCTTCCCAATCAAAGTTTCCACTATCTACGATACAGCCACCTACTTGTGCTGCATGACCATCCATATATTTCGTTGTAGAATGAGTTACAATGTCAGCACCCCATTTAAAAGGTTGACAATTAATTGGAGTTGCAAATGTATTATCTACAATAAGTGGGACTCCATGAGAATGTGCTACGTTTGCAAAGCGTTCAATATCAAGAACGGCTAAAGCTGGGTTAGAAACAGATTCTCCAATAATAAGTTTTGTATTTGGACGGAATGCATTGTGAATTTCTTCATCGGTAGAATCGACGCTGATAAAGGTGCTTTCGATACCAAATTTCTTTAAAGTAACCCCGACTAAATTTAATGTACCACCATAGATTTCAGAAGCACAGATTAAATGGTCACCAGCTTCACAAATATTGATAATGGCAAATAAATTGGCTGCTTGACCAGAAGACGTGAGCATTGCTCCCACACCGCCTTCTAAATCGGCGATTCTTGTTGCAACTGCGTCATTGGTTGGGTTTTGAAGACGAGAATAAAAATATCCATTGGCTTCTAAATCAAACAACTTGCCCATTTCATCTGCAGAATCGTATTTAAATGTAGTTGATTGATAAATAGGAATCTGTCTGGATTCTCCATTTTTTGGTTCCCAACCAGAGTGGATACACTTGGTTTCAGCATGATAATTGTTACTCATTATATAGATCCTCCTATGTTTGTATTGTTTTTCATTATCTTATCCCATAATTACTACTTTAATTAAGTGATGTTATAAAACTTAAATGAAGTATAGCAAAAGATAAGGCTTGGCACAAGGGAAAAATAGAAGTATACTTATAAAATAGAATATTTTGTATACAAGTTTTTTCATATACTAATAAAATTCATTTTTTGTATAGGAAAAAACGATGTGCAGTTATAAGACAATGGAGTTTGTTTTCTAACTGCTTGAAAATGGAAGGAGAGAGTATAAAATGCCCATTAAAGTGCAGACGGATTTACCAGCAAAAGCCATATTAGAAGATGAGAATATATTTGTTATGGATGAACATCGTGCCATGACGCAGGATATTCGCCCTCTTAGTATTGTTATTTTAAACTTAATGCCAACGAAAGAGGATACCGAATTACAATTACTTCGTATGCTTTCCAATACACCACTTCAAATTGATGTGACATTTTGTCATATGGAAACGCATATATCAAAGAATACACCTGCTTCTCATTTAAATAAACATTATAAAACGTTTTCTGAGATTAAGGATCAGAAGTTTGATGGGATGATTATTACGGGGGCACCAGTAGAGCAGATGCCGTTTGAAGAAGTAAACTATTGGGAAGAGCTAACAATGATTATGGAATGGTCAAAGACAAATGTATTTAGTACATTTCACATTTGTTGGGGGGCTCAAGCAGGGCTTTATTACCATTATGGGATTCAAAAACAACTATTGAAAGAGAAATTAAGTGGGGTATACCATCATACATTGCTCCATAGAAAAGTGTTATTAGCAAGAGGAATGGATGATGTTTTTTATGCACCACATTCTCGTTATACGGGGATTGATGAAGAGGCGGTAGAAAAAAATGAGCATCTAAAAGTGATTGCTAAAAGTGAAGAAGCAGGAAGCTATATTATTATTGGAGATGGGGGAAAACGAATTTTTGTAACAGGACATTCTGAGTACGATCGCCTGACGTTAGATAAAGAGTATCGCAGAGACGTGGATCGAAATTTAAATCCAGAAGTGCCAAAAAATTATTATAAAAATGACGATCCTTCGATTATTCCAGAGCTCATATGGAGAGCCAATTCCAACTGTCTTTATACGAATTGGTTGAATTATTACGTCTATCAGTCAACACCATATAATTTACAAGAGGATTTTGAAAAATAAAAATGTAATAGAAGGTGTTTGAATGTAATAATAATATAATATTTGATAACAGGAGATGGTGCTTTTAAAGAGAAATAAGAAGTTTGCTTATCAGAATGAAAATTGGAGGAGAAAAGTATCATATTGAGGTGGGAATATAGAGAGTAGTAGAATGAGGAAATGAAAATGAAAGAAGATTCAAAAAGCAGTAAAAGAATAACTGATAAAATGCCAAGATTAAAGTTATTGAAAATGGACGAAGAAGAACGGCGGAATATGATTGTCAACGGAAATATGTGGCGCACCCTTTGGCTCCTTGCGTTACCAACGCTAATGATGAGTGTTGTCCAGTCGTTAATGCCTTTATCGGATGGATTATTTATTAACAATGTAGCTGGAACATTCGTTGCCAGCGCGGTTACTTTTTCAGAACCAGTCATTATGGTTGTATTAGCACTTGCACAAGGGCTTAGTGTAGCGGCTATGGCGGTTATTGGGCAGACCTTTGGAAGTGGTAATTTTGAACGAGTGAAACATATTGCGGTACAGACGGTTGTGATTGGTTTTTTAGCAGGGATTTGTATTGCACCAATTTTAGCTCTTATTTCGATTCCAATTAGTGGGCATGTAACACCAGAGATTTCTGAAAATGTGCGTCTTTATATTTCACTTTATGCCATTGTATTGCCATTTTCTTTTATGGAAAGTATCTACAATGGAATTATGAACTCTACAGGTCGTCCAGAAGCACCATTAATCCGAATGGTGATTATGCTTATTTTAAAAATCATTGGAAACTGTATTTTTGTTTATTGGTTGGATTTAGAGGTCGTTGGATGTGTTCTTGCATCACTGATGGCGAATTTTATTGTATGTATCTGGATGTTCCATGAGCTATTTATTCAAAAAGGTAGAATGCAGTTAACGTTAAAAGACTTCCAATTTGATATTGCAGTCATTAAAAAGTTGGTTAAAATCGGAATTCCTTCTATGTTGACACAGATGATGTTAAGTTTAGGATTTGTTTTAATCAATAATGAAACACAAAAATATGGGGCTATCGTATTAAATGGACAGGGAATTGCCAATAATATTTCCAGTGTTTGTTTTAATCTACCAGCAGCTTTTGGTTCTGCGGTCACAACGATGGTGAGTATGAATATTGGTGCAGGACTCCCTGAGCGAGCAAAGAAAAGTGCATATCGAGGATGTATTTCCTCTGCTATTACAGCTGTTTTTATTATTTCCATTATTGTACCAGCTTCTAGCCACTTAACGATTTTATTTACTCGTGTACCAGAAGTATTAGAGGTAGCAAATCATGCGTTACATATCTACACCTATTCTGTTGTCGGATTTGGAATTTGCATTGCAGTACAAGGAGCTATGATTGGACTTGGAAGAACGAAGATTCCATTGATACTTGGAGTGCTTAGAATTTGGTTATTCCGCTATATTTTTATTTTATTAACGGAATCTTTTTTAAGAGAGTATTCTGTATTTTGGGGAAATTTATTTTCCAATTACATGGCAGCTATTATTTCTTTAATTATTTTATTTTCGATTCGCTGGAAATCGGTGTTAGAGAAAGTATAAGGAAATAATTGAAAATGGATGAAAACAGATCATGCTGCTTTCATCCATTTATTTTTGACAGCTATCTTGGCCCTAAAAATTTATCACCATTTAAATGAATCATATGTTCTGGCATCTCTGCAATCCAAACTTCTGTTTTCCATGCCAATGTCTCTGAAAATTTCTTATATGTTTTAAAATCTAAGAAAGCTGTTACAAATATTTTTCCAGCTATTACATCTTTTGTCATATCCTCTATCTCTAAGATTCTCTTCGGATCCATTGGGCCTACCGATGTAACAGATTCGATAAAGTAAATCCAATTTTTATCTTCTCGATATAATACGACATCTGGCATTTTATCATGTAGCGTAATTTCAAAACCCAATGTTTCAAGTTTTCTAACATTTTTTACTAAATCTTTTTTTATTGTATCGCCCACATATAGACATTCAGCATTTGGTGCAAATCTTGGTGCAAACTCTTCTATAATTGCTTTTTGCAATTCATTATGTTTTCCAGCAGAAAAACTAAAATCTGCACCGTTAATTCTAACTGGCATCATTGTCATTTTCTTTTTGGAAGCATAAATATCGATTAGTTTTTCATGATATTCTAAAAATCTACTAATAGACTTTTCCAATTCTTGGGTTTGTATCTGGCTAATTAACCGCAAAGTTTCCTCGGTAAGTCGATATCTGTAATTAGGGCTATTTGTGGGTTTTCCATTATCTTCTACTAAAGCTACCGTTCTAAATCTATGCAATGCCTGTTTTCGAAATGTTTCTCTACTATTTTCAGCATATTTTATTCCATAATTCTCATATACAAACTGAATAATATCATGAATCCGTAACCATTCATTCGTTGCATCTTCCCACTTCATATTTGGGGTAATTTTGGCCATTGCTAACAAAGTATAACAACAAATATCTAACTGTTGTGCCTTTGGCATACCGATCATCTTTAAAAACTGTCTTGTTTCTTCAATTTTATCCATAATATCCCTCTAATATCAAATTACAATTTTTTTCTGAATAATCCTTACTTTTCATTATCCTTCTTCCCATTTCTTGAATGGATTCCAAATCTGGAACAGGCATTGCATTGATTTCCGTTGAATTAACCTGCGTTGATCCATTTAAGATGCGATAATATTGATCATATAATGTAGAATTAAATAGTACATATAAACCATACACAAGACATTCTGACATTTCTGTTAATAATCCATCTATAAAATTGAGTTTATTTTGTGTACTTATTTTTTTGTATTGAGGAAATTCTTTTGCTAAATATATTCCACACTGTAACCTGCGAGATTCTTCTTTTGCTGTAAATCGCTTTACAAATAAATAGTTTTTATTATCCTGCATTAATCCTTTCTGATCTGTAACTACATATTCAGACTCTTTTTGAATCGGAAATTGCACTTTTCCTTGATTAATATGTTGCGAATGAAACAAAGGAATTGCTCCATCCTCTTCTACATCTCGAAGGATTTCTCGATTTCTAAAATCTACAGTCAATCCCGTTTTCATTTTTACTCCAATCTCAGGAAGTGTTTTATGAAATCCCTGTAACTTCTTTAATACTTCTACGTCCTTCTCATTAGTCACAAGATAAACATAAAAGTCACGCTTAGACACAACTAAACTATAGGGAACTGTTATTGATGTAATCCTTGCAAAATCATTGTTGGAATTTGATGACGTGATTTTCACGGTTTTTGGCATTATCTGTGTTTTTCGTACTTTAATGATAATTGTCTCTTGTAATACTTTTTCTTTGTCAAAAACCTTATTGCGGCTCTCAAACAAATGAATTTGTTCCAATTTTCCATAAGTTAAAAAATACTGCCTAAAACGTTTAAAATATGCACCAGAGGTCCAAGAACGAGGAATAATATAGACCATCTCTCCATCTTCTTTTAAATTAAAAAGTCCCATAGAAGCAAAAAGGAAATAAAGATTTGGTGTTCCATAACAGACTGTCGGCATTGCCATCGCTTCTGGAGCATTTTTTGATATTTTCATATAAGGAGGATTGCCAATTACAAAATCATACTTTTTTGCCTTTGGATTGCTACCAATCATATCATTAAAGTCTAAGTATTGACTGGTAATATAATTATCTGTAATTATGTTTATAATAACTTTTTTTGTTGATTTTTCCTTACAATATTCTAGATTACTTTTTAAGAGTGATAATATATTTTCATCATTTTCATAACAAGTGAGTTTAATCTCTTTTACAGTATCAAACTTCTCAACCCATTCAAGAAATGCACATGATAAGATACCAGAGCCAGCTCCGGCATCTAAAACAGTGATATATTCTTTGTTTTCAGAAAGATTATATAAATTTGACATAAATCTTGCTGTTTCTAAACTTGTAAAAAATTGTCCATATTTCTTTCGTTTTATTTTAGGCATACTTTCAATATATTCGTTAGTACGCTCTATCACTTTTTCCAACATATTTTCTATATGAACTTCCTTTCCTTGAATATATTTCTTTTAATTTTTATTATATTTTTCAGCATATTCCAATAGCAATGTATTAACCAAGTCGTTAAAAGAAATTTTTTATTCTTATCTTTTTATATGTGTCTATTATAAGTGATGTCTATCTGCAATACAAGCTGCTATTTTTCACTAGGTTGCTTATCTACTTAAAATAAAAAATAAGAGAGGGGGTTGGTACATAAGTGCGGATACAAAAAGTTTAATAGAGTGCAATATAAGTAAAAAATAGGCTATCGCAAAATTAAAATTTTTAATTTTGCGATAGCCTTATCTTTATGAAAATAAACGAAAAATTACGAATACTTATGAGCGATTATTGGCAAATAAAATGGCATAATCGATGGCATTGATTAAACTAAGTTCAGAAGCCGTTCCTTTTCCTGCCTGATCAAAAGCCGTTCCATGGTCTACACTTGTACGAATAATTGGTAAACCAAGAGTAATATTAACACCAGATACCGCTTCCCATTTCTCGTCTTCTTGGTTGTAGACAAATCCAACGACTTTTAATGGAATATGACCTTGATCGTGATACATGGCTACTACAATGTCATACCAGCCACCAAGGGCTTTTGAGAAGAGGGTGTCAGGAGGAACTGGACCATCCGCTAAGATGCCTTCGGCTTTGGCAGCTTCAATTGCTGGAATAATTTCGTCAATTTCTTCACGACCAAATAGACCATTTTCTCCGCTGTGAGGATTGAGGCCAGCAACACCGATTTTTGGATTTTCAATTCCAAGATCTTTGCATGCTTGATATGCAATTTTAATACAATCAAGAACTCGTTGTTTTTTTACTCTTCTGCACGCTTCCATTAAAGAAACATGAGTAGAAACGTGTACGACTCGTAAATTTTCATGAGCTAACATCATCGTATAGTTTTTCGTATAAGTGAAATCTGCATAAATCTCTGTATGTCCAGAATAGTGATGTCCAGCAAGATTGATTGCCTCTTTATTAAAAGCGTTTGTGACGGTTGCATCGATTTCTTTATTTAAGGCCAGTTCAATGACTTTATTCACATATTGAAAGGCAGCTTCGCCAGCAAGAGCAGACACTTCTCCACGTTTTAAATGTTCCATGTCAACTAATTTCATATCGAGAACATTTAAAACATTTGGTTGAAAGTTTGCTTCTGATACACTGGAAATAGAATGAATCGTTAGATTCGTTATTCCTAACGTTTTCTTAGCGTCTTCTAAAACGTTAGAATCGCCGATAACAATAGGATTGCATTTTTCATACAAAGAGTCATGTAAAAATGCTTTTATTGTGATTTCAGGGCCAATACTTGCAGGATCGCCCATTGTAATACCGATTATTTTTCGTCTATTCATAATTTTATCTCCTTTATTTTGTATCCGTTTTATGTTGTTGGATTGATGCTAGGGTTTGGACACTTTTTGCGTTCCTCATGTTTATGTAAGAAAGTTGTTAAAAGAGGACAAAGAAGTGTTGTTACAATAATTGCAGCGGTAATTTGTGCAGTAGCTGTGGCAGAGATTGCAAGAAGTGTTGAATCAATAGCGGCAACAGCAGCAGGTGTTGCTGCGGCGTTTCCTGCAGTTGTACCAATGGCTGCGCCTACTTCAGGATGTTCCATTTTCAGTAACTTATAAACGAAGTAACCGCCAAGACCTGTGACAAAGGTACAAACGATTCCAAGAAGAATTCCAGGGATTCCAGCTTTTACTAAGTCCATTAAATTTAAGTTTGCACCGAGTGGAAAAGCAAAGAATGGAATGAGCATGGAAGCGCCAGCAGCTCCAAGAGCTAACATAGTGAAGAAAGGACCATCTTTTAAGGCTAAGATAGCACAAGCGCTTACGTCAGTAGCATCTCCATATTCACCAGCTAAAGCCGCATATAAACCGCCGTTAGAATTAGAGAGTGCACCAATAATTGCAAGAGGTGTTAAGCCTAAAATACCAGCAGGTCCAATGAATTTATTCACAAGTAATCCGATGGCAATACCGATTCCAACTTTTGTAATAATTAAAATAACACCTTTATAAACAGGCTGTCCAGCCTTTTTAAAATCAATTGTCGTACCATTGCAGAATAGAAATGCTGCAAGAAGTGGCATGGCACCTGCTTGGAATAAATTTACAGTGAAAGTTCCTGAGAAATAGTCCCAAATTCCAGTCTCAGTCATTCCAAGAATACTATGTCCAAAGAAAGTGTTAATAATTGTTCCAAGTAACAAAGGGATTACCATAAGTCCACCAGGGATTTTTTTGACGTTTTCTAAAATTTCCATAATTTAAGTGCGAAAAGCCCATTCCTTTAGGGGTGGGATGAAAGCACTATTTATTTTAAATTTTTGTGTATGTTTGTCTTTATTTTGTACATATTATATGCTATACTTATAGTATGGAAAATAATTATAGACATACAAACACAACAGTATCTTTGATAAATTATCATTTTGTATTTTGTCCTAGATACAGAAGAAAGATTTTTCTGATACCTAAAGTAGAACAACGATTTAAAGAACTGGTTAAATTAAAATGTAAGGAGTTAGAAATAGAAATTATCGCTATTGAATGTGACAAAGACCACTCTCATATGTTCTTAAATTGTTTGCCTACATTAAGCCCATCCGATATTATGCGACAAATAAAAGGCTATACAAGTAAAATTCTTAGAGAAGAATTTTCAGAGTTATCGAAAATGCCGAGCTTATGGACAAGAAGTTATTTTGTTTCAACTGCTGGGAGTGTTTGTAGTGAAACAATCAAAAAGTATGTAGAGAATCAAAAGAAAAGATACTAAAAAGAGAATGTTTTAATTAGAAAGTGAGGTGAATAGCATGGCAAACTTTATTGTGCAGTTTCCTTTGAAAACAGAAATATATCAAGAAGACATATTAAATAAACGTTTTGAAATTGGAAGAAAAATCTACAATTCTTTGGTCAATATCACACAAAAGCGTTACAAAGAAATGATTCGGACAAAGAAATATAGAAACCTAATATCTTATTTAACGGGAAACAAAAAGACGGACAAGGGTATTTGGAAACAAATCCATGATCTTCGTAAGCAATATGGTATGTCAGAATATTCCTTTCACGAAGATGTAAAGAAGCTGCAAAAGCATTTCAAAGATAATATAGACGCTTTTACTGCACAAAAAATTGCAACAGAACTATGGAAATCTTATGATAAATTATTTTATGGAAATGGTAAAAAAGTCTATTATAAGAAGTATGATAGTTTTCATACATTGGAGGGAAAATCTAACAAAACGGGCATTCGTTTTAAAGATGATATGCTTATCTGGAACGGATTAAAGATACCAGTTGTTATAGACTATGATAATGATTATGAATACGAAGCACTTCAATGTGATATTTGTTATTGTAGAATTGTAAGAAAATATATACGAAATAAATATAAATACTATGTGCAGATAGTATTTAAAGGTAATCCTCCTATAAAAGTTGATATGGAAACAGGAAAAATAAAACGTAGTATTGGAACTGGTGATGTTGGCTTAGATATTGGTACTTCTACGATTGCTATTGCAAGTGAATCGGATGTAAAAATCTTAGAATTGGCAGACAGAATTCAAAGTATCGAAAATCAAAAGAAGAAACTTCTAAGAAAAATGGATCGGTCAAGACGTGCAACTAACCGAGACAATTATAATGAAGATGGAACTATCAAGAAACAAGGTAATAAAAAAGTTATATGGAACAAATCAAAACATTATATCAAATATCAAAATGAATTAAAAGAAGTATATAGAAAACAAGCTGATATAAGGAAATACCAACATGAATGCTTAGCTAATTACATTATATCTCTTGGAAATAGAGTATATGTTGAACAAATGAAATTTTCAGGACTTCAAAGACGTGCTAAAAATACGGAAAAGAATGAAAAAGGTAAATTCAAGCGAAAGAAACGATTTGGCAAGTCTTTAGCGAATAAAGCACCGTCTATGTTGCTATCAATTATAGACAGAAAATTAAAGTATTTTGGAGAAGAATTAATTGAAATCAATACTTTTGAAGCGAAAGCAAGTCAGTTCAATCATTTTGATAAGACATATACAAAGAAATCTTTATCGCAAAGATGGAATGATTTTAATGGTAGAAAGGTACAAAGAGATATGTATAGTGCGTTTTTAATCATGAATATAAGTAATGATTTAAAGAGCTTTGATATTAATAAATGTAATGAAAGATTTGATAATTTCTATAAACTACATAATAAGGAAATAGAAAGATTAAAAGGTAATAAAAATTTAAGTAGTATTGGGATTTAAAAGAGAATATATAAAAAGGTTTTGACACGAGCCTAATATTATCGTTAATAGATACAAAGGTGTCTTTGGTAATAAAAGTCTTGTGGAAACTCATTAGTCTTATATACTTTCGAGTATATTTGGAAGTGAATGTACATAAGAACCCAACGTGCTTTAGCCGTTGGAGTGTCAGTTTTGCGTTAGAGCCATTAAGAGAACATGCAAAAGATATCCCTATGGCTATTAGTCTTTATTTAAATCGGGTCAATGAAGAGATTGGAAAAGAGTTAATTGGTTGCGAACCAGAGGCAATGGATTTATTGCAAAATTATTTTTGGCCGTATAATTATCGACAGCTAAAAAGAGTCGTTCGGGAGCTATCTCTTATGACAACGACACCATATATAAAATCAGAAGAAGTAATAAAAGTGCTTGGCAAAGAGAGAAGAGAAAAGAAACCATCAAGAGAAGCCATAGGGGTGGAACTAAAGGATGGAAATCATTTAAAGACATTAGAGCAGTTAACAAAAGAAATTATTTCCTACGCGCTTCAAGAAAATGGAGGAAATCAAAGTGCTACAGCAAAGCAGTTAGGCATTAGTAGAAGTACTTTATGGCGTTATCTAAAGGGGTAGAAAAGGCTACCGTATAAGATAAGACAATAAGATTATAAGGTTAAAATTAAACGATAGGAAAAAAGGACATAAAAAGGACAAAGGCATTATAAAAGAAAGATTTCTCTTTTACATGCCTCTGTCCTTTTTTGTAGGAAAGGGGAAAAGAATAGAAAGATCTAAACTTCCGTTACAATGACCCCTTCTTGTTCCACTTGCAACTGATGACAAGTGACAGAGCAAGTCTTTAAAATATCTTTTTCAATGGAGTCTAAAGTTTCTTTTTTATCACTAATAACGAGCATAGTAGATCCGCTTCCACTAATGAGCAAAGCCAATGCGTTATGAGCCTTGCATAAGGCGAAAAGAGGCTCATACTCTGGAATCAATTGTTTACGGTATGGTTCATGAAGGCGATCTCCAGCAGAAGATCGAATGAGGGCAGTATTTCCTGTTTCTAGGCCTTTTAAAAAGGCGGCACAATGCCCGATATTAAAAACGGCGTCTTGATAAGAAAGTTCCTTTGGAAGAATCGCCCTAGCGTCATGAGTGGAAACCGTTGTTTCTGGAACGACAGCCATAAAGTGAAGGGATTCATGAACCTGATAAGGAACCATAATTGGATGCTCGTCACTCATATAGGATAACGTTAATCCACCAAAAATAGCAGGGCCTACGTTATCAGGGTGTCCTTCCATATCTGTACAAATAGCGAATAGTTCTTCTTTTGAAAGAGGAAAACCAGCTAAGGCGTTGGCACCAAATGCTCCAGCCACGATGCAGACAGCACTGCTTCCTAACCCTCTTTGAAGAGGAATTTCACAGTCAATAATAATCTCCACACCAGAAATTGATTTTCCAATGAAATTCATTGTCCTTTCAAATGCGAGATAAACAAGGTTGTCTTTTGTACAATAGGCAGGCTCACATCCTTTGATGATAACGTCGTTAGGAAGAGAGCGAAATGTGAAATTACCGCGTAAAGAGAGTGCGAGTCCAAGGCAATCAAAACCAGCTCCCACGTTGGCACTTGTTGCGGGTACACTTACAAGAAACATAGCGAAGTTCTCCTTTCTCAATAATAATTCGTTAAAAAATAATATTCTTTTATAGGAAACGTGTTTCTTAGCGTTTCATAAAAAGTTCTTTTGTTTTTTCTAGCACATAGGAATCCATATCTTCTTTTGAAATAACGGTATTATGAAGGATTGATTTTTCCTTTAATTCACTTAAATTCTTTGGAATCTCAGTATTTGTTTTCTCTGATAATAATTCCATTAACGCAAATTCATCTGCTTCTGGAAGAGTGCCTGTAATCGCTTCATACACTTGCCCGCAGAATTTGTAAGGGCTTGCAGTAGAAAGAAGAATACAAGGGCGTTGTTCTTTTGCTTCTTGTTGGTATTGTTTCATAACATGATAGCCAACGGCTGTATGAGGATCTAATACATAATTTTGTTCTTCATATACCGTATGAATTTCTTGTTTACATTGTTCATCCGTACAATATCCTGCGTAGAAAGTCTCTTTTAATTTCGCAAGAAGAGAAGGTTTAATTGTGTAATGTCCGTTTTCCTGTAGAGAGTCCATCAATTCTTTTGTATAAACATCATCATTTCCGCTCATATAATAAAGGAGACGTTCTAAGTTACTAGAAATTAAAATATCCATGGATGGAGAAAGTGTTTTATGAAATGGACGACGGCGATCGTAAGTTCCTGTTGTGAAGAAATCGGTTAAAACATTATTAGCATTAGAAGCTACGATTAATTTGTGAACAGGCAGTCCTAATAATTTCGCATAATATCCTGCTAATATATCTCCAAAGTTTCCAGTTGGAACACAAAAATCAATTTCATCTCCAAGGGCAATTTTTCCTCTTTTTACTAATTGGAAATAAGAGTAGAAATAGTATACAGCCTGTGGTGCTAAACGTCCGATATTAATAGAGTTAGCACTGGAGAAAAGAATATTTTTCTCATCACAAAGGGTCAGTAACGATGGAGAATGGAACAGTTCTTTTACTTTGGATTGTGCATCGTCAAAATTACCAATAAGAGCGCAAACAGAAGTATTAGAACCTTCTTGTGTCTCCATTTGAAGTCTTTGAATCGCACTAGTACCATCTTTTGGATAGAAAACTAAGATGCCAGTTCTTGGGACATCTTGGAATCCACAAAGAGCCGCTTTTCCAGTGTCACCGCTTGTTGCGGCTAAAATCATAACCTGTTTGTCTCCTTGGTTTTTTAAGGCAAGTGACATAAGCTGTGGCAACATCTGTAATGCAACATCTTTAAATGCAGAAGTTGGTCCATGGAAAAGCTCCAATAAAAAATTTTTATCCTCATCGATGGAGACAACGGGTGTTACTTCTTTACTAGAAAAGGAGTTATGATAGGCATGAAAGACAGCGGTTTCTAATTCATTGGTTGTAAAACCAGGAAGAAGGGCAGATAAAATAATTGGTGCCATTTCTTCATAAGTCATAGGAAGTAAGTCATTTAAATTAAGAACCGTATGTCCCAGTGTATCTGTTACATAGAGTCCTCCATCAGGGGCTAATCCTTGTAAAATAGCGTCTTTTACGGAAGTATGTAATGTTTTATTTCTTGTGCTGTTAAAATAATTTTTCATAATCTCACCTTTTTCTCCTTGCATTATAATAAATACCATGATACAATGTCCGCAATATAAATACAAGTGTTTTTTGAAAAACAACAAAAATTTATTGCGGTAAAGAGGTAACCAATTTCAGTGAAAAAGGTTATAAATACAACAAATTTTATCCATTCAAAACATTCAGAAAAAAATAATGAAATTAAAAAGACTAGGAAGGAATTTGGATAAGGATGAAAAAATATCGCAAAAATATATAAAGATTATGTTAAAATCTGTATTTATGCTATAATGAGTAATATTAACGAAATTCATCGGAAGGGAGACAAAAAGAATGAAAGTAGCTATTTTAGGATATGGAACAATTGGAAGAGGCGTATATGAGATTATTAGTCAAAAAGCAACTACATATACATCTAGAATGTCAGTTTCATATATATGGATTCGAAAAGGAAAAGAAAAAGTTCTTCCAGAAATGTGCGATGATTTCAATAAGATTTTAGCGGACAAAGAAGTGGAAGTTGTTGTAGAAGTATTAGGGGGATTAGAACCTGCTAGAACAATGATTCTTGAAGCATTAAGAGCCAAAAAGCACGTGGTAACCGCCAATAAGAAAGTAGTAGCAGCACATTTACAAGAATTTCTTCAAGTGGCAAAAGAAAATGAAGTACAGTTTTTATTCGAGGCATCAACAGGAGGAGGAATTCCATGGATTCGTTCTGTAGAAAAAGTGAAACGAATTGATGAAGTATCTGATTTTCATGGAATTTTTAATGGTACAACCAACTATATTTTAGATCGTATGTATAAAGAAGGTGCTGAATTTGATGAAGTATTAAAACAAGCACAACAACTTGGATATGCAGAGCATGATCCATCTGCTGATATTGATGGAATTGATATTGGAAATAAATTGCAAATCACAGCTTCCCTTGCCTATGATTGTATCGCACCGAGTGATTTTCCGATTTTTGGAATTCGAACAATTACAAAGTTAGATATTGACTTTTTTAAGAGAAAAGGCAAAGTAGTGAAATTAATTGGAGAGGCGAAAAGACAAGAAGGCGTCGTAAGTTGCTGTGTGGAACCAGTAGTTTTTTCAAAAGATTCTATGGAAGCTAGTGTTCCAGATAACTTTAATTTAGGAAGTGTTACAGGAACGACAATCGGAGAGTTAAAGTTTTATGGACAAGGGGCAGGAATGTTGCCAACAGCCAACGCTATTGTACAAGATATGATTGATATTATGGAAGGAGAAGAAGAAACGGCGTTTGACTTCTCAAAACAAGTAAAATTCCAGTATGATAAAGTGAAAAAAGATTATATGCTTCGTACAGTAGTTGGAGAAGCAAAAGTAAGAGAAGTATTTGGAGAACATACAAAACTGCCAGAGGTATTTGAAGGAATGGTTTATTATCCAATTAAAGATATTAGTACAGGACAGTTGCATGAAGGAGTAGAACGATTACAAAAAGAAGATAGAGGTCTTTTTGTTGCCCGAATAAATCAAGAAGGATAAAAGAGAATTTGCTTGTATACAAGATAGGGAAGTCCCCTTGACTTTTCTATTGAAAAGTGTATAATCTTCAATTAGAAGCTAAGTTTATCACAATAAATTAGTAATATACAAGTAAAACATATCGGAGGTATCGAATTATGAACCAAGTATCTGAACAGATTGCAAAATTAGGTGTTGTTCCAGTTGTTGTATTAAATCATGCAGAAGATGCAAAACCTCTTGCGGATGCTTTATGTGAAGGTGGACTTCCATGTGCAGAAGTAACATTTAGAACAGAAGCAGCAGAAGAATCTATTCGTATTATGACAGAAGCTCATCCAGAAATGTTCGTTGGAGCTGGTACTGTATTAACAATCGAACAGGTAGATCGTGCAGTAAATGCAGGTGCAAAATTTATCGTAAGCCCTGGATTTGATCCAGAAATCGTGGACTACTGTCTTGAAAAAGACATTCCTGTTTATCCAGGATGTATTACACCATCTGAAGTAGCACAGGCTGTAAAAAGAGGATTAGAAGTAATTAAATTCTTCCCTGCAGAACAGTTCGGTGGTGTTGCTACAATTAAAGCATTAGCTGCTCCTTATACAAACGTGAAATTTATGCCAACAGGTGGTGTAAACGCTAACAATTTAGAATCTTATTTAGGATTTAATAAGATTGTTGCTTGTGGCGGTAGCTGGATGGTAAAAGGAGATCTTGTAGAAGCCAAAAAATTCGATGAAATCAAAGCGTTAACAAAAGAAGCTGTAGAACGCGTTGCTGAAATTCGTTCTAAATAATTTGTGTGGAAGGCATAAGTCAAGCAGAAATGCTTGTATTTCTATTTTCCACCGTTAGCGATAAAGCTCCTAAGTAAAATAAATATAGATTGAAAGAAATGGCAGTGGTTTTCGAAGGAAAACCGCTGCCATTTTTTATTCTATAGGAAATTCCTCGCAAGCGAGTGTCATCCTATAGAATAAAAAAGCACTACGTGCGAGCGATGCATGAGAAGTTATGATTTGGACAATTCCTCGTTAGGAGAATAGCCAAATACTTTTTTATAATTCCGATAAAAGGTAGAGTATTCAGGGAAACCAGCTTGTAGGGCGGCTGTTGTAGCAGGGACATTGGATTGAATCAGACCTTTTGCAATGGAAAGTCTTTTATGCAAAATATAGTTGGCCACGGTAGTCCCTGTCATTTTACGAAAGATCTTTGTTAAATAGTTTTTACTCATAAAGAACTTCTTTGCAATTTCCTCTACATAGAGAGTTTCTGTCAAATGATCGTTAATATAATTTAAAATTTCTTTTGCAATCGGATCGATTTCTTCTCCACTGATACCAGAAGCTGATATTGCATTTAGTTGCGTTAATATGGAGATTAGTCGTGACCGAATTGCAATATTTAAGAGCCAACTATCTAAAATTTGGCAGTCATCGATGGCTTCCATATAGTGATCAAGATGAAAACGATCGGCATTACAGAACATAACATTGTCTTTGGAAAAGGGGAGTAAAAGCAGTTGTTCTTCATCGTCATTTAATAGATCAGGATAAAAGTGGATCTGATAACGAATATAAGGGCGATCGGATAGGGTATAAAGGCCATGAAATTTATGAGGGGCAATGAGCAAGACACTGTTTTTAGGAGGCCTAAATTCCATACCTTCCATAAGAAATACAACATCACCATCTAGTATATAATTGATCTCATATTGGTCGTGGCAATGAAGTTCATATTGAAGTCCATTTTCGGTACTATATTTCTTCTCATATTTAATATAATCAGCTAGAAATTTTTCATGTTTTTTCAATTTTTATTCTCCTTTCTTTTTATTAAAAATCGTACTATGCAAACAATAATAATTTAATATTATATAGCATAACAAATTCATGACCGAAATGCAAACTATTAAAATCGAACTACAATGTATTTTTCCTAGAAATTTGTTAGAATAGTATATGTCAACAGCGAGACAACAAAACATTCAAAACCAGATGTTCCAATAGAAAAAATGAATGGTTGTTGTTTCGAGGAAGACAAATGTGAAAGAAAGAAACCATATAAATATAGAAGATTAGTAAAGAAAGGAAGAGACAACTATGTTAGAAATTAATGCAGTAGAAATGTTAGGATTCGTATTATATAGAAAAAGTTTATCTAAAAAAAGATTTTTAGAAGTATTAAATAAGTTATCATAATAAATTTGTTTTTACTCGAAGGCAAACTTTTTATTAGAATCTGTGAAAGAGTTTGTCATCGATTAAAATATATAATTCAGAAAGAAAAGACATAATAACATAATAAACCCCTCCATAACTGGCATCGTCCCTCTACGATGCCAGTTTTTTTATTTACTCATTTATAGATTGGGATTTATTGTTATTTTATTAACAAAAATTTGTCATAGTACACAAAAATGGCACCTTATTTTTGTGCAAAAGAGGAAAAATATTTTTGTATGATTGACACTTGTATACAGGTGGAGTATAGTGAAAAATGAGGAAAACGAATAAAAAGGAGAAATAAAAATGTTATATTCTATTGGAACAGAATCTCGTATCGTTATGGATTTAAGTGGTGTATGGGATTTTAAATTGGATACAGGAAAAGGATTTGATGAGCAGTGGTATACAAGAAAGTTAGAAGATGCAATGACAATGCCAGTGCCAGCATCTTATAATGATTTAAAAGAAGGAATTCATTTCCGCGATCATTATGGATGGGTATTTTATCAGAGAAAAATTGCAGTACCTGCTTTTGCTAGAACACAAAGAGTTATGCTTCGCATGGACGCAGTAACTCATCGTGCAAGAGTTTACTTAAATGGAGAACTTCTTTGCGACCATAAAGGAGGATTCCTTCCATTTGAAGTTGAAATTACAGATAAAGTAACAGGAAAAGATGATTTACTCACAATCGCAGTAGATAACGTGATCGATTATACAACTCTTCCAGTTGGAGGAAAGGGAAATATTCTCGGAGGAGATATGGGAATGGCTGATACAGCAGACGCTCCTGCAAGACCTCAGAATAATCCAAACTTTGACTTCTTTAACTACTGTGGAATCACACGTCCAGTTAAAATTTATACAACACCAAAGGAATATATTGCAGATATTACTCTTGTTCCAGAAGTAAACGGAACGGATGCAAACATTATCTATTCTGTTGATACCGTTGGCGAAGGCGAATGTATCGTAGAAATGTTTGATAAAGAAGGAAATTTAGTTGCAAAAAGCGAAGGAACAAGTGGCGTATTAAAAGTAGAAAATGTTCGTTTATGGCAACCATTAAATGCATATCTTTACGATGTGAAAGTAACATTTAAAGATGATGTCTATACACTTCCATATGGTGTTCGTACTGTTCGTGTTGATGGACATCGTTTCTTAATTAACGAAAAACCATTTTATTTTAAAGGATACGGAAAACACGAAGATACATTCCCAAATGGACGTGGAATCAATCTTCCAATGAATACAAAAGATATTTCTCTTATGAAATGGCAGGGAGCAAACAGTTTCCGTACAAGCCATTATCCATACAGTGAAGAAATGATGCGTCTTTGTGACGAAGAAGGTATTGTTGTTATCGATGAAACAACAGCAGTTGGTGTTAACTTAGAGTTTGGTGGCGGAGCTAACTTCAATGGACAAAAAATCTCCACTTTTGATAAAGAACACGGAGTACAGACACAAGAACATCATAAAGATGTTATTCGTGAATTAATTGCAAGAGATAAAAACCATGCTTGTGTTGTTATGTGGAGCATTGCAAATGAACCAGATTCAGCAGGAGAAGGTGCGTATGATTATTTCAAACCACTTTATGACTTAGCAAGAGAGTTAGACCCACAAAAACGTCCTTGTACTTTAGTAAGTGTTCAGCTCGCACCACCAGAAAAAGACTGTACAAGAGAATTAAGCGATGTTATTTGCTTAAACCGTTATTTCGGTTGGTATACACAGACTGCAGATTTAGAAAGAGGAGAATCTGCTCTTCGCAAAGAGTTAGAAATCTGGAAAGAACTTGGAAAACCAGTTGTATTTACAGAGTATGGTGCTGACACCGTTATGGGACTTCATGATACAACACCAGTTCTTTACACAGAAGAATATCAAGTAGAATACTATGAAATGTATCATAAAGTATTTGATGAATATGATATCGTAGTTGGTGAGCAGGTATGGAACTTTGCAGACTTTGCTACAAGCCAAGGATTACTCCGTGTGCAAGGAAATAAAAAAGGTCTGTTTACAAGAGATAGAAAACCAAAATTAGCCGCTCATTACTTTAAACATAGATGGACACAGATTCCAGATTTTGATTACAAAAAATAATAAGAAATAAAGAATAAGTAATAAGTAATGGATCATAAGAAAAAGACTGGGCGCTCAATAAAACAAGAGATGTTTTAGGACGTGCAGTCTTTTTCATAGTTTATGCAAAGGCAATGAACTATAGGAGAGCATTTATGCTCGCGTATGGTGACTGCATGCGAATGTGAGAAGTTCGCAAAGTGTGCTTTTTATTGGTGATACGAAAACAAAAAAATTTGATGGTTAAAATATGCTTATGTTTATGATAGGAAAAGAACATGAGTAGAAGCGATGTTCTAATAACAGGAGGGAAAAAATGGCTTCAGAAGTAATATTATTTGGAGAACCTATGGCTTTATTTGCAGCAAAAGAAGAGGGGAGTCTTGCAGAGGCGACACAATTTACAAGATTATTAGCAGGAGCAGAAGTGAATGTAGCAGTTGGTCTTACAAGACTTGGATATGATGTTATGTACGCTACAAGACTTGGCATGGATCCATTCGGTGATTATATTGAGAAAAAATTAGAAGAAGAAGGAATTCATACAAATATTATAAGAGATAAAGAAAGACCAACAGGATTCCAATGGAAAAACCATGTAAGAGAAGGAGATCCAGCGGTTTACTATTTAAGAAAGAACAGTGCTGCTTCTTGTATTACAGAGGATGATGTAAATTCCATCGATTTTCATGGAGCAAAACTTCTTCATATTACAGGAATTTTACCAGCCCTTTCTTTAAACAGTCGAAATGCAGTATATCGCATTATTGAAAAAGCGAGAGAGTGCAATTTAACCGTTTCTTTTGATCCAAATTTACGAGAAAGTCTTTGGGAAAGCAAAAGCGCTATGATTCGTACCATTAATGACCTTGCATCAAAGGCGGATATTGTGCTTCCGGGGATTGGAGAAGGAAAAATTTTAATGGGAAGCGAAGATCCAGAAGAAATTGCAAATTATTATTTAGGACTTGGTGCAAAAACAGTTGTAGTAAAACTCGGTGCAAAAGGTGCTTATGTAAAAAATGAAACAGAAGAAGGATACTTTGATGGATATCCAGTAAAAGAAGTTGTAGATACGGTTGGTGCTGGAGATGGATTTGCTGTTGGTGTGTTAAGTGCTTACTTAGAAGGTGGAGACATAAGAGAAATGGCGGATCGTGGAAATGCCATTGGTTCTATGCAAGTTATGGTAAGCAGTGATAACGAAGATTTACCAACGAGAGAAGAATTAGCAAGATTTCGTGAGCAAGGACATCGCTAAGAGATAATAAAAAAAGATGGAATCAACGATTTTAGTCGATTCCATCTTTTTTTGCTTACTGATTGACGGGAATCTTTTTTTAAATTATTATATTTTTAGAAGTTGAAAGGGAGTTGTAAAATAGAATAAGGAGAAAAGATGAAATATCGTTATAGAAGCAAAAGTAAGGAAAAAAACAAAGGATTTACTTTAGTAGAATTAATTATTGTAGTGGCTATTTTAGCAATTTTAGTTGGACTTTTAGCGCCACAATATGTAAAATATGTGGAAAAATCAAGAAAATCCACAGATGTTAATAATTTGGAGCGGTTAGTAAATGCAGTACAAATTGCTGTCTCAGATTCGGATTATCATATAGCTTCTGGGGTGTATTCGATTGCGATTATGCCAGATTACACAAGAGTTTATATAAAAGACTATGGTGATGAGGCCTCAGTTGAGAATATGAAAAAGCTAATAGCAGCATTAAAAGAATATACGGGATATACCTTTACTAAAAATAACGAGTCTGAATATATTTGTAAAGATATAACATTAAAATCAAAGAGATGGGAATCAAGTCTTTATGGAGATATTTATCCAATGATTATTGCATATTTACAGGTTGATAAGAATTCTAAAATTACGATCACCTACGATCCAACGGATTTAAAAGACTTGGTAAGCACAAAATAATGAGAAATAGGTTGTCAATAGTTTATCGAGAAACGAGAAGATAAACGATATGAAAAGATAAAATTATAAAAAATAGTCTTATAAGAATTGTTTTATAGGAATGATTCTTATAAGACTATTTTTATTTCATAGGAAATACCTTGTTATATTAATTTGTAAAAGTACCATTTCCCATGAAATAAAAAAGAACTACTTAGTTATCTGCCTCTTTAAAGTATTTTGCATTTTTCAAAAGAATATCTGCGTTTGTAGAAAATCCACTATTTAAATGAGTAGAAACTAAAGAAGATAATGTATTAAGATCTTTTGCTGCGATAGCATCTACCATAAGACAATGTTGCTTATAAAGGGAAGGGAGCATATTGTTTTCACTCCAATTAATCAAAGTGCGGAATCGTTCATAATGGGTATTGTATAAATTCATAAATTTCCAAATGCTACTTTTCCCTGCTAAGTTAAAAAGAGTGGAATGAAAGTCATTGTCCATTTTTAGAAATTGTGTTCCAAGAGCGTTATGTTCTTCGGGAGAGAGTGGAGATGTATGAGAAATTAATTCTTCTTGTTCTTTTAGTAACAGACGGATTTTTAAGATCTGAGATTGAGTACAAGTATTGGCAAGAATTTTTAGAACTGTTCCTTCTAAAGACTCTCTCATAAAAATCATATCGGATACTTTATTGAGATCGATATAGGATACAAATGTTCCAATATGAGGTCGTACTTCTAATAAATCTTCACTTTCTAATGCTTTAAAAGCATCTCTAACAGGTGTTCTTGAAACATTATATTTTGTTGCTGTTTCTGTTTCACTAATGGCACTACCAGGGGGTAAAATTAGATGCAGAATATCATCTTTTAAAGACTGATAGACGATTTGGGAGGTAGTGCGTTTTAAGTAAGGGAGTTTTCCTTTCGAGTCTGTCAGTTCCTTACTGTGTTTAATTTCACTCATATTCATTACCAGTTTTACCTTTCTTACTTTTCAAATATTCATTTATAAACCAAATGTTGGACTATATAAATTATAACATATTTAATGTATAAATTGTAGAAAAAAAGAAATAATATAACAAGAAATACAAGAAAAAATGTTAAGCCATCTCTTTAAGGAAAGAAAGTCAAAGATGATTGTATACAAATAAGCAGAAAAAATAAAAAGAAAGAGGGAGGATTGACAAAAATAAAACTATATCTGAAAAAAGAAAAAGACGATATAAATGCTTGTATACATGAATTGTAATCGATAAAATGGAAAAAGAATGGTATGTTTACTGTGAAAATGCATAAAAAATCAAGTCGAAAACTGTGAAAAAATTACGAAAAAAAAGAACAGTGTTGACTACTTGTATACAAGTGGTGTATAGTTTATCATATAAGCAACAAACGTTGTCTTTTCTTTCACAAAATATGTGCTTCATAATCACAGGAAAAAGAATGGAGGAGAAAGTAATTATGAGTACAAAAACAAGTACAAGACCTTTCGGTATCAGAGATAAGTTCGGATACATGATGGGTGACGTTGCGAATGACTTTATGTTTATCTTCGCAAGTAGTTATTTAATGGTATTTTATACCAAAGTATTAGGTGTGAGTGCCGCACTTGTTGGAACTTTATTTATGGTTTCAAGAATTATTGATGCTTTTACAGATATCGGTATGGGTGTTATCGTCGATAGCGTAAAGCCAGCAAAAGATGGACGTTTCCGTTCTTGGATTCGTCGTATGTGTGTACCAGTTGCGTTAGCCAGCTTTTTGATGTATCAATCAAGCCTTGCTGATGCTTCTATGACTGTAAAAGTTGTTTATATGTTTGTAACATATATTCTTTGGGGATCTATTTGCTACACAAGTATCAACATCCCTTATGGTTCTATGGCAGCTTCTATTTCAGCTGATCCAAAGGATAGAGCGCAGTTATCTACATGGCGTTCTGTAGGTGCACAGCTTGCATCAACAGCTATTAACGTAGCAGTACCAATGCTTGTCTATCATGCAAATGCAGATGGTAAGCAAGTTGTTAACAAAGGAATGTTCCCAAAAATTGCGGGAGTTTTTGCAATCTTATCAATTATTTGTTATATCATTTGCTACAAATGTACAACAGAACGTATTCAGATTGCTCCAAAACAAAAAGAAGCAGGAAAAGAAAAAACAAATCTTGTAAAAACTCTTTTCTCAAGCCGTGCGTTAATCGCTTTAATTTTAGCAGCAATTTGTTTAGTATTCGCTACTATTTTAGCAAGTAGCTTAAATGCATACTTATACTCTGAATACTTCAATAACCCAGGAGCATTATCAACATACAACTCATTAATGTTAGTTGTAACACTTGGACTTTCACCATTTATCGTACTTCTTTCTATGAAATTTGGTAAGAAAGAAACAGCAGTTGTAGGTACATTATTTACAGGTATCGTATATATCGTATTATGTATTTTACGCGTTAAAAATCCATGGATGTATGTTGGAATCACTTTCGTAGCTACTTTTGGATATATGTACTTCCAAATGGCAGTATGGGCGTTCTTAACAGACGTTCTTGATGACAGTGAAGTTCGTACACATAAACGTGATGACGGTGCTATCTACGGAGTATATTCTTTCGCAAGAAAGCTTGGACAGGCATTAGCTGGTGGTTTAGGTGGATTTGCTTTAACAGCAATCGGCTATATTGAAACAGCAGATGTGCAGACAGAAGCAGTTCTTAATAAATTATACTCTGTAACAACATTAGGTCAGGGTATTGGATTTATCTTAGTTGCACTTGTTTTATTATTTATCTATCCATTAAGTAAAAAGAAAATTAGTGAAAATACAAAGATTTTAGAAGAACGTCATGCAAACGCGAACTAATCGAATAGACATAAAATAATGACATTGCCGCCCTTTTAAAATGCGACAACACCGTATGGTTGTGGAAAAGGGTGGCAGTGTTAATGTCGTATTAACAGAAATTTGAACAGTTTATGTCAGATTTCAAAACTTCACATAAGAAATGAGATTCAAGTAAAAACTTGGATCTGATTTGTTATCTGTGAAGAAGAAAGGGACCTTTCTTTTTATCATTAGATAAGAGTGTTGAAACTTTAGGTTATGTAAAATTATGTAAAATTAAGTTTAAGAAGGAGAAAATATGAGCGAAATGAAATTATCTTTCCGTTGGTACGGAGAAGACGACAAAGTTACATTAGAAAATATTAGACAAATTCCAGGAATGCATTCCATCGTAACAGCAGTATACGATGTACCAGTTGGAGAAGTATGGCCAGAAGAATCTATCTCCAGATTAAAAAATTTAGTAGAGTCTAACGGACTTCACTTTGATGTAATTGAAAGTATTCCAGTACATGAAGATATCAAACTTGGAAAACCTTCAAGAGACCGTTATATCGAAAACTACTGTGAAAACATCAGAAGAGTAGCAAAAGCAGGTGTAAAATGTATTTGCTATAACTTCATGCCAGTATTTGACTGGACAAGAACACAGCTTGACCATAAATTAGAAGATGGTTCTACAACACTTGTATACTATCAGGAACAAGTAGATGCTGTTAACCCATTACAAAGCGACAGCGACTTAACACTTCCAGGATGGGATTCTAGCTACTCAAGAGAAGAATTAAAAGATATCGTAGCAGAATACAACAACATGACAGAAGATGATTTATGGAACAACTTACAGTACTTCCTTGAAAGAATCATCCCTGTTGCAGCAGAATGTGATGTAAACATGGCAATCCATGAAGACGATCCATGTTGGAGCATCTTTGGTCTTCCAAGAATCATCACTTGTGAAGAAAACTTAGATCGTTTCTTAAAATTAGTAGATGACAAACACAACGGAATCACACTTTGTGCAGGTTCTCTTGGATGTTCTAACCAAAACGACGTAGCAGAAATGGCAGCAAAATATGCAGCTATGGGAAGAATCCACTTCGTACACATGAGAAATGTTAAAATCTTAGAAAACGGATTCGAAGAAAGCGCACATCTTTCTAAATGCGGAAGCCTTGACATGTATGAAATTACAAAAGCATTACATGACAATGGATTTACTGGATACATTCGTCCAGACCACGGAAGAATGATCTGGGGAGAAACAGGACGTGCAGGATATGGTCTTTATGACCGTGCTCTTGGAGCAACTTATATCAATGGTCTTTGGGAAGCAGTTGAAAAAAGCGCAAAAGACAGAAATAAATAAGAAAATGTTGAGGAAACGTGAAAAGCTTACATAAACTTTTGACGTTAATACTATAATAAATTTTGTTGAAAAAAATCAAGGAGGAATTGAAAATGAAATTACCAATTCAAGCAGATTTAACTGGAAAAGTAGCAGTTGTAACAGGTGCAGGCGGAGTTCTTTGTTCTATGATGGCTCATGCATTAGCAACAGCAGGAGCAAAAGTAGCTCTTCTTGACTTAAACGAAGAAGCAGCACAGGCATATGCAGATGAAATCGTAAAAGAAGGATTCATTGCAAAAGGATACAAAGCAAATGTATTAGATAAAGAAAGCTTAAAAGAAGCACATGATAAAATCCTTGCTGATTTTGGAACATGTGATATCTTAATCAATGGTGCAGGCGGAAACAACCCAAGAGCAACAACAGATAAAGAATATTTCGAAGCTGGCGATATCGATGCTGATACAAAATCTTTCTTCGATTTAGAACAAAGCGGTGTAGAATTCGTATTTAACTTAAACTTTATTGGAACACTTCTTCCAACACAGGAATTCGCAAAAGACATGGTAGAAAAAGAAGGATGCAATATCTTAAACATTTCTTCTATGAACGCTTATACACCACTTACTAAGATTCCAGCATACAGTGGAGCAAAAGCTGCTATCAGCAACTTCACACAATGGTTAGCTGTTCACTTCGCAGGAACAGGTATCCGTGTAAATGCAATTGCACCAGGATTCTTCGTAACAAAACAGAACGAAAAATTATTATACAATGAAGATGGAACACCAACAGCTAGAACAGGTAAGATCTTAGCTGCTACACCAATGAAACGTTTTGGACAAGCAGAAGAACTTCTTGGAAGTATGTTATTCTTATTAAATAACGAAGCAGCTGGATTCATCACAGGAGTTGTTATTCCTATCGATGGTGGTTTCTCTGCTTACTCAGGAGTATAAAAAACTTTATATTGCCTATCAAAGACAATAGAAAACAGACAAACATTAGGCACGCACATATTTTCTAATATGCTGCGTGTCTTCCAATAAAAAGTGTTTAAGGAAGGATAAAGAGATGGCAAGAGTAGATTTAAAAGCAAAACCATATTATTTAGATGATGAAGCGATTAAATGGGTAAAAGATACGATTGATTCTATGACAATTGAAGAAAAGATCGGTCAGCTTTTCGTAAACATGGGATCTTCAAGAACAGAAGAATATTTAACCGATGTTGTAACAAAATATAAATTTGGTGCTGTTCGTTACAACCCAGGTACAGCGAAAGAAGTATACGATCAAAACCGTATTTTACAAAAAGTATCTAAAATCCCAATGCTTATTGCAGCAAATACAGAAGCTGGTGGAAATGGTGCTTGTACAGACGGTACAGAAATCGGTTTAGAAGTAAAAGTTGGTGCTACAAACGATGTGAAATACGCTTATGAAATGGGACGTGTTTCTGGTATTGAAGCAGCAGCAGTTGGATGTAACTGGTCTTTTGCACCAATCGTAGACATCAACCGTAACTGGAGAAACCCAATCATCTCTAGCCGTACATTCGGTGATGATCCAGACCGTGTTTTAGAATTCTCTAAAGCTTATATGAAAGGTTTCATGGAAAGCAACATGGTTTGTGCAATGAAACACTTCCCAGGAGATGGAATCGACGAAAGAGATCAGCATTTAAGCAACTCTGTTAATACTTATTCTTGCGAAGAATGGGATGAAACATTTGGTAAAGTATATAAAGGTATGATCGACGCAGGTGTGCACACTGTTATGGCAGGTCACATTATGATGCCAGCTTACCAAAAATTCTTCAACCCATCTATGAAAGATGAAGAAACAATGCCAGCAACTCTTTGTAAAGAACTTATCACAGATTTATTAAGAGGAAAATTAGGTTTCAACGGTATGGTTGTAACAGATGCTTCTCATATGGTTGGTATGACAGCTATGATGAAGAGAAGTGATATTCTTCCTAACGCAATCGCAGCAGGATGTGATATGTTCTTATTCTTCAACGATCCAGATGAAGACTTCGAATACATGATGAACGGATACAAAAATGGTGTAATCACAGAAGAACGTCTTCAAGATGCATTAGAAAGAATCTTAGGTGTAAAAGCATACTTAGGACTTCATAAGAAAACAGCAGAAGAAATTACACCACCAGAAGAAGGATTAAGTGTAATCGGATCTCAAGAATTTAAAGATATCGCAAAAGAAGTATCTGATAAAGCGATCACATTAGTAAAAAATATCGGAGATTCTCCACTTCCACTTTCTCCTGAAAAACACAAACGTATTTTATTAGTTCCACAGGAAAAAGAAAGTGCATTCGCTCTTATGGCTGGTGGAGCTGGAAAAAAAGAAAGTTATATTGACTACTTAAAGAACAAATTAGAAGCAGAAGGCTTTGATGTAACAATCTACGAATCTGCAATTGATAAAATAGCGAAACTTCCAAAAGAAGAAGTTGGACAGGCTATGAAAAATATGTATGCTGGAAAAGCACCTATCACTAATATTACAGATAACTATGATTTAATTATCCAAGTTGCTTATGTTGATAGTTTATGTGCAACAGTACAGAGAATGGAATGGAAATTAAGTAAAGGTACACCAGATATGCCTTGGTATGTACATGAACTTCCAACAATCTTCATTTCTCTTTGCTGTCCATTCCACTTAGCAGATGTACCTCAAGTAAAAACTTATATCAATGCATATGATAAAAACGAACATACATTAGATGCACTTGTAGAAAAATTAGTAGGACGTTCTGAATTCAAAGGAATTGATCCAGTAGATTCCTTCTGTGGATTACCTGATACACGTTGGTAATAGATTAGGAGAGTAGAAATATGGGATATTTTGATTATACAAGAGAGAAAGATTTCCTTGTATGCATTGACAGCGATGGTTGTGCAATGGATACAATGAATGTAAAACATTTCAAATGTTTCGGACCAGAATGGATTAAACAGTATGGTTTAGAAGCAGTACAAGAAGAAGGACTTGCTTACTGGAACGATGTAAACCTTTTTACAACAACAAGAGGAATTAACCGTTTCAAAGGATTAGCATTAGGACTTCTTTGGGCAAGAGAAAAAGGATATGAAATCGAAGGATTAGATGAATTTGTAAAATGGACAGAAGAAGCGAATGAGCTTTCTAATCCAGCTCTTATGGCATACTGCCAAAAAGCAAACAATCCATGTATGGAAAATGCACTTCTTTGGAGTATTCATGTAAACCGTGCCATTACAGAATTACCAAAAGATGACAAACCATTTGATCATGTAAAGGAAACAATGGACTTTATGTGTCAGCAAGCAGATTTAACTGCAGTATCTTCTGCAAACGGTGAAGCAGTTCAGGCTGAATGGACAAAACACGGATTAAAAGAGGATTGTCGCGTATTATTAAGCCAAGAAGCAGGTTCAAAGGCACATTGTATCGGAGAACTTTTAAAACTTGGATATGACAAAAAGAATACATTAATGGTAGGAGATGCGTTTGGCGATAGAGACAGTGCATTCAAAAATGGTGTATGGTTCTTCCCAATCATCGTAAACAAAGAAGGCGAAAGCTGGGAACGTTTAAAAAATGAAGCATTTCCAAAATTAGTGGAAGGAACTTTTGACGAAGCATACCAAAAAGAGTTACTTGAAAGATTTGAAAAAGCGTTAGAAGCTTAATTTATCCAAACATATTACTATAAAATATAGCATAGAAAAGGAGGTGTTATGACAATTTAAGAGATCGTATTTCTTAAGTTGTTCTAACACCCCTTTTCTAAATAAAATAGATGGAGGACCGTAAGATGAAAAAATTTATGGATCAAGATTTTTTACTTTCTACAGAAACTGCAAAAATTCTTTATCATGAATATGCAGAAAAAACACCAATTTTAGACTATCACTGCCACATCAATCCACAGGAAATTGCAGAAGATAGACATTTTGACAATATCACTCAAGTATGGCTTGGTGGCGATCATTATAAATGGCGTCAAATGCGCAGCAATGGTGTAGAAGAACGTTACATCACAGGAGATGCTACAGATAGAGAAAAATTCCAAAAATGGGCAGAAACATTAGAAAAAGCCATCGGAAATCCACTTTATCACTGGAGCCATTTAGAATTAAAACAATACTTTGGATATGAAGGCGACTTAAATGGCGATACAGCAGAAGAAGTATGGAACCTTTGCAATGAAAAACTTGCTCAGCCAGAAATGAGTGCAAGAGGAATCATGAAAGCTTCTGGTGTTACTTTAATTTGTACAACAGACGATCCAATCGATGATTTAAGATGGCACAAAGTGATTAAAGAAGATGAAACTTTTGATATTCAGGTGCTTCCAGCTTGGAGACCAGATAGAGCCGTTTCTATTGAAAAACCAGACTTTGCTGACTATACAAAACAACTTGCTGAAGTTGCAGGAGTAGAAATCAAAACATTTGCTGATTGGAAATGTGCAATTACAAAGAGAATGGAATTCTTCAATGAAATGGGATGTAAAGCAAGTGACCACGGTTTATTATACATTCCATATGTAGAAGCAACAGAAGCAGAAATCGATGCGATCTTAGCAAAACGTCTTGGTGGTGAAGTACTTTCTGAAGACGAAGAAATGAAATTTAAAACAGCTTGTATGCTTTACTTAGGAAAAGAATACAAAAGACTTGACTGGGGAATGCAGTTACACTTTGGCGTAACAAGAAATAACAATACAAAGATGTTCAATAAAATTGGGGCGGATACAGGATTTGACGGTATTTACAACCGTGTTCCAATTACAGAATTAGCTTCTTATTTAGATGCTCTTTGCAAAGAAGATAAACTTCCAAAGACTGTTCTTTATAGCTTAAATCCAACAGACAACGCTTCTATCGGAACATTATTAGGATGTTTCCAAGAATCTGATGCAGTTGGAAAAATTCAGCAAGGAAGTGCTTGGTGGTTTAACGATCACAAAACAGGTATGACAGAACAGATGATTTCCCTTGCTAACTTAGGACTCCTTGGTAACTTTATCGGAATGTTAACAGACTCAAGAAGTTTCTTATCTTATACAAGACATGAATACTTTAGAAGAATTCTTTGCGAATTAATCGGACAGTTCGTAGAAAACGGAGAATATCCATGGAACCAAGAACGCCTTGGAACTATGGTAAAGAATATCTCTTACAATAATGCAGCACGTTATTTCGGATTTACATTAGAAACAGTGTAATATTCATTAGAAATAGTGTCATATATGGAACGAGTATAAAAATAATATGATTAGAAAAAGGACAAAACCTTATGGAAAGTAAGGAATTGTCCTTTTTGTTATTTTTTATTCTTGTCTATTTGTCAATTAAGTTGTGTGACTGTAAAAATTCCACTGCCACTTCGTTTGGATCTTTATGGAGTTCGTCCACTTGATAGTTTAATTCCTGCATTGTTTCATCGGTTAATTCTTCTCCTAATCGTTCTAATAATGGAATGATTTCAGGATATTTTTGTGCTACATCCGAACGCATTATTGGAATTGCATAATAGGGAGGGAAGAATTTTTTATTATCTTCTAGTGTTTTTAAATGAAATTTCTTTAATAATCCATCTGTTGAGTAGGCATCGATCACCATAACATCCCCTTTTTGAAGGGCTTGATATCGTAAAGAAGAATCCAAAGGAATGGAGTCTTTGAAGGTGAAGTTGTAAAATTTTTGTACGCCTAACAATCCATCTTCACGATTTAAAAATTCAAATGTGCTTCCTAAAATGAGTTGATTTGCAACTTTTCCTAAATCTTCAATTGTGGATAAATGATATTTTTTAGCAGTTTCTTGTGGAACCGCTAATGTGAATGTGTTATTAAAATTCATCTGTTGTAAAACATCAATATCATAGTCTTGTTTTAGCTCATCTTTTACTGTTTCATAGACGAGTTCTACATCTGGATTGGCAGGATGTTTTAATATATCGCTATAGGCACTTCCGCTATATTCTACATATAAGTCGATATCCTTTGTTTTTAAGGCTCCAAAGCAGACTTGTGTCCCGCCTAATTCTAATTTTTTTTCTACTTTAATATCGGTTTGATCTTCGATATATTCTGCAATTAGATTGCCTAGAATAGACTGTTCTGTATAATCTTTTGAGCCAACAGTAATTTTTTTATCGTCTTTTGAATAAGTGCTGGAAATACCATATCCAACGACACCAATAAAAGCGAATATAAGAACTAAGTTCAACAAAATTTCCAGACGGTAGTGCCATTTTGATTTTGGTTTTGTATTTTTCCTTGCACTTTTAGGTGTTACTTTTTTCTCGATATAACCAAGTATTGCATCGACAATCAATGCTAAAATACAAGCAGGGATTGCACCAGCCAAAATCTGGACGTTATTCATCGTACGGATTCCAGAAAAAACTAAATTACCTAATCCGCCTGCTCCAATAAAGGCTGCCATTGTCATCAATCCAACGGAAGTAACGGCAGCTACACGAACACCAGCCATGATGACTGGTAATGCGATTGGAAGCTGTACTTTAAACAAGATTTGAGTTCCTGTTAAGCCAATACCTTTTGCAGCTTCTAATAGTTGAGCACGGACGCTTTCGATCCCCGTATATGTATTCTTTATAATAGGTAACAGAGAATATAACGTTACAACGATGATAGCAGGAATCGATCCGATACCGAATAAAGGAATCATAAAGCCAAGTAGAGCCATACTTGGAATGGCTTGAATGACATTGGCAATCATCAATACGGGACGGCTAACTTTTGAAATATAAGAAATAAGTAGTCCCAGAGGAACGCCAATAAGAATGGCAAAACCGACAGCAATAATCGTTAATTTTATATGTTCTAATAATAGAATTGAAATTTGTTGATGTTCTTGAATAAAATAATGGAATAGATTCATCTTTATTCCTCCTCTACATCAAAATATTGTTCGCTTAAGGCAGTGACAAGACTTCCTTTTGTAATCAATCCTTTTAAATACCCATCTTGATCGACTACAGGGATTCTAGATACATTTTCCTCTTTTACCATTTTTAATGCATCTAAAATACATTGATCTGGATACAAGATAGGGAAATTACTTTGCATATATTGTTTTGCCTCTTTCGTCCGCTCTTCAATGGTTCTTAATTTTTTTGCAGTGACAATTCCGATTAGTTTTTTGGTCTCATTTTCTAAAAGGAGCAGACTGTCTACACGATTCTTTTTCATCTTATCCATACATTTTGATACAGATAAGGAATCGATAGCGGTTACAGGAGATTCGATCATAATGTCTTCAATTTTAATATATTCTGGAGAGGACCAGATTCTATTTTTTCCAACAAAATTAGCAACATAATCATCTACTGGATATTTTAAGATAGTTTCCGGGGTGTCATATTGCAAAATATTTCCGTTTCTCATAATACATATTTTATCAGCGATTTTTATTGCTTCATCCATATCATGAGTAACGAAAACGATAGTTTTTTTCCATTTGGCTTGTAAACTCATGATCTGATCTTGTAGGTCACTTCGAGTCATAGGATCTAATGCAGAAAATGGCTCATCCATTAAAACAATCTCAGGATCCATAGCAAATGCTCTAGCGATTCCAATACGTTGTTGTTGTCCACCACTTAATTCACTAGGGTATCTCTCTAAAAAATCTTCTGGGACAAGCCCTACCATCTGCATAAGTTTTATAGTTTTTTCTTCGATTTCTGCTTTCTCTTTTTTTTCAATTTTTGGAATGAGCTCAATATTTTCTTTGATTGTCATATGAGGGAATAAGCCAGTATTCTGAATAACATATCCCATATTTCTTCTTAAATTAATTTCGTTTATATTTTTAATGTTTTCATTGTTTATGAAAATATCGCCTGAAGTCGGTTTTATTAAACGATTTAACATTTTTAATAATGTAGTTTTCCCACATCCACTTTCTCCGATAAGAGCCACCAAAGTTCCTTTATCGATTTCTAATGTTATATCATTTAAAATTTTTTTTGTACGATATTTCTTAGTAATATTTTTAAATAAGATCATTTTATCACTCCTAACATAATCATTATTTTGCTATGGACAAAACTCTGTATATTCATGTTTCTTTAAGTATGATAATAAGAAGCATTTTATTCTTCCTCATCTACGCAAAGATAAAGAGCCATGGGAGAGCATTTATGCTCACATAGGGCGACTGCCTGCCAACGAGAGAAGTTTTAAAAGTGATATCAGAATATAATATAATTTTTCAAAGTTGTGTATGATAATTACAAAAAATAGCTATTGGCAATAGTGGGTAGTTGGATTTTTATAGTTAACATAGTAACATTGAATATGAAAAAAGAAAAAGTCAAAGCCATCTCTTTTTTACATTCAAAATACGATTTTTTGGACAGTTAGAACAAAAAATTGGCTAGAAATATGAATGATTTTAAGACAATAAAATTTAGAAAAATATATATATTAATTTTAAATTGACTTATATTTTTGAATTATCATTTCTAAAATAAACAGAGCTTTTTAAAGCTATTGCTTTTCAGTTTAAAACAATTTAAAGAAAAATGCAACCCCTATTTCGGCAATTATGAGATTTTATATGGTGAAATAAGATAACATTTATTATATAAATGACTCTTTTGGATAATAATATAAAAAATGAAAAATAAAAACAAATTTTTGTGCAAATATTCAATTGACATATAAAAATTTGATAATTTGTGGTGAAAGAAAAGGCAAAACAAAAACGTCTGTATTAATAGTGAAAAAAACAATTGACAGAGATTGACAATTGTGATATCATATCATAATGCGATATTATGGGTTCATAGGCCTATAACATCAAAAATGATGAAACAACGTTAATTTTTTATAAAATATTCAAGGGGTGAAAACGTCAATGGAAAAGAACAGAATACATCCTGTCAAAGCTGGTAAAAGTGTCAGAGTCAGCTATGCAAGACAGAAAGAAATCTTGGAGATGCCAAACCTGATCGAAGTCCAGAAGAATTCTTATCAATGGTTCTTAGATGAGGGACTCAAAGAAGTTTTTAACGATATCTCACCTATTACAGACTACAGCGGACAGCTTAGTCTTGAATTTGTAGATTTTACATTGTGCGAAGATGATGTGAAATATACAATCGAAGAATGTAAGGAAAGAGATGCCACTTATGCTGCACCTCTCAAAGTAAAGGTAAGACTTTATAATAGAGAAACTGATGAATTTAGCCAGCATGATATTTTTATGGGTGACCTGCCTTTAATGACAAAGACAGGTACATTTGTGATCAACGGTGCTGAACGTGTTATCGTTAGCCAGTTAGTTCGTTCTCCAGGCATTTATTATGCAATTGGGCACGACAAAATCGGAAAAGAGTTATATTCAAGTACAGTAATTCCTAATCGTGGTGCTTGGCTTGAATATGAAACAGATTCAAATGACGTATTTTATGTACGTGTTGACCGCACTAGAAAAGTTCCAATTACTGTTTTAATTCGTGCATTAGGAATTGGAACAAATGCAGAAATCAAAGAATTATTTGGTGAAGAGCCAAAGATCTTGGCTAGTTTCGAAAAGGATCCATCTGATAACTATCAAGATGGTTTATTAGAGTTATATAAAAAGATCCGTCCAGGTGAACCTCTATCCGTAGATAGCGCGGAAAGCCTGATTAATAGTATGTTTTTCGACCCTAGAAGATATGACCTTGCAAAGGTTGGACGTTATAAATTTAATAAAAAATTAGCTCTTAAAAATAGAATTAGCGGACATAAGTTAGCAGAAGATGTTATCGATATGTCTACAGGAGAAATTATTGCAGAAGCAGGAACCGTCGTAACAAGAGAGTTAGCAGATCAGATCCAGAATGCAGCGATTCCATTCGTTATGATGGAAACAGAAGAAAGAGTTGTAAAAGTTCTTTCTAATATGATGGTTGATTTAGCAGCTTATGTGGATGTGGATCCAGAAGAGTTAGGTGTAACAGAAGCAGTATATTATCCTGTTTTAGCAGAAATTTTAAGCCAATATGATGACGAAGAAGATATTAAAGATGCGATTCGTAAAAACATCGTTGATTTAATTCCAAAACACATCACAAAAGAAGATATTTTAGCTTCTATTAACTACAACTTACACTTAGAATATGGATTTGGTGTATCTGATGATATCGACCATTTAGGTAACCGTCGTATTCGTGCAGTTGGTGAGTTATTACAAAACCAGTATCGTATTGGTTTATCAAGATTAGAACGTGTTGTTCGTGAGAGAATGACAACTCAAGATATTGAGACAATTTCTCCACAATCCTTAATTAATATTAAACCTGTAACAGCTGCGGTGAAAGAATTCTTCGGAAGCTCTCAGCTTTCACAGTTTATGGATCAGAACAACCCATTGTCAGAGCTGACTCATAAGAGACGTCTTTCCGCATTAGGACCAGGTGGTCTTTCAAGAGATCGTGCGGGATTCGAAGTTCGTGACGTTCACTATACACACTATGGTAGAATGTGTCCTATCGAAACACCGGAAGGTCCTAACATCGGTCTTATCAACTCATTAGCGACTTATGCGAGAATCAACCAATATGGATTTATTGAAGCACCATACTTACTTCTTGATAAATCCGATCCTCAAAATCCAAGAGTAACGGATGATTTCGTATATTTAACAGCGGATGAAGAAGATAATTATACAGTAGCACAGGCCAATGAGCCTATCGATGAAAATGGATACTTTATCCATGATAATGTATCTGGTCGTTACCGTGAAGAAACATCTCAGTTCCCAAAAGCCCGCATGGACTTAATGGACGTATCTCCTAAGATGGTATTCTCTGTTGCGACATCTATGATTCCTTTCCTTGAAAATGACGATGCCAACCGTGCCCTCATGGGATCCAACATGCAGCGTCAGGCAGTACCACTTCTTAGAACAGAAGCTCCTGTTGTAGGAACAGGTATGGAATCAAAAGCAGCTGTTGACTCAGGTGCTTGTGTTGTTGCCGATCATGACGGTATCGTAGAAAAAGCAACATCAAAAGAAATCGTCGTAAGAAGAGATGACGGTACAAGAGATGTTTATCATACAGTGAAGTTTGCAAGAAGCAACCAGTCAAACTGTATGAACCAAAGAACAATTGTAAATAAAGGAGACCGTGTAAAAGCTGGTGAAGTATTAGCAGACGGTGCTTCTACTTGCAATGGTGAATTAGCACTTGGTAAAAACCCATTAATCGGATTTATGACTTGGGAAGGTTATAACTACGAAGATGCGGTTCTTTTAAGTGAACGTTTAGTACAAGATGATGTTTATACATCTGTTCATATTGAAGAATACGAAGCAGAAGCAAGAGATACAAAATTAGGACAGGAAGAAATCACAAGAGATTTAGCTGGTCTTAACGAAGATGTATTAAAAGATCTTGATGAAAATGGTATTATCCGCATTGGTGCAGAAGTACGTGCAGGAGATATCTTAGTTGGTAAAGTAACTCCTAAGGGAGAAACAGAATTAACAGCAGAAGAAAGACTTTTAAGAGCGATCTTCGGTGAAAAAGCCCGTGAAGTAAGAGATACTTCTTTAAGAGTACCTCACGGTTCTTATGGTATCGTATTAGATGCAAAAGTATTCACAAGAGAAAATGGCGACGAGCTTCCACCAGGAGTAAACAAATCTGTTCGTGTTTATATCGCGCAAAAGAGAAAAATCTCTGTTGGTGATAAGATGGCTGGTCGACATGGTAACAAGGGTGTTATCTCAAGAATTCTTCCAGTTGAGGATATGCCATTCCTTCCAAACGGAAGACCTCTTGATATCGTATTAAACCCATTAGGCGTGCCTTCCCGTATGAATATCGGACAGGTATTAGAGATTCACTTGAGTCTTGCGTCTAAAGTATTAGGATTCAACGTATCTACACCAGTATTCAATGGTGCAGACGAAGATGATATTATGGATACTCTCGAAATGGCAAACGACTATGCAAACTGGGGTTGGCCAGATTTCGAAGAAAAATGGGGAAAAGTTGTAAGTGAAGACGTGATGAAATACCTCTATGACAACCGTGCTCACCGTGCAGAATGGAGAGGTGTTCCAATCAACCGTACAGGTAAAGTACAACTTCGTGACGGACGTACAGGAGAAGAATTTGATAGCCCTGTAACAATCGGTTTCATGCACTACTTAAAACTTCACCACTTAGTAGATGATAAGATCCATGCTCGTTCTACTGGTCCTTACTCCTTAGTAACACAACAGCCACTCGGTGGTAAAGCGCAGTTCGGTGGACAGCGTTTCGGTGAGATGGAGGTTTGGGCTCTTGAAGCTTATGGTGCATCTTACACATTACAGGAAATTTTAACAGTGAAATCCGATGATGTTGTTGGTCGTGTGAAGACATACGAAGCAATTATCAAAGGAGAAAATATTCCTGAACCAGGTATTCCAGAATCCTTCAAAGTATTATTAAAAGAGTTCCAGTCACTTGCATTGGATGTTCGTGTCTTAAAAGAAGATGCAACAGAAATTGAAATCCAAGAAAGAGTGGATTATGGAAACGAAGATTTAACACCAATGATCGAAGGCGATTCCAACTATGGATTCGAACGTGAAGAATCTTTCGGAGAAATGGGATTCAAAGAAGGTTCTTATGAAGAAGGAGAAACTCCAATCGAAGAATTGGATGCGACTCCAACAGATTTTTAATCGACTGCTTGATACGAAAGATAGCGAATTAGGATAAAGAAAATGAAAGGGAACGAGGGCTGTTTTACAATCTATTTTGTAACAGCCTAAGTTACCTTAACCACCTAAGTATTTTTGGGAGGGTTCCAAAGGGCTGTAGGTGGTGATTAGCACGGGAAGGAGTAACCAAAAATGTCAGAAATTAACAATCAAGAAATTGATCAGCCTATGAATTTTGACGCCATTAAAATTGGTTTAGCTTCACCAGAAAAGATCAGAGAATGGTCAAGAGGAGAAGTAAAAAAACCAGAAACCATCAATTACAGAACATTAAAACCTGAAAAAGATGGTCTTTTCTGTGAAAGAATTTTTGGACCTCAAAAGGACTGGGAATGTCACTGTGGTAAATATAAAAAAATTAGATATAAAGGCGTTATCTGTGACCGTTGTGGTGTAGAGGTAACAAAAGCCAGCGTTCGTAGAGAAAGAATGGGACACATCGAGCTTGCAGCTCCTGTTTCTCATATTTGGTATTTTAAAGGAATTCCATCTCGTATGGGATTAATCCTTGATATTTCTCCAAGAACACTTGAAAAAGTTCTTTATTTTGCATCTTATATTGTACTTGATGCAGGAGACTCTGATCTCTCTTACAAACAAGTATTAACAGAAAAAGAATTCCGTGATGCTTATGAAAAATATCAGGGTAGATTCCGTGTAGGAATGGGTGCAGAAGCCATTAAAGAACTTTTAAGAGATATCGATCTTGAAAGAGAATCAAAAGAATTAAAAGCAGGTTTAAAAGAGGCAACTGGACAAAAACGTGCAAGAATTATCAAGCGCTTAGAAGTAGTAGAAGCATTTAGATGTTCTCATAATAAGCCAGAATGGATGATTCTTGATGTAGTACCAGTCATTCCACCAGATATCCGTCCAATGGTACAGCTTGATGGTGGACGTTTTGCAACATCTGACTTAAATGATTTATATAGAAGAATTATTAACCGTAACAACCGTTTAAAACGTCTTCTTGAGTTAGGAGCGCCAGATATTATCGTTCGTAACGAAAAGAGAATGTTACAAGAAGCGGTAGACGCGTTAATCGATAACGGTAGACGTGGACGTCCAGTAACAGGTCCAGGAAACCGTGCATTAAAATCCCTTTCCGATATGTTAAAAGGTAAACAGGGACGTTTCCGTCAGAACCTCCTTGGTAAACGTGTTGACTACTCAGGACGTTCTGTTATCGTAGTAGGACCAGAACTTAAAATTTATCAGTGTGGTCTTCCAAAGGAAATGGCAATTGAGTTATTCAAACCATTCGTTATGAAAGAATTAGTTTCTAAGAAACTCGCTCATAACATTAAATCTGCTAAAAAAATGGTAGAAAAATTACAGCCAGAAGTATGGGATGTATTAGAAGATGTTATTAAAGAACATCCAGTTATGTTAAACCGTGCTCCTACACTTCATAGACTCGGTATTCAGGCATTCGAACCAATCCTTGTAGAAGGAAAGGCGATCAAACTTCACCCATTAGTTTGTACTGCGTATAATGCCGACTTCGATGGTGACCAGATGGCTGTCCATCTTCCATTATCTGTAGAAGCACAAGCAGAATGTCGTTTCTTATTGTTATCACCAAACAACTTATTGAAACCATCTGACGGTGCACCAGTAGCCGTTCCTTCACAGGATATGGTACTTGGTATCTACTATTTAACATTAATTAAACCAGAACAAAATAAAAATAAAGTGTTCAAGTCTACAAATGAAGCGTACTTAGCTTATGAAAACAAAGAGATTACACTTCATGAGCCAATTAAAGTGCGTATTTCTGGTAAAAATGTAGCAGGAGAACCAATTAGTGGTATCTATGATACAACAATGGGACGTCTGTTATTCAACGAAATCATTCCTCAAGATCTCGGATACGTAGATAGAAGTGAGGAAGAAAATTATTTAAGACCAGAAATTGACTTCCATGTAGGTAAAAAACAATTAAAAGGTATTCTTGACAAATGTATTAATACACACGGTGCTACAAAGACAGCAGAAGTGCTTGATGACATCAAAGCAATCGGTTATAAATTCTCTACAAGAGGTGCGTTAACAGTATCTATTTCCGATATGACAGTGCCAGAAGAGAAAAAACAGATTCTTGAAGATGCTCAAAATACAGTAGAAAAGATTACAAAATATTATAGACGTGGTCTTATGACAGAAGAAGAACGTTATAACTCTGTTGTTAAGACATGGTTCGCAGCCGATAACCTCTTAACAGAAAAACTGATCACAGGTCTTGATAAATACAACAACATCTTCATGATGGCTGACTCTGGTGCCCGTGGTTCTAACCAGCAGATCAAACAGCTTGCAGGTATGCGTGGTCTGATGGCGGATACATCAGGACGTACAATCGAGTTACCTATCAAGTCAAACTTCCGTGAAGGTCTTGACGTACTGGAATACTTCATCTCTGCCCATGGTGCTCGTAAAGGTCTTTCCGATACGGCTCTTCGTACAGCCGATTCTGGATACTTAACACGTCGTCTTGTAGACGTATCTCAGGACTTAATTATCCGTGAAGTAGACTGTTGTGAAGGAACAGGAGAAATTCCAGGAATGTATGTAGAAGCATTCATGGATGGTAGAGAAGTCATTGAAAGCCTTCAAGAACGTATTACAGGACGTTATGCTGGGGAAGATTTAATCCACCCAGAAACAGGAGAAATCATTGTAAAAGCAAACCATATGATCACTCCAAAACGTGCGGAAGCTGTTATTAAAGCAGGATATGAAAAAGTTCGTATTCGAACAATGTTAACTTGCCGTTCTAAGATCGGTGCTTGTGCAAAATGTTACGGAGCCAACATGGCAACAGGTCAGGCTGTACAGGTTGGTGAAGCTGTTGGTATTATCGCAGCTCAGTCTATCGGTGAACCAGGTACACAGCTTACAATGCGTACATTCCATGCTGGTGGTGTAGCCGGTGACGATATCACACAGGGTCTTCCTCGTGTCGAAGAGTTATTCGAAGCGCGTAAACCAAAAGGACTTGCAATTATCGCTGAATTTGGCGGTGTTGTACAGATCAAAGATACAAAGAAAAAACGTGAAGTTGTAATTACAAACCACGAAACAGGAGAAACAAAAGCTTACTTAATCCCTTACGGTTCTCGTATTAAAGTACTTGACGGACAGGTATTAGAAGCTGGTGACGAATTAACAGAAGGTTCTATCAACCCACATGATTTATTAAAGATCAAAGGGGTAAGAGCCGTTCAGGATTACATGATCCAAGAAGTTCAAAGAGTTTACCGTCTCCAAGGTGTAGATATCAACGATAAGCACGTTGAAGTTATCGTTCGTCAGATGTTGAAGAAAATCCGTATCGAAGAAAGCGGAGATACAGAATACTTACCAGGAACATTAGTAGACATCTTAGACTATGACGATATCAATAAACAGATGATCGCAGAAGGAAAAGAACCTGCAGAAGGAAAACAAGTAATGCTTGGTATCACAAAAGCATCTCTTGCTACAAACTCCTTCTTATCAGCAGCTTCCTTCCAGGAGACAACAAAAGTCTTAACAGAAGCAGCGATCAAAGGAAAGATTGATCCATTGATCGGTCTTAAAGAAAACGTATTAATCGGTAAGTTAATTCCAGCAGGTACTGGTATGAAACGTTACCGTTCTGTAAAGTTAGATACAGATCAGCAAACAGAAGTAAGCGATGATGTAGAAGAATTAGATTTTTCTGGAGAGCTTGATTTAGTCGCTGATACAACAGAAGAATAAGAAGAATTGTTATTCTTGCAAACTAAAAGACAGCAAAAGGAAGCCGTTATGGTTCCTTTTGCTGTCTTTTTATATTCCTTTTATACATTCGAAAAAAACCAAAAAATTATTGACCTTTTTTGTAAAATATTATAAACTCAAATTGTATTTATAAAGACTTTATATAGAAGATTATAAAGGAAAATATCTTTTATTATTTTTTCTATCTAAAAGAATACTGAACCGTATTGGTATAATTTATAAAGGAAAATAGAATAATAGAAAATTACGAAAGATAATGTACGCATGAAGAATTGTTTTAAATAGAGAACAAAGAACTGGTAAAAGATATTAAAATTTATTAATAGTATTTACTTTCTAGTATAAAAAGATAAAAATATTAAAATCATTTAATGTTTACAATATATCAAGTAGAATACATGTGAATTGTTCTAAATAAAGGAGATAAAATAGTTCCACGGCAAAATTATCGAAAGGTAATGACGCAAAGTTAAGTGTCTAAGGCCAAGGTATTGGCTATGATCGACTGACCGCACTGTTTATTTATATAACAGTGCTTTTTTTATGCCCTAAAATACCTAAAATTGAGGAAAAGAGAGGAGAAAGTACAATGACAAATAAAGAATTAAGAAAATTAAGTCGTGTAGCCCTTCTAGAAATGCTAGTGGAAATGGGAAAGAAAAATGAAGCATTACAAGCAGAAAATGAGCTATTAAGACGGAAACAAGAAGATAGAGAAATCCGTATTCAAAATGCAGGCTCTATAGCCAAAGCTGCTTTAGATTTAAATAAAGTATTTGAAGATGCCCAAGCGGCAGCGGATCAATACTTGTTAAATATACAGCAATTGCAAGAAAGAGAAAAACAACAGCTAGATGAAATACAACAGCATGTCAATGAACTAACAAAAGAAAAGGTAGAAGAAACAGGGAAAGCATTAGAAGAAGCAAAGAGAAAGGCAGAAGAGATAATAAAAGAGGCACAAGAACAGGCCAAAAGAATCACTGAAAATGCCAAAAAAGAAGCAGAAAAAAATAAAATATCCACTCTCTAATAGGAAAGGATAAATAGGAAGGAAAGAGGCTAGGAAGGAAAGAGGCAGTGTATGAATGACCAGAAAAGGAAGACACCAACAATTGAACAATTGGAAGCAGAACTTATTCGAGTTCGTCATAAAAGAGAATATGGTAAGACACTGAGAGGAACGATTTATATCCTAGTTGTCGTTGCAGCAGTTGCATTTTTAATTGCCTCACTTTTTCTGCCAGTTCTTAGAGTGTATGGAACGAGTATGGAGCCAACATTAAAAAATAAAGAAATTGTAGTAGCATTAAAAAGCAGTGAGTTCCAAAGAGGAGATATTGTTGCTTTTTATTATAACAATAGAATTCTTCTAAAACGAGTCATTGGAGTTGCAGGAGATCAGATTGTGATCGAAAAAGATGGTACCGTATTTGTTAATGGAGAAGAATTAAACGAACCATACATTTCAGAAAAAAGTCTCGGAGAGTGTGATTTAACATTTCCTTATCAAGTCCCAGAAAATCGAATTTTTGTTATGGGAGATCATCGAGATGTATCCATTGATAGTCGTTCTTCAACCATTGGGTGTATTGCTGACGAAGCCATAGTAGGAAGAGTGGCGCTTCGTGTTTGGCCACTAAATCAATTTGGAATCATAAATAATAACTAGGAGGAGGTAGAGTGAGTCATGGGAAATGAATTAATGAATAAGATAAATCTTTATCTAAAAAATAACACGAAAAGAAAACATTTATATCAAATACTGATTGTATTATGTGTTGCCATCGCATTTCTCGTTTATAGCATCATGACAAAACCTGCAATTAGTATGGCATTTGATAATATTAATGTAGAGTCTATGAGAGAAAATACATCATTTGGACAAGTAGTTCCAGTTCGTGTGACAGCTGAGGCTCTACAAGGAAATGCTCCGACTAACTTTGTTATTTATACAGAAGGAGTTGGAGGAGGATTATCATCTGAATATCAATTTGACCAAGAGAATACTTGTGAAATCACAGCAGAAGATGGTAAAACAGTGAAGTTACATAAAGAAGATGTCATAGAGGAAGAAAGTGGCGATGTTGTAAAACATAATTACTGGTTTACATTACAACCAGAAGAAAAAGTAGCCTTTACTCTAAACTATACTTCTGATATAGAAGCGATTTCTACTCTATCTAATGGTGGTAGCTCTACAGAAGTACTTCCATCTGAAGAACAATCCTCTGAAGAAACTGGTTCATCTACAGAGGCAACAACAGAAACAAGCGAATCTAAACCAGAGGTGAAACCAACGGAAGAACCAGCTACAACAGAAAGTAAGCCAAAGGAAAAACCAACAGAAGCGCCAGCCACAACAGAAAGCAAACAAGAAGAAGAGCCAACAGAAGATGCTCCAGTGGATGAAGACTTCTTAGTAGGAACTGTTGGAACAAAAACATATAATCAAGTTGCACTAGCAAATGTAGAATATATCGATACAAAAGATGTTAAAACTTCTGAAGCAGAACAACCTACTACAACGAAACAAGAAGTAGTGACAGAGGAACCAACAACTGAAACAACAGAAGATCCAATAACTACGGAAGCAACTACAGAAACCAATCCAGAAGAATCAGAACAGACAACTGGAAAATTGCCAGTAGAAGAAGGCGAGGGTGGTTCTGATACATCTGTACCGGTAGAAAAAGCGGATCAATACTTAAATATCTACGTAGCAGCATCTGCAGACGAAGATTATGAAGGCATTGCTAATAAACTTATTGATAGAGTAAATGGCTGGAATGGTGTAACACCAGATGAAGAAATCAAGAATAAGAAAGTAGCAAATCTTTATTGGACAAAAGAAGAAAATATAACAGATGTTGTTATAAAGGCGAGAACAGAAGAAGGCGTGCTTGTAACGATGACAGGTGATAAAAATAGTTTTCAAGAAGAAGATTTAAAAAACCTGACACTGCATGTACAAGAGATTAAAACTGAAAATGAGAGAAATGATGAAGAAGAAATAGAAGAACCTTTAAAACAAATGTTAGAAGAAGATGCTAATATTATAGAATATAAAGATTTTGATATTACTTTAATGGCAAATAATCAAGAGGTGGAGCCAACTGGAACAGTAAATGTTATTTTTCATGATATGGGATATGATACAACAAAAAATAAAGTAAAAGTTTTCCATACAGATGAAGAACAACAAGTAGAAGAAATGGAAAGCTCCTTAGAAGAAGATGGAAACATTCGAATGAAAACAAATCATTTTTCTAAGTATTCAATTGTTGTATATGCAGAAAGAACAATTGAAGAAACAACAATTGAGTGGCAAGATCCAAGTGGAAGAGATTATCTTGGAACAGCTAGTAAATTCAATGCTTTTATATTCGGAGATTTAGGGGATATTCCAGATATTGAAGGTTCTGTTGCAGTACAAGGAAATATTATATTTAAGGAAAAAAATAGTGGTCTTTCTGTTGCAGGAGCACAAATTTCTCAAACAAGTGGATTAAAATTGAAATTAGATCCATGTGCATTATTATTCGGTGGAAATACAATTGATATGCAAGGAAATATTTCAACAATGTCTATTTCCCTAGAGCCAAACTCACAAATATGGGTAAAAAAAGGATTTACACAGTTTGATAAATTCTATGACAATGATGTAGATGGAAAATTTAAATATGTTACAAATATAGATGAATTTTTTGGCCAAGCGAAAACTAGTCTTACAAAACAGAATAAAAAATTATTTGAGCAGACCGAAACAAATGAATTTGATGTTGTTGATTTAACAACACAAGAGGAAAATGCGATTAATTTTATTTATGAAGGAAGTAAGAAACAAGTTATTTTCAAAGTAAATGCCAGTCAATTAAAAAATAGTACTAATATTTGGGAAATTTCACTGCCAAAGGATGTTACAGCAATTATTAATGTTATTGATGATGCGGAAACAAGAAGTATAGAATTTAAACCATTAACGAAACAAGATGATGCTACATTTAATTCCGAATACGTAGAATTAGCGAGAAGAGTTCTTTGGAACTTTGATCCTAGTATTGAAAAAGTAAAAGTATTACCGAATGGAAATATGCTTATGGGTAGCGTTCTAGCACCAAATGCAGATTTTGATGTATCTGGAGTTGGAGCAGGTTTTAATGGAACATTAGTAGCAAAGAGTTTAATAGGAGATGGAAGTTCAGGATTTGAATGTCACTATTTTCCACCAAGAGATCCGGATAAGCCAGAGGAAGAAGAGAAAGAAGAACTCACAGCCATTCATATTAAGAAAGAATGGGAAGGCGGAGTACCTAATAATATCTCTGAAGTAACGGTAGATATTTATAATGGTGATAATATAGTAACATCAATTCAATTAAATGAATCAAATAACTGGGAGAGAACTGTTGAAAATCTTCCTAAGTATGATAAAGATGGAAATAAAATTCAATATACAGTACAAGAGGAGGAAGTTGATGGATATACTCCAAGTTATTCTTATGGTACAAGTAAAAAAGTTTGGGCTCCAGTTACAGAACTAACGGATCAAGGTGAATATCTTTTTATCAGTAAAGATAATCAGGGGAAAGAGGCATATATTTTTAATAAAAATGTTTCCAAAGCAGCTCCTATTATTTCGTTAGGCCAAAAGATACAAGGAAAGTTAAATGGAGAGACGGTGGATTGCTGGGAAGATAATGAAACAATTTTGGATGAATACCAATGGATTGCTGAAAAAGGAGAAAATGGAGGATGGTTGCTACGAAATAGCGATACAAAAACATATCTTTCTATTGGTACTACTCTTTCACTCTCAGAGATAGGAACTGAGAATCAGTTTGCAGGAGAAGCTTTGTATAAACTAGATGAGATATATCCTATATATATATATGATAGTAATAAAAAGGGAGAATATACAGGATTTTATAGTAATGGAGCAAGTTTTGTTGCGTACCAAAAAGTCTATGTGGATCAAGAAGTTACAATTATCAATAGTAAAATAAAAGGTAAATTAAGAGATGTTGTAGTAAAAAAAGAATGGAAGGAAGGAACAGGAGAAACCGTTGATCACGATCCGATTACAGTAAAACTTCTACGAAAAATAGAATCTGATTCTGGATATAGTGATACTGGAATGACAGCTATACTAAATAAAGACAACAATTGGCAATATGTATTCCAAGTACCAGAAAAAGATGAAAATGGTAACCAATATATTTATACAGTAGAAGAAGTAAATGTTCCTGATGGATATGAGTCAACGATTAGCACATCTAAGGATACAGCTGGAGCATGGGCGACCACAAATGGTGATGGAAATAGTATTGATGATTTGGATATTATTTCTAAAGAATGTATTATTATTACTGCAAATGCCAATCCAGAGAAGAAAGGTGATGCAATCTGGATGGAAAATCCATATGTAATGCAAGTAAGTGGTAGTAAGGTTACAGCAGAAAAAAATACGACATTACCTGAAGTATCAGGAAGCTTAAAGAGACATGCGATGACAGAGGACTTTATAAAGGCTCTAGAGGAATTAGCTAACAACGAAGATGCTATATGGAGAGTAGAGCAAGTGTCACAAAGTGGAAAAGATAGATTTGTATCTATCTATAATCCAAGTGAAGGAAAGTATTTATATATTGACGCTAAAAATCAAAAAATTGCATTAACAGATCAAGAAGCAATATGGGATTATGATGGATTTCGATTAGGTGATAGAAGTGATAGTAGTTCAGATAAGAAAAAACAAAATTATATTGGTCCATATCAGGAGAATTCACAAGAATTTAAAGCTCTTATATCGAGTGGAAACGATCTAAAAGATCAAGCTCAGTGTTTTCAGCTCTACTATTGGAACAATGCTAAGACAGAAATTACAATTACGAATACTAAAGTAGATACTCCAACTACAGTACCATTAGAAATTCAAAAAGTGGATTCTACGGAAACAAAGGCTTTGTCAGGCGCAGCTTTTAGTTTATATAAAGTTGATAATGATAACGGAACAACAATTCCTGAAATCGAGGACAAAGTAAGTTTAGTTGCGGAGAATTTAACAAGTGATTCCGAAGGAAAAATTTCAGTTGGTTCTGTAGAGATTGGACAGACTTATTATTTGGTAGAGACAAAGGCTCCAGCGGGATATCAAATTTTATCCGGACCAATTAAGTTTATACCACAGAAAACGACAATTACAATAGAGAATGGTAATACAATAGCGAAAGATATAACTAACAAAGAAGGAGCAGGAAGTAAAATAGTTTTACAAGTGCAGAATACACAAGGGTATCAACTACCAGATACTGGTGGTGAAGGAACTGTTTCCTTAACCGTAATTGGTATTTCTCTTATGGCAGTTGCTGTAGTTGGAATGTTTTTTATGAGAAAACGGCAGGAGCATAGAGGGGAGGTTTAGGACTCTCCCCTCTAGATAAGAAAGAGTAACAAAAAACAGGAAAGAGAGGATAGGGCTATGAAAAAGACGTTAAAAAAAGTTAAAAGTATAATCGCATTTATGACAGCATTTGTGATGGTATTAGCAATGGCAATACCTGTAGGGGCAACAACATCTGGTAGTGGTGAATATAAACCATATACAGATGGAACAGACATTTCAATCCAGATAGGTGTAAATGATAAAGACAATCCTAGTTGGGCGGCAGATAGCCAAGATACATTATGGATTTACCAAGTAGTTCAAACGACACATAATGCAAATAATACATTAACTCATGAATTTACACAGTTGTTTAAAGATTTTCAAAAGGATACTACATGCCCAGAATCATATAGAAATTTAACTGCAGCACAATATTGTGATTTAACGGAAGATCAGTTAAAAGATCTGTTGGGAAATTTTACAGCATACATTAGAAAAAATGATAGCACTGGACAAAAGAAATTCAAAGAATTAAAAACAGATGATAATGGAATTGCAAATTTCACAACCGATCAATTAGGCCAATATATTGTAATTGGAGCTGGTAATAGTAAGAGAGTAAAGGTTTATCAGACTGTCACAGTGGAAGTGCAACCAGAAAGTATTGATGGTGAATATAAAATTTATACCAATTATCAAGTAGCCATGAAAACAACGACACCTAATATTGATAAAGAAGCAAGCATTGAGTCTGATTCAGTAAATATCGGTGACATTTTAAACTATAGAGTGAAAATTGATGTACCAGTTTATGCACCAGGTGCTATTGATAAAACTCTTGCAATGACAGATACATTACCAGTAGGATTAGAATTAGTGGAAGATAGCATTGAAGTTTATGGCTTTGCCGCAAATGAATATAATCCTGATGTCACACTTCCAGAGGGTAAGTTAGTCATTAATGATGGAGCTAATATTGCATATAGTGTAGATACAACTGCTTTAGAGAGTGAATCAACATTCAAAGTCAATTTTACATACGATAATGATCAAATCCGCAGTAGTGCAGTCTTAGTTGTAACATACAATGTTAAAGTAACAGACAAGGCCATTATTGGTGGAGATGGTATGGAAAATAACGCAGGATTACAATTTGCTAATGATCCATTTGTTGAGCATAGTGCGGATAATATTACAGAAAAAAATGATACAGAGACAGTTTATACTTATGCAGTAGCAATTAAAAAAGTGGATGGAAGTAATAATAGCATTGTGTTGCCGAATGCAGAATTTGAATTATATCATACATTTAAAGATGGAGAATATCAAAATCCAGTAATAGATGAAAATGGAAAGAAAATTGTGGTGACAACAGATGATACTGGTTATGCAATAATTAAAGGTTTAGCAGAAGGAACTTATTACTTAAAAGAGACAAAAGCACCAGCAGGTTATAATCCGATAGTGAATGATGGAACCACTACAATTGTGGTAACAAAAGCTGGTGCTAAATATTCAATTACAGAAAATCAAAGTCAAACAATCGTGGTACTTGGGAAAATTACAGATGATTCAACACAGAGTCAATATGAAGAAAATGGTTTAAAGGCATGGATTAATGATGCAGGTAGTGTAATGTATCAAAATGATCAACCAAATGGTTATAGTCCTGCATATGCTCAAAGTACAAAAGAAGTTACAGGTACAAAAGTAACAGAAGTGGGTGCTGGAACAGGATATCAAGTTTATACTTTAGAAAACAACAAAGGTGCTCAATTACCATCCACAGGTGGTACAGGTAGAAAAGTATTCTACGTTGTTGGTCCTATCTTAATGGTAGGTGCAGGCATTGTTCTTGTAACAAGAAAACGTATGGAGCGTGAAGATTCTTAAAATACTTTTTATGTAAATAACTAATGAGAAAACTAGATAATTGGTTTCTCATAGTATTAGGAACGAGAAGGAGTTTTACACTGTTCCTTCTCGTTCCAATACAACGATAATTATATATAAATTTTATGAGTGAAGATAGCAATAGGGAGAGAAGCATGAAGAAGGACAAGACTAAGAAAAAAAAGAAAAATCTATCGAACCTATTATTGATTGGAGTATTCTTCGTGGGGCTCTTCGTGGTGCTATATCCAACATTTAGTGATTTTTTCAATCAGCTCCACGCTTCAAAGGCAATTGTAAACTATGAGCGAGCTGTCAATGAGATGTCTGATGAAGAATACGACAAGATTTTAAAGGATGCCAAACAGTATAATAAAAATTTAGTTGCTGGAGATTTTGTTGATGGTAAAGTAAAAGATTCGGTCTATAATTCTTTATTAAATATTGATGGAACTGGCGTTATGGGGTATATTGAAATTAAGAAGTTAGGTGTAAAGTTACCAATCTATCATGGAACTTCAGAAACCATTTTACAAGATAGTGTTGGACATTTAGAAGGAAGTTCCTTACCTGTGGGAGGAAAAGGAACTCATGCTGTTTTAACAGGACATCGAGGACTTCCAACAGCTAAACTATTTACCGATCTGGATCAACTAGAAGAAGGAGATACCTTTCAACTGTTTATCTTAAATGAGGTGCTGACCTATGAAATCGATAAAATTTCCATTGTAGAGCCAGAGGATATATCCAATTTGATGCCAGTAAAGGGAAAAGATTATGTGACATTAGTGACTTGTACACCGTATGCGGTAAATACTCACCGCTTACTTGTAAGAGGAGTTCGAATAGCTACCCCGTATTCTGCGGAACGAGTACCAGCAGATGCGATTATGATCGATCCAATTCTTGTAGCACCAGTGGTAGCAGCTCCGTTACTATTGATTTTATTAATAACACTTCTGGTTTCTACGAAAAAGAATAGAAACAAACACAAAAAAGCAATGAAAGAGAAAGGGGAAGGTGAGGAACGTGTTTAGAAGAGGAAGAAAAATAGTAACTGTATTTCTAGTTACCTTATGTGTGATTTTTACCTATTGTATGTCAACATTTTCTAGCGTATATGCAAAGACGACAGCCAATGAATCCATTGATGTAAACGGGTCTACATCATTAACACTACGATACAAAGATGGAGATACCTCTATTAATGGAGCCAGATTTTCGCTATATCAGATAGCAACTGTAGATGTCAATGGAATTTTTACAGCCACAGATGAATTTAAAGATTCTGGTGTCAAATATCAAGGGCTTACAACCAATGAAGAATGGAAAAAGGCGGCAGACGCATTTGCAAAATACATTATGGATCACAATGCGGATAAGCCTGATGCACCAGTAGCTTCAGAAGACAAGATTAATCCAATGAAGACAGGCACAACGGTAGATGGACAGCTTGTATTTGAAGGTACAGCAGAACAAAAAATGTCTACAGGACTTTATTTAGTCATTGGAGAGCAAACTATGGTTGGTTCTTACCAATATACGGTTGATCCATTTTTAATGGCATTGCCTAATATGGAAGTAGACCAAAATGGAAATAATATTTTGGACTATGATGTCATAGTGGAGATTAAATATGGAAAAGTAGACACTTCTACTCCTGACCCAACTCCAGATCCTGATCCAACTCCAACTCCAGATCCTGATCCTACCCCCGATCCCGATCCTACGACAGAGAATGTTTCTGTTGTGAAAGTTTGGAATGATGTTGATAATGAAGATTCTCGTCCAGAGAGAATCCATGTGAATTTATACCGTGATGGGAATTTTATCGATGGACAAGAGTTGAATGCAGAAAACAATTGGCGTTATACATGGACAGGACTACAATCTGGTGGTACATGGTCTGTTGTGGAAACAGGTGTTGCATCTCCTTATACGGTAACCTATGGAGGAAGCGGAACAGAATTAACAGTAGAAAACACTTATACAGAGACCATTGATGATAATGAAACTCCTGGTGGTGATAGACCAGGTGGTGGAGAAGATACCGATGGAGAAAATCCAGATCCAGACAACCCAAATATTCCAGGAGAAGATATTCCAGATAATCAGACTCCAGGTGGAAGTTTTAATCCAGGAGATGGAAACGGAAGTGGAGGCGGAAGTGGTAGTAATCAAACGCCAACAGAGACCATCAATGATAACGAAGTTCCATTATCAAGACTGCCACAAACAGGACTGTTACAATGGCCAATTCCTATCTTGGCAATAGCAGGTGTTTTGATTTTTGCTTTTGGTTGGTTTGATCAAAATAAGAGGAAGAGAGAAGAACATCATGAAGAGTAAACGTGGACCAATCTGTATGGTAGTTGGTTTCTTACTTTTATTAAGTGCTATTGGTTTGATGGGATATAATAAATGGCAGGAAAGACAATCCGAACAAGTAATATCAGAAGTTATGGAGGAAATGGAGCAAGTGGTTGTTCCAGTAAAACGGAAAGAAAAAGAATTACCAAAGCAACTCCAATCCGTAACCATTGATGGTTATGAATATATTGGAATTCTTTCTCTTCCAACTGTAGGTAAAGAATTTCCAATCTTGAAGAGTTGGAGCGATGATTTGTTAAAGATTTCTCCGTGTCGATATAAAGGCTCTTATTTAAAAGATAATATGATTATTGCTGGGCATAACTATAGCACTGGATTTGGATTATTAAAATCATTAGAAATAGGAGATCCAGTGGAGTTTACCGACACAATAGGAAATACACAAGAGTATGAAGTACTCAATATAGAAATTATTGAAGGAACGGATATTCAAGGAATGGAAGAGAAAGTTGGTGATGGTTGGGATTTGACATTATTTAGTTGTACTTATGGTGGACAGAGCCGTTATGCCGTTCGATGTGCAAAAGTAGAAGAATAAAAGAATAAAAAAGCCATTGTTTCTTAGAGAACAATGGCTTTTTTGTTTATGATAGGAAATTGGAAAATTTTGTTCGCGCTCGTTTTATTTTTTGTTCTACAGTCTTCTAACATTAGAGACGGAAAGTCATCCTTTGTTGTTGAGACGCTATACTATATTTCTTTCTTGTCTCTTCAGTAATAAGCCCTTTTCTCTGTAATTCTTGTAGGCTATTATTCATACTAATCATTCCATCTGTGCTTCCTGTGGCAATGACATTTGAGATTTGATGGCTTTTAGATTCTCGGATCATGGTTCGAACTGCATCAGTAACAGGCATGATTTCAAAGGCTGGAATCAGACGACCGTCCGTAGAAGGGACTAGTTGCTGAGAAACAATCATCTGTAATACCATAGCTAGCTGAACCCGAATTTGTTGTTGAGCATCTGGTGGAAATACATCGATAATACGATCGATGGTATCGATAGCTCCAGTCGTATGTAGGGTAGAAATGACAAGGTGGCCAGTTTCAGCAGCTGTGATAGCTGTGCGAATAGTTTCATAGTCACGCATTTCTCCTAATAAGATAACGTCTGGTGCCTGTCTTAGGCAGGCTCTTAATCCATCCACATAGCTATCGGTATCCTGCCCAATTTCTCTTTGGGTAACGACAGATTTGTTATGGCGATGTAAGTATTCAATTGGGTCTTCAAGAGTGATAATATGAGCATTTCTTGTATTGTTGATACGATCGATAATGCAGGCAAGCGTTGTTGATTTTCCATTTCCAGCAGCCCCTGTAATTAATACAAATCCTTTTCGCATATTTGCAATATTCATAACAGCATCTGGAATATAGATATCATTTGGATCTGGCAAAGTAAATTGGACGATACGAATGACTGCTCCAAGAGAGCCACGTTGTTTTAGAACGCTAACACGGAAGCGAGAGAGCCCAGGAATAGAAAAGGAGAAGTCATCATCTCCATGAGTCAAGACTTGTTCCATACTGCGTTCATGGCTCAAATGATAGATTTCTTTTATATAATTATCCAACGTATCAGGATAGATTTTTTCTTCATTTAAGTGCTGGATAGTACCATTTATTTTAATGGAGACTGGCATACCAGAGATCATAAAAATGTCAGAGGCATTCATTTTAACTGCTTGTTCTAAAATCTGTTCTATCATAAAGGCATATCCTTTCCCGTCGTTTATTCTCCCGTAAAAACTGGAAGATCTTGATCGATTTCATATTGTGTTTGATTGTGGACTTCGTAGCGTAAAACACTGCGATCAGAGGTTTTTAATGTGACTTGTAATTCTTGCTCTTCTCCAAGTGGAAAAGAGGCGTAAAGAGTCTGTTTTTTTACCTTAGTTGTAATAGAAGAAAGAGAAGATTGTTGAGTCGCTTTTTCTACTGCCTTTGAAGCAGAAGTTCCTTGCTCCATTTCCTGATCCACAGTTTGAATCCATTGTTGAGCGATAGCATCTGTCTTGTAATATTCCTTTACAAATGTTCCATGATGTTTGGAAAAAGTAAGAGAAGAACGAGCGTCACTAGCACTTAATAGAGAAAACACTGCAAGGCATATAATGATGAAAAGAAATAAAATGGTAGCTGTGCCTATTTGGATACGACTTGTTACTACTTGTCTCTTCATAGTGTAAGTCTGCCTCCTTTATAAGTTGTTTATATTTTTATGAACGTGAGAAGTTTGCAAAGTGTATTTCTCATCGTTAGTCTGGAAAATAATGAGAACCTGTTAATTCATAAATAGGTTCTGTTTCTCCAATTTGAGTGATTACAACAGATACTGTAACAATATCTTGGTCTTTTGAATAAGTCGTTGTAACTGTGGCATAACAATCATCGTTATCTTTTGTTGTTGGTTGCCAAGTGGAAGTGTAGTATTCGATATCGTTATCTGTAGGGTGATTGAGTTCTGTAAAAGCAGTTTCTATTTTGCTTTGAGAAAGAGCAATCGCATAGCTTAAATCTTCGGCACTTGTGCTTATTCGATGGGCCTTTACAAAAAGTAGGGCGAAAATTCCTGCACAGATAGCAAAAAAACCACAAACCCATAGCATTTCCATAAGAAATGCATAAGAAGGTCTTTGTTGTTGAAAGTTTTCTCTATAGTCTTTTTTCAATGGAAAATCCTCCTTATTTATGTTAGTTTGTCATAATTGCTTCGAAGCAATAGATGAATGGTATGAGAAGTTTTTTTATTTGTTTCTACTGTAATTCCAAGGAGATTTTTCCCTGTGTCAAAAGTAAAAGATACGTTAGAACAAGGAAGAATAGGAAGACCATCTTTTAGTGTAAGGCCACTATTGTTGGGGGCATACAATTCCATCAAAGACCCGTCTTTTGTATAGATCCATGTTTCAAATTTATCTTCATTTTGCTCTGTTGTAATGACTAATATGTCCTGTCCATCTTCTTTTCGGATTTCAATGGCATTTTGGGAATCCATTTGTCGTATTTTATTTACAATATAATTGGAGGCGGTATCTGAATAAAAAGAATTACTATTTCGTTCCCGAATATTTTGATAAACCTGACTTCCAATTAGAAGCAAGAAGATCGTGCTTAATAGAAAGACTACTAAAAGGAGTAAAGAGAAGATAAGGCTCATTCTTCCAGAATGTTCCGAAGAAGTATTACTCTGTCTCATACCAACCTCCTTTCAAAGAGTCAAGACTAATCACCGTAATATCTGGCATTACGTTATCTGCCCATCCATCGTAAAATACGGTAAATCGCTTGTGATCGATAACGACTCCATAATGTTCTTCTAAATATTCCACACTAGGTGGATATCTCCCTTCGATTGCATAGCATTGAATGCTGGCGCGGTTAAGAGCATCTTCTAATGTGCGTTGCTTTTCCTCTAATGATTTTTGAGCCATTTTTGGAAAGACTATCATAAGAAAAACAAGAAGAGCGATAAAAATTAGGATAGAGAAAAAAATAGCGCTCCTTTTTCTTTTTGTTGTCTTCATTGTAGTAACTCCTTTCTCTTATCCAATAGCAGACAGGACGCCAACTAATGGTAACATGACAGAGAGCAATACCATTCCTGTTGCAAGAGCAAGAATGAAAACAATCATTGGTTCTAGCCGAGAGATTAAGTTTTGAATGGCTTCATGAGTGTATCGTTCATAGTTTTCATCCAGATGGCGAAGGACAGGTTCTAATTGACCAGTAGCTGTTCCTGTTTTTACCATTTGCAAATCAAAGTCAGTGAAAAGTTGTGCTTGTTCCACTGCCTCACTAAAACTTTTTCCATCATTTAATGCAGAGGAACACTGTTTGATTTTTTCTTGAATTGTTTTGTTTGTAACGATCCGTTCTGCAAGGGAGCAAGCATCTTTTAGATCTAGTCCACAAGGATAAGCCGTTGCCATAATAGAGCAGAAACGATGGAGTCCAATGGAGGACGAAATAGAAGAATGTCTTTCAATCAGAGAGAAAAGTTTTTGAATGAAAGCATTTTCCTTATTTTGGAGAGAATGGAACCATATAAAAAGGAAGAGGAGTAATAAAAGAAAGGATAAGAACAGTGCAATACCGCTTAAAATTCCTCCTACTTCAATGGCAATCGTTGCAACTTTAGGAATGCTAGCGCCAAGTTGTGTATAAACACCAGTAAATAAGGGCATAACTTTTGTAAATAGAACAAAAAGAACTGCCATTAACATCATTAGCATAATGGTTGGAGAGGTAATCGCTCTTCGTAAGTTTTCATTGGTATAATGCTCTTGTTCATAATATTCAGATAAACGTTCCATAGTAATATCTAGCGTTCCCGTCCGTTCGCCTAGTAAAGTCATGTAGAGGACATAAGGGGGGAAACAAGAGGTTTCTTTTATCGCTTGACTAAAAGAGATTCCTTGATTTAGTTGTTCTGCCATAGTTTTTAATGTTTGGCTGTGTTCTTTGTTCCCAGAGTCTTTTGCCATTAAGAGCAACCCTTCAGATAGAGGAGTCGCAGATTTTAATAACATGGAAATTTGTAGGCAAAAGCGAGACAGTGTTAAGCCTGTAAATAATGTTGTCTGTTTCATAGGAACTCCTTTCTATAATAGTAATAATCAATTGTGTTAGAGCATTAATAAATAAATTTTGCTGAATAATTTTTAGAATTAGAGATATACTTCTTTGTGGAAGCGCTATTTTTTCCAGTAGAAGCAAAAGTAGGATCTAGATATCTCCAATTTTTTCCATCAAAGTAAATAATGTTGTCGATCCAACCTTTTCCTTTAATATAAACACTTACCCATGCATGATAGACATCTCCTGCATATCCAATTACAAGTTTTGTTGGAATCCCTTGGGAGCGAAGCATGGAAGTCATTAAGGAAGCATAGTCAAAACAAATGCCTTTTTTTGTTGCTAATGTTTTATCTGGATTTGGTAAGTATCCGCTTTGAACAGTTTTGGCTTTTTGATAGTCATAAGAAACAGTTTTTAAAACATATTGATACACTTTTTTTACTTTATTCAGCTGGTTTTTCTCTTTTTTTACAAGAGAGGCTGCTTTTTTTACGGCTTTTGAATTAGCAGTATAATTACAAAATTGGTTTGGATAGAGAAATGGTTCTAAAGAGTTTTTTAGTTTAACTGAGATATCTTGACTTACAATTTGAGCATAAGAGCTTCCACTTACGTTTTCAAAGATTTTAATGTTATAAGTGCCATTTCCTTCTGTAAGGGGAAAGGTTTCGTACTTATTTCTCGCATTTAAATCGTAAGTATAGGTTGTTGTTTTTGTAATTCGAACTTTAATTTTTGAATTACTTCCCGTATATTTAATCATAATATAACCGCTAGATAGATTAGAGGCATCAATGGTGGTATTGTTGTTTTTATATACTTTTTTTCCAGAGGCTACAGGAACTTTGACTTTAGCATAGATTGGTTCTAAAGTTGGTAGAACAAAGGAAGCTAGTAGAATAAGAACCAAAGAGAAAATGAAGATCCAGTTTTTATGAGCCTTTAACTTTCCAACAATAGTGAGGGAAGTACTTTGCATAAAATCACCTGCTTTCCTTATAATAATAGAATTGTTAATTGTTATAATTAAGAGTTTATATAGAGTTAAGAAATCGCTAAGATCTCTTATTCAATTCTATTTTTACATAATTTAGTAATATTTACAACAGAAAGTTCTAGAAATCGCTAAAAAATAATGGGGAAAAAATATAAAAGATTCATGAAAAACACCTTGACAAAAATCCCCAGTGATAATATAATCTAGAAATGTGCGTAACTTTTTATGCGAATATAAGAAATCATGTAAGGCGTGAGGCCTTATAGGATGATTGCTCGCAGACGTGAAAAGATTACTTTTCATGATGTTAGTGCACAGGCTTGTAAACAAGCAACCAACAGTTTACAAATATTGCAGGAGGTGAAAAGAATGCCAACATTTAACCAATTAGTTAGAAAAGGTAGAAAGTCAGTAGAAAAGAAAAGTACTGCACCAGCTCTTCAGAAAGGATACAACTCTTTAAAGAAGAAAACAACTGATGCAAGCGCTCCTCAGAAGAGAGGTGTGTGTACAGCAGTTAAAACAGCGACTCCTAAGAAACCTAACTCTGCTCTTCGTAAAATTGCCAGAGTTCGTCTTTCTAACGGAATCGAAGTAACTAGCTACATCCCTGGTGAAGGACACAACCTTCAGGAACATAGCGTTGTTCTTATCCGTGGTGGTAGAGTTAAAGACTTACCAGGTACTCGTTATCACATCGTTCGTGGTACATTAGATACTGCAGGTGTAGCAAACCGTCGTCAGGCTCGTTCTAAATACGGCGCTAAGAGACCAAAAGCTGGTAAGTAATTTATAATTACCAAAAATTATAATCTTTAACAAAATTCACAGTTTAATATTCATGCTGGAAAGCAATATTTGGCCTGTAGGTTGCAGGAGATAGATAGAAGCGTCCTAGCATGACACTTGACATAGTTTTCAAAGGAAACACTGTGAGTACCTAAGAATTAATATTTATTAAGGAGGGAAGTACCGTGCCACGTAAAGGACATATTTCAAAAAGAGATGTATTAGCAGATCCAATTTACAATAACAAAGTCGTTACTAAACTTATCAACAACATTATGTTAGATGGTAAGAAAGGTGTAGCTCAGAAAATCGTTTACGGTGCATTCGCACGCGTAGAAGAAAAAGCTGGAAAACCAGCTCTTGAAGTATTTGAAGAAGCTATGAACAACATCATGCCTGTATTAGAGGTAAAAGCAAGACGTATCGGTGGAGCTACTTACCAAGTACCTATCGAAGTTCGTCCAGATAGAAGACAAGCATTAGCTCTTCGTTGGATCACATTGTATTCTCGTAAAAGAGGAGAAAAAACAATGGAAGAAAGATTAGCAGGAGAAATCTTAGACGCTGCTAACAATACTGGTGCATCTGTAAAGAAAAAAGAAGATATGCACAAAATGGCAGATGCAAACAAAGCATTCGCTCATTACAGATTCTAATCATAAATATCCAAAGATATTTATGGTGGATAGGCAGTCACCGAACGAAAATACATCGTATTTTTGTTCGGTGTTCTGCCAATGTGTCAATATAAACAAATTTCGTGCCAATCATTTACGCAATGAAGTGGCATAAAATAGCTGAACGGTATAGTTTGGATTGCGTTTAAAACAAAATACAAAAGAAAACTATATTTGTCTGAAATATTTTAGGAGGAAAAAACCTTGGCTGGAAGAGAATATCCATTAGAAAGAACCAGAAATATTGGTATTATGGCTCATATTGATGCTGGTAAAACAACATTAACAGAGCGTATCCTTTATTATACTGGTGTAAACTATAAAATTGGTAATACTCATGAAGGTAATGCTACTATGGACTGGATGGAGCAGGAACAAGAACGTGGTATCACAATCACTTCCGCTGCTACAACTTGCCACTGGACATTACAACATGAAAACAAAGTGTTACCAGGAACACCAGAAAACCGTATTAACATTATCGATACACCGGGACACGTTGACTTTACAGTAGAAGTAGAACGTTCTCTTCGTGTACTTGATGGTGCAGTTGGTGTATTCTGTGCTAAAGGTGGTGTAGAACCTCAGTCAGAAAACGTATGGCGTCAGGCTGACACATACAACGTACCTAGAATGGCGTTCATCAACAAAATGGACATCTTAGGTGCTGACTTCTACAACGCTGTTCAACAAATCAAAGATCGTTTAGGTAAAAATGCAGTTCCTGTAACATTACCAATCGGTGCAGAAGATGAATTCAAAGGTATTATCGATTTATTCGAAATGCAAGCTTACATCTACAACGATGATAAGGGTGAAGACATCACAATCACAGAAATTCCAGAAGACATGAAAGATGACGCTGAATTATGGCGTGAAGACATGGTTGAAAAGATCTGTGAAACAGATGACGAATTAATGATGGCTTACTTAGAAGGTGAAGAACCAACTCAAGAACAGTTAGAAGCTGCTATGCGTAAAGCTACATGTAACTGTACAATGGTTCCTGTATTCTGTGGTTCTGCATACCGTAACAAAGGTGTTCAGAAATTACTTGATGGTGTTATCAAATTCATGCCAGCACCAACAGATATCGAAGCTATCAAAGGTGTTGACGAAGATGGTAACGAAATCGTTAGAATTTCTTCTGACGAAGAACCATTCGCAGCTTTAGCATTCAAGATCATGGCTGACCCATTCGTTGGTAAATTAGCGTTCTTCCGTGTGTATTCAGGAACAATGAACTCTGGTTCTTACGTTCTTAATGCAACAAAAGGTAAAAAAGAACGTGTTGGTCGTATCTTACAGATGCATGCTAACAACAGACAGGAAATCAGCAAAGTATACTCTGGAGATATCGCAGCTGCTGTAGGTTTCAAATTTACAACAACTGGTGATACAATCTGTGACGAACAGCATCCAGTTATTCTTGAATCTATGGAATTCCCAGAACCAGTTATCGAGCTTGCTATCGAGCCTAAGACAAAAGCTGGACAGGGTAAATTAGGTGAAGCTTTAGCAAAACTTGCTGAAGAAGATCCAACATTCCGTGCTCATACAGATCAAGAAACAGGACAGACAATCATCGCTGGTATGGGTGAGTTACACTTAGAGATCATCGTAGACCGTCTTCTTCGTGAATTCAAAGTAGAAGCAAACGTTGGTGCTCCACAGGTAGCTTACAAAGAAACAATCACAAAAGAAGTTGATGTTGATTCTAAATACGCAAAACAGTCTGGTGGTCGTGGACAATATGGTCACTGTAAAGTTAAATTTGCTCCAATGGATGCAAACGGTGAAGAATTATTCAAATTTGAATCTTCAGTAGTTGGTGGTGCAATTCCTAAAGAATACATCCCAGCTGTAGGTGAAGGTATCGAAGAAGCAACAAAAGCTGGTATCCTTGGTGGATTCCCAGTAGTTGGTATCCATGCAAATGTATACGATGGTTCTTACCATGAAGTCGATTCAAGTGAAATGGCATTCCACATTGCTGGTTCTTTAGCATTTAAAGAAGCTATGCAAAAAGCTGGTGCTGTATTACTTGAGCCAATCATGAAAGTAGAAGTTGCTACTCCAGAAGACTACATGGGAGACGTTATCGGTGATATCAACTCTCGTCGTGGACGTATCGAAGGTATGGACGACGTTGGTGGTGGAAAAATGATTCGTGCATTCGTTCCACTTGCTGAAATGTTCGGATATGCAACAGATCTTCGTTCTAGAACTCAGGGACGTGGTAACTACTCTATGTTCTTCGAAAAATATGAGCAAGTACCTAAGTCTGTACAAGAAAAAGTTATCGCTGACAGACAGAAATAATCAAACAGTCTCGTTTGGAGAAAATTTCTTGTAAAATAAGGGCTTTCCTGTGAAAAAATTCTTGAAAAAAAAGCAGGAATGCAATATAATCAAAGTAAATATGAGTATCCCGCTCTAAGTGGGCGGGTGCTCTTATATATAAGTTTTGTAAATGATGCCGATAAGGCAGATAATAAAAGGAGGACATTTTAAAATGGCTAAAGCTAAGTTTGAAAGAAGTAAACCACACTGTAATATTGGTACTATCGGTCACGTTGACCATGGTAAAACAACATTAACAGCTGCTATCACAAAAACATTACATGAAAGATTAGGAACAGGTGAAGCTGTTGCTTTCGAAAACATCGATAAAGCTCCAGAAGAAAGAGAACGTGGAATCACAATCTCTACATCTCACGTAGAATACGAATCTAAAAGACGTCACTACGCTCACGTTGACTGCCCAGGCCATGCTGACTACGTTAAAAACATGATCACTGGTGCTGCTCAGATGGACGGAGCTATCTTAGTAGTAGCTGCTACAGATGGTGTTATGGCTCAGACTAAAGAACACATCTTATTATCTCGTCAGGTAGGTGTACCTTACATCGTAGTATTCATGAACAAATGTGACATGGTAGACGATGAAGAATTACTTGAATTAGTAGAAATGGAAATCAGAGAATTATTAAACGAATACGAATTCCCAGGAGATGATACTCCAGTTATTCGTGGTTCTGCTTTAAAAGCTCTTGAAGATCCAACAAGCGAATGGGGAGACAAAATCCTTGAACTCTTCGACGCAGTTGATGAATGGATTCCAGATCCACAGCGTGAAACAGACAAACCTTTCTTAATGCCAGTAGAAGATATCTTCTCTATCACAGGTCGTGGTACAGTTGCTACAGGTAGAGTAGAACGTGGTGTACTTCATGTATCTGAAGAAGTAGAAATCGTTGGTATCAAAGAAGAAACAAGAAAAGTTGTTGTAACAGGTATCGAAATGTTCCGTAAACTCTTAGACGAAGCTCAGGCTGGTGATAACATCGGTGCTTTACTTCGTGGTGTTCAGAGAACAGATATCGAAAGAGGACAGGTTTTAGCTAAACCAGGTTCTGTTACTTGCCATACAAAATTCACAGCTCAGGTTTACGTTTTAACAAAAGATGAAGGTGGACGTCATACTCCTTTCTTCAACAACTACAGACCACAGTTCTACTTCAGAACAACTGACGTAACAGGTGTTTGTAACTTACCAGAAGGTACAGAAATGTGCATGCCTGGTGACAACGTAGAAATGACAATCGAATTAATTCACCCAATCGCTATGGAACAGGGTCTTACATTCGCTATCCGTGAAGGTGGACGTACAGTAGGATCAGGCCGTGTTGCTACAATCATCGAATAATTTTATTTGATAAGATAGCGAGCGATTGTGTAATTATAAAAAAGCCCCAGAAACTTTAGTTTCTGGGGCTTTTTGTTCGTGGTAAAGATAAATGGAAGGCTTGGAGTTCTATTGAATGAATCTTATAATGAATATTATTTGAAAATGTGCATATATTAAACTGATAAAATAGATGTTTTACACTTGATATTTGCAAAAAAAATGCAAAATCAGTTGACAAAACAAAAAATAGGAGGTAACATGTATATATCAAATAATAAAGGAGTGTCACATATGCTATTACAGTTTTCATGTTCAAATCATAAATCAATAAAGAAGAAGGTAACTTTTTCAACAATTGCAGGTAGTGACAATACTTTTGAGGAGACTTTAAAACATTTTTCGAATGTTAGGGTTATGCGTTCAGCAGTAATTTATGGAGCAAATGGTTCTGGTAAAAGTAATTTTATAAATGCGTTAGAGTTTATGAGAAATTTAGTTAGTGAGAGTATAAAACATCAACCAGGACAAGGGATATTTCAAGCGCCACATAAATTAAATTCAGATGATATTCCAAGTGAATATGATATTCAATTCGTAAAGAATGACATAAGATATGCCTATGGTTTTTCAATAGTAAAAAATGCAGTAGAAAATGAATATTTATATTATTTTCCGAAAGGTCGTCAGGTAAAAATATTTGAAAGAGAATCTATGAAGATTAAGCCTGGAGATAAATATAAAAATGCTTTTGATATTAGTTTAGGTATATTAAAAGAAAATAGATTATTTTTGTCTTGTGCGGCAAATTATACTAATATAAAAGAAATTGAAGAGGCTTTTCTATTTTTTAGAGAAGATATTGTCGTATATAATCCACATGTGAATAATTGGACAGAATATTCCATTCAGTTAATGCAACAAAATCAAGAGATTAAAAATATATTTGTAGAAATTTTGCAAGCATTAGGAACAGGAGTTAAGGATGTCAAAGTAAAGTTGGAGAAAACTAGACTAGCAACAAAAGATTTGCCACAAGAAATGCCAGAAGCATTAAAGAGATTAGTGACGTCTCAAGAAGCTAATATAATAGAAGCAAAATTGGTATATGAGGAGTTTGAAACCGATTTGATGGCGGAAGAGTCTACAGGTATTAAAAAGTTGTTTGAAGTTATATGTCCTATTATTGATATTATTAACAATGGAAAAATATTAGTGTGTGATGAGATCGAAACAAGTTTACATGAGTCTATCGTTTATCAGATAGTTAAATTATTTAATGGGGCAAGAAAAGATCAATTTGCACAACTTATTTTCTCTACCCATGATACAAATTTATTAGATTCTAGTTTATTTAGACGTGATCAGATTTGGTTTACGCAGTTAGATAAGGAAAGATCTACCGATTTGTATTCACTTGTGGAGATAAAAAATGTAAGGAAAACAGAAAACCTTGAAAAGGGATATATTTCTGGAAAGTATGGTGCAATACCAGTATTAAATAGAAATTTTTCTTTCGATGATGCGATAAATAAGCAATAGTGAGGTGGCTGTATGGAAGAAAGAAATCTTGATTTGGCACCACGCCGAGAAGGAGTAAGAGAAAAAGTATCTTCTACCGTTGTTAAATTTCCATTAAATGAGATAGAAGAGCATTTTAATGAAAATTTACAATATATATGTACTCAATTTGCTATTGCTGATGAACTTTTACAAAATGGCAGAGAGGAAGAAGCAAGAAATATTTGGAGTTCACAAATTGTTTTTTTGGAAAGTGCATTTGATTTCTATTTACATGAGTTGACAAAATTTGGTTTATTTGAGATGTTTATAGGAAATTGGGATAAAACTGAGAAGTATAATAATCTTTCTGTTAAAATGAGCGTGGTAGATAAAGCGCTGAATGCGAGAGAAGATTCTGAGTGGTTCTTAGAATTTGCAAATGAATTTTATAAAGAGATTACACTTGTGTCATATAGATCTTTGAAAGAACAAATGAATCTTTTAGGTTTGGATTTACAAAAGGTTGCAGATGCAGTCTTCTATGAGAGAGGTTCCTCTATTAAAACTAAAAATAAATTGGAAAATAGATTAGAGAAGCTATATCATCGGCGTAATGTAATTGCACATCAGTCAGGAAGAAGACATTCTGATGCTCAAAGAGAGGAAATAACAAAGGATATGGTAGAAAACCATATTGAAGATATAAAAAAGATTGTTGAAAAGATACAAGAATTAGCCAGACAAAAGGATTAAATTTATTTATTAGAAAGAAGGTGATAAAATCAGGGAAGTAGAATGTGGCAACAAAAAAGCTGAAGCGGCAACTTCAGCTAGTTGTTAATGACTATAAATGTTCATTAGATGATTTACAATATATCTAATTTATCATTTATCATTCTATAAATCAATCCCTAAACTTTTGTTCGTGATAAAAACTCCAAATCAGGTCATTATTTGTTTATATAGATTTAATTATGCAGTGTACCTATTAGACTGCTTTATTAAGTGCACCCATAATAAATATATGATTAAAAATTATTAGATTTAGAAAAGAATAAAAGGAGAAAGATGAATGACAGGATATCAATATATTACAGATATTTGGAAATTAGGTAGAAAAGGACATGAAAATTATGAGTTTGTTGATGTGGCAGTGAATGATGATAATAGGCTGTTCATAGATCCATGTTTAATTGAGAATGAAAGAGGAGAATGATCTATTAAAGCGACAAAATACATAAAATCAAAGGGATATTCAGGTAAACATTGGAAGTATGATGAATCAATTCAATATACTGTACAGAATAATGATGCGTTAAGAGAGTATCATGACAAATTACCAGGATTTTATATGGAGCATGGAAAGCCTATGTTAGATGAAGAACTTGATGAAGTAATTTATAGTCCAAGGAATATAAAAATTACTTAGATTATGAGAGGAAGAGAGAAGACAAAATGAAAAAAACTTTTTCGGTCAAAGAACTCATAAAATACATGGAACAGCATATAGGGATTTTTACATTGCTTGCTTCTGCTGTATCATTGTTTATGACAGGAGTATTTAAAATAGGAATATATTTTTATCAGAAAGGATATTATGACTATTGGAGAATTTCAGACAGTTATATTGAGGTTAGATTTGGAAATATTATATATAATTTTTTTGGATATATGCTAATGGGAATTCTTTTGATGTCATTTTCTTATTTATATTTTTACTGGTATAAAATAATTTTAAGTAGAAATAAATGGAGTAGAAAAATAATAGAGGGAATCAGTGCTTTTTTGATTATCTGTTTACTTGTTATAATTTTTCTATGTTTTAATCTTGTTATAAATTTTGGAATATCAATAGGTGAAATTATTTTATATATTCGATATGAATTTTTTAGTTTTGTTAAATCTATCGGTTATTTATCTTTTCTTATTTGGGGATTTCTTATATTATGTGGTTGGATTCTATATTTTATATTATTTGGAAGTATAATGAAAAAATCTGCCAACAAGATAGAGAATCAAGAAGAAGGCAATAGTTCGAAATTGAGCAAAAAAATTGGGGTTATAATATTTTGTATAATATTTGCAGCAGATATAATATTACTTGGATATAGTATATATGATACAGGAAAAAAGAGTGCCTTAGAAGTAAAAAAAATTGATATTGTATCTATTCAAAAGAAATCCTATGTTGTAATAGATCGATATCAAGATAAATGGATTTTGAAAGAAGGTAAATTTGCAGGAGAAAGGTTTATTATCAACCATGATCACTATATGATAAAAGATATTGTAGGAAAAGATATTAAGGTGAAATTTTTAAAAGATGGAGAGAAAATAGGAGATTGGATAGTGGATAATGAAGAGTTTAGTCAAATAGTGGATAAATAGTTTGAAATGACAAGTCTAGGGAACTTCGGTTTTCTAGGCTTTTTAATTTGTGTAAAGACAACAAGACAAACGTGAGTATTTATGTTTACCTATGAAGAATGTAGACTAATGTGAGAAGTACATATTGTTATAAATTATCTGGATCTGTAGAGAAGGTTAATGTATATTTTATTAAAAATGTGTTGTATGATATTAGAAAAATAGAATATCATAGCATGGAGTTTTATTTATTTCTCATATTACAAACTTCTTTTGTATTAACTGGAGAAATGAGAGAAGATGTGAGATAATAAAGATAACCAAATAAGTATTTATTATAAAATGCGAAAAGGGGGATTTTATGAGAATTTTAGTTGCAGAAGATGAAAGAGATTTAAATGCTCTTTTGAAGAAACGATTGGAAGCACAAAAGTATACGGTGGATGCTTGTATGGATGGAGAAGAAGCATTGGAGTATCTTTCTTGTGCAGAATACGATGCAGTTATTTTAGACATCATGATGCCAAAGAAATCTGGATTAGAAGTATTAAAACAATTGCGAAGTGAAAAAAATACAGTTCCTGTTTTACTACTGACAGCCAAAGATTCCATAGAAGATCGGGTGATAGGATTAGATCTTGGTGCAGATGACTATCTTGTAAAGCCATTTGCATTTGAAGAATTACTGGCTAGAATTCGAGTGATGATCCGTAAAAATGCTACAGTGAAAGATAATTGCTGTCAGATTGCAGATTTAAAAGTATATTTAGACTCTCATCAAGTATTTCGAGGAGATACGGAAATTTCTTTATCCAACAAAGAATTTTCCATTCTTCGCTATATGATTTTAAACAAAGGAATCGTATTATCCAGAGATAAAATCGAACAACATATATGGAACTATGATTATACAGGAGGTTCTAATGTTATCGATGTGTATATCCGATATTTACGAAAAAAGATTGATAGTGGATTTGAACCAAAACTGATTCATACCGTTCGTGGTGCAGGTTATGTGCTAAAAATTTAGGAATCCATACACAAGGAATCAAGAAGTACAGGAGTAAGATGTTGATAGAAAAAGAAAAAAATGATTGTTTATGTGGAAAAAATAAGAAACAGAGAATATCAGCAAAATGGAAGTTAACGATTTTATATACAGGATTTTTAATGTTAATGGCAATTGCATCTCTTGCCATCTTATTATCCATTAGTAATAGTCAGATATTAGCCTCTGTAAAGAAACAATTGGAATCAGAAGTTCTAGAAGGAAATGAATATTTGGAATGGGATGATGGAGAGCTAGAAGTAGATTCCGATATTATGGAAGTGGAAAGTGGTGTCTATTTATCCGTCTATGATGAAGAGGGACAGATTATTTATGGAACCATACCCTATCAGTTTACGGAGGAAGTCCCTTTGCAGAGTGGACAATTACAAACATTGACTTCTAATGGAATTAAGTGGTATGTGTTTGACAATTCCGTTGATTTAGGTGGATATGGTAACGTTTATGTGAGAGGAATTACTTCCGTTACAAAGGCAGAGGAAAGTTTCCTTGTTTTAATACGCACTTCTTTTATCTTTTTGCCGTTGATTGTAGTTATTACCGCTATTATCGGCTATCGATTTACTAGTCGGACATTGCGACCAGTGGATAATATGATACAAGGAGTACAAGAAATCTGTGAAAAAGAGGACTTATCAAAACGAATTCCAATGGAAGCGGGAAATGATGAAATCCATCGGTTGGCTCGGCTATTTAATCAAATGCTAGAACAATTAGAAACGGATTTTGAGAGAGAAAAGCAGTTTACCTCAGACGTATCCCATGAGCTTCGGACACCGATTACTGTAATCTTATCTCACTGTGAATATTTATTAGAACAAGAGATGTCGAAGGAAGAACAAAAACGAGAGATTGAAGTGATCTATAAAAAGACGAGAAATATGGCACAATTAGTCTCTCAGATTTTAATGATTTCAAGGGCAGAGAGAGATAAACTGCCAATTCATTTTGAAGAAGTACCGATAAGCGAATTGACAGAAATGATAGTGGATGAACAACAAGAGATTGCAAAGAAAAAAAATATTACGATTCAACAGGAATTAGAGGAAGGATTAATGGCAGAAGTGGATGAGACATTTTTAATTCGTTTGTGGGTGAATCTAATTTCTAATGCCATTTCTTATGGAAGGGAAAATGGAACGGTAATTGTGACCTTATATGGAGAAGGGGATAAAATACGAGGGCAAGTAAAAGACGATGGAATTGGAATTTCCAAGGAAGATTTACCACACATTTGGGAGCGATTTTATCGTGCCGATCAGTCCCGTACATCAGGACAGGATTCTTCTTCTGGGCTCGGACTTCCCATGGTAAAATGGATTATAAAAGCCCATCATGGAGAGATTCATGTAGAAAGTGAAGAGGGAAAAGGAACAACATTTTCTTTTACGATTCCAAAAAAACAACAAAAAATTTCTGATAATTTTTAATGTTCTTTTAATTTTGATATTTTATAGTATAACTATCAAAACAAAGGATATTATAATAACACATAAAACTATAGAAAATGGAATACAAGAAAATGGAGGTAATCTTATGAAAAGATCATTCTTAAAAACATTTGCAATTTTATCTTTATCAGGACTTTTATTAGTAGGATGTAGTTCCAATAATAATCCAACGACTAATAATGGAAATAATAGTTCAGACACAACAACTAATCAAACAACAGGACAAGTAGATAATAATACAAACTCTACACAAAACTCCAATACCACAGAAACCACCTCTAAAACCAATGCTTCAGTAACAAACAGTTCTGGTGAGATTACAGAAGAAGAAGCAAAAGCAATTGCTTATGAAAATGCTGGAGTAAAAGCAAAAGACGTCACTAGTGTTCAAGTAAAAAAAGATATGGACGATGGAGTTCTTATTTACGAAGTGGAATTTTTTACAGCAACAAAAAAATATGAATATGATATTAAAGCGTCTGATGGAAAAGTATTAAAATTAGAGAATGAAACAATAAAAAATAGTCAGACTGGAAATACAAATCAGAAGCAGTTAACGGAGGACGAGGCAAAAAATATTGCACTTAAAAAAGTATCAGGGGCTACACAAGATGATATTCGCATTAAGTTAGATAATGATGATGGAAGATTACAATACGAAGGTAAAGTTATTTACGACGGAACCGAATATGAATTTGATATTGATGCATATACAGGTGAAGTTTTAACTTGGGAAGAAGGTTCTGTTTTCGATTGAGAAATAGGATAAAATTACTTGGATATTTCACATGAAAAAGAGGAATAGGCATAGTTTGTCTATTCCTTTTTTGGATCAGTTGTGTGCTCATCTATAACAGTTCTAAATAATTGGATGAAAGAATTGATTATATAGTCAAGATAAACTATAATAGTTATGAGAGAATAAAAAATTTAAAAAGTCTTTTGTATTCAAAAGGAAGGAGTGTGTAAAAATGTTAGATCAAAAGGTAGTAGAACTTTTAAACTATCAAGTAAATCGAGAATTTTATTCCGCTTACTTATATTTAGAGCTATCTAATTTTTATGAAGAAAAAGGATTACATGGATTCCAAAATTGGTATCGTGTGCAAGCGCAAGAAGAACGAGATCATGCCATGTTATTCTATCAATACTTACATAATAATAATGCAAGAGTAGTGTTAGAAACAATTGAAAAGCCAAACGTTACGTTAAACACATTAATGGATCCATTAAAAGTTGGTTTACAACATGAATATTATGTAACTGGCTTAATTCATGCTATTTATGATGCGGCACATAGCGTAAAAGATTTTAGAACAACACAGTTCTTAGATTGGTTTGTAAAAGAACAAGGGGAAGAAGAAAATAATGCCAACGATCTTGTAACAAGAATGGAATTATTCGGAGAAGATCCAAAGAGTCTTTATATGTTAGATAATGAATTGAATGGAAGAGTGTATACACCGCCATCTTTAGTTTTATAATAAAACCTATGTGAGGAGAAACTGCTATTGAGTTCAAGGAAAAGAGCTTAATAGCAGTTTTTTCTCTTTATAAATTTACTTGTCAGCAGCTTTTAGTTAGTGGTACAATGACCCTTGAAACTTTTCTAAATAAAAAATAGTATGGAGGTGAGAAGTTTGGAAAAGATAAAAAATCAATTGTTGGAGTATAAAGAATTGTTATTTTTAGCTCTTTGTGGACTTTTTATTGGAGTTGTTGTTGGAGCTATTGATGCAGGATTTGGTCGTGTGTTATTGGCAATTACTTCTTTTCGAGATTCTAATATTGTATGGCTTCTTCCTTGGTTAGCCCCAGCAGGAGTCGTCATCGTGTGGGCTTATCAAAAGTTTGGTGGAACCAGTAGTAAAGGAATGGGGCTTGTGTTTGAAGCAGCCCATGGCACGGAAGAAAAAATTCCACTTCGTTTAATTCCCTTTGTAATTGGAGGTACTTGGTTAACCCATTTATTTGGAGGAAGTGCTGGACGAGAAGGTGTTGCGGTACAAATCGGTGCTACCTTTTCCCATTGGTTTGGAAGAAAAATTGGAGGACAAGAAAGGGCGAAAGTATTCCTTGTAGCAGGTATGGCGGCAGGATTTGCAGGGCTTTTTGGTACTCCTCTTGCAGCAGTTCTATTTGCGTTGGAAGTTTTAGTCTGTGGTGCGTTACAATATCAAGCGCTCATTATGGCAGTTGTATCAGCGTTTACAGCAAGTATGACGGCAGGGGCATTAGGGCTTGAAAAGTTTGAACGACATTTAGAAGTTTCGGTCCAGTTGAATGGAACATTATTGCTAATACTAGCTTGTCTTGGAATTATTTTTGGGTTAGTAGGTACTCTTTTTGCCGTGTCATTGAAAATAATGAAGCAGAAGTTAGGAGAAGTATTAAAAAATCCAATTGTGCGCATTTTACTGTGTGGAATTTTATTATCCATCTTATTACTTTTGTTGAATCGAGGTCGATATGCAGGGCTTGGAACGAATTTAATTTATGCATCGTTTGAAGGAGAACCGATCCATTCTTACGATTGGATTTTGAAATTACTGTTAACTGTATTTACTTTATCAGCAGGATTTCAAGGAGGCGAGGTGACACCGCTCTTTTCCATTGGGGCAAGTCTTGGAGTCGTTGTTGCACCGTTTTTTGGTGTTCCTGCCTTATTAGGAGCAGCGTTAGGATATGCAGCTGTATTTGGAAGCGCTACCAATACGTTTCTTGCACCAATGTTCATTGGAGCAGAAGTGTTTGGGTATGAATACTTACCATGCTTTTTCGTGGTCTGCACTTTTGCATACCTTGTAAATGGAAATCACACGATCTATTCTTTACAGCGCTCTATTTTAAAGAAATCATAATAAAAAGATATACGATCATGATTTGCAAATAGAATAAGAGGTAGTTAGAAAAAGGTTACTAATTGATAAGAAGAAATAAAAGGAGAATGATTAAGATGGGATATCGAGTTGCAAGAAAAGAAGATATTGATTTCCTCGTTCAGATTGTAGAAGATGCAAAAGCGTTTATGAAAGAAAACGGATTTGAACAATGGACAGAAGAATATCCAACAGCGGAGCATATTTTAGAAGATATTAAAAAAGAAGAATGCTATCTCTGGGAAGAAGAAGGTATGATCTGTGGAATGATGACGCTTTCCTTTGAGGGAGAGGTTGCCTATGAAGGGATACAAAAAGGAAGCTGGAATACTGGCAACGTTTATGGAACGATCCATCGCTTTGCAGTGAGTAAGGAAGCGAGAGGAAGAGGGATTTCAGGCAAACTAATACAATTAGCAGAACAGCTTTGTAAAGAACAAAGAGTAAGTGGAATGAGAGTAGATACCCATAGGAAAAATAATATTATGCAAAAATTTCTAAAAAGCTATGGATACCAACAATGTGGAATCGTTTGTTATGATGAAAAAGAAGATGGGGAAAGAATCGCCTATGATAAACAATTAAATTAACTTATCAGGCTATTGATTTTGAAATATCCAAGTAGTATGATAAAGAAGATGACGCGAAGAGACGCGCCTTGGGAGTTTCTCGTGTATCCACAATGGAAAGTACACTATAAGAGAAATTAGATATTTTCTTATAGTGTATATTTCACAGGGATGTAACGAATGAGGCTAAAGGAACGTGTTTCATCGTTTATAAGAAAACAAAGAATGTAGAAAGGAGGCAGAAGAAAATGATGAATTTCATTAACAATGGAAATAACAAAATGAATATGAATGATAACATTCAACGAAATCAATTTAAGAACTGCCTTACTTTTGTTCTATGGACGTTAGAAAGCTTGGAGAAACAAATATTGCCAACAGGATATTAGAATTTTTGCATATATTTTAGTATTTTGAGGGTTTCTATTGCTTTTATAGTTTTTAGCGATGTGAAAAGAGGAATAAGAACTTAGTACCGCAGTCTAGTAGGACTGCGGTTTTTTTATATCATAAGAAATTGCTCGCCCGTAGCAAAGTGTGCAACGCACACTTTGTTCCGCTTACGCTAAAACAACAAGCCAACAAGTCTATGGAAAGAAAACTGGATACAGAAAGGGGAAGAAGAGACACAATGAAGTATTTATGGAAACAAGTGAAGCAATACTGGTGGTTTTATATATTGGGATTTACTGCGATGATTCTCAGTATTTGTCTTGATATGGCTGGCCCAAAGATTACACAGGCTTTAATTGATAAAGTCATAGTAGGCGGGCAAATGAAGATTTTAATGAATTTACTGCTAGGGCTATTAGGAATTGGGTTTGGAAGGGCGATTTTTCAATACATAAAAGAATTTACATTTGACTGTATTGGAGTATCGGTCGGTTGTAAAATTCGAAAAGGGCTATTTGACCATATTCAAAAATTATCGGTTAGCTACTTTGACAAACATAACACAGGAGAGCTAATGGCTCGAGTAAAAGATGATGTCGATCGCATTTCCAATGCACTTGGATTTATTGGAATGTTAGCAGTTGAGTGTGTTATACATACAATTGTAGTTATTGTCTGTATGGTACGGATTAGCCCAACACTTACGATATTGCCATTACTAGCAATGCCGATTGTAGGGTTTTGTGCCATTCGTATGGAAAACAAATTGGGAACAGTTTTTGAAAATATTAGTGAGGAGACCGCTCGTCTCAATACGGTGGCACAGGAAAATCTAGCAGGTGTTCGAACCGTAAAAGCATTTGCAAGAGAACGATATGAAATTAAGAAATTTAAAAAAAGAAATCAAGCCTTTTATGATATTAATATGGAACAAGCCAAGCTAGTTGCCATTTATCAACCAGTGATTTCGTTCGTTGGAAAAATCCTTTTAATGGTTGTGGTCGTCGTTGGTGGTGTTCTTGTTATCAAAGGAAACATGACCATTGGTCAGTTAGGAGCTTTTACAGAATATTCCAATAATATTATTTGGCCGATGGAATTGCTTGGTTGGTTAAGCAATGATATTGCTGCAGCCTTTGCTTCGAATAAAAAGATTCAAAAAATCTTAAAAGAAGAACCAGAGATTCAAACACCAGAAAATCCAACCGTATTAAAAGAAATAAAAGGGGACGTTACCTTTGAAAATGTAGGGCTTTCTTTCCAAGGAAAAGAAGTGTTAAAACATATTAATTTTTCTCTAAAAGCGGGGAAAACATTAGGTATCATGGGTGTTACAGGTTCAGGAAAGACTTTGATTATTCAGCTTCTTCAGCGGTTTTACGATACAAGTGAAGGTAGAATTCTTTTAGATGGAGTGGATATTAAAGACCTTTCTATTGCCCAGTTAAGAAGTAGCATGGCTGTTGTATTACAAGACGTCTTTTTATTTTCTGATACCGTAGAAGAAAATATAAAAACAGGACGAAAAGAATCTCTCGATCGCGAAATGGTAGAGTGGGCAGCTTCTCATGCCAGTGCCTCTTCCTTTATTGAAAATTTGGAAGAAGGATATGAGACTGTCGTTGGAGAGCGAGGAGTAGGGTTATCAGGAGGACAAAAACAAAGAATTAGTATTGCAAGGGCCATTGCAAAAGAAACTCCAATTCTTATTTTAGACGATTCCACTTCTGCTCTTGATATGGAAACAGAACAAGAAATCCATAAAAACTTAGAGCAAGTAAAAAATGCTACAAAAATTATTATTGGTCATCGAATATCCGCTGTTCGGAATGCCGATGAAATTTTAATTTTAAGAGATGGAGAAATTGTAGAACGAGGAAGTCATGATGAGCTTATGAAGAAAAAAGGAGAGTATTATCAGACGTACTGCGTTCAATATGGAGAGGAGGAAGCGTTATGGCAGTAAATGGAATCCGAGAAGATGAAGAGCAAAAAGAGGTGCTGAAAAAAGATACATTGCTAAGGCTCTATCGCTATTTGTTACGCTATCCAAAGGAATTGGCCATTGTAGCAATTATTATGGCAATCACGGTTGGAATTAGCATGATCGGGCCTTTATTGGTAGAGCGAGCGGTGAATGTGCATGTAGCGCAAAAAGATATCAAAGGATTATTGGAAATTGGAATTTTAGCAGTGATACTTTTTTGTATCTATGCCATAGGAATGTCAATTCGTATGTTGATTATGGCAAAGGTATCCAATGACATATTACTTCGGATTCGAGAAGATCTGTTTGAACATATTCAAACATTGAGTTTTCATTTCTTTGATAGCAGACCGACGGGAAAAATATTAGCTCGAATTATTGGCGATGTAAATGCGTTAAAAGATGTATTATCGGATAGTGTAATAAAGTTGATTCCAGATTTTATTACAATTGTAGGGATTGCTATCATTATGATTGTGAAAAATGCTTCTCTTGCCTTATCCGCATTTATTACACTTCCCCTATTAGCAGCAGGAATGTTTTTCATTCAAACAAAAGCCCATAAACTTTGGCAAATTCATAGAAAGAAAAACTCCAATTTAAATGCCTTTGTTCATGAAGACTTTTCAGGAATTCGTATCGTACAAAGTTTTGCAGCGGAAGAAGAGACGAGAAAAGATTTTTATCATATGGCAGAAGAACAAAGAGATTCCTTTATCCGTGCAGTGCGGTTAGCCGATGGATTTGGACCTGTTGTTGAAATTACATGGGGAATTGGAGCATTTTTATTATACTATATTGGGATTCGTGTCATTGGAGTTGGAAAGGTAGAAATCGGAACTTTCCTCGCATTCTCCACCTACTTATCTATGTTTTGGAGCCCAATTAGAAACTTAGCAAACTTTTATAATAAGTTGACAACCAATTTATCTGCAGCAGAGCGTGTATTTGATATTCTAGACACAAAAGCCGATATTGCAGACTGTGAAAAGGCAGAGGAACTTCCAAATATTTTAGGAGAGGTTACGTTTGATCATGTGAGCTTTGCTTATCAAGACGCACCAGAAAAGTTTGTATTAAAAGATGTAAACTTCCAAGTAAAACCAGGAGAAACGATCGCTTTAGTTGGTCCAACAGGGGCAGGAAAGACAACGATTGTCAATTTGATTAGCCGTTTTTATGAGGTTACGAAAGGGGATATTTTCTTAGATGGCTACTCTTTGAAAAAAGTTTCCTTACATAGTTTAAGAAAGCAAATGGGAATTATGACACAAGATAATTTCTTGTTTTCTGGCACGATTAAAGAAAATATTCGATATGGACGCCTTGATGCTACCGAAGAAGAAATTATTGCAGCTGCAAAAGCCGTGCATGCTCATGAATTTATTATGGAATTAGAACATGGATATGATACCGAGATTAGTGAGCGAGGAAGTCAGTTATCCATTGGACAAAGACAGTTATTGGCTTTTGCTCGAACGATGGTATCGGATCCAAGAATATTGATATTAGATGAGGCAACATCAAGCATTGATACCCATACGGAGCGATTAGTACAGCAGGGCATTGAAAGCTTATTGAAAGGAAGAACTTCTTTTGTAATTGCCCATCGTCTGTCTACCATCCGAAAGGCAGATCGAATCTTTGTTATTGATCAAGGAAATATTATGGAATCAGGAAATCATGAAGAATTAATGGCAAAAAAAGGAGCCTATTATCAATTATATGAGAGCCAATTCCTTTAGAATATGGTTGGTCAGCAGTTATTATAATTTATACAACTATAGTTTTTAACTCAGTGTTTTATGCAAAGGAAGGGGATGTCACACAATAATGTGTGTAACATCCCCTTCCTGTTTCTTATCATTTTTCTTCGATGATTTGAAGAATTTTTTCTTTTGGGAGTTTCACTGCTTTTGCTATTTGCTCAATGGATACTCCAGACTGAAAAAATGCCCTTATCATTTCTTCACGTCCTTCTTCACGTCCTTCTTCACGTCCATCTTCAATCCCATCTTCATAACTAGCCGCTTTTAATTTATCAATATCAAATTCTAATGCCAACATATCAAACACCTCGCTTTTCTTATTATTTAAATAGGTTTTTAAAGTTTCTGATTTTTGACACTCTATCATTGCAAGCTCAATTGCTTCTTTTAAGTTCTTTCCATCTTTTATATAAGAGATTACCAGTTGGATGAAAGTGGCGTAATCATGAAGTGTTTTTGATTTATTGCCAAGTATATTGGGTTTTAAAATATTATAGCATATAACTTCTAATTCAAATGTTGTTTGTCCGTCAAAAGAATCAGAAAGTTTTAATACTGACTTTTCATCCGCTTGTTCATTGGTATATATAACAAAAAATTTAGGAGTCGGGAGTTTAATTAACTTATTGCGATATAGGTTTAAATTTTGGGAATCTATAATTCGTTTGTACTCATCTACTAAATATAGCAACATACGAAGTGGCATATTACAATTTAGTGTTGATTGATGTTCAATTAATACAATTAATTCATTTCCTGTTGTTAAAAAAGCTAAATCATTATAAATATCTTTTCTTAAAACATTAGATAAAGTTACATTTTTAATATCTTCTATTTTATAATTGGTGTCTAAAAGTGCATTGATCAATTCAACTGAATACTCAGGAATACTAAACAGATCCTTAAACATACTGTCTTTATATTCTCGATTCTCCATAAATATTCTCCTTTCTTTAAAATCTCCTTTTATTACTTCTATTATACCATTATGATGTATAAAAACAAACTAGATATTTAACAATTTGCCATAAATATACAAGCTCATAAAATAAGAAAAATCCCCCATTTTGCAAAGAAAGAAAAATAAGGATACAAAAAATTATAGTTCCGATCTATAATAGAAGTGTTTATGGGTTATGACTTTTTTGTATAAGCGTGAACCCAATCGGCTTTTAACAAATAGATTAAGAATATAATCGAACTTAAGAACCAAGTCAGAGGATATGCCCAGAAAATCGCATTGATAACAGGAATATATTTCACAATAATTGTAATATAAGAAACGCGGACAATACACCAGCAGAGCATCATAACAAACATTGGAATGGTTGATTTTCCTGCTCCTCTTAAAATACCAGCAATACAGTGAGAGAAAGAAAGCAAGAAATAGAATAGAGTAACCGTTCTTGCTTGTGCTGTACCAAAGGCAATAACTTCAGGATCATTGTTAAATGCGCGAATCAGTAGTGGAGATAAAAGGTAAATAGCAATTCCTACGATTTCTGCCATAGTGATGGAACAAAGAATTCCAAATTTTGCACCTTTTTTCACACGATCGTATTTTTGTGCCCCTAAGTTCTGACTGATAAATGTTGTAAGAGAAAGGGCAAAGCAAGTGATTGGTAAAAAGCCAAATCCTTCAATTTTGGAATAAGCACCACAGCCTGCCACAGCCATTTTACCAAAGCTGTTGATATTTGTTTGTACAATGACATTGGCAAAGGCGATAATGGAATTTTGAAAACCTGCAGGTAACCCATTAGAAATAATTTGTTTTAACATCAATCTATTGATTTTAATCTTTTGTATGGATACTCGATAGGATTCTGTTGTGCGCAGAAGGCGGATAAAGCATAGGATTGCACTTGTAAATTGGGAAATAATTGTTGCAAAAGCAGCAGAACCAACTCCAAGATGAAATACGCCAACAAATAGTAAATCAAGCACAATATTTACACAAGAAGAGATAATCAAATATTTTAATGGGTGTTTACTGTCACCAGAAGATTGTAAAATTCCAACGAAAATATTGTAAAGCACAAAGGCAATAGAGCCTAAGAAATAAATTCGGAAATAAACAATAGAGTTGACAAGAACATCTTTTGGAGTTCCCATCCAAACTAGTATTTGTGGGGCAAGAACTACTCCAAGAACCGTTAAAACAATTCCTGCAATAAGACCAAAAGCGATAGTTGTATGTACGGATAATTGTACTTTTTCTTCATCTTTTGCTCCATAATAGCGGGCGATAACGACACCTGCACCCATGGAAATACCGTTGAAAAAGCCGACTAAAAGGAAAATAAGATTTCCAGAAGAACTGACTGCAGCTAATGCATCGCTGCCTAAAAAGTTTCCAACGATTAAGGAGTCCGCAGTATTGTAGAGCTGTTGAAATAAGTTACCAAAAAAAAGAGGGATGGCGAATGCCACGATCTTTTTCCATATGGAACCTTCTGTTAAAAGTGTTGATTTTGTGTTACTCATAGTTTCCTCTCCAGTATGTTTTAAATTTTTATACGAAGTGTATTCGTATAAAGGTATCTTAACATAAAAAAAATAAAAAAACAGAGTACCATACATTATTTATAGGAAAATCACTAAGTTAAAAAAATAACAAACGTTTTTTGTAGGCATTTCTCTCCAAAGAACGAAAAGTGTTGAATATGATGTTAAAATATCGTTTAAATATTGTAAATACTCTCGTTTTATAGTAAATTATATGAGAGTATATATTATAGGATAGAAAAAGACAAAAAATATAATTTTGATGGATATCAGATTTTTTACGTGACAAGAAAGGAGTTCTAAATATGATAAAAACAAATGGCGAACAAGTATTATTATATGGAATGAAAGATTTAGAGAAAGAAAGACGATTAAAAGGAATTTTGATTCGTATGGGTGTTAGAATAAAAAATGTATCTGTTGCCCAATGTGGAGAGAAAGTCGGATACTTGGCTGGGATAAAAGGATTTGAGCCCAATGTATCTATGGAAGAAAAAGAACCTGTACAAGAAGAAATGATGATTTTAAAGGGATTTTCCAATATGCGTTTAGATCTTTTATTAAAAGAAATGAAGAAAAATAACGCAAGAGTAGATCTTAAGGCTATTATTACAGAGAACAATCAACACTGGAATTTATGGGAATTAAGTGAGGAATTAAGAAAAGAACATGAAGCTATGAAACAGAGCTAATGAATAAAAATAAGAAATATGAGTGTAATAACAACATAGAAAATTTATAAGCAATACAAACTTGAAAAATGTGGGGAAAAAGAGTTTTTATAAACACTAATATGTGAAAAATGTGAAATGTTTCACTCGTTGCTTTTGCATAGATAGATATGGGAAACTCCACCTTCTAGAGATTAGAAATTGAGGTGGAGTTTTTTTATGCGTACCAAAGTAAAAGTGACGAAAGAGTATTCACGTTTTCACTTAGTATTGTCTGTAATTGAGGGAAATTTGGAAAACGGATTTCTCATTATTAGCGTGGGAAGTTTGCAAAGAATACTTTTCATGTCAGGCAGAAAAATTTGTAGATAAAGTAATGTAGTGGGGGAGAGACAATATTTAGAAAGCTATCAATAAAGAAGAATGGTATCAGAATGGTATTATTCTAAATCTTCTAAAATTTCTTTAATACAAATAATCTAATTATTCTTATGCTACATTTCAAAAAACAAAAAAATTACAAAAATTTAGAAATGCTATGTCTTATATAACTAAAAATTTGTTTTTTTAGTTTATAAATAAAATTCCAATTCGTAAAAACTATTTCCAATAAATAAAAAACAAAAGATAGTTTAATGAAATAAATTGTGTGAAGATAACAATATTTTATACCGAATACAAGGATAAAAATTCATACAAATGAAGAATGAAAGGGAATAAAATGGATAGCAAAGTTATAGGAGGGACTTATGGATTTAGAAACATCAAAAATGATGAGAGATTTATATGAACGGCACTATAAAGGAATGGTGTTCACCGCATATTGTTTGGTCCGTTGCTATCATACAGCAGAGGATATGGTACAAAAGTCATTTGAAAATTTTATAAAAAGTGGAAAAAGTATGCAAGATCTGACTGTAAATGAAGCAGAGGCATTGATAAAAACGATTATTATTAACACGTCCATTAATGAAATTAAGTCAAAAGAATATAAGACTATAAAGACTGATCAGATTGAGGAAGCTGTTCAAGATCGAATGCCAGATATTATAGAATTGATTATTAGCGTAGAAAAAAGAAGTGAAATTCTTAGAATTTTAGAAGATTTATCACTGGAAGAAAAGAGTATTTTTCTTTTGAGAAGTTATTATGAATGGAGCTATGATGAAATCAGTCGTGCATTTAATATCAAGGCCGTTACTTTGAGAAAGAGATATGAACGAATTCGTAAGAAAATATTAAAACTAATTAGAAAGGATGAATCTGATGACAATAACGAAAACAAATAGAGAAGAGGAATCGTTACAAGAACGTTTAATAGAAGAAATATTAAAAGATGCATCAAAGGAGTTGATTAAGAGAGAAACGCTACCAATAGAAGAAGACTGTGACTATGAGCCTTCAAAGGAATTTAAAAAATCTATGGAACGAATTTTAAAAAGGGCAGAACGAAAAGCTTGGTGGCAAGGGAACTATATAACAATCGCAAAAGGAGCTGCAAGCATTATGATCGTAGGTGCGGTCGCTTCGGTTACGGTTATGAATGTAGAGGCTTTTAAAGTTCCAATCTTTAATTTCTTTATGGAAAATCAAGAGAAATATAGTAAGTTGGAGGTGAGAGAGCAAGGAAAGGAAGAAGAATATGATTATAAAACACTGTTAAAAGAATATCCAGGAATCGCAGTTTTGGTAGATGTGCCAAAGGGCTATTCGTATGCTAGAACTGACGGCGTCAAAGGGCAGTATACAACTATATATTCTGATAAAAATGGAAATCAGATTATTTTATTGCAGTTTCAAGAAAAAGGTGTATGGGATCTTAATACAGAGCAAGAAACACTGTATGAGATGGAATATGATGGAATAAAATATAAAGTGCTAGAGGTAGGAGGATTAATCACTACGGTCTGGGAAAAGGATAGATATACTTATAATTTAAGTGGAATACTGCCAAAGCAAGAAATTCAAAAAATTGTAGGAAATATATACTATTCCAAAGAAAAATAAAAAATTTTGGAAAAAAGTGTCACAAAATAGTACCTTCAGTTGTTATATAGAGTAGAAGGGTAAAATAATTACAAAGGAGTAAGAGATGAGAAAGTTAAAAAAAGGCATCGCCATGTTAGGGGTTGCCTGTTTATTAAGTACGAATGTTGCAGTTCCAGTACAGGCAGGTGAAATCCAAACAATGACGAATGAAGAAGATGGAGTTATGCCATTATGGGATTATCTACAGACAACAGGTATTTCTTTAGATATAGATAGTTCTGGACAAGCTAATTGCTATAGTGCGGTAGTTGCTAACAAGAGTAGTTATCAATGTAAAGTAGAGAGTACATTGTACCGTATGAAGAGTACTACTTGGGAAAAAGTAACTTCTTTTTCTGGAACTGGAAAAGGTGTCGCAACAGCATCAAAATTACTTTATGTGAAAAAGGGATATGTATATTTATTACGTTCCAAATTTATGGTTTATGATTCTACTGGAAAAACTTTATTAGAGAGTCATACAGCAGATTATGAACAAGAATATTAATTTTCTTCTCACATCACAAAGAAAATACAATCCTAAAAAGTACCACTAGTTTTTTTAGCAAAAAATTTCTAATTTCTATTTTCTAATAAAAGAAAGATGAGCATTGGAATTTTATCATTGTTTTGCGCCTATGATGGAAAAAAGGAATTTGTTATCGTAACAAAGTGCTAGAACCAGTTTATGTGTTAAGAAATTAAAATTATATTTTTTAAAGTCCAAAAATTCAGATAGATTAAACGGATCAGAGAATGAAGAAGTAGGAAATTGTAGCATAAGAACGAAGGAAAAAATTTCTATTATATCGTTTAATCCATCAATATTATTATATAATACTCAATGATGAAAAATAAATTCTCCCCGAATTTTAAATAAGTTATTATAACAAATATTCACATAAAAAGGGCATGGACAAAGACCGATAAAGATGAATGAAAGAAGTCTAGGAGCAAAGTATGATAAAAGAAAGATGTAAAGAAAAAAGCGGTATTAGGAAAATAGAAACAAAAAAATGAGGAAAATTAGCATAACAAAAGAAAGAGTGTTAGGATTTCTATAAGTAGGAAGGATAAGTTTAAAAAAACATAAAATTGATAAAGGACTTTTAGGTGGAAAGCTAAGAGCATACGCAAAAGATAGGCGGTAGGATAGGAAAAGACACTAGAAGTAGCGTTGATAGTTAGATAAAACAATGATTGAAATTGAAAAATAAGATAGATGAATTATTTTACCCTTTAAAAAACAAAAATATTTGAAGTGCTATTAACGCTAGGGATAGAGAAAACGGAAGAGGAAAAGGCAATAAGAGAAAACAAAAGAGAATAAAGATGATCTAGTAAGAGATAAAAAAATAATAAAAAAAACATTACAATACGATATGCATTGAGATAGATTGGAAGTAGAAGTAGAACGCGAAAAAAGCGAATCTTTCGATCCGTCTTAAGGAATGTGGGGAAAGGAGTGTTACTCAAAATAGTGGGGTAACAAAAGTATCATGAAGCATGTAGCAGAAAATGTTTTAAAGAGAAAAAGAGACAGACTATATCATATACAAAATATTCAGAATATTAACATATTGCCAGAACATAAAAAATATACAATATTTCATCCAGATATTTCAAAAAAACAGATGTTTCATGTGCCATCTGAGTGCATTTACAACATGGATCGGCGTTGGAGTGCAGAAGAAATCATTTGGAATCAAACAGGATTTACAGAAACAAAACGAACATATTTAAGACTACCTGCGAGAATTAAGCCGAATACTTATGATAGAATTATTCGTTTGTCCAAAGAAGAAGATAAAAGATACTATTTTCAAATAGAAACGTTTGGTAGTATTTTTGAAGTAGAGGTAAATGGACAATTAATAGCAGTGGGGGATGGGAAACAGCGTTTTTATGAAGTAGACGTTTCCGAACATTTACACTCTGGAAAAAATATATTCTCGATCCAATTTTATGGAGAAAAGAAGTCCATTTGGGAGAGTGCAAAGCTTTTTGTAAGGCCTATCAATCATATTGTGGACTATTCCGTTGGATTTCAATACTTCGAAAAAGAAAAAAAGATAAGAATCGATATTGAAACCTTTTATAAAAATGAGTTAATACCAACTTTTTGTAGTATTGTTTCTCCTATTGGGAAAACGCTAGGAAAGATAAAATTGCGTTTGGGAAGAGGGACTATGGAGCTACAAGATATTGAACTTTGGAACCATGAAACAAAGAAACAATATGTGCTTGTATTTGCAACAAAGGAAGAAGTCATTGCAGAAAAAATAGGCTTTTTAGATATGAGCTTTGAAAATCAGCGATGTACAGTGAACGGGAAAAAAATAGAACTTCAAGTGATTAATTTAAATAGACAAATAGAGTGTTTACCAGATGAGCTGCTACAAAGAGAGATAATAAAAAAGCTAAGAAGTTGGAAAAAAAGAAATTTTAATGCCATCTATGTAGAGGAAGAAATGTGTTCTGAATTTTTAGAAGAAGTCTGTTGTGAACAAGGCTTTTATTATGTAATCGCACATAAAGAATTCCAGATGGTGAAAAAAGAAAGTATTTTATCAGAAGAAGGAATATTTAATCCGATGCCAAATGTCTATTTTCCAATTGAAATTCAAATATTGGATTCGAAAAAAGGACTCCTTGGAATAAAAAGCAAATGGAACTTTGGCAATATCAAGGAGGATTATTATATCCGTATTTGTGTCTATCAAGGAGGACAAAGAATAGGACACAATATAAAATATATTTTAGATTTTGAACCTGAGACGATGGAAACAATCGATGTGAGTTGGATATCAGAATTAGAAGGGAAAATAGAAGTCCACGTGGAATTGTATCAAAGTGTTGGGAACGAATTGATACCAAAAGATTATTTATATGGTAAAAAAGTGCTTACCATTGAAAAATAGTTGTAATTCGTTCTTATCAAAATTTTGAAAATATGATACGATAATGCTAACCAAATGAAAAAAGATTTTTTTCTTGTAAAAAAGTTAAAATAGAATGGGAGGCGGAATTGTGGATTTGCAAGTAGGAGATATTATCAAAATGAAGAAGCCACACCCATGTGGTGCGAATGAATGGGAAATTTTGCGAACAGGTATGGATTTTCGACTAAAATGTGAAGGGTGTGGACATCAAGTGATGGTCAGCAGGAAATTAGTGGAAAAAAATTTTCGCGGAATTGTAAAAAAGGCTTGATTCTTTAGATTTCCTGTGCTAAAATTTTCAATTGTGATATACAACTAACAATCCTTGCTCTTCAGAAGGAAGGGCCAGAGTCCAGAAGGAGGTGCTGACACGATGAACAAATACGAATTAGCGTTAGTTCTTAATGCAAAAATCGAAGATGATGAAAGAGCAGCAACTGTTGAAAAGATCAAAGAATTGATCACAAAATTCGGCGGTACAGTAACAAACGTTGATGAATGGGGTAAGAAAAGATTAGCTTACGAAATTCAGAAAATGAGAGAAGGATATTACTATTTCATCCAGTTCGAAGCAGTATCTAGCTGTCCAGCTGAAATCGAACAAAGAGTTCGTATCATGGAAACAGTTTTAAGATACTTATGTGTTAAACAGGACGCATAACGAATAGGAGGAACTCCATGAATAAAGTAGTTTTAATGGGTCGCCTTACAAGAGATCCTGAAGTGAGATACTCACAAGGAGAGAAAGCAATGGCGATCGCTCGTTACACCTTAGCCGTTAACAGAAGATTCAAAAGAGATGGCGAACCAGATGCAGATTTTATTCCATGTGTTGCTTTTGGTAAGGCAGGAGAATTTGCAGAAAAATACTTCAAACAAGGTATGCGTATTGTAATCTCTGGAAGAATTCAAACAGGTAGCTATATGAATAAAGATGGTGTCCGTGTTTATACAACAGACATTATTGTAGAAGAACAGGATTTTTGTGAAAGCAAAAATGCGATGGGACAAAGTCAGTCTTTTGACGGAGGCTATCAGCAAGCACCAGCTGGAAGACCAGCTCCAAGTGCAGCAGTTGGCGACGGTTTTATGAGTATTCCTGATGGAATCGAAGAAGAACTGCCTTTTAACTAATGATTGAATTTTTATAGGAGGTAATATCATGGCTTTTAATAAAACAAACGCTGATTCTCCAATGAGAAGAAGAGGCGGACGTAGAAGAAAAAAAGTTTGTGTGTATTGTGCAGATAAAAACGCTGTTATCGATTACAAAGATGTAAACAAATTAAAAAGATACGTATCTGAAAGAGGAAAAATTCTTCCTAGAAGAATCACAGGAAACTGTGCAAAACATCAGAGAGCGCTTACTGTAGCAATCAAAAGAGCTAGACATTTAGCTTTAATGCCATACGTAGCAGACTAATACAATCGTATCGTATAGAATCACCCCGTATCATTTGATACGGGGTTTTTTTATGTTATAGGAAATTCCTCGCAAAGCCAGCCATCCGAGTCATCCTATCACATAAAAAGCACTATGCGCAGTCGGTAAATAAGAAGTTTTTATTACGCAAACCGTTTCAGTCTATCGATAGGAAATCTAAATTAGTGAACGATATTATTTGTAATTTTATATTGAAATTAAAAATAATATGTATTATAATGTATAAAAATAGGAGAAGATAAAAATGGAGCATAAAATGGGATAGCATAAGAGAACCGTAATGAGGAGGGATACAATGCCACGAGAGAGGAGAAGAGAAAGTAGTACAGGAATTTATCATATTGTGTTGCAAGGAAAGGAAGGACTGGGATTATTCCGCGAGGAAAAAGACTGTCGTTCCTTTTGGTATCTATTGGATAGTAAGTTAGAAGACATGGGAAATGTGGACATGGAATGTTCTTATATGGGGAAGAATCATTTTCATGCCATTATAAGGACGGATTATAGGGATATGAGCGATTTTTGCAGTCGCTTATCCTCTAGTTATGCCTGGGCATATAATGAGGAACATAATCGAAGAGGAAGTATTTTTGCAGGACGATTTTTAAGTGAACCGATTGAGAAGCCAAAAGAGTATGAACAAGTGATCCAGTATTTAGAAAAACATCGAAGGAATATCCATTGGAGAATGAATCCTTTTTATGAATTTGAAAATTGGAGGGAAGAAGTGGATAGAATCCCTGTTATTATGGATGTACCAGCCGATCTCCATCGACAGAAAGTAACGATTTTTGCAAGAATTGCAATAAAAGAAATGAGACAGATGGAGATACGAGGAGTAGAGGAATTGATAGAACAGGAAAAGATATGGATAGGAATACAAAAAGAAGCCAAGAGACTGTTTGGATATAGTAGAGATTTTAATAAAATTGTGAATGATTTCTTAAGAAATGGAAATAAACTTGCACCTCAACTAGAAAAGGGATACAATAAGAAACAAAAATCCACGGTAGAGGCAAACCATATTCTTCCTAAAAAATGGAGATAAAAATAAAAATTAGGAAAATCAAAATCGCTTCTACTGGGAAGAGTGTAGGAGGCAAACAGGTGCAAGACAAAATAAAATCTTTGCTTCATAAAGAATCCATACGATATCTCATTGCTGGCGGAGCTACGACCGCTGTCAATGTTTTCGTATTTTATATCCTTCGTATTCTATGTCATATGAATTTGAATACGAGCAACTTTATTGCCATTTTATTGGCCATTTTATTTGCTTATGGAGTCAATAAGGGATTTGTATTTCGTTCAAAAGTTTCTTCCATTCAAGAACTATTACAAGAATTGCTAAATTTCTTTGGTGCAAGAATTGTAACAATGGTGATTGAGATGGTAGGAGTTGGAATATTCGTAGATGGTTTGAATTTCAACGAGATGGGGAGCAAAATAGTCATTCAATTTGTTGTACTCATATTGAACTATGTATTTAGTAAATGGTTTGTTTTTACAAATGCAAGGAGAACAGTCGTTAGGAGAGCAAGTAAAAAGACGACGGGAACTTATCAGCTTTATTTATTAGCATTTTTAGTTCCATTTTTCTTGTTAGTGATTTGTTGTATTATTTTTGAAGTGGAACCATTTGGCGATCACTCTCTTGTGATTATCGATGGACTTCATCAATATATGCCTTTTTTCTCTGAATACCAGAATAAATTACAAAATGGAGAGAGCTTATTTTATAGCTGGAACTCTGGGCTTGGAGTTAACTTTATGTCTCTTTGGGCGTATTACTTATCCAGTCCTTTGAATCTGATTATCGTATTCTTTCCACAAAAATATTTAAATGGAGTGGTAAGTTTTCTTATTATTACGAAGATCGCATTATCCAGCTTTACGATGGCCATTTATTTAAAGAATGCTATTTGGGCACAGAAACGGCCTAGAAAGATCGTTGCGAAAGATTGGCAAGTGTTTCTTTTTTCCATGGCATATGCTCTTAGTAGCTATATGATTGGATATAGTTGGAATGTTATGTGGTTAGAAACGATGATATTTTTACCACTGATTATTTTAGGTGTTGAGAAACTCATTGAGAAAAACGATGGAAGATGGTATTGTCTGTTTTTATTCGCTTCGTTATATTGTAACTTTTATATGACATTTATGACATGCCTATTTCTCGTACTTTACTTTTTATTATATCCACATAAAAGTGTTAAGAAGTTCTTTCAAAAAGGATTTATTTTTGCAGGATATTCCTTACTAGCAGGCGCTATGGCAGCCATTGTGTTAATTCCAACCTATGCAGGGATTATGACAACTTCCTCCGCTAAAATGCAATTTCCAAATCCTGAATGGTATGTGGATTTCTTTACGATTTTAAATTCCCATAGCATTGGGGCAAAAGTGATTACCAATGCACAAGGGGATGGAGGAACGAATCTATATTGTGGAATTTTGACGATTTTTCTTTTGAATTTGTATATTATGAATCGAAAGATTAAATTATCGGTTCGATTAAAACAAAGCTTCCTTATGATATTGCTTATCGTCAGTTTTAATTTGAACTGGTTAAATTATATTTGGCATGGATTTCATGATCAGTATGGAATTCCAAATCGTTTTGCCTATCTTTATATTTTTATGGCTATTTGCATGGCATATCAAGTGTTGCTTTGGATTAAAAGCTATCGGCCATATCAAATCATATGGAGCTTTGGTGTCTTAGTTGGAATTATGATTTTATCCGCCTTATTTTCCGATACAAAAGAACCTTGGTATAGCTACTTTATTACAGGAGCAGTGGCCCTTGCTTATACGATTCTTTTATTATTGTATACAGGCTGGAAAATGAAGAAAGTATATCTACAATATTTATTAAGCAGTGTTATGATTGTAGAACTGCTAGGACATACGATCTTTGCATACAATTGTACCGGCCAAGTTAGTATTAGTAAATTTTTCTCTACCACAGAAGAAATGGCTAGTGCAAGGGAAGTAATGTTAAAGGATAAGGGGCTTTATCGGGCAGAGCTTGCGAAATCAAAAGTCCTCGACGAAGTCACATGGAATCGGCTTCCAGGAGTGAATCTCTTTGGCTCTACTGCTATTGGTGATGTGGTTTATACGATGGGAAGGCTTGGATTTTATTCTGCCGTAAATGAATACTTATATAAAGGGGCCACGCCAGTGACCAATGCCATTCTTGGAATGAAATACTTATTTGTAAGACCAGGAGAAGTAAATCAGTCTGATTTTGAATATTATAAGTCCATTGGAACAATCGATTTATATCGAAACTATTCTGCGTTACCGATTGGGTATATGGTGTCTGAAAAAGCAGAAGATATTTTATATCAGACAAACAATCCATTTGAGACACAAAATAACTGGATTGCATCTACAATGGAAGATCCGGTCACTGTATTTGAAGAAGTGAAACAATCTGGAAAAGTGCAATTAAATGGATGTACGTCCACTTATGAGAATGGGGGTACTGTTTCATATGAAATGGTAGAAACAAAAGACGATAACATGGTCTATTATATTGTTCCTGAAAAAGACATGGATCTTTATGTATTTATTACAGGAAATCAAATTGAGAGAATTACCATTAAAAGTGGAGAAGAAATCCGTTGTAGTGACAAATTAAACTCTCAGATTATCCATGTGGGACAAGTGGAAGAAGGAGTGCCAGTCACCATTTCTCTACGAATTAAAAGTGCGGTAACCACAGGACAAATACGAATGATGGCAGCATCTTTTAATGAACAAGCATTTAATCAATATTATGAGGCCATGAGCCAAAGTCCTTATGAAGTAAAAGAACATACTTCTAATTTTATAAAAGGAACCATCGATGTGGACCAGAAAGGTATTTTCTTCACAAGTATTCCATATGATAAAGGGTGGAAGATTACGGTAGATGGAAAACCGCTTGGGCAGGAAGAAACAATCGCTATAGCCGATGCCTTTTTAGGATTTCCATTAGAAGAAGGAACTCATGAAATAGAGCTAGAATATACCCCAGTTGGATTTATCATTGGAAGAAATATCACTTTTATTGGAATAGGAGTTTATCTTGGATGCCATGGATATCATATTTACAAAAGAAAAAATAAGAAGAAAAAAGAGAAAGAAACAAGGGAAAAAAATTAAAATAAAAAAATTTTAATTTTGTTGCAATAAAAAAAGAGAATTATGCATTAATCTATTAGAAAGGCAAAAAAACCGTTAATTTGCACCTTTCAGACCATAATTCTGTGATAGAAACAAGAAAAAGGTTACAAAAATCTTACGATTTCTTGAATGAAAACAGAAATTTTCAAATGTTGGAGAGCGTTTGAAAACTGAATATATCAATTTATTGTGTAGAATATATAATCAAATTCTATATATTGTGTATGAAAACATAACAAGTAATAAATTGAAGTAGTTTTTGCAAAATTGGCATTTTAGGAATAAATTAGCATATTCATATTGACGATAATTTACAAAACTGCTAGAATATATTCAGATATGGTTTCCTATAATTATGATAGGTAATTGTATGGTAACTACCAGAGATGAATCATTTCTGGTTCGCAAACAGACTTTATAAAGTAATATTTTTTACTTTTAGTCTTCCTTGCGAGAATGAAACAAAGACGTACATATCGTCAGACAAAGAAAGAGAGGAATTTAGAATGAGAAAATTCAAAAAAGCGTTAGCTTTCGCTTTAGCCTCTGCTATGATCGTTTCTGCAGTTCCAGCATCTGCTGCTGCAAAAACAAACTCAGCAAAAGGCACAAAATCTACAATCTACACATACACTGTAGACAAATCTAAACAAGGAAATCCAAACAACAAAAGATCTTGGATCCAAGTAACAACAAAAAAAGGTTATACATATAAACTTGTTAACAAAACAACAAGCATCGTATCTTTAACAAAAACAAGAGTAGAAGCGAAAAAAGCTGGTACAGCTAAAATTAACGTAAACTTCTACAAAAACGGAAAATACGTTGAAACAAAATCTGTAAAAATCACAGTTAAAAAAGCTCCAATGATTGGTGCAGTAACTTTAAATAAGAGTGAAATCACAGTTGGAGAAACAGCAACAGTAAGCAATGCTGGAAAAGGTACAGCATACTTCTATTCTTCAAACAAAGATGTTGCTACAGTAGATAAGAAAACTGGTGAAATCACAGCAAAAGCTGCTGGTACAACAACAATCACAGCTGTAAATACAATTACAAAAGCTAGAGTAAAACTTGATCTTACAGTAAATGCTCAATTCGCTGCAAAACAAAGCGGTGCAAAAGAAATCACTGTAACAGGAAATGGATTCACTAAAGATACAAAACTTTCTGTTAAGAGAGGAAATACAACTGTAGATATTGATACAACTAAAGTGGAAGTATCTTCTGATGGAAAAACAATTATTATTCCTGTAAAAAGCACAATCTCTGCTGCAGAATATACAGTAACAGCTGGAGATAAGACAGCTACATTTAAAGGTGAAGCTAGCAAAGTATCTGCAATTGATGTAAGTGATGTTGCTGTGGTAGATAAAGGAGTAACACTTCCAATCGCTAGCAATGCAACAGCTAGTGGTGCAACCATTGCTTATACAGTAAAGAATCAGTTTGGCGAAGATATCACAAAAACAACTAATGTGCAGGCAAATGTAACTAGAAAATCTGAAACTCCATCTCAAGGAAAATTAAAAGTTTCATTAAATGCATATGATAAAGCAGGAGATGAAATTACTGTAGTATTCATCTATACAGAAACAGGTCTTTCTGTTACTAAAAATGTAAAAATTTCTAATGCTGCTACAGCAAATGAAGTAACAGTAAAAGGTATCTACAATGAATCTAATAAAGAATTAACAGAAGATACAATGAATGGAAAGAATACTTTCTATTTATTATTAGATGTAGTAGATCAATATGGTAACAATATGGCTAACAACAGCTTTAAAGTTGGAACTGATATGGAATCTGACTTAATTGCATCTGCAGCTCCAGGAGCAACTAATGTTACGCTTGATACAAAAAATGCAACTGTTAAAACTGTTGATGGAAAAGAGTATGTTGCTGTACCATTAACATTTGCTGATACAAAGAATGAAAAAGCTGGTACAGGTACAGTAAGCGTTGTATTAATCACAAAATTAGGTCAGTCATTTACTGGTTCATTTGAAGTAAAAGCAGGAACAAAAGTAGATACATTTACAGCTGCTCCATCTGATGTAGTTATTGCTGGTAAAGAAACAGTATTTGATTTTACAGCTCTTGATACATATGGAAATGATATTTCTGAAAAAGTAACAAAAGAAATGTTTGCACAATCTACACAGGATTCTTTATTTACATCTAAAGACTCAGGATACTTTAAATTTGTTAAAGATTCCAAAACAGGTAAAAATCAGTTAGTATTTGATGGAACTGGAATTGAAAATGCCACAGCTGATAGAGTGGTTGTAGCATCTTTCATTACAGCTACAAATAAAGTAGTTAATGTACAGTTTACAGTTAAAGCTGATGCTAAGCCAGTTAGCTTAGAGAGCAAAGATGATTTTGGTATGATTGCATCTAATGAAAGAACATCAGAATTAAATGCAAAAGATGTCAAAGTAACAGATCAGTATGGAACAAACTATACATTTAAAGAATTCTCTGCTAAACCATCTGATACTGCTAAATCAGACGATTATGCTTTAGTAATTGAAAGAACAAGTGGTGATGATGTAACATTAACAACTTCTACTGGAGAAAAAGCAGTATTTACAGCTGCTGAAGATAAAGTAGGAACAACAACATTTACTTTATCTTTATATAAAGGTGCAGAAAAACTTTCTTCTGAAGAATTCTCTATTGTAACAAAGAAATTAGATGATGTTGTAACAAGTGCATCTGATGTGACAATCACAGATATGCCAAAAATGTACTATAAATCTGAAAGAGATTTAACAGTTAAAGCGAAAGTAAATGGAATGGAAGTAACATTAGAAGCTGGAACAGACTACAGAGTTCTTACAAATGATGTAGATACTGGAAATGTTGTTTCAGGTGGAGCAATTAATACGAGTGCTTCAAAAGCAGAAGTAGCTGGTAAATATACAGTTATTATTGGTAATACTGCTGGTACAGAAATTACAAAAGATGTTACAGTATGCACTGCAGCTCCAAAGGCTGCAACAGCAGAAGTAAAAGATGATGCAGAGAAATTAACAACTGCAGATAAATTAACAGTAAATCTTGAAACTGTATTAAAAAGATTAACTGTAAAAGATCAATACGGTGCAACAATGGATACAGAAAAAGATCTTCTTACAACAGCCCGTGTTGCATTTAGTGACTATGGTGATAATACACCAGTTGACAACAATACAGCAAGTGCTTCTGTAACACTTCCTGCTAATTCTTCTGTAACAGCTAAAGTTACATTTGCAGGTGGATATACATTTACAACAACTATTGTAGTTTCAAAATAATAAGAAATATATTTTTAGCAAAGAGTTAAAAATAACTTTTTAGTAAGAAATGGAGTGGATTATTTTATAATCCACTCCATTTTTAATTGTCGATATATAAATATTTGGAATGTATAGTTTTTTTATAATTTGTTCTTTTGCAAGATTATCTAGTCTTCTGATAAAATTAATTAGATTTCTTATTTTTAGATATTATAAATAGAATATTATTTTCTGTCTGAGTTTTTAGTAATATTTAGTTATGAATAATAAATTTTTTGTATATTTCCTATTAAAATTTTTATGTTGCTATAAATTATATGAGATATCTATGATGGTATTATTATATAAAAGAAAAAATAGAAATAATCTACTAAAATAATATCATTTTAGTATGGATTTTCTAATGGAAGAAGTTGTAAGAGTTAAAAAATTAGTGTATGATAAAGAGAGATTTAGAGAAAAGGAGAAGAAGCAAATGACGAATGTAAAAAGCGAGCTACGAGAAACGTCTAAATCAAAGATTTTACTATATCCTCTTTTGATAGTAATGGCAATTATTCCATTAATTGTTCATCAAAAAACGTATCCGACACATCTTGAGCAATATTCTTGGTACTCTTATGCAGAGATAGTATATGACTTTTTCTTATATTATAAAAGTGTTGGGCTGATTATTATGGCAGCTTTGATGCTGGTTATTTTATGCTGGAAAATGAAGAAAGAGAAAGAGTATAGAAAAATTCCTATGTTTATGATACCAGCGGGAATTTATGGTCTCTTTATTATCGTATCTATGATATTTTCAAAAGATAGAATCATTAGTTTACATGGTATTGTTGAACAATTTGAACCAGGAACAGTGTTAGTTGGTTATCTTATTTTTATGTATTATGCGTATTTGATGATTAATACAGAAGATGATGTCAAGTTTTTGATGAAAGCATGGGTAATATCAATTGCTATACTTTGTATTTTAGGGTTATTACAAGTATTAGGACATGATTTTTTTGCAACAGATTTTGGAAAGAAATTGATTGCTACTGGTGAGACATGGAAAAATTTAGAGTTTAGTTTTGGCCAGAATCGAATTTATTTAACTTTATACAATCCAAATTATGTAGGTTTATATGCGACATTAGCTTTACCAGTTTTGGGAACCTTACTACTGTTTACAAAAAATATTAAGTGGAAAGTTATCTATGGAATTTTAATGGTAGGAATGGTAATTTGTATCGTTGGTTCCCAATCAAAAACAGCTTTTGGTTCATTAGCGGTTGTTGTTATTTTTGCAGTTATATTTTTTAGAAAATTGATTAAACAATATTGGAAATTTTTAATTCCTATTGTTATTGTTATTGGAATTGTATTTTTTGTTTTCGATACAAGTATTGGACACGAATATACAAATAGTATTAAATCGGCTATTAACACTTTTACTAATAAAGATACAAGTAGCCCTATTGTTACAAGAGTTGATACATTAAAGGATGAAATCGTAATTAATTATATGAAAAATCCGTTACATATTTCTTATACAAGAGATGGAGATAGCTTTTCAATTGTTGTAAAAGATGACACAGGAGCGGTGTTAGATACGATTCAAGATGAATCAGGAATCTCAATACAAGATGATAGATTTCAAGGAATTCATTTGAAACCAGTATATAGTGAAGATATGTATATGTTACGATTTTCAACAGACTCAGGAATTACTTGGTATTTTAGTAATGAAATAGGAGAAGATAAAGAAGGATATTACTTTTATACTCCATATGGAAAGTGGGACAAAGTAAATAATCCAGAAGTCTTTGATATGAAAGAAAGTTTATTTTCTGGTAGAGGATATATTTGGTCAAGGACGATTCCTTTATTAAAGGATTATATGATAAAAGGTTCAGGTCCAGATACTTATACATTAGTATTTCCTCAAGATGATTATATAGGATTAGAAAATAATGGATACCGTGGTTCCATTGTAACAAAACCACATAATTTATTTTTGCAGATAGGTGTCCAAACAGGAGTCATCTCTTTAATTGCTTTCCTAGCACTTTATATTATCTATTTTGTACAAAGTATACGAATTTATATAAAAAATAAATTTGAATCTTATTCAGCTCAAATAGGAGTTGGTATTTTCTTAGCAACAATAGGATATATGATTGGAGGGATTACAAATGATTCCACAATTACAGTATCTCCTATATTTTGGATTTTATTAGGAATAGGATTTGCCATGAATCAAAAAATAAAAGAAGAGTAGAAGGAGAATAAAGAGCAAAAACTGTTATAGTAGTATAAGAACTTATACTACTATAGCAGTTTTTATATTTAAAATGTAATGAAGTTTGAATTTAGAATATTGGTAGAAAATATTATATATTTGATAGTTGAAAGGCTGAAAAAGAGATAATTATTATAATAAAAAATATAGAGTAATAAGTGGAGGGATAAGATATGTATTTAAAATGTGGAAAAAGAATCATAGATTTTGTATTAGTACTAGTCGCATTAATTGCATTTTCATGGTTACTTTTATTGATAGCAGTTGCTATTAAGGTTACATCAAGAGGTCCAATATTCTTTAGACAGAGAAGAGTGGGATGCTGTGGAAAACAATTTTATATATTAAAGTTTCGAACAATGAAAATGGATACCCCAAAAGATGTGCCAACACATTTATTACAAGATCCAGAGCAATATATTACAAGAGTAGGGAAGTTTTTAAGAAAAACTAGTTTAGATGAGCTACCACAATTAATTAATATTTTATATGGACAGATGGCAATTGTAGGTCCAAGACCAGCGTTATGGAACCAAAAAGACCTATTAGAAGAGAGAGAAAAATATGGAGCTAATGATATTCGTCCAGGTTTAACTGGATGGGCACAAGTTAATGGAAGAGATGAGTTACCGATTGTAGAAAAAGCTCGTCTAGATGGGATTTATGTGAAAAGGATGGGATTCTTTTTCGACTTAAGATGTATTTTAAAAACAGTTCAATGTGTGTTGGAACATGAGGGGGTAAAAGAAGGAGGAACAAAAGGTATTTAATGATGAAAAAGGTTTTGATTATTGGGAAAAATAGCTATATTGCAGAAAAATTTGTGAGCTATATTTTAAGTAGAAAGGATACCCAAATAGAAGTAGAGGGTGTCAGTGCTTCTAATGGGGAATGGAGAGAAAACAGTTTTAAAGGATATGATAGTGTTCTATTTCTAGCTGGAAAAGTTCATCAAAAGGAAACGAATGGAAATAGAAAAGAGTATGAAGAAATTAATTATAAACTTGCAATCAGTGTGGCAAAAAAGGCTCAAAATGCTGGTGTGAAACAGTTTATTTATATGAGTACAGCAGCAGTATATGGTAATGGAGGGCAAGAGAGAGGAAACGTTATGATCGATGAGAATACTCCATTACTCCCTAAAACTGCTTATGGAATAAGTAAGAGAAAAGCAGAAATTGCACTTTTACAATTAGAAGAAGAACATAATCAAGCAATGAAAGTGTGTATTGTTCGTCCACCTATGGTTTATGGGGATAACTGTCCGGGGAATTTTATGAAGTTGTGTAAAGTTGCATTAAAAACACCAGTGTTTCCATTGATTCATAATGAAAGAAGTATGATTGCTATTCATAATTTATGTGAATTTTTATATCAGGTGATAATAAAAGAAAAAAGAGGAATTTATCATCCACAAGATAAAGAATATGTAGAGACGAGTAAATTAGTAGGATATATAAGGAAGCAAAAGGGAAAAGGAATCCTTTATGTGAAAATGTTTAATGCTATATTACGAGTGCTTGTGAAGAAGATTGGAGTTGTGGAAAAGGTATTTGGGGATTATAAATATAAAAAAGAAATTTCGGAATATGAGGCAGTTGTATATCAGAAGTACAGGATGAAAGATGTGGTAAGAAAAATATTATCAGTAGAATAAGAAATTATTTATCATAAAGAAATAAATAAAAGTAGAAAATAAAAGTTGATAAAAGAGCGTATTAGAGTTAAAGGATTCTAATAGGCTCTTTTATTTATAAAAAATTGATGAAGCATGCAAGAGCATTTATGTTCTTATAAGATGACTGTTCACTAACATAACAAGCTCTCAAAGCGTATTTTCTATTATAGTGTAGAAATTCATAAAATAATGAGGTAATAGAACATTTCATTAAAAAATGTTTACTTAATCTTTGGTAACATTTTGTAGTAGAATGTTCACTTTAGAAAGGAGATAGTATGGGAACAACACAACCTATAAGACGTCTTGAAGATGTTCAAAAATTAAAAAATTATTTTTTACAAAAAAATGAAATTAGAAATTATGCAATGGTCACAATTGGCTTAAATACTGCATTACGCATTAGTGATATCTTAGATTTGAAATGGAGAGATGTGTATGATTTTGAACAACGTGCATATAAGAATCATGTTAGCGTACTAGAAAAAAAGACACAAAAGTACAATATGTTTGTACTAAACAAAAATGTAATAGAAGCCCTAGATATGCTAAAAAATTCTCTTACCTATATAACACCAGATTATTATATTGTGAAAAGTAGATGTGGTTTTAATAAACCTTTAGGAAGGACAAGAGCATTTATGATTATCAAGCAAGCAGCGGAAGAACTTCATATAGAGGGAAAAATAAGCTGTCATTCTTTAAGAAAGACATTTGGATACCAAGCATGGAAGAAAGGAGCACAACCAGCATTACTTATGGCTATTTATAATCATTCTTCCTTAGAGATAACAAAACGTTATTTGGCCATTGATCAAGATGATAAAGATGAGATTTTTTTAAATATCAATTTATAGCAAACTATTAGGAGAAAAAAGGGAAGATTTCCAAAGATTTTCAAATCTTATGTCGATTTTACTTGCATTAAGGTTGAAATCATATTTAGAGTGTGATAAGATAAAAAAGATATTTGGAGTGAACATTCTACTACAAAATGTTTACTTTATATTATAAACAAAGAAGTTTCAGATTATACAATCGTGGAAGTGAGAAGTCTATGAAAAGGGCATTGATTATAACAACAGTAAGTGGATTTGTTCCTCAATTTGAAATGAATAATGTGAAGATTTTACAAAATTTGGGATATGAAGTCCATTATGCAGCTAATTATCATATGCCTGTTTATACAGATAATAATGAAAGACTAGAGGGAACAGGCATTATACAACATCAAATTGATTTTGTGCGTTCACCTTATAATATAGGTAAGAATATAAAAGCATTGAATCAATTAGTTAGCTTGATGCGAGAGATAAAATTTCATTTAGTTCATTGTCATACACCAATGGGAGGGGTCCTTGGAAGAATAGCTGCACATAAGACAAATACAAAGCTGGTGATTTATACAGCACATGGTTTTCATTTTTATAAAGGGGCGCCAGTTTGGAACTGGCTATTTTTTTACCCTGTAGAGAGATTTTTAGCGCATTGGACAAACTGTTTGATTACTATTAATAAGGAGGATTTTCAGGTTGCTCATTCTTGGAATCGTAAAAAAAATTTTCAAGTTTCTTATATTCCAGGAGTAGGAGTCGATACAAAACAGTTTTACAAACTTACTATTTCGAAAGAAGTGAAAAGAAAACAACTTTTTCTTCCTCAACAAGCTTTTGTGTTCATTAGTATTGGAGAACTTACAAAGCGTAAGAATCATAAAGTTGTTCTTTCGGCATTAAGTAAATGTCAAAATAAAAATTTTCACTATCTCTTATGTGGAACTGGACCTTTAAAAGATGATTTGTATCAATTTGCTATTCAACTAAATATTCAAGACCAAGTACACTTCTTAGATTATCGCACTGATATTGCTGAGCTACTATCTTGTTCTGACTGTTTTATCTTTCCATCAAAACAAGAGGGACTATCTTTAGCACTTATGGAAGCGATGTCTGTTGGACTTCCAATTATTTGTTCTGATATTCGAGGAAACCATGATCTAGTTTTAGAGAAAAAAAATGGATTATTAGTATCAGTAAATAATTCAGAAGAATATGCAAGGGCTATGAAATATTTATTTGAGGATAGAAAATTACAACATCAGATGTCTGAGAACAATAAACAGAGAGTTCAAAATTTTTCTGTTGAAAATGTAACTAATAAAATGAAAGAATTATATGGGGGATTTTGTAAACTTTAAATCTTATGAAAAAAATTATGCATATATTAAATTCTTCTTCTTATTCTGGAGCAGAAAAAGTAGCAATTACCATTATAAAAAATTTACCTGATAGATATGAAGCATGTTATGTTTCACCAGATGGAACGATTGCTCAACAGTTGAAAAAAAATCATATTACTTATTATCCTCTTGATAAATTATCAATTTCTAATTTATCAACTGTAATAAAGGATTTTAAACCCGATATTATTCATGCTCATGATTGTCGTGCTAGTGTGTATAGTTGTTTAGCATCTTTTGGTATTCCAATTTTATCACACTTACATAACAACGAGCCAAGAGCAAAGAGTTGGAACTCGTATTCTCTGTTATACACAATGGCATCTTGGCGATTCAAAAAGATTTTACTTGTTTCTAATTCTGTTTTAACTGAGGCTGTGTTCTCGAAAAGAATTAAATCGAAGTCTCAAGTAATTGGAAATCCGATAGCAATATGTCCAAATTTAGAAGAAAAAAATGAGAAGACTTATGATTTGGTGTTTATGGGAAGATTTGTAGAACAAAAAGATCCCATTCGTTTTATTGAAATTGTAAAAGAATTGAAGAATAAATTTCCAACTATTTCTGCAATTATGATTGGGCAGGGAGAACTATTTTCACTTTGTGAAAGAAAAATATCTGAGTTTCATTTAGAAAATATAATTACATTAACTGGCTTTTTAGAAGAGCCAGAGCATTATTTAAAACAGTCTAAGATCTTTCTTATGCCATCAAAGTGGGAGGGGTTCGGTTTAGCTGCTGTTGAGGCACTTGCTTGTGGACTTCCTGTGTTAGCGCAAGATGTTGGAGGATTGTCTACTATTATTACTAATAATTGTGGAAAACTTTGTAACAATAATGCTGATTTTATAAATGAAATATCAGACTTATTAACAAGAGCTAATTATTATAAGAAAAAGCAAACTCAGGCCATTGTAAGAGCCTATGAGCTTAATAATTTAGAAAGTTATATGGAGACTATTTGTTCCATTTATGAGCAACTATGATATTAGATGTTTTATATTCCTGTAATGAATTATATATTGAACAAGCTGGAATTTCTCTTCTTTCTCTTTGTAAACAAAATTGTTTGGATTTTGAAGAGATTAGAATCCATTTTGTAGAAGATCATATGAGTTCCCAAGCAAAAGATGCACTTTTACAAACGGTGCAACCTTTTCACGCGAAGCTCTTCTTTTATCCATTAGAAGAATGGATTGAGCCTGAATTATCTTTTGCTAGTGATTCTCACCATCCAATTTCTATTTATAGCAAAATTTTCTGTGGAAGACTTCCAGTAGAATATCGCTTGTTATATATAGATTGTGACTGTATTATTACAGATTCTCTAAAAGAACTTTGGACTTTAGATATGAAAGATAATATGATTGCTGGTGTTTTAATGCCATATTCTACGACTTATAAATCACAGTATCATTTGCAAGATTGTAATTCTTATATTTGTGATGGTGTAGTTTTATTTAACCTTCCACTTTGGAGAAAATATCATTGTGAGGAAAAATGCTTATCCTATATCCAATCTTTTCATGATATGCCTCCTATGATGAGTGAAGGAACTCTAAATTATATATGCAGAGATCATATTTTAGCTTTACCGCCTAAATATAACATGATGGGACATTTATTCCTCTTGTCTACGGACAAGATTAAGGCATTTTATCAAGCACCTTATTATAAGGAGGAAGAACGTCAAGATGCTTTAATGCACCCAGTCATTATTCATTATATTAGAGAATTTTATGAAAGGCCTTGGTTTTTTAATTCAGATCATCCGAAATATTCTCTATATCAACAATATAAGAAAGATTCTCTTTGGTCAGAAAATGATCCTAGAAAAGGGGATTTTTCAATGAAACATAAATTTACCAAAAAATTTCTTTCCATTTCTCCTAAATTTTTATTAGTAATTTTGGGACATTTAAGGGAATGGAAGCAAAGGATACGTTAGAGGTTTTCAAATATGAATTTTAATACTCATACTGTCGGTATATTAATGGCCACTTATAATGGAGAACGCTATATTAGGGAACAGATAGATTCCATTTTGGCACAAAGTTATAGTAATTGGTTTCTTTACATTAGAGATGATGGTTCATGTGACAATACTATATCTATTATAAAAACATATATTCAAAAATATCCTGAACAGATCTTTTTATTAGAGGACTCTCTTTCTTCACAAAATGTAAAGGAGAACTTTAATATATTATTACAATCTGTTCCAAAATTTGATTATTATATGTTTGCTGATCAAGATGATGTTTGGGAAAGTAATAAAATATCTGTATTATTAGATAGAATTTTAAAGGCAAACAGCTACAAAATAGCTAATCCTTTACTTGTTTATTGTGATTTAAAGGTGGTTGATAGTAATTTAAATATTATTCATCCTTCCTTTATGGAATATTCTAATTTAATTCTTAGAAATGAGAATCAGTTTGAGCAATTGCTTCTTTTTAATGTTGCTCCAGGATGTTCCATGATGTTTAATCATGCTCTACGAGAAAAAATATCTCGTATTCCAAAAGAATGTCATATGCATGATTGGTGGATTATTCTGGCTGCAAATATATTAGGGGAAATTATATTTGTTCCAAAACCTTTAGTGTTATATCGTCAACATGAGCATAATGTATTAGGAGCCTCTAATGCTACTCCTAAAAATTATTGGAAACGTTATAAAAAGTGGTTTAACCCAACACATTTATTATATTTAATTAATTTTTACAGAGAGTATAAAAATAATTTACTAATTCAATCAGATATGTTTTTGGAATATTTTGATAGTAATTTATCGATACGACAAAAACAAACGATATTACTATATATAAAAATGCTTCAACGACATTTTTCATTAATAACAGTAATAAAGGCATTTCAGTTGCATTTTACATTTCCGAAATTTAGTACAACATTCAAGTTTTGGATAATTTAAGGAGATATTTATGAACAAGAAAAAAAAGGGAATATTTATTTTATTTCTTATTATTATATGTAATTTTTTTGTATTTAATTTTATAAATATACCAGAAAATAATATGATTAATTTAATAATAAATATTTCTTCCGATATAGATTTAGATTTTCAAGTATTCTTTAAGAATTCAACAACAGAATTTACAGAACAGAACTCAATTCATAATCAAATAACTGCGAATAAGAATAATCAAATTTGTATCAGTATACCGGTGACAACCACAGAGCTTAGATTTGACTATGGTAATCTACCAGCAGATATTACAATTTCTTCTGTTTATTTTAAATCATATATGCAAAAACAAGCATTACCTTTTTCTTCTATTATAGAAGGTGTACAAAGTGAAATTGAGGAATTAACAGAAGTAAATAATACAGTTTCTATTCAAACAGATGGAACAGATCCCTACAGTATTATTTCCATTAAAACATTAAATTTATATGAATGGAATCTATCGTCTCAAGCTAATTATATGAAATGGAAAAAGCTTATAGTTTGTTTGATTATAGATATTGTAATAATTGTTTTAGGTCTTCAGTTTTATAAAATGATAACGATTCCAAAAGAACTTTTTCATAATCGAGAATTAATATTTCGATTAGCTAAAAATGATTTTAAAACAAAATATGCTGGTTCAATCTTTGGAATTATATGGGCGTTTATCCAACCTTTATCAACTATTTTAATTTATTGGTTCGTATTTGGTGTTGGCTTAAAATCAGGTTCTCCAGTAGAAGGTGTTCCTTTTATTTTTTGGTTTATGCTTGGATTAGTTCCTTGGTTTTTCTTCCAAGAGGCTATTATCAATGCAACTAATTGTATGTTGGAATATAGCTATTTAGTAAAGAAAGTAGTATTTAAAATTAGTATATTACCAATTATTAAAATATTATCATCTTTCTTTATACACATAGTATTTATTCTTATTACTTTATTGGTTGGATTAGCTTATGGGTTTAAAATAGATTTATATTTACTACAATTACCATACTATATATTCTGTATTTTCTTTTTGACATTAGGGATTAGTTATGCCACTTCTGCTATTATTTTGTTCTTTAAAGATTTAGGACAAATTATCAATATTTTATTACAAGTTGGTATGTGGATGACTCCTATTATGTGGAGTTATACAATGATTCCTACCGAATATCAATGGATAGAAAAATTAAATCCTTTTTTCTACATTGTAGAAGGGTATCGTAGTATCTTTATTGAAAAACATTGGTTTTGGGAAAATATTTTCCAGACACTTTATTTTTGGATTTTTTCATGCCTTATGTTTTCAATTGGAATTATTATTTTCAAAAAGTTAAAACCACACTTTGCTGATGTACTTTAAACTTGGAGGATATTATGTCAGATATTGCTATCAAAATAGAAAATTTGAGTAAAGTATATAAATTATATGATAAGCCCATCGATCGGATGAAAGAAGCATTAAGTATTACAAAAAAACGTTATAGTCAAGAGCACTATGCACTAAATAATCTTTCATTAGAAATAAAAAAGGGAGAAACGATTGGGATTATCGGAACGAATGGGTCGGGAAAATCCACATTATTAAAAATTATAACAGGAATTCTTACTCCATCTTCTGGAAAAATTAATGTAAATGGGAAAATTTCTGCATTATTAGAGTTGGGGGCTGGTTTTAATCCTGAGTACACCGGTCTTGAAAATATTTATTTAAATGGGATGATGCTGGGATATAGCAAAGAAGAGATGCAAGCGAAAGAACAAAGTATTATTGAGTTTGCTGATATTGGAGAGTTTATCCATCAGCCGGTTAAAACATATTCAAGCGGTATGTTTGCTCGTCTTGCCTTTGCGGTTTCTATTAATGTAGAACCAGAAATTTTAATTGTTGATGAAGCGTTATCTGTTGGTGATACAAAGTTTCAAATGAAGTGTATTGAAAAGATGAAGCAATTAAAATCTAGTGGAATTACAATTCTTTTTGTATCCCATGCATTAGAACAAATTAAACGCTTTTGCGACAAAACACTTTGGTTAAATCAAGGGAATTTTATTACATTTGAGCAAACCGATATTGTATTAGATCAGTATGAAGAATATACGCTATATGGAACAATAAATACTTCCCTTTCTAATAAAACAAAAGATATAGAAGAAAAACTCACTATTACAAAAACATATGAAGATGAAGTATTAATAGAGAGTACACCTGCAAAAATTAAAAAACTTTCCATTAATAAAGAAGTATTTTCTAGTTTTGAGGAATTAGTTGTTCTGTTGGAATATGAAATCTACTTAGAAGAAATTCCAAATTTTTTAGCAGGTGTAGCAATTTATACTCCGGATCGAAAATATATTTTTGGACCAAATACCTATTTAGATAAAGTAGATATTCCTAATACAAGGGGATATCATAAAATTCAATATACCATTCCATCCATTACCTTATTAAATGGACAATTTGTGATTGATGCTGGGATTTTTTCTGATGAAGGGCTGGTTTGTATTGATTATAAATCAGACGAATACACATTTCATGTTACAAATCCTTATTTTGCAGAGGGAGATTTTTTTATAGAACATACATGGGAGGTACTACAATAATGTCGATTCCTTTTGATCAATATCAACGGTATAAAACGCTAGAATTACTAGTAAATTACACTCGCGATTTTTATGATAAACAAACACTAAAGATTCTTGAGGTTGGTTCTAATGAGCAATTTAACTTATTAGAATTTTTACCTATAGATGATATTACGTTTTCTGATTTAACATTTCCTGAAGTTCTTACAAAAAATGTTAAATTTATTCAGGCTGATGCTACAGATTTAAAGCAATTTCAAGATTCTTCTTTTGATATTGTTTTATCTTCAGATGTATTAGAACATATTCCTTATGATAAAAGAGACAATTTTTTAAAAGAAACAAATCGTGTAGCTAAATTAGCTTCTTTTCATTGTTTTCCTAATAATACTGCATTCGTGAGACAGGCTGAAAAAAGATGCAATGAATATTATAAATTTTTATATAAAGAAGAACATCCTTGGTTAATAGAACATATTGAGAATGGACTTCCTAATAAGGATGAAATTTGTAGTTTGTTAGATAAAAATAATATTGCTTATACTTATTTTGAACATGGTGATATATTATTATGGGAAAAATTAACTAGAAATACAATATTATTTAATTGTTACAATATGAAGAAAGTTCCATTTTTGGATAATATTCATGAAATTTACAAAGAACATATCTATTTACATGATAAGAGTAAATATAATTATCGTATTTTTTTAGTTAGCAGTTCTGATAGTAGATTTTGTCAGGAAATAAAAAATGAATTTAATCATGTATTTACTGAATATCCAGATAGATATGCTCTTTCTATTTTAGAGCATGAATTAGAAGAAACTAAGGCTTATAATTCAGATAATTTTTTATTTCCACAAGAGCATTACATGACTATATTTTTTGATACAGGGAATGGATTTAATGAATTAGAGAAGAAAACTTATCATTATATTTGCTATAATAATAAAGCTTTATTCGACTTTGATATATCTATACCACCAAAAACAAAAAAAGTCCGATTTGATTGTATAGAAGGAAGATTCTGTATATTAAAGACAATTTCATTTATTAATAATGATAGGAATTTAGAGTATCAAATATTAAATGGAAAGCAGATTGAAAATAATATATTATTTTTGGATATAGATCCGCAAATTATAATCTCTATTAATCCTGAAATAACATCGTTTAAAGTAAAAGGAGAAATTGAAGTTTGTTATTCAAATAACTTAGATATTTTAATAGATATATTGGATGAAAATTTCAATAGTATCAAAGAAAATTGGTTAAAGACAGAAGAATTACTTGCTAATAATGAGATTTTAAGAAAAGAAACCCATGAAAAAACAGATATTATTAATGAATTATCATGTAAAAATAGGTTTTTAGATGATAAAATAGAGAAACTAGAAAATATAATTTTAAATCTAAAGAATAATAATGAATATAATATTCAAGAAAACATAAAACTAAAAAAAGACTTAGACTATTATATATTACATTATAAAACTGCAATGGCGCAACGTAGTGATTTAGAAGTACAACTTCAGCATATGATTCAAGATAATCAATCTTTGATGACATCAACTTCATGGAAAATAACAAAACCTATACGAGATATTAAACTTTTTCTAAAAAAACAAAAAGATACTCACAGAACTTTAGAGTATGGTTGGAAAGTAATTTGGAATTTAAAAAATAATGGTTTTCGATATACAGTTACTAAGGTAAGAAACTTTATGAGAAAAACACCTTATAAAGTAGAGCATTTATCTAATGATGAACGTATTATTCAGGAGAATACTAAGTTTAGTAAAAATATTAAATTTAGTATTATAGTACCACTTTATAACACTCCAAAGATATTTTTATTAGAAATGATCGAGTCTTGTCTAGAGCAAACATATTCAAATTGGGAACTATGTTTAGCAGATGGGAGTGATGAAGAACATGATTATGTGAAAAAAGAAGTAAAAAAAATTCAGAAAAAAGACTCTAGAGTTCTATATAAAAAACTAGAAAAAAACTTGGGTATTTCTGAAAATACGAATGCTGCATTAGAAATGGCGACTGGAGAATATATTGCATTATTTGATCACGATGATTTATTACATCCTTCTGCATTATATGAATATATGAAAGTAATTTGTGAAAAAGATGCTGATTTTATCTATTGTGATGAAGATAAAGTTTCAGAAGATGGCAAATATTATTTTGATCCACATTTTAAATCTGATTTTGCGATTGATACATTACGTACTAATAATTATATTTGTCATTTTTCAGTATTTAAAAAAGAATTATTACAGAAAACTGGATTATTTAGAAAAGAGTTCGATGGTTCTCAGGATCATGATATGATTTTGCGTTTGGTTTCAAATACAAATAGTATTATTCATATTCCAAAAATTTTATATCATTGGAGAGTAAATCCTAATTCTACTGCAAGTGATCCTTTTGCTAAATCATATACTGCGGAAAGTGGGATTAAAGCTGTAAAAGAAGATCTAAAACGACATCATTTAAATGGCACAGTAGAAAGCTGTTCTTTCCATCCTAATTATTATCGAATTCGTTATGAAATAGTTGGAAATCCTTTAGTTTCTATTTTAATTCCAAATAAGGATCATAAAGTAGATTTAGAAAGATGTATTTCATCCATTATACAAAAAACAACATATACGAATTATGAGATTATTGTAGTAGAGAATTCTAGTACCGAGCCTGAGCTATTTAAATATTATGAACAATTAGAACAATATTCAAATATAAAGATAATCACATATAATCCTCCGAAAAATGAATTTAACTATTCTGCAATTAATAACTATGGTATTCAGTTCACTAATGGAGAACATATTATTTTCTTAAATAATGACATAGAAATCATTTCCTCAAATTGGATAGAAGAAATGCTTATGTTTTCTCAAAGAAATGATATTGGTGCTGTTGGTGCTAAATTATATTATCCAAATGATACAATTCAACACGCTGGTGTTATCATAGGGATGTGCGGATTAGCCGGACATGCACATAGAAATTTTCCTAGAAATTCTAATGGATATTTTGGAAGATGTAATATTCAACAAAATCTTTCTGCTGTTACTGCCGCTTGTCTAATGATGAAGAAACAGGTTTTTTTAGAAATCGGAGGATTTGATGAAGAAGATTTGAAAGTTGCATTTAATGATGTAGATTTATGTATGAAAGTTAGAAAAGCAGGATATTTAATTGTATGGACTCCATTTGCAGAGGCATATCATTATGAATCTATATCTAGGGGGTTAGAAGATACAGAAGAGAAACAGAAACGTTTTCAAGGAGAAATTATGGCATTTAGAAAAAGATGGAAAAAAGAGTTAGAAGATGGTGATCCTTATTACAATCCAAATTTAACTTTGGAGAATGAACATTTTAGTCTTAAATAGAGAATAATTCTATCTTTTTATCGAATCAATAAGCACTATAAGAACTATATTTATTATAAGAAGTTAGGAGATTTATTAATGTTATATATATCTAACTTAAATGAGAAAAGTTTTTTTAAATATATATTTTTGTTAATACTAGTTATTTTATATCCATTATTTTCAGTTTTTGTTACTGGATATAATGAGAATAATAAAACATATTCTATTCCTCGTGGGTTTGAGAGTGCTATTGAAATTAAGTCTGGAGATATAGTCTCTCAAGAAATTACAGTAAAAAATAAAATAGATAATATAGGGTTTTTAGTAGCAACTGGAGGAAGTGAGCGGGAAAATAAAGGTCATATTACAATATCTCTTCAACAAAAAGAAATTGTAAGCTCATATACTATGGATATTAGTAAATTTGAAGATTGGTCCTATATTTCTCCAGAATTAGAATTGGATCAATTTACCACTGGTAATGCTACATTATCAATTACTACAGATGATACTGAAATTGGTTCATCTATATATATAGTTACATCCACTCAGAATATATATGAGATTCCTGCTGCATCAATGAATTCAGAGACCTTGTCAGGACCTCTGTATGTAACGTATACTTTTTATGATGATACTAGTATTTCAATTATTTATAATGTGATCCTTTTATTTCTGTTATTATTGTGTATTATTCTGTTATCTATAGAATTAAGTACAAAAGAAAGAAATGGCATTATTTATTTACTTACTACATTTATATTATTTTTAATTATTTGTATGAGATATCCAACATTTACATTAAATAATAATGCATGGGCTGAAGTAGGCATAAATTATATTCCTTGGGCTTCTGAAAAGGGATTTTTTGAAAATTTATTTTCTCTAGAAGCAGGATTATATTTAAATTTTTTAGGACGAATAGTATCCTTTTTTGTAGTACATATATTACCAGGTTTACATTATGCGCCTTTAATGATGAATATAATATCAACATTAATTATGTCAGCAATGGTTGCTACTATTTCAAGTGGAGTTTTAAAGAAATATATATCTTCTATAGAAAGTATTATAATTTCTATATTACTTTTTACTTGTTTAGTAGATGGAGAGACTTCTGCTGTACCACTTCAAATGGGATATTGGGGAATAATTCCAATTATCGTATTTTTTATTGCATTAATAGGAAATATGCCACTGTCTAGAAGGCAAACTATGATATTTATGTGTATCTCTATTCTTTGCGTTTTATCAAAAATGTCGTTTGTAATATTGATACCAACAGGATTTTTATTATTAATACTTTTATACAAATATATTTCGAAAAAAGCAAAATATTGTACTATAATTATTATGATTTTTGCTTTAATACAAGGAATGGTTTCTGAAATTCTTAGATATAAAAATAATATTTCAGGAGCAGGTACTATAAAAATACCTTCTTTATTTGAGCTAATAAATGGACTTTTTTACTATCAAGTACAGATATGGAATACCTTATTTCCAAAGATACAAAATAATAATTTTATTCTATATAACATATTTGTTTTAGCGTTGATTCTGTTTAGTATTATTTTTTGTTTTTATTATATATATATTAAGAAGAAATATATTAAATTATTTTCTGGAATATTGTTACTTGTGTGCTTATCATTTTCTCAGTCTGGGCTAGTTTTATTAACAGATGTTTTTTCTACTGGTGAACAAGGTATTAATTGGAATAAGGTTATTCAATTACCAATGAATAGAACATATTTTTTCTCTTATGTTCCAATTATTGTAATCTTAATTGTATTTTTTAAATTTTATATAGAATATTATGTTAAAAACCTTGTATTTTTTAAACGTAATATATATGTATTATTATATATATCATTATTTTTTATATGTTCATTTCAAAGTTATTGGTCAGCAACATATTTTACCAATATAACTGATGATACTGGTGAATGGAATTATTATTATAAGCAATTGGATAATAATTATTATTATATTCCTATTTCTCCATTAAATTGGGCTATTCAATCTAATTCAGTGGCTTCAACGTTAGAATTAACTGAAATGAAAAATGAAGTGACATTAGAAGATTCTATGGAGAATATATTTTTTATTTATGTAAAAAAAGAGGATAGCACAAATCAATTGTCATCAAACAAATATTATATAAAATTATACGATAAAAATAAGAAATTGATAAAAAGAATACCACAAATAAATAGTGATAATAAAAATTATATAGGGTTTTATTTTTCAACTCCTTTATCAAATATAAAATATATTTCATTTACTTATGATAATGACCAAGTAGCTTATATATCTAGTTTTATGACATTTGCTCAAGCAGTTGATATAAATAATGGAGGTATTTAATGAGAAATAATTTATTACGATTTATTATTTCTGGTAGTTTTACTACTGGTGTTGATTTTATTTTATATATGTTATTATCAATATATATACCAATATATATATCAAAATCGATTTCTATATTTATCGCAATGACTCTTTCGTTTTTTATAAATCGTTTTTGGAGTTTTAATAATACAAATATTAATATTAAAAGAAGTATTTCTAGATTTATTCTTTGCCAATTAATAAATTTATTAGTTAATACTACTGTAAATTATGGTCTATATATTTTATCACATAATAAAATTATATCTTTTGTGGGAGCTACTTTTTTAGCAATGATAATTAATTTTATTTTACAAAAGAATTATGTATTTCCTTCTAAATAAAAAATATTTTATTTTTTGTAATTAGGATATATTAAAAAGAATTGGAGGTATTTTATATGCTATTTTCCATTATTATTCCTTGCTATAATGAGGAAAAAAATATAGAAAATCTTGTTAACGAATTTAAAAAAATAGTTGAAAAGCATTATCCTATAGAGTTAGTGCTTGTAAATAATGGTTCTATAGATAATAGTGCAAAGGTGTTAGATGAAGTTTCTAAGGTAAATCAATTTGTAAAAGTTGTAACTGTAGAAAAAAATCAAGGTTATGGTTTTGGAATTTTATCAGGATTAAAAGAAGCAACAGGAGATTATCTGGGATGGATGCATGCAGATTTACAGACTTCACCATCTGAAATTTGTAAATGTATTGCTTATTTAAAACATTATAATTATCCCACCGATGTTTTCCAAAGAGGTACTAGAAGAAATCGTCCTATGTTAGATACAATATTTACAACAGGAATGAGTTGTTTTGAATCACTTGTATTTAAAACTAAGCTTTGGGATATTAATGCACAACCAACTATGTTCTCGCGTTCTTTTTATGAAACATGGACTAAAGCACCAAAAGATTTTTCATTAGATCTTTTTGTGTATGTTATGGCTAAAAAACAACAGTTACAAATACGGCGGTTTCCAATTCAACAGCACCGTAGAGTTGCTGGAATATCTTCTTGGAATACAGGAATAGCGTCTAGAATCAAACTAGCCAAATCAGTGATAACATATAGTAAAACTCTTCAACAATCACTACAGAATAAATAATGGATTTATTATTATGAAAAATTACAAGTATTACATAATCAATTTAATTATAATATTACTAACTCTTGCTTTCTTGTATAAAATAGTTTGGAATTCTATGGTACAACAGATTTTTATTCAGCGTTTTCTCTTTTTATTACCTGCTGTATTCATATGTATTTTTTTGGCTTATATTTTTAAGGGAATACGATTATATATTATTATGCTAGAATATCGTATTCCTATTATAACATTTATAAAAGTATACTTAAAAACGACTCTTGTAAATATAGCTCTTCCATTTAAAATTGGAGAAGTTTTTAGAATTTATTGTTATGGAATTGAATTAAGTAATTATAAATTAAGTATTTTTTTAGTATTAATTGATAGGTACTTTGATACTATTCCATTATTATTCCTATTAATAGTTTTTACGATTATTGGTAAGATAGAAGTTACAGCTTTACTAATATTAATGATATGTTTTTTATTATCCATTACATTTATTTATTTGATTTTTCCTGCTAGTTATCAATATTTAAATCGTTATTTAATTATGAATACTCATACACAACGCGGGATTCATGTTCTTTCTAGTATGAAGAGATTGAAAAGTTGGTATTCTAATATACAAAGTTTAGTAAAAAAAAGAACGCTACTTATATTATTGATTTCTGTATTCACATGGCTATTAGAATATGGAGCATTAACTATTCTAGCAATTTCTATTCAAGAAATTTTTACTGGAAAAGATTTTATAGAGTATATTAACGCTGTATTTTATGGCTATCATACAAAATATACAAATCTATATACTAGTTTAGGAGCGCTTTTATTAATGTTAGGGTTTATGGTTGTATATGGTATGGTCTATAGGAGAAAAAAATGAAGTTAATTTGTATTTATGATAATCATTTTCAACCAAATATATTTATAAAGAATATTATAGGTAATAAATCTTTTGGAGAAGTGATTCTAAAAAGAAAAAGTATAAAAGATAAATTTTATCAATTTATACAAAAACAAGAAGAAATTAATGAAGTAATAGAATTAGATTATGAATGGCAGATAGAGGCGATTGCTAATAAAATAAAAACTTATGGGAATGATACATATATTCTCCATCTTTTTTCTAATTTTGTTATTTCTGATGAAAATGAAATGAAAATTTTAATAAAGAAATTAGAATATATTGAAGAAAACTATGTTTTTATTTCTGATACGGGAGTTCCTGTTTTAATTATGATGAATTCTATTAGAGAATATATAGAACTTTTGTTATCCTATGGGAATTTATTGAATAATTTAGATATCTATTTTAATAATAACTTAGATAAAAAATTTATAAATATTGTTACATATGCGTTTTTTGATATAGCAATTCATGAAAATTTTCTTCAGTATATTTCTGGAGGATTTGATGCTCGTTTTTTCAATTCTTTAAAAGGAGATGAATTTGTTGTAACAAAGTCTTCAAAGGATAAGAGGAAAATTAAAGCAGAATATATGTTTTATCATTTGTTACCAGATGAAATGAAAAAATGGTTTGTTATGCCATATAATTATCAGGAATTTGAGGATACCTCTTCATATGATATGGAAAGATATCATATGACTGATTTAGCAATTCGATGGGTGCATGGCGCTATTGATTTAGATGAATTAAATAAACTTCTTGAAAAGGTATTTTACTTTATTGTAACAAGAAAGAAAAAGGAAATAACAAATGAAAAATATTTAGAAATAGAAAATTCATTATATTTGAAAAAGTTAGAGCAACGAATTCTTCAATTGAAAAATTGTAAAGAGTATAGCATCTTTGCAGAATTTATAAAAAGTGGAACAAATTATTCCAATTTAGATGAAGTTGTAGAGAAATATAAATCCCTTTATGATATAATACATAAAGACTTGAAGAGAGATTTATATAGTGTTATAGGACATGGAGATTTATGTTTTTCTAATATGCTATTCAATAAAGAAGCAAATCTTTTAAAACTGATTGATCCTAAAGGGGCATTAGAGAAAAATGATTTATGGACAAATCCCTATTATGATATTGCAAAGCTATCGCATTCTATTTGTGGTAGATATGATTTCTTCAATAATGGGTTACATCATATTACTTTAAATAATGACTTAAAATTTTCATTAGATATTGAGTTCGATAATACAGAGTATAAAAAGGTTTTTCAAAAATATGTATCCCAAAATGGATTTAATTATTTAGCTGTCAGAATTTATGAGGTTTCTCTTTTTCTTTCTATGTTACCACTTCATATTGATAATCCGCAAAAAGTTTTTGGGTTTATATTAAATGCAATTGAAATATTGGAGGAGATAGAAGAATGTTTGAAAAAATGACTTTTGTATTAGATATTGATGGAACTATTTGTCCTATCAAACAAAAAAATGAAACATATGAAGAGCTAGTTCCATATACTGAAATGCTTGAAAAGATACGCTATTATAAAGCGAATGGGGCCAAAATTGTACTTTTTACTTCAAGAAATATGAATAGTTATCAAGGAAATATTGGATTGATTAATGTGCATACTGCAAAAGTTTTATTAAACTGGCTGGATAAATGGAATATTCCATATGATGAAATTATTTATGGAAAACCATGGCCTGGGCATGAAGGTTTTTATGTGGATGATCGAGCTGTGCGTCCAAATGAATTTTTAAAATATTCTCCTGAAGAGTTAAAAAAAATTTGTGATAATTCAAAACCAAATAATAATTGAGGTGAAGTTACTATGGCAAATAAAAAAATGGATATTGTAATTACTATGGGTGGATTAGGAAGTCGCTTTGAAAAAGTTGGATATACTATTCCTAAATATCAGATTGAAGTACATGGGAAAACTCTTTTTGAATGGTCCCTAATTAGTTTAAGAGGATATGATTCTATTGTTAATCAGTATATTTTTATTGTCAGAGAAGGATATAATGCAAAAGAATTCATAAGAAAACAATGCAAAAAATTAAAGATTCAACATTACCATATCATAGAAATTGATTATTTAACAGATGGACAGGCTACAACAGCTTTACTTGCAAATAAAGTATGGAATTCAGAAAATTCATTATTGATTTATAATATTGATACTTATGTGAAGCCCTGTGAAATGAATGCTGAAGAATTAAAAGGGGATGGATTTATACCTTGTTTTTTAGGTGAAGGAGATCATTGGAGTTTTGTAAAACTAGATTCTATGGGAAAAGCAATAGAAGTTCGTGAGAAAAAACGAATTTCTGATTATTGCACACTGGGGGCTTATTATTTTAGGACATGTCAATTGTATGAGGAACTATATAAGGACTATTATTCTAATAATTCTAATTTAGAAAACGGAGAGAAATATGTAGCCCCTCTTTATAATTATCTAATTCAACAAAGTGGAGAAGTATATATATCAGTTGTTGATAAAAAATCAATTCATGTACTTGGTACACCAGAAGAACTAGAAGAATTCAGAAATATAAAAGTGGATTTATAGAAAGACGTAAAGTTAAAAAGAGTTATAAATTATAGAATCAATTTAAACATTTTATATTAATATATGGTATAGAAGCGTTTATTGTTTATGATTTCTGGGATAGTGTAACGGTATTTTAGTTTTTTCATTAAAATAGTATTCATATTAAGTTTTGGAGAAATTACATTATAATTTTGGTTAAAGTAACAATAGCTCTGATTATTAACTGTATAGTGATGAAAACTTTGATAGAAAAAATATAGATTAATTATTTTACTAGATGAATTAAAAGAATCATATTACTCTAACTGTAAGTATTAGGGAGTCAAAACAAGAAAAAGTCAAACTTTTTATTTATATGACGCTGACATAGAGTCGAAAGACAAAGTATAAGTTCTAACAAATTTTATAATAGTTTTTGCAATATAATTATGATACAATAAAATGAAAGCATATGGTAAATATGCTTTCATTTTTTGATTTTACATTATTCATAAATATAAGAAACTTATGTAGTATATTTTTTTAGTTAAAGAAGTAATGAATTTGAAGTTAAAATATATTACAACGTTTTATAATAGAGGATAAAATAATGAAAAAATACATATTAGATAAACGTCTTATGTTAAGACGCCTATTTTTAGTTTTATTAGATATTTTTCTTTTGAATGGAGCAACTGCACTTGCTCTTTTATCAAGATTTGATTTTCGTCTTAGTCAGGTAGAGTTAAAGTATTGGGAGGCAGTCTTAGATTTCTTTTGGCTAGATACCATTATAACGATCTTTATCTTTTTTTGTTTACGTTTATACCATAGTTTATGGAGATATGCAGGGATTGATGAGTTAGTGAATGTAGTTTTTGCTGTTATTCTTTCTAGCTTTATGCAATTTGTCGAGATACAAGTTATGCATTTGCATATGCCACGAAGTTTTTATCCTTTGCATTTAATATATCTTATGTTGTTTACTTCAGCCTCTAGATTTTGTTATCGTTTTATAAGAATTATGGTAAAGAAACATCATCCAGATGTATCCAAGCATCGTATGATGATCATTGGGGCGGGACAAGCTGCCACAACGATTATTAAAGAAATTGTTAATAGTGCTTATTTAGAAGGTTCTGTTTTGTGTGCCATTGATGATGATAAGCATAAATTAGGAAACTATATTCAAGGTGTCAAAGTGGTAGGAAATCGATATCATATTTTAGAGGCAGTACATAAATATAAAATCACAGATATTATTATTGCTATGCCATCTGCGCCTAAGAAAGCAACAAAAGAGATTTTAGACATTTGTAAGGAGACAGATTGTAATCTAAAAATGCTTCCAGGAATGTATCAATTGATTAATGAAGAAGTAAGTGTTAGCCGTTTAAAACCAGTTGATATTGAAGATTTATTAGGTCGTGATCCAATTTCTCTTAATTTGGATGAGATTATGGGATATGTCAGTGGAAAAGTTGTGATGGTAACAGGTGGTGGTGGCTCCATTGGAAGTGAACTTTGTAGACAGATTGTTAAGTATCAGCCAAAGCAATTGATTATTGTAGACATTTATGAAAATAATGCTTATGACATTCAAATGGAATTAGAAAGAAAATACCCAGAACTTAATTTAGTTGTATTGATTGCTTCTATTCGTAATACAAAAAGAATGAATTTGATTTTTGAAAAGTATCGTCCAGAGATTATATATCATGCTGCTGCTCATAAACATGTTCCATTAATGGAAGATAGTCCAAATGAAGCAATTAAGAATAATGTATATGGAACGCTTAAGATTGTAAGAGCTGCTGATAAATATGGTGTCAAAAGGTTTATTCAAATTTCTACCGATAAGGCAGTAAATCCAACAAATATTATGGGAGCTTCTAAGCGATTATGTGAAATGATTATTCAATCTTATAATCAGTACTCTAAAACAGAATTTGCAGCAGTACGGTTTGGAAATGTATTAGGGAGTAACGGAAGTGTCATTCCTTTATTTAAAAAACAAATTGCTGAAGGTGGGCCAGTTACTGTAACCCATCCAGATATCATTCGTTATTTTATGACAATTCCGGAAGCGGTTGGGCTTGTCCTTCAGGCAGGAGCTTATGCAAGAGGAGGAGAAATCTTTGTTTTGGATATGGGGTCTCCTGTAAAGATTGATGATATGGCTAGAAATTTAATTCGTCTTTCTGGATATATCCCTGATCGTGATATTCAAATCAAGTATACTGGATTGCGACCAGGAGAAAAATTATATGAAGAACTTCTGATGGATGAAGAAGGAATGCAAGATACCGCTAATAATCGAATTCATATTGGTAAACCAATTCAATTTGATGAGAAAGAGTTCTTAATAAAAGTGGAGGAGCTTTGCAATAAAGCTTCAGAAGAAGTAGAGGATATTCGGAAACTAGTACAAGAATTGGTTCCGACTTATCATTATAAGAATAGAAAATAGAAAAGTTTTTATTAATAGTAGGAGTAGATTGTTTTATAGTCTACTCCTATCTCCATTTACCAAGTAAATATTTCTTATTTGCAAGCTGTGTATCGCTTACACGTAGTGCTTTTATTCTATAAGTGATATTAGTAGTATTGAATACAAGAAACAAAAAAAGCCAGTTTTCGATAGTTTTAAGCCAAATTATCCATTCATTTGGATATATTTTGTATAATAAAGAAAATATTGAAGAAAGAAAGGATGGTAGATAAGGAAAAAGGTAATATGCCATAGGGTAGTGTTTGCAGATATTATAAATGCAGGAGATATTTATGTGCCAGATGAATCTCCTGTTGCTGTAAATGATGATTTGGTAATAGCATGTTCTTTCGCCGATTTAGAAGCATATTGTGAACAATATCAATTCCTTTGGGGAACAGAAGATAAGTCACCATATATGTTTTTTGTAAATGTAATGGGAATTGAAAGAGCAAGAAGAGATTTTTTTCTTAAAAGATAAAAATATAGTTTATAAGGTACAATTTAATAGTTTACATTATAGTTATTATTCGTTTTATTTTAATAGTATTTAGAAAGTGAGGAAGAACTATGAAAAAAGTTATATTTGAATTTGTCGGACAAGATGCAGAAGAAGTGGCGCAAAAGTTTTATACATGGTTTGTAGATGGAGGATTAGAAGATCAGGTTGTCGATACGTTATCTGATATGGGGCCATCCGAAGTAGAGGTTGTAGAAATTAATAACGAGAAGCTCAACATCATTTTAAATTGTAAGTATAAAGAATAGGATAAAAAATAAAATAAAGAGTAGGAAAAAAGAGGCTGTCTAGAAAGAGAAAATTTAGTTCTTTCTGGATAGCCTCTTGTTAAATCCTATTTTTATTTATAAGAGGGCAGTGAATAAAAATATTATGATTTTACAGTAACAGTTCCGCCTCCAATACCGCAAGAAAGACTAGCGTTTGGAACAGAAATACCAATTCGCTTACTATTACGATCAAAATAAACAAAAATAGGAATTGGCTGTACAAATTGAGGTAAGTACATAAACATAAATGATTTAACATTGTTATAGAACCATTCGAATCCTCTGTTATATCCCTCCCAGTCGTTATTTCCTTCATGATTAATAGGGATAGCATATCTGATACCATTATGTTCAAAGCTTCCTTCTGTTAAAAGTTCAATATCACAATTGCCCTTCCAGCCACCAGCTCCTAATCCTCCAAATGCCAAATAAAGTTCATGTCCTCTTGTTCCTGATGGAACTGTTTTATCATAAATTTTTGTCCAACCACCGAATAAAATGAATCCACCAGAATAAGTGGCATCATGTGTTACGAGTGAATAATTAAGTTCGTCATTGGAAGCAGTGTTTGTGTGTTTAAGTATGGCAGTGTTCGCTTGTTGAATGAATTTTGCGATTTCCGATTTGTCCCATTGGAGTTCAGAAATGATTCGTTCTGTTTGATTTTGGATTTCTAATAATAAAGACATAAAGATACCTCCTTTATTTGTAATGAAAATAGTTGCTTTATGAAATGATTTTATCACATAGATATAAGATTTTAACGGTATTGGCTTTAAAATGATGAAATATGGATTAATATTTAGAAAATTGTTGATAAATCATGAAGAATATAGTATATTATACACAGGAAATATCATAAAAGGACAAAGTAATGATGGGGGCGATGGAGTGAAAGTTGCTATTATTGATGATAGAAGTGAGGATCGTATGCAGGTAGAGGAATACCTTACGAAATTTTTTGCTCAATTTCATTATCTTATTTCTCTTAAAGTAGTTCATTTTGAAAGTGGAGAAGAATTTCTAAGTGAATTTAAAAAAGGGGAATATGCTTTAATTTTTATTGATCAATATATGAAAGAAATTTCAGGAATGGAAGTGGCAAGGCAAATTCGAATGGAACAAGATGAGGCGGTCTTGGTTTTTGTTACCACTAGTACAGAATCTGCAGTGGAAGGTTATAAGATGAGAGTCGCAGGGTATCTTGTAAAGCCTTTTACTTATGATCAGTTTACAGAAAGTTTGATTTCCATTCATATGAAGCAGTTAGAAGAAAATCAATTTATTTGTATTCCTTTTGCAAAAGATCATGAGAAAATTTTACTAAAGGATATTTTATATTGTGACGTGCAGAAGCATTATTGTTATATTCATTTAAAGACAGATGAGTATAAGAAAATTCGAATGAGTTTTTATCAATTAAAAGAGATTTTAGAGCCATATCCCCAGTTTTTAACTTGTTATTCTGGCTGTGTTGTGAATATGCATGAGATTAAAAGAATTACACCACTAGCCGTTGAATTGAAGAATGGTGAGAGTATTCCATTTCGCAAGAAGGAGTATTCAAAAATTATGAAGATCTATTCAGATTTTATCTTTTCCATGCGACAGTTACAAAAGATTATGGGTTAAAAAGAGAGAATAGAAAATGGAGAAAGGATTTGGACCTTTGGAATTAAGAGAATGAAATCCTAGTAGAATAAAGGATCGTTTATGAATTTAACTTATTTTTTTGAAATTCTTGTCTATGAATTGTTAGAGTTGATGCCGAATATTATAATCTTTGGTATTGTCTTTCAGAATTTTTTTGCGTTTTTCAAAAATACCGACGGGAATCTTTATTTTTATTTTTTACATATTTCTTATTTTTTGTCGAATGTTATTCGTGATGGAGCAAGATAGTTCAGTGTTCTTAACTATTTTATGGATTCTTTGTTATTTGATATTTTTTAAATGTATCATAAAAGCACCCATTACAAAGTTGTTATTTGTATTATTAAATGTGTTGAACTATAGGAGTATCACCACTGTCTTATACACCTATTTTTCTTCTTATTTCTATGACGGTAAAGAAGTAAGACCATATTCTATGGTGATTAGTGGAATTTATTTATTGATTTTATTTCTGAGTTATCCATTTGTCTTTTCTATTATGATAAAGAAGGTGAGACCTGTAATTGAATTCTCAGAAAACAAAAGCTTTTTCCGATACCTTTGGTGTATTCCGGCCACGTTTTGTCTTTCGTATTATTATAATTTATATAATAATGGAGGGATTTTTTTCTTTAGTTCAGAATTGAAAAATGTATTATTTGCAGTCTTTTTTAATATGGGAGCATTTTTCATCACTTGGATTATTGTTGACTTTATAGCCGAAAATCATAGAAATTTACATGTTCGTATGGAAAATCACTATCTTCACTTACAATCCATCCAATATGAAAGTTTAAAAAATAAAATGGAAGAATCAAGACGTGTCAAGCATGATATGAAACAAGTGTTGAGAGTGGTGCAATCTTATTTATATAATAAAGAGTATGAAAGGTTGAAGGGATACTTAGATGAATATTTAAAGACTTCTCCATCAGAAGAGATCATTTTTTATTGTAGCAACTATGCCTTGAATGCGTTAATTGTATATTATAAGGATTTAGCGAATAAGTATAAGATTGCTTTTGAAATATCAATACAGATAGAGGAGATAGAAGGCATAGGGGATACAGAGTTAGTTGTGTTATATGGAAATCTTTTAGATAATGCCATGGAAGCTTGCATAGATGAAAAAAATAAAAATCCATATATCCATTTTTCTATGATACAAGCGGGGAATGGGATTTATACAGTGATTGAAAATTCCTATTATGGAGTGATAAAACGAAAAGAGAAGAGGTTTGAAACAACGAAGCAAGGGCATACAGGAATTGGGTTATATTCTGCTGAACAGATTGTGAAAACGTATGAGGGGATGTTAGAGGTGAAGGTAGAAGAGGAGAAGTTTTGGGTGTCATTTTTGTTTTATCCAATGAATGAAAACGAAAAGGAAGATAGGAAGTTATAAAAGAATAAGATGAAAGCTTTTTCTTTATAATAGATTTGCTAAAAATAAAAAGACCTCCACCTTTATAATAAAGAAATGGAGGTATTAATAATGGGCTGATATTTATTATAGCACAATATTTTCAAAATATGTAGAGAATTTTTTGGAAAAATGAATTGATTAAAATCTACTAACCCTATTGCAAAGTTAGAATTACAGATAAAAGAGAAAGAGCTTAATATTGAAATAGTGGTATAATGAATAAGTAGCAAAAATTTTTCAATAGCAAGAACAAGAAGGGAGAAGGATTAGAATATGGAAAAGAGAGATAGAGGTTTTGCGCTTCTTTTAATGGGAATTATTTTGGCTATGGCTGGTCATGAATTATGGTGTATAGGTGTAGTAATAGGGATTATTGGGCTGATATTAGTTTTCCGATCAAAAAAAGAGAAATAAATAAAGTGGCATTGCTCTTATTTAAGTGGGAAGCTAGGAACTTCTTTTGTAAAAGGGTTACAAGGGGATGGAAAGTTTGAAACTTGATATAAACATTGGGTTAGAAAATAAAGAATGAAATAAAGAAAAAATAGATACTTCCAATTTTATGAAAGAAGTATCTCTTTTTATAGTTTGTATAAAGGTAATGAATTATATAAAGGTAATTCTATTTTTTTTTATTACGGAGATAGATGTTTTATACTTTATATTTGGTGGATTGATTTTATTTAGAACGAAAATCAATGATAAATATCAAGAAAAATATAGATAAATGAATAAATAAATTGATATTACTATTGAATAATAATATTTTAAAAATAAAAGATGGGTATCGTGAAAATTAAACAATATAATTAAATTAAATGTGTATATTTTAGATATATATACGATAAAAAGAGAAAATAATCAGTTTTTTTGTTGATGAAGTTACTCGGATATGCTATTATAAAAAACTATAAGAACATGTTTTTATAATTAATTTATAAGGAGAAGGTAATAATATGAGAAAAAATAAAAAAGTAATTCCATTTATCATGTTATCTGCAATGATGGTAGCATCTGTAACTTCTGTTTCGGGGGCTACCAACCATAAAGAAACTACTATGGTAAATAAAAAAGGGGTTGTATCAGTAAAAAATAACACGATAGATGAAGAAGATTCACAAAGTATGGCACAACAAAGTGGTCTTCAAATTGTCAGTGTAGAGTCTGTAGAAAATGGAAAAGTTCGTTTAATATTAAATAAATCTTATCCACAGTTAACAAAAGAGATGATTTCTATTATTTGTACAACTGGTGGTTCTGATATGACAGTTCAAAGTATTCAGCCAAGTGATGACTATAAAATTTTTGATATTATTACTGCATATTATGATGATAATGGGTATAGTCTAGCGATTGTGTTCTCAGATAATAGTTTCATTGAAAAAGACTTTGTATCAAAATATGATTGTCCACAGTTAACTTCTGTTCGAACAACACGTGTCAGTGATACAGAAGCAAAAGTGAATTATATTTCAGATGAAGCTGGAACTTTTTATTATCTGATAAAAGAAGAGACAACAAAAACATATAGTACAAAGGCAGTACATCAAGTTCCAAATGAGTTAGATGGAATAACAGAGGATGATATGTTATACATTGGAACAAGAGTAGACATGAAGAGTAAGACTAATGAGTTTACAATCGATAGTCTAAAGAAAGGCAGTGCCTATACAATATATTATATGGCAGCTAGTACAGATGGGAAAACCACTTTAATTAAGAAAATTTTCATCGATGCTGATGTGGCTACAGGAGATAGTTCCAGTATTAGCATTGAAAAAGCAGAAGGTTTTTATAAATATGTTTCTTTGTTTGGAGAAAATTATCGCTATGAAATTACATTAAGTGAACCGACAAAAGAGCCATTGACGTTATCTAATTTTAAAATCGCTTGTCCAAGTGACGGAAATATGTCCCTTGGAAGACTGGAAACAACAGATAATCAGCATTATACCATTTATATGAAAGTGGGTACCATTCCACAAGGCAATAATGAGTTTACAGTTACGGTTACATTCCAAGATGGAACGACAGCACAAAAAATCTTTTATGTAGATTTTGATGCACCATTTATTGATACAATTTCTAGTTCTGTAGCTAGGACAAAAGAAAAAGAGCTGGAAGTAACTTTAAAATCAGATGAAGAAGGAAGTATTTATTGGACTTTATTACAGCCAAATGATGATTTTGATCCACAAAGTATTGTAAATAAAGATCCAAAGTTAGTTATGGATGCAGATCCAAAGAAACAGGTTCTTGTAAGTGGAACAGGAACATTTACAGTGACATTGGATGAAATGCCACCTGTAGGTTCTTACTTTTGCTTTGTAACACAAGATAAAAATGGAAATACTTCTGATAATTTTTATTACTTAGCAATACCAGAATATCAATCAGAAGATCCAGGTAATGGAGAAGATAATACACAAAAAACATTTGAAATTATTTCTGTTACACCTAGTAGGCATTTTACAGGTAGCCTTGTTCTTGATTTTAAAACAGAGGGAAATACAGCCATTAATCAGTCAGGGACAAAGATAGAGATAACACTTCCTTCTAAAAGTAAAAAAAGTTATGATATGCCACATCGCTATATTGATTCTTCAAGTAGTTCATTAACAATAAAAGATATTTTTTATGCAAGTGGTGAATATACGATTACCATTACATTGCCAGATGGTAGAGTAGGAACAAAGACATTTACAATTTCATAACAGAAAATTAGATAGAGGAAGAAAAAAAGCTATGTATCGATGGTACATAGCTTTTTTTATTATTGTTGTTGGCTATAGTAAAGTTAAAAAATAAAATATGGATTCATAGCTTAGATAAATATTTGTTGATGATATAAATTATTTTTTTATTGAAGTACCTAAATGAAAGTGAGGTATTAAGAAGTTATAAAGATTGTAGATTTGATAGAAGTCATTTCAGGATTTTATTACCAATTTATTTATTAAATGGAAAATGGAAAATTAGGGAAAATTATACTTGATCAAATTACTCGGGTATGCTATTATTTGGAATAGAATAGAAATAATCAATGTATTAATAATGAATGTATTTTAATGATTCGTGTATGAGGAGAATGGAACAATATGAGAAAGAACAAAAAAGTAATTTCATTTATGATATTATCTGCTATGGCTTTAGCATCTGTGACATCCGTTTCTGGTGCCACAAAATCAAATATGAAAACAATTGCTGTTGGTGATACCGTAAATCAATTAGAAAATAATACAGAAAATACAGCAAGTTATAAATGGATTAGTAGCAATAAAGCAGTGGCTACCGTGAATAAAAAGGGAATTGTAACAGCGAAAAAAGAGGGAACAGCTGTTATTACTGAAATTTCTAAAGTTGGAAAAAAAGAAAAGAAAGTGCTCACTACTTTTAAAGTAGTTTCATTAAAAAAACAAGGAACAAAAACAGTTGTAGCAGGAGAAAAGCTCCAGTTAAATAAGAAGCAATATAAGGGTGCTACTTATCAGTGGACAACAAGTGATCGTTCTATTGCAACTGTAAATAAAAAAGGAGAAGTGATTGGAAATGGACAGGGGACTGCCATTATCCGTTGTTATGCACAATCGTCTAAGAAAAGCTATGTCGCTCAGTATACAGTTAAAGTGAATACAGAGAAAAAAGTAGTGACACAATCCCAATTAACAAAAGCATTAAACAATGATAAGTTAACAAGCATTATAATTGAAACAAAAAAAGATGTGGATTTTGTAGTGCCTGAAGGAGAATATACGAACATAGATCTTTTCGTTAATGCGCCAAATGCTGATGTAGAAAATCATGGTGTTTTTAAATCCATTAAAATTCTCATGATTAAACCAAATACTTGGCATGAAAAGGCAAATGGAAATAAAATTGTAGTTAAGGCATTACAAGCAAGAATCGTTGTAGAAGATGGTGCTAGTGTTGATGCAGTGAAATTGGCGAAAAAGAATGCAGAATTAAAGGTCGAAGTTAATGGAAAAGTTGGAGAATTAAAAGTAGGAGATTCTAAGACTGTTTCTGTAAAAGCTAATGGAACAATTGAGAAATTATCAGTAAATGGAATAGCTGATGTAAAGGTAGAAGCCAATGGTTCTGTAAAAGAAGTAGCTGTAAATTCAGCAGCAAAGGTAGATTTAAGCGGTAATACAAAAGAAGAAATACCGGTTTCTGTTTCAGAAAGTGCAAAGGGAGCAAAAGTAAATACTGCTGTAAAAGTAAAAGTGGATACAAAAGTAGACGTAGAGGTTTCTTTAGAAAAAGGAGCAGAGGGAAGCGCTATTAAAGTGTCGGATGATAAAGTAGAAGTAGCAGTAAAAAATGAAACAACAGATAAGGTTACTGTGTCATCACCTTCAGGTGAGAAAGAGATCCATGCAAATAGTAGTAGTTCTTCCAATGAAGACAATACATCTAACTCTGATCAAAGTAATGGTAATACATCAACAGATACAGGAAATCCTCAAACGATAGCACAACAAAGTGGCCTTCAAATTGTTAATGTAGAATCTGTGGAAGACGGAAAAGTACGTTTGACTTTAAATAAAGCATACCCTGAGTTAAAACAAGAAATGCTTTCTATTATTTGTACAACAGGTGGTTCTGATATGACAATATTGGGAATTCAACCAAGCAGTGATTATAAAACATTTGATATTAGCACAACGTATTATGATGATAATGGATATAGTTTAGCGATTGTATTCTCTGACAATAGTTTAATTAAAAAGAGCTTTGTATCAAAGTATGATTGTCCACAATTAACTTCTGTTGGGGTAACTCGTACAAGTGATACAGAGGCTACGATAAATTATATCTCAGATGAAGCAGGAACATTCTATTATATTGTAAAAGAAAATGCCACTTCAAGATTAAGCACAAAGGCAGTTCATCAAGTTCCAAATGAATTAGATGGTATTGCAGAAGATTATATGTTACAAAATGGAACAAAAGTGGAGATGAAAAGCCAAGCCAATGAGTTTAAAATAGATGGATTAAAACAAGGTAGTGCTTATACAATGTATTATATGGCAGCTAGTAAAGATGGAAAAACAACATTAATCAAAAAGATTACAGTTGATTCTGAGGTAGTTGCAGGAGATAGTTCGAGCATTAGCATTGAAAAGGCAGAAGGATATTATAAATATGTATCTTTCTTTGGAGAAAATTATCGTTATGAAATCACATTGAGCGAACCAACAAAAGAAGCTCTCACTTTAGATAATTTTAAAGTTTCTTGTCCAATTGGCAATTTAACGATTGGAAGAGTGGAAACAACCGATAATCAGCATTATACCGTCTATATGAAATCAGGTGTCATTCCACAAGGGAATAATTACTTTACAGCTACCATTACATTTAATGATGGAACGAGTGCACAAAAATCATTCTATGTAGATTTTGATGCACCTCTCATTGCTACAACTTCTAGCTCCGTTAGACGTACAGGAGAAAAAGAGTTGGAAGTAACTTTAAAATCAAATGAAGAAGGTTCTATTTATTGGACACTTTTACAAGCAAGTGATGATTTTGATCCACAATCCATAAAGAGCCAAGATCCAAAATTAGTTATGGATGCAAATCCAACAAAACAGGCTCTCGTTAGTGGAGATGGAAAGTTTACAATCTCATTAAATGAAGTGCCACAAAAAGATTCCTATTTCGCTTTTGTAACAGAAGATGCAAATGGAAATCGCTCTGAATTTATTTATTATTTAGTAGTTCCTGAATATGTTCCGCCAGTAGATTCTGGTACAGAAGAACCAGAGAAGAAAACATTTGAAATTACATCGTTAGGTGTATACCCAGGCTTTCCATCAGGAGTTTATGATTTTGAGTTTAGGTTAAAGGATAATATTAATTTAAACCAAACAGGAACAAAAGTTGAGATTCAAAAAGATAATTCTACTCAAACTTTTGTAGTTGGAAATGGAAGAATTGATGCTAATGGCTTAACATATAGTATTAATTTTGGAAGTACTCTAGCTACAGGAGAATATACAATTACTATCACATTACCAGATGGTAGAGTTGGTACAAAAACATTTACAATTTCATAGTAAAGAACAGATAAATGGTGAAAAGTGGAGTATACGAGCTTTTCCTATTCTGAAACAGTGGAAAAGGCTATGCAAAAACTATGTTCGCATAGCCTTTTCTTATATCTCCATCATATCTCCAAATTTCCATGATAAAGTGAAATATCGAATAAAAATAAGAAGGGAGTTGTTCATTTCATCATGGCAATAAAGCAAACGGTATTTACCATTGGCGGTATGACTTGTGTAAATTGTGAGAACAAGATTGAACAGCAATTAAAACAAAGAGAAGGAGTAAAAGATGCCACGGTTAGCTACAATAAAGGAACAGCTGTAATAACCTTTGATCGAGAAGAAATTAATGAAGAACAGATAATACAAGTGATTGAACAATTGGACTATGAAGTGATTCGAGCCAAGTTTCAAAAAAGACAAAAGAATGAAAAAGAAGAATTTAATAAAAAAGATACGTGGAATCAAGTCATTGGAGTTGGGGTTTTATTACTTGCTATCTCTGTTTTGATGAAGCAATTAGGATTATCTAGAATCTTTAATGCATTTCCACAAGCACAGGAAAATATGGGATATGGTATGCTATTTGTCATTGGGATCGTAACCTCAGTTCATTGTATTGGAATGTGCGGAGGAATCCATTTATCTCAATGTCTTTCTTATCAAAAAAATTCAGAGGAAGAGAAAAATGGTGAAAAAGGAAAAAAGAAATGGTCTACCGTTTATCCAAGTTTTTTATATAACCTAGGAAGAGTTGTTTCTTATACAATCGTTGGAGGGGTTGTTGGAGGCTTTGGTTCCGTTATTAGTTTTTCTGGAAAAGGAAAGGGAGCGGTTCAATTAATAGCAGGGGTTTTTATGGTTATTATGGGAATCAATATGTTAAATATTTTTCCGTGGCTTCGAAAGTTTAACCCAAGAATGCCAAAAGTGTTTGCTCGGAAAATCAATCAAGGAAAGCAAAAGAATGGAGCATTTTTGGTAGGGATTTTAAATGGATTGATGCCTTGTGGTCCGTTACAAGCCATGCAGCTTTACGCATTATCCACAGAAAGCCCATTAAAGGGTGCTTTTTCCATGTTTTTATTTAGTATGGGAACAGTTCCGTTAATGTTTGGATTCGGTGCCCTTAGTTCCTTTTTAAGTCAGAAGTTTACGAAACAAGTGATGAAATTTGGGGCTGTTTTGGTGGTGATTTTAGGGATTTCTATGTTCCAAAATGGCTGGAGTATGTCAGGATTTCCAGTGTTCTCTCTATCTTTTTCAAGTGGGAAGGAACGACAGGAAGCAAAAGTTCAAGACGGTGTTCAAGTGGTAGAAACTACGTTAAGTCCATATGGGTATGAACCAATTACAGTGCAAGAAGGAATTCCTGTAAAATGGACCATTAAAGCAGAACAGGGAAGTTTAACTGGATGCAATCGTGCCATTTTAATTCCAGAATATGAGATTCAAAAAACATTGGAAGTTGGAGAAAATGTAATTGAGTTTACGCCTACAAAGGCAGGAACGTATTCCTATAGCTGTTGGATGGGAATGCTTCGTAGCAGTATTACGGTATTAAAAGAAGGGGAAGAAGTCCCAAAAGATGAGGCAAATACAAATGAGGAAGGAAAGGGAACAGAAAATCTTTGGCAACAAGAAACGGTAGAAGAGCCAGCAGGATATGAAATTCCAGTGGATAAAGTAGCCATTGCTACCATCGATGGTGATGTTCAAAAAGTGAAGATAACAATAGGAAAAAATAGATTTCAACCAGCAATTATTGTATTACAAAGAGGAATTGAAACGGAATGGACGATTCAAATTGATAAAATAAAAGAGGGAAGAGAGCAGTTGTTATTTCCAGATTATTGGTCAGTGATTCCGTTAGAAAAAGGTGAGAATAAGCTTATGCTTTATCCAGAAGCAGATTTTGATTTTTCCACAGAGGATCAGAAAATGTTTGGTTATGTTAAGGTGGTAGATGATATTAATGAAGTGGATTTAAAAGAAATTCGAAAAGAAGTAAAAGAGTATACTACATACTTATGGGATTATAACCTTATAGGAAGCATGGAATAAATAAAGATAGATAAAAAAGCATAAAAAAAGAACTTCATTTCGCTTTCAAGGTTTCCCTTAATTTTACAGGTGCTTTCGGGACTTATTTAATACTAAATAAGATGGGAGATAAAGCTATTGTGAAGTTCCAGTCTTATTATAGCACAGTTTTTCTGAAAGGAAACTAGTATGCAAAAATCTTTACATTTTCTATATACAGTTTATGTAAGTAGTTCCATTTTTTTTTAACATATGATAAAATAAATACTATCTTTGGAATGAATGTTTAACATTAGGAGGATAAAAACATGGGAACAATTAAAATTGGTATTGCAGGCTATGGAAACCTTGGAAAAGGGGTAGAATATGCTATTAAACAAAATCCAGATATGGAATTAGTAGGCGTTTTTACTCGCCGTGATCCAGCAAGCGTCACTGTAAAAACAGAAGGCGTAAAGGTTTATTCTATAGAAGAGGCAAAAGAGATGGAAGATCAGATTGATGTTATGATCCTTTGTGGTGGTAGCGCAACAGATTTACCAGAGCAGACAAAAGAATTAGCAAATTACTTCAATGTAATTGATAGTTTTGATACTCATGCAAATATTCCACAACATTTTGCAAATGTGGATAAAGCTTGTAGAGAAAGCGGACATGTTGGTATTATTTCTGTTGGCTGGGATCCAGGACTATTTTCTTTAAATCGTATTTATGCAGAATCTATTTTACCAAATGGAAAAACTTATACATTTTGGGGAAAAGGAGTAAGCCAAGGACATTCTGATGCTATCCGTAGAGTAGAAGGCGTAAAACTTGGTATTCAATATACAGTACCTGTAGAAGAAGCCTTAGAACAAGTGCGTTCTGGAGAACAGCCAGAGCTTACAACTCGTCAAAAACATACAAGAGAATGTTATGTTGTAGCAGAAGAAGGCGCAGATCTTGCAAAAATTGAAGAAGAAATCAAAACAATGCCAAATTATTTTGATGAATACAACACAACAGTAACATTTATGGAAGAAGAGGAATTTAAAGCAGTTCATAACAAAATGCCTCATGGTGGATTTGTTATGAGAAGCGGAAGAACTGGTGAAGGAGAAGCAACACACCAGATGATCGAATATTCCTTAAAATTAGATTCCAATCCAGAATTTACTTCTAGTGTTTTAGTTGCTTATGCAAGAGCATTAATGAGAATGAAAAAAGACGGAGCAGTTGGTTGCAAAACGGTATTTGATGTAGCTCCAGCTTATTTATCCCCATTAAGTGCAGAAGAATTAAGAGCACATTTATTATAAGATGAAATTTAAATAATATTTACAGTTTTTAGAGACATTTATTTTTTCTTTGGTAAAAGAAGAGGAGAGATAAATGTCTCTTTTTTCATCGGATAAACAATCGTTATGAAAAAAGATAAGAAATATGATAAAATAAGAACTAGTGTTAAGGAAACGATAATAAGATAAGGGAGGAAGAAGAAATCATGATTACGATTACAAAAGAAAACTTTGATATTGAACAGATTTGTAATTCGGGACAATGTTTTCGGATGTCTCAAGTAGAAGAAAACACGTATTCCGTTATTGCCTATGGAAAGTATATAGAAGTAACACAAGAAAAAGGTTCCAATCAGCTGACGTTTTCTTGTGATGAGGAAGAATTTGAAACCATTTGGAAGGAATATTTTGATCTGAATGCCGATTATGGCGCGTATATTGCGTCGATTCCAGAAGAGGATAGTTATTTAAGAAAAGCTAGTGAGTTTGGTAAGGGAATTCGGATTTTAAAACAAGATCTTTGGGAAATGATTATTTCTTTTATTATTTCTCAGCAAAATAATATTAAAAGAATTCGAAAATGTATCGATACCATTTGTCAAAAATATGGTGAGGAAAAAATAAACTTTAAAGGAGAAGTTTATTATGATTTCCCAACGGTAGAAGGGTTATCGGTAGCCACAGAAGAAGAGCTTCGTGCTTGTAATTTAGGATATCGAAGTAAGTATATTGTGAAAACCACAAAGAGTATTAAAGAAAAAGAAGTGGATTTAGAGAAATTGAAAGAGATGGCGTTTCCATTGGCGAAACAAGAATTGTTAAAGCTAACGGGAATTGGCGTAAAAGTAGCCGAATGTATCTGCCTTTTTGCTCTTCATCAGATGAATGGATTTCCTGTAGACACCCACATTAAGCAAGTGTTTGAACAACAGTATCCAGATGGATTTCCTTTTGAACGATATGATGGATATGCAGGGGTCATTCAGCAGTATATTTTTTATTATGATTTACTGGAAGGAAAAGCATAAATCAAGTAGAAACGTTTGTATTTTTATCCATGCTAGGCCATGAGCTAGAAATGAGTGGGAAAAGAAAAGGAATCAAGTAGCCAATAGAAGAGAAACTATGTTATAATAACAAAAAGAAAAGCAATGTGTAAGGAGGCAAAACAATGACAATTGAAACATTACAAAAAGATATGATCGCCGCTATGAAGGCAAAAGATAAACCAAGAAAAGAAGCTATCTCTTCTTTAATTGCAGCAGTAAAAAAAGTGGCAATTGATGAAGGATGTCGTGATGATATTAAAGAAGAATTAGTGGATCAAGTGCTTTTAAAAGAATTAAAGACTGCAAAAGAACAAGTAGAAACTTGTCCAGCAGATCGTCAGGATTTAAAAGAAGAGTATGAAGTGCGTCTTCATGTCATTGAAGAATATGCACCAAAACTTATGTCAGCAGAAGAAATCAAAGCTTGTTTAACAGAAAAATTTGCAGAAGTTCTTGCTACAAAAAATAAAGGACAGATTATGAAAGCTGTTATGGGAGAATTAAAAGGAAAAGCAGATGGAAAAGTGATCAACCAAGTAGTTGCAGAGCTTTGTAAATAATAAAATAACGATGAGAAACATGCTTTGCAAGTTTCTCACATTGGTGGTCGGCGTTAAATAAAAATGCAAGTATTTCTATTTGACTTATGCCTTCACATAAATAAAAAAACACCTTGAAAAAGAAAATTTCAAGGTGTTTTTTTATTTATGTGAAGGC
>CAJMOB010000001.1:0-267079 GCA_905214925.1 uncultured bacterium | reverse complement strand
AATGCAAACTATTCTTCAGGCATAAGAAAACTGCAAAAGTTCACATGGCTGAAAATTTTCCGGGAGTGTGGCCACAACTTCGGGACACTTTGTCCATAAGTCGGAGCGTAGGACGATGGACGGGGGCTTTGCCCTCTTTGGCCCCCCGCAAGAAAAGGCGGTATGCCACCCCTCCACGGGGCGCATACCGCCTTTTCTTGTTATCCAGCCCTCCGGCTGTATCGGTTGAGCAAAAGTCAGCGTGGGAATGGTGTGGTATCTTTATCTAAGTGAAACCCCGCGTTCCCAGTTAGAGATTGCCTGAAAACTAATTCCCATTTTATCTGCTAGTTCTAGTTGTGTCATATTGGGATTTTTCCGCAATTCAGCAATTTTCCGTCCTATATTTTCTGTATGAAACATAACAAATCCTTTCTGCATCGTACAGCTTTTTATTGTATCCTTGCAAGTACATGATATAAAAATATATTTTAATAAGGAAGCAAGTAATAGTTGAGTTCTGATTTTTTTATTCCAGTGTTCGTTGAATTCGGCTATTTGCGAACAGCATTGTCTTGGAAACGAAAATAGTCAGGACGGTGTCTTGATTGTGTGAATTCAAACATAACTCCATCATCATTATAAGTTTGGCTTGTCACAACGGCAAGGCAATTATAATCTCCTAATTCTAAATATTTTTCATCGATTTGTGTCATTTTTTCAATCGTCATAATTCGTCTACTTGTAACAATCGAAATATGAAGTTCATTTTCTAAATATTCGTAAATAGAATTTTCTGCTATTTTTTTTGTAAGTCCGAAAACAACGGATTTTAAAAAGTAATTATGATTTAAAATCAAAGGTTTTCCATCCATATAGTGAAGACGTTGTAAATAATAGACTTCACTTCCAACATCAAATCCTGTTTTTTTTGATAATTTTTCATCAATAATAAGTTCGGTAAAGAGCAAGACCTTTGTTCTTCCTTTTCGATTGTTTCGGAGTGCGGATTCTTTAAAAGATTCGATTCCACCTAAAGTGAAAGAAGTTTGTTCCGTCGCTTGAAAAATATTACGGACACCTTTTCCTTGTAATGTTTGGACATATCCATCTTTTACTAATTCTGAAATCGCTCTTCGAATTGTATTTCTAGAACAGTTATATTCTTCTATTAATGTGTATTCAGAAGGCAAAAGCTCCTGAAATTCATACTCTCCAGATTCAATTTTCTGTTTTATCTCTTCGTATATTTTATTATATTTTGCTTTTGGCATACTCTCACCTCGACTTGTTTAAACATCTTAAATTAATTATAAATCCTATAGTTAGAATGTCAACTAACTTTTTTTAATAAGACAAAAAGTATTATTGTATTTATTTTAAATTTTATTGGAATAATGGGAAAGCTTAATAATAAATAGGAAAAAATGTACAAAAATAACTCGATAATTTTGGTAATAAAAAATAGGGAAACAGCGTTGACATGTTTAAACAAGTTTGGTATATTATACTTGTTCAAACAAGTTGTAAAAGGATACAAAATATAAGACAGAAACAGTAAATTTCCTCTTAGGAAAATTAGCATAATAATGGCATTTTGTACCGTAAGATTAAAAAAGGAAAAGGAGAGAAGCGTATGGCAAAGTATGAAAATGATGTCAAAGAATTGCTCCGTCTGATCGGTGGAAAAGAAAATATTCAAGCAGTGTCTCACTGTATGACAAGAATGCGTTTTGTTCTTGTAGATCCGAAAAAAGCGGATGAAAAATCAATTCAAAATTTGAAAAGCGTCAAAGGAACTTTTACACAGGCAGGACAATATCAAGTCATTATTGGAAATGATGTAGCTACCTTTTATAATGAATTTACCGCTTATGCAGGAATTGAAGGGGTGAGCAAAGATGCTGTAAAGAGTATGGCAAAAACAAACCAAAAACCAATTCAGAAAATTATGGGAAGTCTTGGAGAAATTTTTGCTCCTTTAATTCCAGCTTTGATTTGTGGTGGTTTAGTATTAGGTTTTCGAAATATTATCGGTGAAATTAACTTTTTTAATAATGGAACACAAAGTTTAGCAGATATATCACAGTTTTTCGCAGGACTTTATAGTTTCTTATGGCTTATTGGAGAAGCCGTGTTCCACTTATTGCCAGTAGGAATTGTATGGTCTATTACAAAGAAAATGGGAACGACACAGATTCTCGGTATTGTTCTTGGATTAACGTTAGTATCTTCTCAATTATTAAATGGATTTAGTGTTGCAAGCACGGCCGCAGCGGATATTCCTGTTTGGGATTTTGGATTTGCAAAAGTGCAAATGATTGGTTATCAAGGACAAGTAATCGCTGCTATGATGGCAGGTTTTGTACTTGTTTATTTGGAGAAATTCTTTAAGAAACATTGCCCAGAAGTTGTGAGCATGATTGTTGTTCCATTCTGTGCATTGATTCCAGCGGTTATTATCGCTCATACAATTGTAGGACCTATCGGTTGGAAGATCGGAAATGCGATTGCAGATGTTGTATATGCAGGTCTTACTTCTAAAATGGGTGTTTTATTTGCTTTAGTTTTTGGTGTATGTTATGCGCCAATCGTTATGACGGGACTTCATCATATGACCAATGCGGTTGATACGCAGTTATCTAATCTCTTTGGTGGTACGATTCTTTGGCCAATGATTGCTCTTAGCAATATTGCACAAGGTTCTAGTGTGTTAGCCATGTCTGTACTTCAAAAGAAAAATGAAAGAGCACAGCAGATTAATATTCCAGCTTGTATTTCTTGTTATTTAGGTGTTACAGAGCCTGCTTTATTCGGTGTAAACTTAAAGTATGGTTTTCCTCTTGTCTGTGGAATGGTCGGCTCTGGAATTGCAGCAGTGATTTCTGTTGGATTTGGAGTACAAGCATTTAGTATTGGCGTTGGTGGTCTTCCTGGAATTTTATCCATTATGCCTCAGTACTGGGGAGTTTTCTTGTTAGCAATGGCAGTTGCGATTGTTGTACCATTTTGTTTAACTTATATTGTAGGAAGCAAGAAACTTGCAAAAGAAGAACGTTTTGGAGAAGAAGAGAAGGCAGTAGAAGTAGAAAAGACAGTACAGCCAGTGGTAGAAGAACAAAAAACAGAAGAAGTAAAAGTAGAAGACAAGAAAGAAGTTATTTTAAAATCTCCAATTACAGGTAAAATTATTCCAATTGAACAAATGCCAGATGCGGTATTTTCTCAAAAGATTATGGGAGATGGTGTTGGAATTGAACCGACGGGAAATGTAGTTTTAGCACCAGCAGATGGAACGATTAGTGTTGTTATGAAAGATAGTAAACACGCCTGTGGATTAACACTTGAAAATGGGGTAGAACTGTTAATTCATGTTGGAATTGATACTGTTGAGATGGGTGGCGATGGATTTGAACTTTTTGTTGACAGCGGAGATAAAGTAAAATGTGGAGATAAATTGATTTCCTTTACTCCTGAAAAAATTGAACAAGCAGGGCATCCAAAGACAACTGCCTTTATTATTGCAGGGGAAGGAAATGCAAAAGACTTCCAGTTTACAACAAATATTGATGCAGTTGCAGGAGACACAGATATCATAAAATATTCTGTTTAATATTTTGTGGCTTTTCAGTTAAAAGAGAAAGGGCGTATGGAAATGAAAGATTTTAAGAAAAGTGTCGTATATCAAATTTATCCAAAATCATTTTGTGACACCAATGGAGATGGCTTTGGTGATTTAAAAGGTGTGACTTCTAAGTTAGATTATTTAAAAGAATTAGGTGTCGATTATATTTGGATGACTCCATTTTTTATTTCGCCACAAAAAGATAACGGATACGATGTGGAAAATTACTATGAAATTGATCCTCGCTATGGAACCATGGAAGATTTTGAAGAACTTTCAAGGGAAGCAAAAAAAAGAGGAATTGATTTAATGCTTGATATGGTATTTAATCACACATCCGATCGACATGAATGGTTTCAAAAAGCATTAGCAGGAGAGGAAAAATATAAAAAGTATTATATTTTTAAAAAGGGAAAAGAAGATGGCTCTGCTCCAACCAACTGGGAGAGTAAGTTTGGTGGAAGTGCATGGCAGTATGTGCCAGAGATGGATGAATATTACTTGCATTTATTTGATGTTTCCCAACCTGATCTCAATTGGGAAAATGAAGAAGTGAGAAAAGAAGTGCAAAAAGTGATTCGCTTTTGGATGGAAAAAGGTGTAAAAGGCTTCCGCTTTGATGTTATCAACTTGATTAGCAAAGGGGAATTTCAAGATGACTATGAAGGTGATGGAAGAAGATTTTATACGGATGGTCCTCGCATTCATGAGTTTTTAAAAGAATTAAATGAGCAGACATTTGGACAAGAAGAAGGAATTATTACGGTTGGAGAAATGTCTAGCACTTCTATGGAAAACTGTTTCCAATATGCGGGGGCAGATAGCCATGAATTATCTATGGTATTTAATTTCCATCACTTAAAAGTGGACTTTATGGGAAATGAAAAATGGGTGCTTGTACCAGCTGATTTTTATAAATTAAAACAGATTTTATTTGACTGGCAAAAGGGTATGGCAGAACATAATGCTTGGAATGCTGTTTTTTGGTGCAATCACGATCAGCCTAGAGTCGTATCAAGATTTGGAGATGAAGGCACTTATTGGAAGCAGTCAGCGAAAATGTTAGCGACAATTATTCACTGTTTCCGTGGTACTCCTTATGTATATCAAGGAGAAGAATTAGGGATGACAAATGCAGGATTTACTGATATCTCTCAATATCAAGATGTAGAAAGTATCAATCACTTTAGAATCTTACAAGAAAAAGGATTGACAAAAAGTGATGCTTACCGCATTTTACAAATTCATTCAAGAGATAATAGCCGTACACCGATGCAGTGGGAAAATAAAGAAAATGGTGGATTTACAACAGGAACACCATGGATTGAAGTAAATAAAAATTATGAGACAATCAATGCAAAGGTGGAACAGGAAGATAAAGATTCCATTTTCTATTACTATCAAAAATTAATTGAACTTCGTAAGCAATACGATGTCATCGCATATGGTGATTTTGAAGAGGTTGTAAGAGAACATAAAGATGTGATTGCTTATAAACGTCATTATGAAAACGAAACATTGTTTGTAATCTCTAATTTTTATGGAAAGGAAACAACACTTCGATTATCAGAGAATATGAATGAATATGAAAAACTTTTGGGTAATTATGAAGGTGTGAATCAGACAGAAGAAGGTCTAAAACTTCGTCCATATGAGACAATGATCTTGTATAAAAAAGAGTTATAAAAAAGTCATAAGTGGACGATTGATAAGAAATTCTAGGGAAAAGAGCTGTTGCTAGTTTTGTAACAGCTCTTTCTTTCTATTTTTAGTTTACTCATATTTCCAGTAAATTATCATTGACTTTATCACTGTGGTCTAATAAAATAATGTAATAAAATACAGAAATTTGAATAACAGGAGGAAAATGATGGAATTAATTAAATTAATTGGTATTTTAATTGTAATTCTTGGTTTTGCATTTAAGCTGGATTCCATTTTAATTATTTTTATTTCAGCAGTAGCAACCGCATTAGTTGGTGGATTGGGCATTGAAGGGCTGTTAGATGTATTAGGTACAAACTTTGTAGCCAATCGAAATATGGCCATTTTCATTATGATTTTATTAGTAACAGGTACCCTTGAGAGAAATGGTTTAAGAGAAGCGGCAGCAGCTCTTATTCAAAAAATAAAAGGGGTGACCGCAGGAAAACTTATTTGTGTCTATGGGATTATGAGAGCTTTCTTTGGGGCTTTTAACATTAACTTTGGTGGAGTTACTGGTTTTGTTCGTCCTGTTGTGCTTCCGATGGCAGAAGGTGCTGTAGAAGCAGAGGGACACGATGTGAATGAGGAACATTTGGAGGAAATCAAAGGAATGGCATCTGCCATGGACAATATCTCTTGGTTCTTCTTCCAAGTACTGTTCGTTGGAGGCTCTGGAGGTCTTCTCGTTCAATCCACATTAGAATCTTTAGGTTATAAAGTATCCTTAATTGATCTTGTAAAAGTAGAAATTCCAGTTGCATTAATTGCATTGGTAATTGCTTCTATTTACTTCATAATTCGTGATAAACAGCTTTGCAAGAAATATTATGGTAGTTCTAGTAGTTCAAAAAATAAATCCACAAAGAAATAGAGAAGGGGAGAAAGAAAGATGTTAGCATTTTTTATGGATCCAAGCCTTGATATTTGGACAAAGTTATTAGAAGTTGTTTATATTATTATTGGATTGATTACTATTTACGCAGGAATTAAAAATTTATTAGATAAAGAAAATCCAGCCAGAATTGGAACTGCTGTTTTTTGGTGTTCCTTTGGAGTTGTCTGTGCCCTTGGAAAGTGGCTTCCGTCAAAAGTATCAGGGTTACTTGTTATTATTATGATTATTCCTGCTATTTTTAAACGAGTAAAACCAGGAAAGGTAAATGCTCCTAAAAAGGAATATACCGAAAAGCAATTTGAAAAAATCAGATATAAACTTTTTATTCCAGCTCTTTGCATGGGATTTATGTCCATTATTTTTGCATTGTTAAATATTAGCTCTTTAGTGGGAATTACGGTTGGTGTTTTTGTGTCCATGTTTTTATTATTTCTTTACTCAAAGGACAACAAACCAAAAGTATTCTTAGATGATTCTGAGCGATTTTTATCCGCAATGGGGCCTCTTTGTATGTTACCACAGCTTTTAGGAGCATTAGGTGGTATTTTTACACAGGCAGGTGTTGGAGATGTCATCGCAGGACTTGTACAAAAAATTGTTCCAGAAGGAAATGTGAATATAGGAATTATTGTATTCGCAATCGGTATGGCACTCTTTACTATGATTATGGGAAATGCTTTTGCTGCGATTACCGTTATGACCGTTGGGATTGGAGCGCCTTGTGTGTTGGCTTATGGTGCGGATCCTGTTGTCGTTGGAATGATCGCATTAACTTGCGGATTTTGTGGAACATTATTAACACCGATGGCAGCGAATTTTAACATTGTTCCAGTGGTAATTCTTGATATGAAGAAGAGATTTGGAGTTATTAAAAATCAGATATTTATTGCCATTGCTATGTTAATCATTCAGATTATCTATATGATTTTATTAAAATAAAAAAGACAAATATAAAACAGATAAGAAAAATAAGGAGTGTGAAAGTATGAAAATTTTAATTACAGGATTTGATCCTTTTGGTGGAGAAAGTGTAAATCCAGCATTTGAAGCGGTAAAACTTCTTCCAGATGAAATTGCTGGTGCTAACATTATAAAATTAGAAATTCCAACCGTATTTTCAAAAAGTGCGGTTGCAGTAGAAACAGCCATTCAAGAACACAATCCAGATGTTGTCATTAATGTAGGACAAGCAGGAGGACGTTCTTGTGTGACCGTAGAAAAAGTAGCCATTAACTTAGCAGAAGCGAGAATTCCAGATAACGATGGAGAGCAGCCACTGGATGTACCATTACAAGAAGATGGAGAAACTGCTTATTTTACAACACTTCCAATAAAAGCAATGGTGAAAAATGTAAGAGAACATCAATTGCCTTGTCATATTTCTTATACAGCAGGAACTTATGTATGCAATGCGGTTATGTATAATGTCCTTCATATGACAAAGAAAAAATATCCAAATGTTCGTGCGGGATTTATTCATGTTCCATATGCTACAGAACAGGTAGTGGATAAACCAAATGGAACTGCTTGTATGCCTTTAGAGGCAATTGCAAAAAGTCTTGAATACTGTGTAGAAGCGGTCGTTATGAATCAAGAAGATGTAAACGAAGCTATGGGAACAACTCATTAAGATATCCATTAAGAAAAGACGTTCCTACTATAAATTTTATAAAAATGAATGGAAGAGAAAGATTGTCGTATCCTATATAAGGAATGGCAATCTTTTTTTCTATGTTTATAGTATTTTTTGTCAAAAAATGATACAATAAAATTGAAAATACAGATATTTTAATGGAAATAACGTGTGATATTGATAACACGATATAGGATAAGAAGATACATGGAGGAAATACGATGAGTGAAATTAGTGTATTTGACGTTATGGGTCCTAATATGATTGGGCCGTCTAGCTCTCATACAGCAGGAGCACTTCGCATTGCACTGTTAGCAAGTAGACTTGCAAAAGGAAAAATTCTACATGCCAAATTTGTGTTATACGGTTCTTTTGCAAGAACTTACCATGGACATGGTACGGATCGGGCATTAGTAGGAGGGATTTTAGGATATAATACCGATGATGAACGAATCCGTGATTCGTTTGAACATGCAAAAGAAGCGGGTATCACATATGAATTTATTGAAAATCTTACAAACCGAGATGTTCATCCAAATACAGTAGATATTGAGTTAACTTGTGAGGGACAACACGTTGTTACTGTACGAGGTGAATCTATCGGAGGAGGAAATGCGGTCATTCGTAAATTAAATGGAATCGATATTCATATCAATGGGGCATCACCAATCGTATTAGTAAAACATTGGGATCGAAAGGGTGCACTCGCTTATATGACAAAAGTATTGAGTGATTCTGATTTAAATATTGCAGCTCTTAATTTATACCGAGAAGGAAAAGGAAAAATTGCTTATGCGATTGCGGAACTGGATGGGAAAGTATCCAGTGAAGTGTTAAAGAAATTAGATGATTATCCTGATAATATTTTAACTATTTATGTTCCAGCATTGTTATAATTGGTATTGATGGAAAAGAAATATCGGGATATTGGAGTAATGAATAGAGAAATCAACATCTAGAATAAGAGGAAGGAAAAAATTATGAATTTTCGAAATGGTAAGGAACTTCTTTCGTACTGTGAACAAGAAAATTGTTCAATCTCGGAGGCTATGATAAAAAGAGAAGTGGAAGATATTGAACGACCTTTAGAAGAGACAATGGAAAAAATGCATACGGCATGGGATATTATGAAAAAATCTGTGGAACGCTCTTTAACAGAAGATGTCAGAAGTATGGGTGGTTTAATTGGTGGAGAGAGTAAAAAAATCAATCAGTTAAGAGAAGATGGAAAAAATATTTGCGGTTCTGTTATATCAAAGGCAATTGCCTATGCAGTTGGAGTATTAGAAGTCAACGCTTCTATGGGACTCATTGTAGCAGCTCCAACCGCGGGATCTTCTGGGGTTATGCCAGGAACAATGCTTGCTATGCAACAGGAACACGGGTTTTCTGATGAAGAAATTGTAAAGGCATTATTTAATGCATCAGCCATTGGATATTTAGTGACAAGAAATGCGACGACTGCAGGGGCAGAAGGTGGATGTCAAGCAGAAGTAGGATCTGCAAGCGCTATGGCAGCATCAGCTGTTGTGGAATTAATGGGAGGAACGCCAAAACAATGCTTAGATGCGGCGTCTTTTGCTATCATTAATTTATTAGGACTTGTATGCGATCCAGTAGGAGGTCTTGTAGAGTTTCCATGTCAACTTCGAAACGCACAAGGAGCAACAACCGCACTTACAAGTGCAGAGATGTCTCTTTCTGGAATCACTTGTCCAGCTCCAATTGATGAGACAATCGACATTATGTATTCTGTAGGAAAAGCGATTCCATCGGAGTTAAGAGAGACTTCTTTAGGTGGTATGGCAACTTCTAAGGGCGCTTGTTCCGGCTGCAATATGTGTCATTAGATGGAGCCAGCTAAGAGACCAAAGGGAAATAGAAATCTTAATTACTTAAAAAGAATGATTAAGAAAAAAGGAAAAGGGAGAAAACGATAGGTAGAAAGGAAGAGAAAAATGCCAGAAATTACAAATGATTGGGCAACATACATGGATTTAGAGTATAAAAAGCCTTATTATAGAGAGTTATATAAAAAAGTATTGGAAGAATATCAAAATTATGAAATCTTTCCACCAGCAGATGATCTTTTTAATGCATTTCATTTAACTCCACTTAGTAAAGTAAAAGTTGTCATTTTAGGACAAGATCCATATCATAATGTAGGGCAAGCACATGGACTGAGCTTTTCTGTAAAACCAGGAGTGCAAACGCCACCTTCTCTTGTGAATATTTATCAAGAGTTGAAGGAAGACGTTGGTTGTTACGTTCCAAACAACGGTTATCTTGTGAAGTGGGCGGAACAAGGAGTGTTATTATTAAATACCGTTTTAACAGTTCGCGCACATCAAGCCAATTCTCATAGAGGAATTGGATGGGAGAACTTTACGGATGCTGCTATTCGTGCTTTAAATGAGCAAGATCGGCCGATTGTATTTTTATTATGGGGAAGACCAGCGCAAATGAAAAAGAAAATGTTGAATAACCCAAAACATTTGATTTTGGAAGCACCCCATCCAAGTCCACTATCCGCTTATCGAGGATTTTTTGGATGTGGACATTTTAGTAAAACAAATGAATTTTTAAAAGAGCATGGATTAGAGCCAATCGATTGGCAAATTGAAAATATTTAGAGATTTCATTTTATAAAAAACCATAAGAAGCACGCTTTGCGTGCTTTTTATTAATAGAAAAAATGAATAAATTAAAAAAGAAATTTGCAAATTAGTGAATTTCAGAGTACAATAAAAGATAAGTGCACAAAGAGGGCAAAAGTGTAAGAATGGAATAAGGAGAAGGAGGAGAATAAAGAAAAGAGAAGAAAAAGGAAAAGGAGTTTTTATTATGCAACAACATGAAAATCATTCGCTGGGTCATATAGCAGCATTGGGAACGGTAATTGTTTGGGGAACAACTTTCGTTTCAACAAAAGTACTACTTCGTTCTTTTGATCCAGTAGAGGTACTGTTTACAAGGTTTGCAATTGGCCTTGTTATCTTATTTTTAATGAATCATAAGAGATTACAATTGTTAGATAAAAAACATGAATTATATTTTATCGGTGCTGGTATTAGTGGTGTTACCCTTTATTTCCTATTTGAAAATATTGCGCTAACATATTCCACAGCTTCGAATGTAGGAATTTTACTAGCATGTGCACCATTTTTTACAGGTCTTGTATCTAAAATTTTTCTGAAGGATCATCTAGGGAAATCCTTCTTTATTGGATTTCTATTCGCAATCGCTGGAATTTTACTCATTAATTTCAATGGAAATGTTGTTTTAAAATTAAATCCAATTGGTGATATCCTTGCCATTATTGCAGCGCTTATTTGGGCATTTTACTGCATGTTTATTCGCAAGATCGGTGAGTATGAATACAATACCGTTCAAGTAACAAGAAGAGTATTTTGTTGGGGTATTTTATTTATGATCCCAGTTGTATTAGGGAATGGATATCATACGACAGCAGAAGAATTTTTCCGCCCAGAAAATATTGGGAACTTCCTTTATTTAGGAATCGGCGCTTGTGCCATTTGCTTTGTCACATGGAACTTTGCCATGAGAGTGTTAGGTTCTGTAAAAGCAAGTGTTTATTTATATTTAAATCCTGTCATTACCATTATCGCTTCTGCCATTATCTTAAAGGAACGCATTACAATGATTGCAATCGCAGGAACGGTTCTCATTCTTATTGGGCTTGTTGTTTCTGAAAAAGGTAATAAAAAAGCACAAGAGGAATTGGAAATCAACGGAAATGAAGCGATGGAAGGATAAGATAACATAATACATAATATGTAGGTAGCAAAACTGGCTTATCTTTTGAGCTTTCGATATTTTGCTATAGGAGTGCCAAAAGTTAGGTAGAATTAGAAGTTAAATGGAACTTGGAAAGAAGAAAGAGGTGTTCTAGTTAATATGATTTCAAAAAAAATGTATGAACTTGGAAGTAAAAGATCCGTTATTCGAGAAATTTTTGAATATGGAAATCAAAGAAAAAAAGAGGTTGGGGCAGAAAATGTTTATGATTTTAGCTTAGGAAATCCAAGTGTTCCAGCTCCAAAAGCTGTAGATCAAGCCATTCGAGAAATTTTAGATACAGAAGATCCGATGGCAATCCATAGTTATACAAGTGCACAAGGTTCAGAGGAATGTAGAGAGGCATTAGCTAAGTCTTTGAATCAGCGATTCAAAACTCATTTTACTGCGGATAACTTCTATATGACAGTAGGGGCAGCGGCATCCATTAGCATTTGCTTTAAGGCTCTTGCTAACGAGGGAGATGAATTTATCACTTTTGCACCATTTTTTCCAGAATATCAATGTTTTGTAGAAGCGGCGGGTGGAACATTAGTCGTTGTTCCTGCAAAAGAAGATGATTTTCAAATTGACTTTACTCAGTTTGAGAAACTTTGCAATGAAAAAACAAAGGCTATTATCGTAAATTCGCCAAACAATCCGTCAGGAGTTGTCTATTCAGAAGAGACGATTCAAAAGTTAGTAGAATTTTTGGAGAAGAAGCAAAAAGAATATGGACATGCTATTTACTTGATCTCTGATGAACCATATCGAGAAATCGTATACGATGGATACCAAGTTCCATTTTTGACAAAGTATTATAATAACACTTTTATTTGTTACTCTTTTAGTAAAGCATTATCATTGCCTGGAGAGCGAATCGGGTATGTTATCGTGCCAGATGAAATGGAAAATGCAAAAGAAGTTTATGCTGCGGTCTGTGGCGCAGGAAGAGCCCTTGGATATGTGTGTGCTCCCTCCTTATTCCAAAAAGTAGTAGCAAAGTGTGCCGATGAGGTTAGCGATCTTTCCATTTATAAGAAAAATAGAGATTTATTATATAATGGGCTTGTTTCCATGGGGTTTCAATGTGTAAAGCCAGAAGGAGCTTTTTATCTCTTTGTAAAGGCTTTTGGAGGAAGTGCAGAAGAGTTTTGTGAACGAGCAAAGAAATACGATTTGCTTCTCGTTCCAGGCACAGGATTTGGATGTCCAAATTATGTGAGAATTTCTTATTGCGTTACGACAGAGCAGATTGAGCGTTCGTTACCAGCATTTGAAAAGTTGGCCAAGGAGTATCAATAAGAGAAAAAATAAAATAGTATAAATGGACTCTATAAATTTTTATAAGGGAGTTCTACAGGAAAGTAAGAGCGACCTATTTTATTTTTATAAGAGGAGGATAAGAAGAACTGATTCAAACATAGAAATGGTTGAATCAGTTCTTTTCGTACAGAGGTTAATTATGAAAAAAGCAAAATGGATTATTGGTATATTCGTTATTTTGCTCTGTCTGATTTTAGGGAGTGAATTATATCAAAACTATGTAAGAATGTTTACCAATCAGTTTTTCTATTTTGATATTAGCACATCACAAAATAGAAATCAGGTTTATCGTATGCTTACAAAAACAGCTGAGAAACAGAAGATAGGAGTATTTGCAGTTGAACAGAATACAGAAAGTGTGTATCATCACACGACGGTTATTTATGCAACAAAGAAAGCAAAATTGACTTTGACAAGTGATTATGATATTTCAAGGGGAGCAAAGAATAGTTTGTTTTCGGGTACAACAAAAATTATTTTTAAGGATTTTGTTAATATCATAGATAATACTAATATTAGCAGGTATTATTTTACGGGAACGAAAGAGCAAGTAACTAAGCTACGAGATGAGGTTTATACTTCTTTTGCAACATCATATATTCACAAAGAAGATATGACAGGAAGTGAATGGTTGATTTTGGGTGTTTGGATAATTGCAACGTTATTTTTATTATTACTCACATGGTTAGATATTCAATATCAAAAGAAGGAAAATTTTCTTCTTATGTCACTTGGCAGATCAACTCAAAGTATTATGAGCAGAAATATGTTGTTGGATACGATAGTGTTTCTTGGAGCGTTTTTCACCATTTATTTTCTATTAAGTAGATACCTGTATATTAGCTATGGGTTCAAGTTGATACTTTCTATTTTATTCCTTTTTATAATATTAAATGATATGCTTTATCTAACGTTATTAAAGTACGATTATAAGCAGATTTTGTATGGAGCCAATATGAATGAAAGGACGCTATCAAATAGTTATGTTCTAAAAGCAATTACAATGATAGGTACAATTATTTCACTATCGATCAATGTTTCTTTGATTGTGGAAAACGGTAGATATCTTAGTTATTATGAGAGTATAAATAACTATAGGGAATATGGCTTGCTTAATATTACGCCTGAACTATCTCCTTTCGATAAGGAGTATGAAAATGAATTTGAAAGGATAAAAAAAGATATCTTTTTAGAAAATTATAAACAAGACAAAGTTGCTTTTTCTATGTCTGTTGCCAATGAAGTTGATGGTTCGCCTATTATTATTATAAATGATAATGCAAAGTCACTAATCAGTAATGATAAGTTAATTTCAAATATTGATGATTGCGATTATCATGTATTTATGCCCGAAGAAAAAGTGAATTTAGATGATGCTCAGTTCGCTCTCTATACGGCGACAATGCAGTTTGGAGAAGATATTGATAAAGCGTCCTATGAGATTATAGGATATCAAAGTAATACAGATGTGATGTATTTCGATTTTAAAGTATCATCAAAACTATCACTTGGATTTGATAAAATTAAAAATCCAGTATTTGTATATTGTACATTATCAGAGAAACAGATGGAATTGGATTCAAAGAAAATAGAGAATTTTGAGTTTGGAGATACATTTAATAATTTTTTATTTAAGCTAGATAAAAATGATCGGAATAAAATAGAACATATGCGTAGTGTTAAAAATATTTCTTATGTGAATTTAGTTGATCAATGTAATCAGTATAAAAGTGCACTACTACGGGTGGTATTACTCAATTGTATCATCAGTGGATTCTTATTGCTTCTTGAGACAGTAATTATTGTTACTATTATTAAATTAGAATATATGATCAATGCAAAGATACTCTCTCTAAAAAAAATATTTGGATATTCTATTTTTAGTAAAAACCGTATGATTTTTTTATTAAATTTATTAGCAGCTAGTATTAGTATTATTACAATGGTTATCGCATCGCTTATGTTTAAAATAACAGAAGTGCCAATCGTTTTAATTGTAGGAAGTTTCTTAACATTGATAGAAGTTATTTTGATAACCTATAATATTATTCGATTAGAGAGAACAAGTGTGCCAAAGATTTTAAAGGGAGGTAGCCTATGATAAGTATTCAAAATCTTTATAAACAATTTGATGATAAGATTTTGTTTGAAGATTATAATTTAGAGATTGCAGATGGTGAATTCATCGTTTTTTCTGGAAATAGTGGTTGTGGGAAAACGACACTTTTAAATATGATTGGTGGACTAGAAAATCCTGATAAAGGTTCGATTATGATAGATGGTGTAGATATTTCTAAAAAGAAAAATAAGAAAAACTATTTCACATATAAAGTAGGTTTTCTTTTTCAAAATTTTGCACTTCTTGAGAATAAAACTGTTCGTCAAAATTTAGAATTGATTCAGAAAAAAGCTCGGACGGAGTATTCGATTGCGGAAGTTTTAGAAGAAGTTGGTTTGAGTGAAAAAGAAGAGACAAAAGTATATAAATTATCAGGAGGAGAACAACAACGAGTGGCGTTAGCTCGTCTCATGTTAAAAAAGTGTGATATTATTCTTGCGGATGAACCAACAGGATCGTTAGATGCGGATAATGCAGATGCTGTAATGGATATACTGCATAAGATAAATAATCAAGGGAAGACAATTATTATTGTTACACATAGTGAAAAAATTATTAGTTCTGAGAAAAGGGTAGTGAAGTTAAGGTGAAAAAGGCAGCGAATGAAAATAAGAAAACGATATCGACTTTTAAGAAATTATTGATACTTTTTATCATTCTTTTAAGTGTATTTGGATTAATCAATATAATATGGTACTATAGTTATAAGAGAGTTTATGATAAACTGACGTATAAAATGGATACGATACATCGTAGTGCTGATGATAAAGAAACTCGTTATATGAAAACGTTAGAAGGTTATGATTTTATGTTAAAAATGCCTTCCTATTTAGGATCTGGTGGTTTTTTAACAGTGGGGAATTCAGAAGGGGCTATTTCAGAAGTCGATGAAAAAGGTAATGTTATTAATAGTAATGGATTGTATATATCACTTTATATTTGGCCACAAGCATTTGGGGGATATAAAATGGGATTGGATTTTTTTGATGAAGCAAATGATATTTGGGAGCAGGTGGAAGTTGATTCGAAATTACATTTGACTTCAACAGAAAATTTAGATGATCAATATGTGAAATATATACAACGAATGATTAAAGATAATAAAAAAGAAATTAACAAATTATTGAATATGGCAGAAGACTTTTGGAATATAGAATTATAGAAAAATAGTATTATGTAGCCAAAAATCAATATAATACTAGATAGAAAAATCTTTGTATCTTTTAGTGCTGTCGCAAAATATAAAATTTCAATAAGATATTCAGATAGTATACTGGACTTATAACAATATCTTGTGTGAAATCGTTATTTTGTGACAGCTTTGTTTTTTTCTGCTTTATTCCTTTTGTTTATGGCTGATTCAGTGTATAATTCACTATAAAAGAGAAGATTAAATGAAAGTATGAGATAAGAGTCTATAAGAAGGAGTAAAAACATGAAGATTTTAATTGTAGAAGACGATCAGACCATCGCAATGGGCATTTCTTATTCTCTTATGCAAGAAGGATTTGAGCCAGAGGAAGTCTATAATAAAAACGATGCTTTAAAGAAGATAGAAGAAACTTCTTATGATCTGTATTTATTGGATCTTACTTTGCCAGATGGGACAGGATATGAAATCTGTAAGAGAATAAAGGAAAAAGGAGATGCTCCTGTCATTTTCTTAACGGCGTGTGATGATGAAGTGAACGTAGTTATGGGACTTGATATGGGAGCGGATGACTATATTACAAAGCCATTTCGGATTCGAGAGTTGATCTCTAGAATAAAATCGGTTATGCGCCGTTATGGTGGAAAGAGCAATCGCTCTATTATAGAGCTTGGAACCGTAAAAGTGAATCTACAAGAGGCAAAAGTATATCGAGATCAGGAGGAGATTATTTTAACCGCATTAGAATATCGATTATTAGTGACATTGATTAATCATCGAGGACAAGCCCTTTCTAGAAATCAATTGTTAGAAGGTATTTGGGATATTTCTGGTGATTATGTCAATGACAATACGCTGACGGTATATATTAAAAGGCTGAGAGAGAAGTTAGAAGAAGATCCAACAAACCCAACGGTAATTGAAACCGTTCGTGGAATTGGATACCGCCTATTCTAAAAGACTGGAAGAAAAGAGAAAAAGATATGTGGAAAAATAAAGATATTCGAATTATGATTTTGTTACAAGGGCTTGTTCTTATTATGGCAAGCATTGGTTGCTTTTTCTTTTCTTTTATCAGTCACTATATTATGGCTGGTGCTGGTTTTTTGATCGCGCTCATTGGATATGTGGTTTTGTTTTATCGAAATAAAAGAATTGCCGAGCTTTCCAACTATTTAAGCCGTATTACAAATGGGGAACATTTCATGGATATTCGTGATAACGAAGAGGGAGAATTAAGTTATTTAAAAAATGAAATTTATAAGGTGACAAGAAAGCTAGAAGAACAGGCGGAGTTGTTAAAAAAAGATAAGCATTATTTAGCAGATTCCATGGCAGATATTTCCCACCAGTTAAAAACGCCATTGACTTCTATGATGGTACTCAGTGATCTGTTGCAACAAGAATTACCATATGAAAAAAGAAAACAATTTATTGATCGGATTCAATCCCAGCTTGCCCGAATGGAGTGGCTTGTCACCTCTTTATTGAAGTTGTCAAAGATGGATGCAGGAACCATTGTAATGAAGGAGGAAGTAGTTGTTGTCAAAGAGTTAGTATCTCATGCATTAGAAACGTTATGGATTCCAGCAGAATTAAAGGGAGTTACCATTCAAGTCCATGTGGAAGAAGGGTGTAGTTATATTGGAGACTTTGAATGGAGCAAAGAGGCGTTGACAAATGTTTTAAAAAATTGTTTAGAGCATACAAAATCTGGTGGAAGTTTAAGTGTCTATGGAGTGAAAAATCCTCTCTATACGGAAGTGGAAATAAAAGATACGGGAGAAGGCATTGATAAAGAAGATCTTCCTTATATTTTCAAACGATTTTATCGGGGGAAAAATGCTTCTTCCGATAGCGTTGGAATTGGGCTTGCTATGGCAAAAAATATTATTATGAAACAGCAAGGACAGATCGAAGTAGAAAGTGAAGTGGGAACGGGGACGGTATTTCATATAAAATTTTATAAAAGATGAATTAGAATAAGCATTTCTAAATTTTTTAAAACTATGAAAAACGGATAAAGCGTATTTTTCATAGTTTTAAGAAAGGATTAGAAGTGCTTTTTTTATGTTATAGAATTCTTCGCAAACTGCTCGCCCGCGCCAAAGTATGCAAAGCATACTTTGTTCTATTTTACAGAACAAAATTTGTAAAAATTATGGAAATCTACTTTGGATTTTTTAAAAATGGGCTTCTGATACCGAAATAATATTAGTTAAAAAAATATCAAAGTGCTATAAAATCTATTTTTTATTAACGATATTTTAACAAAAATGTTCGATTTTTTATGACATAGTATTTTGTTTTTGATAAAACGAACAAAATAAGCTGTTTTATTGACTTTATTTTTGTAGAACTATATAATGGCACCTATCGACAACAAGTGTCTGTGAATGATTGATAAAGAAAAAGGAGGTTCAATGTTATGTTAAATACTGTAATTATTGCAGATGACCTAACAGGGGCAAATGATACTGGTGCGATTCTTGCACAAGATGGTTTTCGAGTTGGAACGGTCTTAAAGTTAGATCAAATGAAGGATTTTAATCAGTATGATGTGCTGTGTGTTAGTACAAACAGCAGAGGAATGAGCAAGGAAGATGCGTACCGTGTTGTAAATGAAACAGCTGCTTATTTTCCAAAGGACGATAAAATTCTTTACAGTAAACGAATTGACTCTACGTTAAGAGGAAATGTAGGAGCTGAAATTGATAGTATTTTAGATTATCTTGGAGAAGAGTATCATGCCGTTGTTGTAGCTTCTTTCCCCGCGTCAGGGCGTACAAGCATTGGAGATATTTTACTTGTCAATGGAGTGCCACTTCAAAAAACAGAAGTTGCAAAAGATCCGACTTCTCCAGTGGATACTTCAAGAGTGACAGAGATTATTAAAAAGCAGACAAAGCATAGCGTTGGCTATATTGGTCTTGAAAAAGTAACAAAATCTTCTAGCTATTTATTAGAAGAGTTAACAAAAGAATTAGAAGCTCATAGAGTAGTAGCCGTTGATGCACAGAGTAACCGTGATATTGAAGCGATTGCTGCCTGCTGTAGTGCTTGTGGTATTAAGGTTGTAGCAATTGATCCAGGTCCATTTACTGCTGCATTAGCAAATCAGATTTTTAAACGTAAAAAAACAGAAAATGAAAAGAAAATATTATGTGGAATTGGCAGTGCAAGTGAACTGACGAGACAGCAGTTAAAATATTTAAAAGAGACAGGGAATCCTTTTGTTGTAAAAATTGACACTTCCAAGTTTTTTGAAGAAGAATTGAGAAAAAAAGAAATAAAGCGCGTACAAGAAGCAATTATTCGTGGAGCAGAGGATTATCGTGTATTAGTCATCGCTACAACAACAGAAAAAGAAGATGTTTTAGATTTAAGCCAAGTAAAAGGGGCAGAGAATTTAAGCAAAAAAGAATGTGCAGCGATTATTACAGGAACAATGGCAGAAGTATTAGAATCTTTACTTCATATATTAAAGGAAAGAATCGGAGGAATCTATGCATCAGGAGGAGATGTAGCGGCAGCTTTTTGTGAAAGACTTGGAATTTCAGGCTTTCATGTAAAAGGAGAAGTTATTCCACTTGCGATTTATTCCCAAACAGTTGGCGGATATGCCGAAGGCCTTCCTATGATTACAAAGGGCGGTCTTGTAGGAAAAGAAGATACATTAGTACAATGTCTTGATTATTTGGATACGGTCATTGAAGGTTAAAAGAAAAAGGGGTAAAAAAGCATAGATACAAGAGAAAAATAAGAAAGGTAAGGTATCGAGTATGTCAGAGGAAATGAGAATGGCACTTGGTCTTGTAATAGGATTAATTGCGTTAGTTTTATTAATTACAATGACAAGAATCCATGTGTTTATTGCGGTCATCATCTGTGCTATCTTTATCGGGTTATTCGGAGGAATGTCACAAAATGATGTTTTAGATGCGATAACGGGTGGATTTGGTAAATCGTTAAGCAGTATTGGTATTATTATTGGATTTGGGGTCATGTTAGGAAAGCTCCTCGAAATATCGGGAGCTACCAAAGTAATGGCGGATACATTCATCCGTTTATTTGGAAAAAATCATGAAGAAGAAGCCCTAGCAATTTCAGGATTTGTTACCTCATTATCCATTTTTTGTACATCAGGGTTCATTATTTTATCTCCATTGATGAAAGCGTTATCAAAAAAGACGAAAAAGTCAGTAGTAGCTCTTGGAATCGCTCTTGCAGGTGGGTTGGTAGCCAGTCACTCACTTGTACCACCAGCAGCTGGGCCAATTGGTGTTGCAGGAATTTTAAATGCCAACATCGGTGAATTTATGCTCTATGGAACGATTATCTCCATTCCGATTATTATTGTTAGCTTAATTTACGGAAAATATTTAGGGAAGAAAATCTATCAGGTTCCAGATGGCGATGGTTGGACAAGAGAAAGAATGGAAGTAGAAGTAGAAGAAGAGCAAAAAGAAGAAAAATCATTATCTGTCCTATTATGTTTTGCACCAATTTTACTTCCAATTGTATTGATTATTTTAAAAACAGCACTTTCTTCTTTTGGAGTAGAAAATAGCGTGATATCTTTATTAGGACAGCCGATTGTAGCATTAGCACTTGGATTATTAGTAGCTATTTACGGCCTTACAAAAAAATATACAAAACAAGAAACGTTAAATGCCATGGAAGAAGGATTAAAAGCCAGTGGTAAATTAATGTTATTAGTTGGTGGCGGTGGTGCTTTAGGTATGATTATTCAAACAAGCGGTCTTGGTGAATTTATCGCATCCAACATTGTAAAAACAAGTATCCCACCAATCTTATTACCATTTTTAATTGCCGTGTTACTTCGTGTTGCACAAGGATCAGGAGCGGTTTCTATGACAACCGCAGCCTCTGTTGTAGCACCAATGATTGCAACGCTACACTTAAATCCAGTATTTGCAGCGTTAGCAGCGTGTATCGGAGCGATTCCATTTTCACATTTTAATGATTCTTATTTTTGGGTCATTAATGAAACAATGGGAATTGATAATACAAAAGAACAAATGCAAGTATGGAGCGTTACAACAACTCTTTGTGGTGGAGTTGCACTGATTACCCTTATGATTTTAAATTATTTCTTAGGATAAGAAGAGAATTCATAGAAAAAATAGAATAAAAAACGGAATTAAGATAGAAGGCATAAAACAAAAAAGAAAGAGAGCAAAAAGGAGGAGTTCATTATGAAACCATTAGTAGCCATCCCTTTAGGAGATCCAGCAGGAATCGGACCAGAAATTGTAGCAAAGTCTTTAGCAAGAAAAGAGACATTTGACGTAGCAAGATGCGTTGTAGTTGGTGACAAAAATGTAATGGAACAGGCGGTAGAAATCGTAAAAGTTCCAATGAAAATTCATGTAATTGAAGAGCCAGAACAAGGAATTTATGAAGAAGATATCATTAATTTAATCGATATGAAAAACGTAGATATGAAGGAGTTAAAGCTCGGTGAAGTTAGCGGAATGTGCGGAAAGGCCGCTTATGAATTTATCGAAAAGAGCATTGAACTTGCCAATGCAAGAAAAGTCGATGCCGTTGCTACAACTCCAATTAATAAAGAAGCTCTTCGTGCTGGTGGCATTAACTTTATTGGACATACAGAAATTTTTGGAGCATTAACAAATACAGAAGATCCTCTTACCATGTTTGAAGTTCGAGGAATGAGAGTTTTCTTTTTAACACGCCATGTATCGTTAAGAAAAGCGTGTGATATGGTAACGGAAGAACGGATCATTGATTATGTAAAACGTTGTACAGAGGCATTAAAACGTCTTGGCGTTCACGAAGGTACAATGGCGATTGCAGGTTTAAATCCTCATAGTGGAGAACATGGTTTATTTGGTGATGAAGAAATGAAAGCCATTTATCCAGCAGTGGAGAAATTGCAGGCAGAAGGGTATAACGTAGTTGGGCCAATTGGTGCTGATTCTGTATTCCATTTAGCGTTACAAGGAAAGTTCAACAGTGTATTATCCCTTTATCATGATCAAGGACATATCGCTACAAAGACATTAGATTTTGAAAGAACCATTGCCATTACAGGTGGAATGCCAATTCTTAGAACATCTGTGGATCATGGAACAGCCATGGATATTGCGGGAACAGGAATTGCAAGTGATGTGAGCATGGTAGAGGCTATTCGATTAGCTGCAAAATATTCTCCATCTTTTAAACAAGAGATATAAAAAGAGAGAAACGTGACGAAAGCGTAATAAAAATAAAAGAAAACAAAAAAGCAATAGGCAGGAAAAGACTGTCTATTGCTTTTTTATCGTATAGAAGACATAGGTGAATCAGAAGCACTTGTATGATCTACATAAAAAGCTGCAGGATTTATTGTAAAAATATTAAAATAATGTTAAAATATAGGAATTGTATATAGAAAGAAATTGTCAAGAATATAAAAAGGTTCTTAGTTTGGGGGCTTATTTTGGGGAGGATAAATAATGAAGAAAATAGCCTTGATTATGGATGGATGGAAACGCTTTTTTTCATATGCATGGGCAAGTGGAATTTTACAAAGAATACAGGAAACAAACGAAGATGTGAACCTGTATATCTTTAATAGTTCCAGTGAATGGAGTATGGATGAAGATTATAATATAGGAGAGTATAATATTTATAATCTTCCGGATTTTGAGGCGTTTGATGGAATCGTTGTGGATTTAAACAATATCAGAAAGGAAGAAGTTCGGAACCAAGTGATTACTGCGGTGAGGAAATCGAAAAAACCAGCGGTTTCTATTAATAATGATGTGGAAGGCTTTTATTATGTAGGAATTAACAATTATGTGGCAATGCAAGAAATTATTCAACATTTATATGAAGAACATCATTGTCGAAAATTTTGGTTTGTGATGGGACCTACGGATAATTATGAAAATAATATTCGCACCCGTTCTTTGAAGGAATTTTTAGAACAAAATGATATCGATTATAGGGAAGAAGACTTCTATTTTGAAAGCTATGAATATCAGTGTGGATATCATGGTTTTTTATATTTGTTAGAAAAACATGGTGAAGTTCCAGAAGCTGTTATTTGTGCTAATGACAATATTGCTGTAGGAGTGTGTGAAGCAGCAAAACAAAAAGGCTATCACATTCCAGATGATTTTTGTGTCACGGGATTTGATAATTTTGACAAAGCAGGCTTTTATACACCACAGATTTCTACTTTAGGGCATATTCGGGAAGAAGTCGGTTATCGGTGTGCAGACGTGATACTTAAAATATGGGAAGGAAAGTCAGTTCCAAAATTTAACTATACAAACATAGAAGGTGTTTATTCGGAAAGCTGTGGCTGTTCTTACAATAAGAAGATTGATATCCGTAAATACATTAAAAAACAGATTATGTGTGAGATAGAAATGAACGGATTGGAAGAGCAGATGCTAGTATTGGGAAAAGAACTATTGGATTGTAAGTCCATGGGAGAAATGGCAAATTTGATTCCAAAATGTATTTCTTCTTTTCAGTGTGATGCCATCTATCTGATTTTAGATGAACATATTAATGATTTTAAACGAAAGGTAAATAATTATAACCGCCATTTGATTGATGACGAAAACTTTCATGTATGTGGATACCCAAAACAGATGAACGTAGAATTTGCTTATGAGGGTGGTAAAGATAGAAGTTATGAAGGTCAGAAAATAGATAGCTTATTCCCTTTTTTTGATTGTGAGAAGAAAGGAATGGATTTTTTATTTATGCCACTTCATTTTAGAAAGCGGACAATTGGGTATTTTGTAATTCGTAATGCTCTTTATTTAATGGAGAAGCAGTATTTATTTAAGGTAGTTAATATATTAACTTCTGCTATGGAGAACCTATATGAAAAAGAAAAGCTAGAATATATGAATCAGATATTGTCAGATATGAGTATTAAGGATTCTATGACTGGTTTATATAATCGACTTGGATATCAACGCCTTGCCTGTCCTTTGTTTGAGAAAAAGAAACAGGAAAAGAAAGACTTGCTGATTATGTTTATGGATATGGATCGGTTAAAGTATATCAATGATCAATATGGACATGAATATGGAGATATAGCGATAAAAATAGTTGCCAATACAATTTTAAACCATTGTCATGAGAATTCCATTCCGATTCGAATGGGTGGTGATGAATTTCTTATTATTGAACAGATACGAAGTGATGAGGAAATAAGGAAAAAGATAGTGAATATGAAAAAAGAGATGGAACACTCTGCAAAAGAAAAGGAATTACCGTTTTATCTGTCCTTTAGTATTGGATGTATGACAACTGATATGAACCAGGACAAGGAGTTGGAGGATTACATTAGAGAAGCCGATGAAGTGATGTATAAAGAAAAACATGGAAAAAAAGTAAACCGTACAGAGTAGCGCGGTTTACTTTTTTGTATCATAGGGAAGGTCGTAAAAATTACAAATTTCTGCTATACTTTATGATGAGAATGAATAGAAATTACAGTGTACAGAGGGCTGGTACTTTTAGGTAATGAGAAATAGGAGGAGTATATATGTCTGCCTTAGAAAGACAGGATAAAATTATTGAACTTGTTAGTAAAACAGGAAGTATTCAAGTTGAGCGTCTAGCGGAGATTTTAGATGTCAGTCAAATGACGATTCGCAGAGATTTGGATAAGTTAAAAGGAGAGGGGATTATTGAACGAAAACATGGATTAGCAGTAATCAAAGAGGAAGTAACTTATCGAGAAAAATTAATTTCTCGTATGGATGAGAAGAAGATGCTTGCAAAAGTATGTGCTTCTCTTGTCAAAGCTGGAGATACCGTGTTTTTAGATTCTGGAACAACCATTTATGGAATTGCAGAATTAATTAAAGATATTCCTAATTTAACAGTGATTACCAATGATATTGAAATCGGTAGCCTATTACATAAAAGTTCGGTAGAGTTGATGATCTGTGGTGGCTTTGTTCAAAAGGAGACGGGAAGTATTTGTGGAAGTTTTGCCAATCAAATGATGAACTATGTTCAGGTAGGAATCGCTTTTATGGGAGCCATGTCCATTGATCAGCAATTTAATATACTAACGCCAACTCTTGACAAAGCTACATTAAAAAGAATGATCGTGAAAAATGCTTCTAAGAGTTATTTGGTTGTCGATCAATCCAAGTTTAATCGAAAAGCGTTAATGAAAATCAATCATATGAAAGATTATACAGGGGTTGTAACTACAAGGAAGTTTACAGGAGAAGAGATGAAGAGGATCAAGGAACAAAACATTCATTTAATACCTGTTGAAGTCTGAAAAATGTCGAAATTTAAGGCATTTTATTCGAATGGATTTTGTTAGCTAGAACTTGACAAAAAAAAAAAATAATGATATATTTTGAATATCAAAGTATTTGGTTATCAAATCGTAAAATATAAAAAGAGAATGTGAAAAAGATAGGAGAGCAAACGATGTTAGAAAAAATGAAAGCAATTATTGCAGAACAGTTAGATATTGAGGAAAGTCAAATTGAAGAAAAAACAAGCTTCAAGGAAGACTTAGGTGTTGATTCTCTTGATTTATTTGAATTAGTAATGGCTTTAGAAGAAGAATACAATGTTGAAATTCCATCTGAAGATTTAGAAAATCTTCTTACAGTTGGTGATGTAATCAACTATTTAAAAGACAAAGGCGTAGAAGCATAAGAAGAAAACATATAGAAAAGGGAAGTTGCGAGGGGCGCGACTCCCTTTTGCTTTTATAAAGAAATATTTTTTTAACGATATAGTTTGAAAATCAAAGTAAACGAGCGAAGAGAAACGATAAGGAGTATCATATGAGTAAAATTGCATTTATGTTCCCAGGACAAGGATCACAATATGTTGGAATGAGCCAAGATTTTTATGAGCAGTTTGAAGAAAGTAAAGAGGTATTTAAGACAGCAACAGGCCTTCTTGGATTTTCTATGGAAGATCTTTGTTTTAAAGAAAATGACCAATTAAATATTACAGAATATACACAAGTGGCTATGCTGACAGCGAGTACAGCGATTTTAAAAAAAGTAGAATCTATGGGAATCAAGCCAGATGTAACAGTTGGATTAAGCCTAGGAGAATATAATGCATTAATTGCCTCTTCTGTTTTAACATTTGAAGAAGCGGTAAAAGTAGTAAGAGAACGTGGAATTTTAATGCAAAATGCAGTACCTGTCGGACTTGGAACGATGGCGGCTGTTTTAGGAGCAAAAAAAGAACTGATTGAAGAAGTATGTGAAAATACAGAAGGAATTGTAAGCATTGCCAATTACAATTGTCCAGGGCAGATCGTAATTTCTGGAGAAGTAGAAGCGGTAGAAAAGGCAAGTGAAACATTAAAGGAACAAGGGGTAAAACGTGTGATTCCTTTAAATGTAAGCGGACCATTTCATTCTCCAATGTTAAAAAAAGCAGGGGAACAATTAGTAAAAGTATTGGATACTGTTGAAATTAAAAGTCCAGTTATTCCATACGTTGCAAATGTCAATGCCAAAATGATAACAAAAGCAGAGCCAATAAAAGAACTTCTTGGGCAACAAGTATCTTCTTCTGTTCGTTTTGAACAGTCCATAGAAGCATTGTTAGAAGATGGAGTCGATACCTTTATTGAAATGGGACCAGGAAAGACCTTATCAGGTTTTGTAAAAAAAGTAAATCGTAAAGTGAACGTGATTAATATTGAAAAAGTAGAAGATTTGGAAAAGTTAAAGGAGATAAGCCAATGTTAGAAGGAAAAATTGCAGTTGTAACAGGTGGATCAAGAGGGATCGGAAGAGAGATCGCTCTTACTTTAGCAGGATATGGAGCAACGGTTGTCGTTAATTACAATGGTTCCAAAGAAAAAGCGCAAGAAGTAGTTGACGCAATTAAAGGTCAAGGAAAAGAAGCCATTGCTATAAAAGCTAGTGTATCCGATAGTAAAGAAGTGGAATCCATGATAAAAGAGGTTATGGATCAGTTTGGAAGAATTGATATTTTAGTGAATAATGCAGGAATTACAAAAGACAATCTTATGATGAAAATGACAGAAGAAGATTTTGACGCTGTTATTGATACTAACTTAAAAGGTACTTTTTATTGTATGAAACAAGTATATCGCATTATGTTAAAACAGCGTTATGGAAGAATTATCAATATGTCTTCTGTAACAGGTGTCATCGGAAATGCGGGACAGGTGAACTATGCAGCATCAAAAGCAGGTGTGATTGGAATGACAAAATCTCTTGCAAGAGAACTTGGTTCTAGAGGTATTACTGTAAATGCTGTTGCTCCAGGGTTTATTGAAACAGAGATGACCGATGTACTTTCCGATAAAGTAAAAGAAGAAATCGCAAATCAGATTCCGTTAAAGAGAATGGGCGCTGTAAAAGATGTGGCAGAAACAGTTGCATTTTTAGCATCGGATAAAGCATCTTATATTACAGGTCAAGTCCTTCATGTTGATGGCGGAATGGCTATGTAATCGTATGAACAAAAAGAATGATAGAGGTAAGAACATGAAAAGAGTTGTAGTGACGGGAATGGGAGCCATTACTCCTGTTGGAAATAATGTAGAAACATTTTGGAATAATTTGAAAGCGGGAAAAGTTGGGATTAAACCAATCGATCGTTTTGATGTTACGGATTATAAAGCGAAGGTAGCTGCTCAAGTAGAAGATTTTAATCCAAAGGACTATATGGATCCAAAATCCGCAAGAAGAATGGAGTTATTTTGCCAATATGCTGTTGCAGCGGCAAAAGAGGCCATTGAACAATCAGGACTTGATTTAGAAAAAGAAGATATGACAAGAGTTGGTTGCTCTGTTGGTTCTGGTGTTGGTTCTTTACAAGTGATAGAAAAAGAGTGTAAGAAATTATTTGAAAAAGGACCAAACCGTATTTCTCCAATGATGGTACCTTTAATGATATCTAATATGGCGGCGGGAAATGTTGCTATCGCTTATGGATTAAAAGGAAAATGTATTAATGTGGTTACTGCTTGTGCAACAGGAACTCATTCTATCGGAGAAGCTTATCGTTCCATTCAAGCAGGAGAAGTCGATGTTATGGTAGCAGGTGGAACAGAGGCAGCTATTACACCTCTTGGTGTTTCTGGTTTTGCTTCTTTAACTGCGTTGACATTTAGTGAAGACCCAATGAGAGCTTCTATTCCATTTGATAAAGAGAGAAGCGGTTTTGTTATGGGAGAAGGTGCAGGTATTGTGGTTGTAGAATCATTAGAACATGCACAAGCTCGTGGAGCTAATATTTTAGCGGAAATTGTAGGATATGGTGCGACTTGTGATGCCTTCCATATCACTTCTCCAGCGGAAGATGGAGAAGGTGCAGCAAGAGCTATGGAATTTGCCGTAAAAGAAGCGGGAGCGAAGAAAGAAGATATTCTTTATATTAATGCCCATGGAACAAGCACCCATCATAATGATTTATTTGAAACAATGGCAATTAAAAATGTATTTGGTGATCACGCTTATGATATGTATATCAACTCTACAAAATCTATGGTAGGACATGGATTAGGAGCGGCAGGTGCTGTTGAATTTATCGCTTGTGTAAAAACAATCAACGATAATTTTATTCATAAAACAGCAGGATACGAAGTTCCAGATGAAGAGTGTGATTTAAATTACTGTAAAGAAGCAGTAACGGATCAAGAAGTAAATTATGCATTAAGCAATTCATTAGGATTTGGCGGACACAATGCAAGTATTTTAATTAAAAAATATACAGAGTCCTAATCATCGTTTGGGAAGAACTGCTAGATTAGAAAGGAGTCCTCATATGAATATTAATGAGATTATGCAATTAATTGATAAAGTGTCTGCTTCTGAATTAAACGAATTTGTGTTAGAAGAAGGAAATTTAAAATTAACATTAAAGGCGAATCGTGGAATGGCTGTGGTAGAAGAGCCAAAAGCGTTAGAAGCCGTTATGGAACAAAGAAAAGTAGAAGAAAAACAAGCAGAAGTTGTGGAAAAGACAGAGATCATTGGTATGCCACCAGCGATTTTAAAGGAAGAAAATCCAGTGAAACAGGAAAAACAAGTGGAGGGGAATGTGATAAAATCCCCACTTGTAGGAACATTTTATGCTGCACCTGCAGAAGATAAACCTCCATTTGTATCCATCGGGGATCAAGTGAAAAAAGGACAGGTCATTGGAATCGTAGAAGCCATGAAGTTAATGAACGAAGTGGAATCTGAATTTGATGGAACGGTACTTGATATCGTGGTGAACAATGGAGATATGGTAGAATTTGGTCAACCACTTGTAATCATTGGATAGGTGGAAGGAAAAAGGAGTAGAAAATGGTATTAAATATTGAACAGATAAAAGAAATTATTCCACATCGCACCCCATTTCTTTTAGTAGATCGCATTGAAGAAATGGAAGTGGGTGTTCGTGCAGTCGGAAAGAAATGTGTGACTTATAATGAGCCATTTTTCCAAGGACATTTTCCACAAGAAGCGGTTATGCCAGGCGTATTAATTATTGAAGCGATGGCCCAAGTTGGCGCTGTTTGTTGTCTTTCTTTGGAGGAGAACAAAGGAAAGATTGCTTATTTTGGAGGAATCAATAAAGCAAAGTTCCGCCAAAAGGTAGTGCCAGGAGATGTTCTTTTATTAGAAGTAGAAATGATAAAAGTAAAGGGTCCTGTTGGTGTTGGAAAAGGAACAGCAACTGTGGATGGGAAAGTAGTTGCGCAGGCAGAACTTACTTTTATGATTGGAAACTAGAAAGAATCCCATCAGTTTTGTATGGAAGAAGACAAGACGGGAAGAAGTGAGGAAATGATGTTTAAGAAAATTTTAATTGCAAATCGAGGAGAAATCGCAGTCAGAATTATTCGTGCGTGCCGTGAGATGGGAATTATGACCGTAGCTATTTGTTCAGAGGCGGATAAAGAGGCACTTCATGCACAGCTTGCAGATGAAACTATTTGTATCGGACCAGCTGCCGCAAAAGATAGTTATTTAAATATGGAAAGCATTATTAGTGCAACTTTAGTGAGTGGAGCTGAGGCCATTCATCCAGGATTTGGTTTCTTATCTGAAAATAGCAAATTTGTGAGAATGTGCAATCAGTGCAATATTACTTTCATTGGACCATCTGCGGATACGATGGATCGTATGGGAAATAAATCCGAGGCGAGAAATACGATGATGAAAGCAGGAGTGCCTGTTGTGCCAGGAACAAAAGAGCCGATCTATGATGGTATGGTAGGAATCGAGTTAGCAAAAGAAATTGGATATCCAATTATGATCAAAGCGTCTGCAGGAGGCGGTGGAAAAGGAATGCGCGTGGCGGAATCCGAAGAAGAATTTTTAGAAAAATTCGAAACTGCCCAAAGAGAAGCAGTGAATGGGTTTGGAGACAATACCATGTATTTAGAACGCTATGTGAAAAATCCTCGTCATGTGGAAATTCAAGTTCTTGCAGATCAAAAAGGAAATACAATTTATCTTGGGGAACGTGACTGTTCCATTCAAAGACGTCACCAAAAGATGATTGAAGAGGCACCTTCCATTGCAATTGATGAAACACTTCGAAAAAAGATGGGAGAAGCAGCTGTAAAAGCGGCAAAAGCCACGGGATATTATAGTGCAGGAACGATTGAATTTTTATTGGATCAAAACAATGAGTTTTATTTTATGGAAATGAATACGAGAATCCAAGTAGAACATCCTGTGACGGAAATGATAACAGGTGTGGATTTAATTAAAGAACAGATAAAAATTGCTGCAGGAGAAACGTTGGCACTTCGTCAAGAAGATGTGAAAATTTCAGGCCATGCTATTGAATGTCGTATTAATGCAGAAGATCCTGATAAAAACTTTATGCCTTGTCCTGGAACAGTAAATTATATTCATTTTCCAGGAGGGAAGGGGATCCGAGTGGATTCTGCACTCTATGCAGGCTGTACCATTCCTCCGTACTATGATTCCATGGTGGCAAAATTAATTGTCCATGATGAGACAAGGGAGCTTGCCATTAAAAAAATGCGCAGCGCGTTAGGAGAGCTAATTGTACAAGGCGTAAAAACAAATTTAGATTATCAGTATGAAATATTTAACGATGAAGAATATGTAAAAGGAAATGTGGATACAGGATTTATTGAACGTTTCCAAGAACGATTGCAACAAGAGTAAGAAGAAATTTGACATAGGAATGGGAGATCGATGATATGTTAAAAGAAATGTTTAAAAAGACATCTGGTTTATCCATGAGCGAACGCCGTCAGGCAAAAAAAGGAGAGCATATCCGAAAAAATTTAGATGAACCACAAATTCCAGATGGTTTGTTTGAAAAATGTGATGCTTGTGGCGATTTAATCTATGCAGAGGACATCGCTTCTAACTATTATATTTGCCCTCATTGCGGTCATTATTTCCGGATTCGTCCAAGAAATCGTATCCGTATGATTGTGGATAAAGGAAGTTTTGTCGAATGGGATGAAAAGCTAGAAACATCGGATCCATTAGAGTTTCCTGGATATCAAAGCAAGTTAGAGCATATGAAAGAAGTGACCAACTTAGAAGAGGCCGTTATGACAGGAAAGGGAACGATCAAAGGGATTCCTGTTGTAATCGGCGTTATGGCATCGGATTTTATGATGGGAAGCATGGGTCATGTGGTTGGTGAAAAGATTACAAGAGCAGTAGAGCGAGCAACAGAAGAAAAACTTCCTGTTATCCTATTTACTTGTTCTGGTGGTGCTAGAATGCAAGAAGGGATTATTTCTCTTATGCAGATGGCAAAGACATCACAAGCGTTAAAACGACACGATGAAGCAGGTCTTTTATATATTACAGTCATTACGGATCCAACAACAGGCGGAGTAACTGCTAGTTTTGCGATGCTTGGAGATATTATATTGGCAGAACCAGGAGCTTTAATTGGATTTGCGGGACAACGAGTCATTGAACAGACGATTGGACAAAAACTTCCAGAGGGCTTTCAAAGAGCAGAATTTCTACAAGAACATGGATTTATCGATAAAATCGTTGAGAGAAAACATTTAAGACCAATTTTAAGTTTATTGCTTCGGAAATAAAAGTGTTGACGATAGTATGAAGTTTTGTGACGGATGTTAGGAGGAACTATATGGCAGAGCAATTAAATGCATGGGAGCGTGTGCAGATTTCAAGAAGTGCAGGACGCCCAACAAGCCTTGATTATATTAGTTTTATATTTGATGATTTTATTGAACTCCATGGCGATCGCTGTTATGGAGATGATCCAGCCATTGTTGGAGGATTAGCGGGATTAAATGGAAAGACATTTACGGTAATCGGACAGCAAAAAGGGCGTACCACAAAAGAAAATGTAAAGAGAAATTTTGGTATGCCTTCTCCAGAAGGCTATCGAAAAGCATTGCGTTTGATGAAACAAGCGGAAAAGTTTCATCGCCCAATTATTTGCTTTGTGGATACACCGGGTGCTTATTGTGGCATTGAAGCAGAAGAAAGAGGCCAAGGAGAGGCCATCGCACGCAACTTATATGAGATGGCTGGTCTAAAAGTTCCAATTCTCTCCATTATGATTGGAGAGGGAGGAAGTGGTGGAGCCATTGCTCTTGCTGTGGCTAATGAAGTGTGGATTATGGAAAATGCCACATATTCTGTCCTTTCTCCAGAAGGATTTGCAGCTATTTTATGGAAAGATGGAAAACGGGCGCCAGAGGCAGCTTCTGTTATGAAGATCACAGCCTCTGACTTAAAAAATCTCCAAGTCGTGGAGGAAATCATAGAAGAAGAGGAACCGATTGGTATCGATAATATCGAAGAGATTACAACGGGAATGAGAGAAAAAATCGAAGCCTTTGTAAAAAAATATGAACAAATGACTCCAGAAGAAATTTGTGCAAAGCGATATGAACGATTCCGTGCGTTTTAATAAGGGAAAAGAATGGCTATGGCTAAATAGCCTTTCTTTTTTACGCAAAAATTTTGGTTAATGAAAACTAGATAATAAGTTTTATAAAAAAAGAAAAGATAGTATTGGAAACTACTATGTTTCTAAAAGTAAAAAGTATGAAAAGAAATTCAAATAAAAAATAAGGAAACCGAATAATCAAAGTAATAAAAAAAAGAAAAGAGGATTTGTATGAATAAAATAAAACCATTACAAATTGGCGAGTTAATTGCAAGAATTCCAATTATTCAAGGAGGAATGGGAGTAGGAGTGAGTTTAAGTTCTTTAGCGGGAGCTGTTGCAAAAGAAGGTGCCATCGGAATTATTTCCACTGCACAAATTGGTTACCGAGAGTCAGATTTTGATAAACAACCATTACAAGCCAACTTAAGAGCCATTCAAAAAGAAGTACAAAAGGCGAGAAAAATTGCTCCGAAAGGGATTATTGGAGTCAATATTATGGTTGCTACAAAGCAATATAGTGAGTATGTAAAAGAAGCAGTAAGAGCGAAGGTAGATTTAATTATTTCAGGAGCAGGATTGCCAGTGGATCTTCCTAAAATCGCAAAAGAGGAATGGGAACGATTAAAAAGTTGTGGTGAAGCTGCAAAAATGCCAAAATTAGTTCCAATTGTGTCTTCTAAAAAAGCCATGAATGTCATTTTAAAATTATGGGATAAGAAGGAAAAAGTAGCGCCAGATGCCGTTGTAATTGAAGGTCCAAGAGCAGGAGGACATCTTGGATTTAAGTTAGAGGAATTACAGCATATGGACGAGATGAACTTCGATGAAGAGATTCAAAACATCATAGATACAGTGAAACCATATGAAGAAAAATATGGACATAAGATTCCGATTATTGTAGCAGGTGGAGTTCGAACAAAAGATCAGCTAGAAAAGTACATTGAGATGGGAGCAGATGGTATTCAAGTGGCGACTCCTTTTGTAACAACCGTGGAATGTGACGCCGATGAGCGATATAAAGAGGCCTATATTGCGTGTAAAGAAGAAGATATTATTCTTGTGAAAAGTCCTGTTGGAATGCCAGGAAGAGCCATGAATAACGCTTTTCAAAAGAGAATACAAAAAGAAGGAAGAATACCAGTCACTTCTTGTCATGCTTGTATTTCTCATTGCAATCCAAAGGAAATTCCATATTGTATTACAGAAGGATTGATTCAAGCAGTGAAGGGAAATGTGGAAGAAGGATTAATGTTTTGTGGAGCCGATGCGTATTTAGAAAATCGTATTACAACAGTAAGAGAAGTGTTAAATCGCTATGTTGGTGAACAATAAATAATAATAAAAAATAATAAAAAAGAAAACCTCTTTTATAGGAATGTAAAATAAAAAGTAATAGAAAGTCCTATAAAAGAGGTTTTTTGTCTTATAGGAAATTTCTCGCAAACTGATCCCGCGCGGCAAAGTCTACATTGCTAGAAGTGACTTAAAGTTGCCAAGAGTGTACAAGGCATACTTTGTTCTGGAAAAAAAGCCATTAAAAAGGGAATGGTTTTTGTTCATTTTTAGATAAATATGCCGAAAAAAAAGGAAAATTGAATTCGTTATTTTACATAAAAATTTTTAAAATATTTGTTTATTCTACCTATTGCATTAGTCAAAAAGTGCACTGTGGAGAGAATTGTGACTATTTTATCAATGTTTCTTGTGGAAGAAGGATAAAAAATGCTGTTTTGGTATTACAAAATTGTAAATAATACTGATGGAATGAAAAAAAACACTTTATTTTTTTGACTAATCGATCTATAATACAATTATCGGAGTTACTAAAAATCCTTTCTTTTATAAAATCGGATCATAATGGGAAGATGGGTTATGAGAAGGAAGCAGAAGAAGCAGTCAGAAGGAGGTACAACAAGTGAAATTAGGAAAGGAAATTTACGATAGTAACGCATAAGTCCTGAATTACAAACAGAGAAAAGAACTCTATAAAATAAATATCGGTATTTTAAGTTAGAAACGGTTGATTCATATCAAAAAGTTGTGCTAGAGGTAAAGCGAAGTCTTTGAACCACTAGAAACCACTCAGTTTCGTTATGAATCAGGTCACAAAGAAAGTGAGGCAAAGCGACGTGGGCGAAAGTGTAATTGTAGTGTTTAACCAAATGATGTGTTTATTTTTAATGATTGCTCTTGGATATGGAGCATCTAAGTGGAAGATTGTGTCACCAGAAATGTCAAGTGGACTATCTGCAATGGTTGTAAAGATCACTTGTCCAGCAATGGTATTAGCATCTGTTATGACAGCAAAACCAGAAGGAACAATGAAAGATATCTTTATGGTATTTTTATTATCCATTGTAATGTACATTATTTTTCCTGTGATTGGAGTTGCTCTTAATTTTATTACAAGAGTACCACAACAGGATAAGAGATTATATATTTTTATGACAACATTTTCTAATGTTGCATTTATGGGATTTCCAGTGGTCAATGCTATTTATGGGGAAACAGGAGTATTTTTTACAGCAATCTTCAACTTAACATTTAATTTATTCGTATTTACATTTGGGGTAGTGTTAATGTCAGGAAAATCTGGAAAGGGTGCAGTTTCTGTGAAATCATTATTAAATCCAGGAATTATTGCAGCGATTGTTGCTATTTTACTCTTCTCCTTTAAGATTCCAGTTCCAGATATTATTTCCACTACTTGTAGCACAGTTGGAAGTATGACAACACCACTTGCTATGATCGTAATCGGTTCTTCTCTTGCAACGGTACCATTAAGAGAAGTATTTAGTGAATATCGTCTTTATCCATATACGATTTTGAAACAAGGGGCAGCACCAGTGCTTATTTGGTTAGTATTTCGTAATTTCATTACAGATCCAATGATTTTAGCGATTACTGTTATTGTATCAGCAATGCCAGTAGCGGCAACAACTGTTATGTTTTCAAAACAGTATGGTCAAGATGATGTAAAAGCTGCGAAAGGGGTATTTATTACTACGTTAGTATCTATCATTACAATTCCAGCAATTACAATGCTATTTTAAATTTTAGTTTGCGTGGAAGGCATAAGTCAAACAGAAGTACACGCATTTTTATTTAAAAAGAAATGAATTGAATAATCGATAAAAAACTGCCGTGCAAATTTTTGTATGGCAGTTTTTTTGTAAAATTTAAAGCTATTATTTATAATGAGGATGCTATTTTTCAACTGGAAAAGGGTAACAAATTGAAAAGAAAATGTAAGAATCAAGCCTGTTGTCAGAAGTAGAAAAAACAAGTATAATAGAAATAAATCGTTTTTCCTAAGGGAGAGTTAAAAAAGTACTAGAAAAATCAACAAAAAAGGAGAAGTAATATTCTTGATTTTCATTATTTGCTAGAAAAGTAGGAAAATTGTAGAAAAATGAAAACTTCTCATTGCAAATTACGTTAGAATGTATATAATTATATAGGAAACGATTTTGAAACATTCGGTGGGAAATCTGATAAATTATAAAACTATGGAAACAATAAAGTTAAAAAGAGAGCAGATGAACGAAAGGGGACAAAAATGGCAAGTACAGATATTGGAATCGATTTGGGAACAGCAAGTGTCTTAGTATATGTAAAAGGCAAAGGTGTTGTTTTAAAAGAGCCATCCGTAGTGGCTTTTGATAGAAAAACAAATAAAATTAAAGCAATTGGAGAAGAAGCACGTTTAATGCTTGGTAGAACACCAGGAAACATCGTGGCAGTTCGTCCATTAAGACAAGGTGTTATTTCTGATTATACAGTAACAGAAAAAATGATCAAATACTTTATCCAAAAAGCGGTTGGGAAATCGTTCTTCTCCAAACGACCAAGAGTTGCTGTCTGTGTCCCAAGTGGAGCGACAGAAGTTGAGAAAAAAGCGGTTGATGATGCAACAAGAGAAGCGGGCGCAAGAGACGTTGTTATCATCGAAGAGCCAATTGCAGCAGCTATTGGTGCAGGGATTGAAATTGCAAAACCAGTTGGAAATATGATCGTTGATATCGGTGGTGGTACTTCTGATATTGCAGTTATTTCTCTTGGCGGAACAGTTGTAAGCACTTCTATCAAAATTGCAGGTGATGATTTTGATGAAGCAATTATTCGTTATATGCGTAAAAAGCATAATTTATTAATCGGTGAAAGAACAGCAGAAGACATTAAAATTACAATTGGTACGGTATATAAACGCCCAGAGGTTTCTTCTATGGATGTCCGTGGACGTAATCTTGTAACAGGTCTTCCAAAAACAATCACTGTTACATCAGAAGAAACAGAAGAAGCGCTTCGTGAAGCTGCGACTCAGATCGTAGAAGCGGTACACAGTGTTCTTGAAAAAACTCCACCAGAATTAGCTGCCGATATTTCTGATAGAGGTATTGTATTAACAGGTGGTGGTGCATTACTTCATGGTTTAGAAGAATTAATTGAAGAAAAAACAGGTATTAATACAATGACAGCAGACGAACCATTGACAGCGGTAGCCATTGGTACAGGTCAATATGTGGAATACTTAAGTGATAAATAAATAAAGAGAGTAAAAAGGGACGATTGCTTATGTTATGCAATGGTTCCTTTTTTGGTTATAGGGGACCGCATTTCCTAGATAGAAGGAACTTGAAGTTGAAAAGAGCGTGCAAAGCATACATTGTTGTACCATTCTGTCATTGACTTTCGATAGGAAATAGGAGTACGATATAAAGAATAAGCAAAAAAATCAGTAAAAGGAAACAGGACTCCTGAGTGGTATAAAATCAGGAAAAAATATAAAAGAAGAAAAAAAGAAAGGGGATTCGAATGGAAATATTGGAGGGATATGTTGGACATATCCGATTTCGAAATGAAGAAAATGGATACACTGTTTTAACGTTGGAGACAGTGGCAGATGAGGAGACTTGCGTTGGAAATTTTAATTATATTAATGAAGGAGAATATTTAAGATTAGAAGGCGGATACGTCGATCATCCTGTTCATGGACCGCAGTTTAAAGTGGAAAAATATGAGGTGAGAGCTCCAGAAGGTATGAAAGATATGGAGCGATATTTAGGTTCTGGTGCTATCAAGGGAATGGGTCCTGTTCTGGCAAAACGAGTCGTGAAAAAGTTTAAGATGGATACGTTTCGTGTAATAGAAGAAGAGCCAGAGCGACTCATTGAGATTAAAGGAATTTCTGAACGAATGGCACAAGAAATTGCTGTACAGTTTCATGAGAAGCAAGCGATGAGACAAGCGATGATTTTTTTATCCCAATATGGCATTGCAACCAATTATGCGGTGAAAATTTTTAATGAATATGGGGATCGACTTTATGATGTGATTAAGACAAACCCTTATAAAATGGCAGATGATATCTCAGGAATTGGGTTTAAAATCGCAGATGAAATTGCGGCGAAAGTGGGAATTGGAACCGAATCTGATTTTCGAATTAAATCGGGCATTTTATACACAATGCAACAGGCAGGGTATAGTGGTCATGTGTCTTTTCCAAGAGAGCGCCTTTTAATTCGAGGGGCTGAATTGCTTGGAGTCGGAGCAGAAGTGCTAGAACCGAAGCTTATGGAACTTGTATTAGAGCGAAAACTGATTATTAAAAATATAGAAGAGCGTGATATGGTCTATACAAATCCTATGTATTATACGGAGCTGAATACGGCAAAGCGAATGTTAGATCTGGATGTAAAATATGAAGTTACCGATGAAGAGTTAGAACAAAGTCTCCTTCGAATGGAACAAAGTCAAAATATTGTATATGATGAACTTCAAAAAGATGCCATTCGAACAGGGGCAAAAAATGGGGTTCTTATTGTAACTGGAGGTCCTGGAACAGGAAAGACGACGACCATTAATGCTATTATTCAATACTTTGAAGGAGAAGGGCTTGATATTATGTTGGCAGCCCCAACAGGAAGGGCCGCAAAGAGAATGGCAGAGGCGACAGGATGTGAAGCAAAGACGATTCACCGTTTGTTAGAGCTTAATGGAGATTTAGAAGGCGGTTCTCGGTTTAAATTTGAAAAAAATGAACAAAATCCATTAGAGACAGATGTTATTATTATCGATGAAATGTCCATGGTGGATTTAAGTTTAATGCATGCACTGTTGTTGGCGATTGTACCAGGAACAAGGCTTGTGCTCGTAGGAGATGGAAATCAGCTTCCGTCGGTAGGGCCTGGAAACGTGTTAAAAGACTTAATCGCTTCCAAATGTTTTTCTGTCGTGGAATTAAATAAAATCTTTCGACAGGCGGAAAAGAGTGATATCGTTGTAAATGCCCATAGAATTAATCATGGACAGCTCATTCAATTGGATAATAAAAGTCGTGATTTCTTTTTCTTAAAACGAATGTCAATTCAAGAAATACTTGGGGTTGTCATTTATCTTGTGCGGGACAAATTGCCAAACTATGTGGATGCTACACCGTATGATATTCAAGTCTTGACTCCTATGAGAAAAGGGGAGTTAGGCGTTGAGAAGTTAAATCAGATTTTACAGCTTTATTTAAATCCGCCATCCGAAGAGAAAAGAGAAAGAGAAGTGCATTTTGGAGTCTTCCGAGAAGGGGATAAAGTCATGCAGATTAAAAATAATTATAAGCTAGAATGGGAAGTGAAAAATGGCAAAGGCTTTGTTCTCGATACTGGTGTTGGTGTGTTCAATGGAGACGTTGGAATTATCCGAGAGATCAATTCTTTTGCAGAAGAAATTATAGTGGTCTTTGATGATGTAAAAGTAGTCAAATACAGCTTTTCTATGTTAGACGAATTAGAACTTGCCTATGCGGTAACCATCCATAAGTCTCAAGGAAGTGAATATCCTGCCGTTGTAATTCCACTGATGACAGGTCCAAGAGTATTGTTTAATCGAAATCTGCTATATACAGCAGTTACCCGTGCCAAGCAATGTGTAACGATGGTTGGAAATCCAAGTACAGTAGACTTTATGATCCAAAATGTCAATGAGCAATTGCGGTATAGCGGTTTAGCTTATCAGCTAAAAGAAATAAAAAAAATGGAAGAGGACTGTGAAACAATCGGAAATTAGGGGGAAATATGGGGGAAGAAAAAAAGAAAAAAGTGTATGCCATTGCATTGGATTTACTTTATCCAAGACAGTGTCCGCTCTGTCAAAGGATTGCTGGATATGGACGCTTGCTTTGTAGCGATTGTGAAAAAGAAGTTCCATATCTTGAAGAGCCATTTTGTATGAAATGTGGAAAGCCTTTTTCTATAGAAGAAGAGGCAAAAGAATACTGTAGAGATTGCCAACTACATAAAAGAAGTTTTATTAGAAATTATGGACTTCTTCGATATGAGAGCAAAGTAAAAAAATCCATCTATGCCTTTAAATATGCCAATAAAAGAGAGTATGCGGATTGGTATGTAAGAGAGCTTGTAAAACGATATGGAACATTGTGGAAGAGTTTTCAAATCGATGGGATCATTCCCGTCCCTGTTCATAAGAAAAAGCGAAGAAAAAGAGGATATAATCAAGCCGAAATTCTTGGAAGGAAACTTGGGGAATTGTTGGAAATTCCTTGTATTAGCAAAGGATTAGAGAGAACTGTGGATACGACACCACAAAAAGAACTGGATCATAAACAGCGCTATAAAAATTTAAAAAGTGCATTTTCCATTGGACATATTCCAGAGGAAGTCCATATCGTTTTATTAGTGGATGATATTTATACAACGGGAGCGACCATGGAGGCTTGTAGTTCACTTTTATTGGAACAAACAACAATTGAGAAGGTATATGCTTGTTCCATCAGCGTTGGAAATGGACTTTAATTATTGAAAAATATATAATGAATATTTTGGTGTTAAAATACATATTATTACCCGTATATATGCAAATAGATATGGAAATAATGAATAAAAATATGAAATTATATGTATAAAATTTAAAAATATGCAAAAATCTTTTGACTTTCCTACAATAACTTGTTATAATGAGCCAAAAGGAGGTTCTTACTATGGATTTAAAAGGAAGAAGTTTTTTGACATTAAAAGATTTTACACCAGAAGAAATAGAGGGATTAATTGATTTAGCAGGACAGTTAAAGGCGGATAAGAAAAAAGGGATTACGGGGAATCGTTTAAAAGGCAAAAATATTGCCCTTATTTTTGAAAAGCCATCTACTCGTACAAGATGTGCGTTTACAATCGGCTGTATTGACGAAGGAGGGCATCCAGAATATCTTGGAAAAGATGATATTCAGTTAGGACATAAAGAGTCGGTAGAAGATACCGCTCGTGTGTTAGGAAGAATGTTTGATGGAATTGAATTTCGTGGATTTAAACATGAAAATGTGGAAAAATTAGCAAAATATAGCGGAGTTCCTGTATGGAATGGACTTACCGATGATTATCATCCAACACAGATTTTAGCGGATATGCTCACATTAAAAGAGCATTATGGTCACTTAAAAGGATTGCATTTTGTATATACAGGTGATGGAAGAAATAATATGGCAAACTCTCTTATGATCGGATGTGCTAAGTTAGGACTTCACTTCACATTGATTGCACCAAAGAGTTTATGGCCAAAAGAGGATCTCATTACTACTTGTGAGGAGTATGCAAAACAGTCAGGCGGAACGATTACCTTATCTGAAGATGTAGAAGCGGTAAAAGATGCTGATGCTATTTATACCGATGTGTGGTGTTCTATGGGAGAAGAAGATAAGGCAGCAGAGAGAATCGCTTTATTAAAGCCATATCAAGTAAACAAAGAATTGCTTCAAAAGACTGGAAAAGATACGACAGTTGTTATGCATTGTCTACCTGCTGTAAAAGGAAATGAGATTACAGAAGACGTATTTGAAGACAATGCGGATATTATTTTTGAAGAGGCAGAAAACCGTATGCATACGATCAAAGCGGTAATGGTTGCAACATTAGGAGAAGAATAAGAATCGTGATACATAAAAGTTTTGCAAAAATTGCCTCATAAAAAATAAAAAAGTGACAAGAATCAATGATGTTATATGAGAAAGCAAGAAAGAATGGACAAAAGAGATACCATTTTTTCTTGCTTTTTTTATGATAGCAATTATTTTTAAGTTGTTTCTTATTATTTACCATTCCAATGGATTTTGCTTTTTCGTTGCGAGAATGAAAATTATCTGTTATGATGGATAGTGGTTTTTTGCTAGTTAATCAAAAAAGAGCAATTACAAGCGCGAAAAGCGTATTGAAGAAATAGAAAAAGAGTATCAAAAGAAAGAGTATAAGAAAGGAAAAGAGAATGGAAAGAGAAAAAGTCGTTCTTTGTGGTGCTAACACCTATGAGCAGAAATATTATTTTAATCCTCAATTTTCAGCGTTACCACAACAAATTCAAGATGAATTAAAGATTACTTGTGTTATCTTCACTTCTCAAATTAGCTGTGTTTTTACAATGGAATTTGATGAAGAAGGAAATCTTGATTTTGTTGTACAGCCAAATGACGATTTTGCATTTGATGAAATCGGAAGTGGATTAAAGATTAAAGAATTGCAAAGAACAAAGCAAGAGCTTTGGGAAGAATTAGAGCTTTATTATAAAGTGTTTTTCCTCGGACAAAAAATGGAGGAAAATTAGATAGGAGTAGAAAATGAGTTTAAAAATTGGTAAGATTGAGATTCCTCATGGTCTTATTCTAGCGCCTATGGCAGGTGTGACAGACTTACCATTTCGCTTGCTTTGTAAAGAGCAAGGGTGTGAGATGTTTTATACAGAAATGGTGAGTGCAAAAGCACTTTACTATGGAAATAAAAATACAGAGCCTTTATTAGCAACCGATGAAAAAGAACGCCCAGTATCTGTTCAAATCTTTGGTTCCGAACCAGAACTTATGGGAGAGATGGCAAAGAAGTTAGAAGAAAAAGGTTGCTTTGATGCAGTGGATATTAATATGGGTTGCCCGGTTCCAAAAATTGTAAATAACGGAGAAGGCTCTGCTCTTATGAAAAATCCAGAGTTAGCAGGAAAAATTATTAAGTCGGTTTCTTCTTCTATTTCTTTACCACTTACGGTAAAGATACGAAAAGGATTTACAGAAGAGACACAAAATGCCGTTGAAATGGCACAAATAGCAGAGGCAAATGGTGCAGCTGCCATTGCGGTACATGGTAGAACAAGAGAACAGTATTATTCAGGAACTGCTGATTGGGAAATGATACGAAAAGTAAAAGAAGCAGTTAAGATACCAGTCATTGGAAATGGTGATGTTTTTGAACCAGAAGATGCTATGCGTCTCTATGAGGAAACAGGATGCGATGGAATTATGATCGCAAGAGGGGCAAAAGGAAATCCATGGCTTTTTAAACGAATTGTACACTATATGGATACGAAAGAATTGCTGCCAAAACCACAGTTATCCGATGTGGTTGCTATGATATTGAGACATGGAGAAATGATGGTACAATTTAAAGGCGAGTATATTGGAATTCGTGAAATGAGAAAACATGTAGCTTGGTATACGGTAGGATATCCAGCTTCTTCTAAGTTGCGGAATTTAGTCAATCAAGTGGAAACATTAGAACAATTAAAACAATTAATGACAGAATATCAACACGTAAGAGAATAACGATTCGTAATAGCCAAAAGAAAATAGTAAGAAACAATGGAAAGATAAAAAGGAGATAGAAAATGAATAATTTATTAGTCGCACAGTCTGGTGGTCCTACATCTGCAATCAATGCTACAATTGCAGGTGTAATGACATGTGCTTTTTTGAGCGGTAAAGTAGATAAAGTGTATGGTGCAATCAATGGAATTCAAGGAGTATTTCATGAGAAATTTGTAGATTTAAATGAGAAATTAAAATCTGCGGAAGATTTAAGATGTCTTTGCCAGACACCATCTGCAGCTCTTGGTTCTTGTCGCTTTAAGCTAGGAGACTTAGAAAAAGAGAAAGAACAGTTTGAAAAAATTATTCATATTTTCCGTAAATACGATATCAAATATTTCATTTATACAGGTGGAAATGATTCTATGGATACGGTAGATAAGTTATCCGCTTATTGTGAAAAAAATGGAATTACCGATATTAAAATCGTTGGAGCGCCAAAAACAATTGACAATGATTTAGTAGGAATTGATCATTGCCCTGGGTTTGGTTCTGCTGCAAAATATATTGCAACTACATTCGCAGAACTAGAAAGAGATTGCCATGTCTATGATACAAAGGCAGTGACAATTGTGGAAGTCATGGGAAGAAATGCAGGCTGGTTAACGGCTGCTTCTGCTCTTGCAAGAGTGGCAGGAGGAAAAGGACCAGACCTTATCTATTTATGTGAGCCAGATTTTAGCGTGGATCAATTTATTGAAGACGTGAAAAAGAAAATGGAAGATCACCCAGATATCGTAGTGGCTATTAGTGAAGGAATTAAAGACAAAAATGGTATGTATTTATCCGAACATGTACAAGCAGGGGCAAAAGATGCCTTTGGACATGCGATTATTTCAGGAGCAGGAAGCGTACTAGAAACGATTGTAAGAGAACGATTAGGATGTAAAGTCCGTTCTGTTGAATTGAATTTAATGCAACGTTGTGGTGCTCATATCGCCAGCGCTACGGACATTGAAGAAAGTAAGATGCTTGGTATGAAGGCTTGTCAGTGTGCGTTAGATGGAGAGACAGGAGTTATGGCGGTATTAAAGCGTATTGCAAATGAACCATATGAAGTGATTTTTGATAGTATTCCAGTTTCCGAAGTAGCCAATAAAGAAAAGAAAGTTCCAAGAGAATGGATCAATAAAGAAGGCAACGATATTACAAAAGAATTATGGGATTATATGTATCCGTTAATTCAAGGAGAACCAAGCATTGTCTATGAAAATGGAGTGCCAAAACACTTATATTTATATTAAAAATTTATATTAAGAATAGAAAAAAGCGAGAGTATTTTTGTACTTTCGCTTTTTCTATATGCTATGTTTCTCATTATTTTTGAGCGAGAATGGCAAACATAATCGCTCTTGTCTGCTTAGAAGCATGAGTATAGGCTTGATTTAATTCTTTAATATTTAATTGCTGTTCTAAATCCCGATAGCAGGAGAGGTTTTGCACTCCAAGTTCCCAAAGTGTCGTAAGATCCCACTGTGGGCGTTGGACTTTTGTGATAGCGAGATCTTTTGCAATCCGATTTCTTGTTTGAAGTTGATGAAGAGATTGGGTTGGGTGAGAAGGAGTTTCTCCTCTTTTTTCGGATTCAGAAAAGACTTTTCCGTAGTTAGAATCCATATTTAGTAAGCGTCCTTTTTTTGTGAGCACACGTAACATTTCTTGATAGGCTTGTTTTACATTAGGAAGAATCCATGTAACATTGCGAGTGATAATAAAATCGAATGTTTCATCAGGAAATGTTAAATGTTGTGCATCCATTTGTAAAAACGAAATATCGAAAATATGATTTCTTTCACAGTTTTTCTTTGCCTGTTCTAACATCTCTTTTGAAAAATCGATTGCCGTCACTTGACAGCCCAATTCCTTTAGTAAAAGACAAAAAAATCCAGCACCACAACCGAGATCCAATGCTCTAATAGGCCGATTGTTTATGGGTGGTAATTGTCGTTTAATAAATTGCAAAAAAGATTCTCGCATAGAGGTTTCGTAATCTTTCATGCGAAGAGCCGAAAATTCTTCTGCTCGATCGGACCAATAGTCTAAAGAGAGTTGTTGAAGTTGTTGTTCTGTCATAAAGTTTAATTCTCCTTTGCATTGTTGGGGACACAGATTGTTTGTGTGCCCACTTGTATGATTTGAGTTTTGATATGATAAAGCTCAGACATTGTTTCAGCAGTAATGACATCGTTTGCTTGTCCATAATGGGAGATCGTCCCCTCTTGTAAAATTAGTGTTTTGCTATTTAAAAAAAGTGGGTGATCTGGGAAATGAGTCGTCATGATCACTCCCATTCCTTTTGCTTGTAGTTTTTTTACCAGTGTTAAAAACTGATATTGTTTTCCAAAGTCAAGATGGGCGGTTGGTTCATCCAAAATGAGAAGTTCTGGTTCTTGTGTAAGAGCGGATGCTAATAATACCAGTTGCCGTTCTCCACCAGAGAGATTGGTATATGGTTTGTCCTTTAGATGAGAAATGGATAGAAACTCTAAATAATGCATTGCAATTTCTTCTTCTTTTTTGCTAGGGCTTGAAAAATAACCAATGGTAGAAGTCCGACCCATTGTGACTACATCGAGTACCCGAAACGGAAAGGTAGGGGTATGGGTTTGTGGAATATAGGCAAACTTTCTTGCAAGAGCTTTGGAGGAATAATGTTTTAGAGGTTGGTGTTCAAGGAAAACTTCTCCTGAGCTTGGTTTGTATTTTCCTGTCATACATTTTAAAAGAGTGCTTTTTCCTGTACCATTTGTTCCTAAAATACAAAGGATATCAGGAGTCTGATAGGAAAAGGATAGGTTGTTTAAAATTCGTTTTTCTTTTTCGTTTGAATAAGAAAAGGAAAGATTTCTTATTGTGATATCCATTACCAATGCACCTTCTTTCGATAAATAAAATAGGCAAAGAGTGGAACGCCAATAATTCCCGTAATGACACCAATAGGAATTTCTGAAGCTGTTAATGTTCTACAAAGATCGTCGATTAGGAGTAAGTAACAGATGCCAAGAGAGGCGGAGGCAGGAAGCAATTTTCGAAAGTCTGCCCCAACTATCATTCGAGCAAGATGAGGAATTACAATGCCGACCCAACCGATAATGCCAGAGATGCTGACAACGAGTGCAGTGATAATAGAACAAGCTAAAATAGCAAGGGTACGATCCCGTTTGACGGGGATGCCAAAAGATTGTGCTTCTTCACTTCCAAGGCTTAGTACATTTAATCTCCAACGAATGAGAAATAAAAAGAGCATACAAAGAACATAAGCGGGAAGGATACGAAGTATCTTTTCGTAGTTAATGCTAACAAGAGAGCCCATCAGCCAAAAGACAATTTCCGGTAATTTCTCAAAAGGATCCGCTGTGAATTTAATGAGAGAAATGAGAGAGGAAAAAAGAGAGCCTACTAACATTCCAGAAAGCACTAAGCTCACAGTCGAGTGTTTACTATGAATAGAAAGTAAAAAGGTTAGCAGTACCGCCAATAATCCAAATATGGTTGCTACTAGTTGTATTTGCAGTGTGGAAAGAGAGAGGACAATAGCCAGTCCTGCTCCAAATCCAGCTCCGTTAGAAACACCTAATGTATAAGGAGCGGCGAGTGGATTTTTAAAGAGCCCTTGAAAAACAGCACCTGATACGGAAAGACCAGCACCAATTAAGACAGCACTAATAATTCGTGGAAGCCTTACTGTAAATAGTAAGTGAAAGGCCATAGGATCTTTTAAAAATTCATTTCCTGTAATGCCTTTGAATAAAATAGTAACAACATCAAAGGGGGAGATTGGATAAGAACCAATGCCTAAAGAAATGAGAAACAGTATAATAGGAAGAAGGAGAAAGAAAATCATTCTCCCTCTTTTTTTATCACCATTCATTTACACTTCTCCTGTAAAAGGAACCCCATAAAAAGATTCATAAAAGGTTTTTGCACGTTCTTGTACGACTTCCTTGCTAATTTTATCAGGATAAAATTGATGGGCTAGCCAAAGTTCCCCTAGTGCGATTGAGTCAGTATCTGGATTTCCCCAAGGTTTTGTCCAGTAAGGAGCTAGTAGTACATTTCCTTCTTTCACCGCTTTTAGTTCTTTATATTTTGCATCTGTCATGATTTCATCATATACTTCTTGATAACGATCTTGAACAATAATGACGTCTGGATTCCATTGGGCTAATTTCTCAAAAGTATAAGGTTGATAACCTTGGATTTCCTTTGAAGCTACATTAATGGCACCAGCGCGTAAAAGTTGAGAACCCACGTATTTATCATTTCCATAAGTCTGTTGTCCTTCATTTGCAATAAAAACCCGAACGCGATCTTCCTCTTTTATTGTTCCGACCGCTTTTTCTACGATATCACGGCTTTCAAGACAAAAATTCCAAATCTGATTGGCTTTTTCTTCTGTACCTGTCAACTTTCCAAGTGTTTTTACTGCCCATTCACAGCCATCGGTATAAGCGCTATCTGCATCAGAAAGTCTTGGGTTTTGGGCTTCTTCTTGTTTTCCTTCTCCACGTAAGGAAACAACAACAACTGGAATTTTAAGTTCTTTTAATTGTTGGATTGTGTCTGGATTGGCCTGAGAGGCTGCAATAACAATATCCGGGTTCAATTTGACGATTTCCTCTACGTTCCATTCTTGAAGATCACCAGGAGTCGGTAAAGATTCAATATTAGGAAAGACATCCTTCATATAATCTCCAAGATCTTTCTCCCAGTTTTTTTCCGTTGCTACTACTTTTTCTTGAGCACCTAATTGGGCTAAGATATCCAAAGAGTGATGTTGCATAACAACCATTCGCTCCACGGGAATCTGGACGGTTACTTCATTATCCGCTTGATCCACAAACGTATAAGCAGTTTTTTGATTGTTTGATTCATCAATTGGATTCGTTGTTTGTGTTATGGTTTCGGTTGTTGTTGTCTCTTGTTTGGCTGTGCTACAACCACTGAGTGTCATGACACAAAGTAAAGAAAGGCTTATTAGTTTTTGACAAATTTTTTTCATAAATATAAACTCCTTTTTTCTTTTGTTTTTCTTATTGTAACAAGAAGGAGATGGGATTAACGTTGTCTTAGCAACAAAATAAGAAAGAGTGCTAGAAGAGATAGGGAGGGGGTATGAAAGAAAAGAGGAAGTTGGCAAGCCTTTTTGGATAAAAATGTTATTTTCGATAATAAGTCATGGAAAAGAGGTATTTTTCATAAGAAAAAAGCATATAGCATAAAGAAAGAATAGCGTAGTGGGAGAAAAAGATGGAAGTTGCATTTATTCGGTATCGCTATTTAGAAAAAAGCAGTGCTATCTATCGATGGCTTCATCGGACATTACCAAAGAAATGGTTGCAAAAATGGCTGTTGCGAAAGAAAAAATTAAACAAAGAAAACAGTGCAGAAGGGGAGTTAAAAGGGATTGAAGTGGAGTTACCATTTGAACAGGAGTGTGCTGTAAAAATGGGCGAGGAGCTTGTGTGGCGTTTTATCGAAGAAGAGATTCGAGAACAAAAACGACAGTATGGGAGTGTGACTTTCTTATTAAAAGGGGAGCTTTTTTCCTTATATTGTAGACAAGAGAGTAATTTTTCTTGTTATCCTTATCACTTATCCCTTTATTCGGCTTTTGATAAAGAGAGTCAAGAAGAGCAAAAAGATCATGTTGTATGTATGCTTTTAAATAGAAGAAATTATGTAGGGTGGATGAAATTCTTTTTTATAAAAGAATTAACCGAATACTATCGAGTGCTTTATGGGATTCGAAAAAAAGTATTAAAGCTCGTCATTATAGAAGGTAAAATAGAGGAGACAAAACGGGTAATTTCTTTGGTGTCCAATAATCTGAATTATATGATTGTAAAGACGAACCAGCCTTCGGTCTATGAAACATTAGCAAAAGAGATTTATGAAGAGACAGGGCTTTCTATTGTATTTTTACCAAAAGAGAAGAAAGAAAAAGAGGAAACAGAAAAAATAGAAGAAATAGAAGAAATAAAAGAGGATTCAACAAGGATAGATGTAGGGCGATCAGGACAAAATACAACAATTGAGATTGATTTAAATGATCTTTATCCGAAAGCCAGTAATCTTCGAATTACACAAAGAGGAATCTGGATCGATCAAGAAGTATTAACAGCCATTTTAATGGAACAGACAATGAATTTTGATGGAACGGTTGTAGAAGAGAAGTTAGAAGAATGGAAAGAAAATTATGGGCTTTATCTTAGAAAAATAGTATAGAAATCCGTGAGTTTTAGAAGAAGAAAAGGGATGAGTGGAAAATAAAGGAAAACAAAGGGAAAGCTGGTTGACAAGAGATCGCCAGTCATTTATAATATAAGAATTGTAGATAGAACAATAAGAAATAAGAATGAAAAGTTTCTTACGTTCCAAAGCAATGAAAGTTGATAAATACTATATTTGGTACTCATTGCTATTACATGGATACAAAAGGAGAGGAAAAATTTTCCTCTCCTTTAGAAAACAATGGATCTCGTAAAACGTATTTCTCATCATTTCATTTATGCAATGCATGGCTTAGTGAAAAGAATGAGGAGACATTGTTTTTATAAAGTATTGAAAAAAGAAAGGGAGTTCAATCAATGGCAGAGAAGAAAAATATTTTAACATATGCTGGTTTAAGAGAATTAGAAGAAGAATTACAGCAGTTAAAGGTAGTAACCCGTAAAGAAGTAGCTCAGAAAATTAAAGAAGCTAGAGAACAGGGTGACTTATCAGAAAACGCTGAATACGATGCAGCAAAAGATGAACAACGTGATATTGAAGCCCGCATTGAAGAAATAGAGAAAATCCTTAGAAATGCAGAAGTTGTTGATGAAGATGAGGTGGATCTTGAAAAAATCAACATCGGTTGTATGGTAAAATTATTCGATATGGAATTTAATGAAGAAGTTACTTATAAATTAGTAGGTTCTACAGAAGCGGATATTTTTGCAGGTAAAATTTCAAACGAATCTCCACTTGGACACGCATTAATCGGATGTAAAATCGGAGAAGTTGTAGAGGTTGAAGGTCCAGACGGAGCAGAAAAATATCGTATTTTAGATATTCAAAGATCCAACTTATAAGAGAAAGAATAGGAGTGAACACACTGTGGCAGAACAGAATTTAAACGAAATTTTAAAAATTAGAAGAGAAAAACTTGCGGAACTCCAAGAAGCAGGAAAAGATCCTTTCCAGATTACAAAATATGATCAGACACATCATAGTATGGAAATTAAAGATAATTTTGAAGAATTAGAAGGAAAGACAGTATCCATTGCAGGTAGAATGATGTTTAAACGTGTAATGGGAAAAGCATCTTTTTGTAACGTTCAAGACTTACAAGGAAATATCCAGTCTTATGTAGCAAGAGATAATATTGGAGAAGAATCTTATAAAGATTTCAAGAAATTTGATATCGGTGATCTTATCGGTATTAAAGGTGAAGTATTTAAAACAAAAACAGGAGAAATTTCTATTCATGCAACAGAAGTGACTCTTTTAAGCAAGAGTCTTCAAGTTCTTCCAGAAAAATTCCATGGTTTAACCAATACAGATATGCGTTATCGTCAAAGATATGTTGATTTAGTTATGAATCAAGATGTCAAAGAAACATTTGTAAAACGTTCTAAATGTATTAGTGCCATTCGTCGTTTCTTAGATGGACAAGGCTTTATGGAAGTAGAAACTCCTATGCTTGTAAGCAATGCAGGTGGAGCAGCAGCTAGACCATTTGAAACACACTATAATGCATTAGATGAAGATGTAAAACTTCGTATTTCCTTAGAGTTATACTTAAAGAGATTGATCGTAGGTGGTCTTGAAAGAGTTTATGAAATTGGACGTGTATTCCGTAACGAAGGAACGGATGCAAGACATAATCCAGAGTTTACATTAATGGAATTATATCAAGCATACACAGACTACAATGGAATGATGGAATTAGCAGAAAACTTATACCGTCATGTAGCGCAAGAAGTATGCGGAACAATGCAGATTCCTTACGGCGATGTGATTATTGACTTAGAAAAACCATTTGAAAGAATTACAATGATCGACGCATTGAAAAAATATGCAAATATTGATTTCACAACGGTAAAAACAACAGAAGAAGCAAAGGCATTAGCAAAAGAACATCATGTAGAATTCGAAGAAAGACATAAAAAAGGTGATATTTTAAGCCTTTTATTCGAAGAATTTGTAGAAGAAAAATTAATTCAACCTACATTTGTTATCGATCATCCAGTAGAAATCTCTCCACTTACAAAGAAAAAACCAGAAGATCCAGAATATGTAGAACGTTTTGAATTATTCATCTATGGACGTGAAATGGCAAATGCTTATTCTGAGATCAACGATCCAATCGATCAGAGAGAACGTTTCGAAGCACAGGAAGAATTATTAGCACAAGGTGATGAAGAAGCAAACCGTATTGACGAAGACTTCTTAAATGCGTTAAGCATCGGTATGCCACCAACAGGCGGTATCGGATTTGGTATCGACCGTATGGTAATGCTTATGACAAACTCTCCAGCGATTCGTGACGTATTGTTGTTCCCAACAATGAAGAGCTTGGATAAATAATTTGATTTTAAGCAGTTTTTAGAGAATTGAAAGCCCCCTAAATTCGTATGAATTAGCTTATATTCGTATAGGATTCGCGGTAACATAAAAGCGAATTTGTGTAAATAGGCGAAATTATATACGAATAGGGGGCTTTTTCTTATAGCAGGACAAAAAAAGAACAAAGACAAATTATAATTTGGAGAAGGGTAGATATGAAGTGGATTTTGTTTTTAGTAATTAGTTATTTTATTTTGTATGCGGTGGTGTGGTTGCATGAAATTGGACATTCTTTATTTGATTATAGATATGGCTGTAAAGATAATTGGATTAAGGTTCAAGTTAAACCATATATCTTCTTTTCAACACCAGGGCCAATAAAGTTGGAGTTTTATGAAAAAATGAAACCGATTCAACATGTTCTTGGAGCCTATGGTGGGATAATGTCAAATGCGCTATTTACCATATTGACGGGTGCTATTCTTTATTTATTCAGCCTTGAAAATGTATATATTAGTTTCGCATTGTGGCTGTTTATGACATTACATATTGCGGAGATTGTCAGTTACTTGTTTATCGGAAGCATTTACTTGGTAAGTGATATGGCTATTATAAATCAATATATGCCTAAACTTCGAGCCTTTAATCTGATTTTGGGATTTGCTCTCACAATCTTTTATGTATTTATATTAATAAATGTTCCGACAGACTTTAAATTATTTGTGATTGTATATAATTGCTGTATTGTATTTTTTATGTGCGTAGGAAGGATTATTTTTACTGTGAAATCCAAAAAGAGATTATAGTATAAAACATGTCAAGTCGAAGTTTGTAGAATTAATTGGTACAAAACAGAAGTGTATCTTTTTCTAATTATCTAAATTGGAAATAGGCTCATGTGCGGTTCATTATCAAAATGGAAATCATTTAAGTTCAGTTATCCTATTTGGAATATTTAGTTAACATCGATAGAGAACCACACACCAAGCGTTTGGATGCTTCGGCACAGTTTTTCATAAACTTTTTCTGGAGAGTCAGTCATGCCATCACGTCTCCATATTTCCATAGCAGTAGGGATTATATGTGTGAGGATGCTGTGAAAATACTCATATTCGTCTCCAAATTTCAGTCCATCCATTAGTTTGCTAAAAGGCAGATATTCCTCCTGCTTTTTTAGAAGCAGATGAAGGTGTCCACTAACAGACAGCAGCTCAATCAGTTCCTGGCGCTCTTTTAGAGCGGTGATGGCATTGATAGTCAATTCCTTAGGTGAATCTCCACGAATCTTTAGCAGGACTTCCTGTCCCATTCTGTCAACCATGTATTCTAATACATCTACGGTGTTATCGAACAGCCGATAAAAGGTCGTTCGGCTGATCAAATATTCTCTATTCAAATCAGAAATAGTAATTTCAGCAAAAGGTTTTTGTTTAGCGCAGGTCATTACAGCTTCACAGATTCGATGGGCAGATCTCTGCGCCCGAATGTCTTTCGATATGTGGTACATATTTCCCCTCCTTTGAACCAGAACGTTTAGAACTATTGTACCCCATTTTTTTAGGTGCTACAATGTCAAAAAGGAGGAATTTTTTTATGAAAGAATTACTAGACAAGCCTCTACCGAAGATTCCAACAAAGATTCAGAAACGGCTTGATACAGCAAAGATCACATTAACATCCTTAGAGGAAAAGGAGAATATTTTGCGTAGCAGTGAACTTCAGCAGGAAGTGGGTTATCGGCAGTATGAAAATGGAGATTGGCTGGTTTCCATGACCTGTCCTATGCCAAAGATTACGCCAGAGATGATTAGATGGTGGTTCTGGTGGCATTGCAAGGAGAGTTTGCGTTATCAGATCTGGTTTCCTAGTGCTCATATTAGTACTTCTTACCCTAAAAAGGATAGAGTCTATTTTGAGCAGAATACTATGCCACCGTTTCAGCCCAATTCTCAACGTCCAGTGGAGCGAATCGGAGGAATCAAGATGCCTTTGCAGATTGACTTTGTGACGCCTGAAGAGTTCGGTTTTTCTAGGGAGACCATGGAGGAAAACGACATTCCGCTCATTGTCTGTGGACATGTCAGCGCTTTCAATGGTCTTGTGAAGCATACGGAAATGTCACATATTTACAAGCAGACCGGGGATGGACTTGTTTTGATTAGCCGTTTCTGGCTTGGGAGAAGCCTAAAAAATCCTCTGCTTCGAAAACTGCTCCTCACTGCTAAGACTGCCCGAGGCATGGCGGAACATTGTTGTATTGAATATCGGAATTTGGCAGAGATTCTACCTGAATTATATGAGAAATATCATATATAGTTTGTATCAATGGCTGCAGCATTGTATGGAAAGAAGATAATTTACATGAAGGTAACGAGTCAGAAACTAAATTGGCAACAATCTCTTATAAGAACAGAACAAACTTGTTGAAAATATAATGAAATCCTTATAAAATAGGGATAAAAACAGAACGATAACTTGAAAGTTATTGTATAAAATAGGAGATAATGATATGAGTAAAATATTTTTACCAAGTTGCAATACAAAGGTAAAACATGCCAATGCTAGCAATAAATTAAGAAAATATCTTGAGAATAGAGAGCAAGTAGAAACGGTTGGATGCTGTAAAGTATTTTGCAAAAAAGCTAACAAAGAAGATACTGCTGTAGTAATATGTAGCAACTGTGCGGCTATCATGGAAGAAAGTAGCGTAGTTAAAAATATAAAATTTGTGTGGGAAATTATAGATGAAGATTTAGAATTTCCATTTCCTAATTATCATGGAGAAAGAATGGCAATTCAGGATTGTTGGAGATCTTATGAGAAAAGAAATGTGCAAGATGCAATTCGCTCTTTGATGAAGAAAATGAATATAGAAGTTGTAGAGTTAGAAGAAAACTATGAACGGACAAAGTTTTGTGGTGCTGATTTACTGGGACCATGCACAGAGGCTGAAAAGAGATTTGCGCCACAAAGATATGTAGTCGATGGAGCTAGTATGTATCAACCGCTTTCAATATTGGAACAACAAGAATACTTGCAGAATCATTGTAGGGCAATTGAAACAGAAAAGGTAGTATGTTATTGTACATCGTGTTTATCTGGAATCAATCAGGGAGGAAAAGAGGCAATTCATCTGATTGAATTGTTATTCCCTGAAAATAGTTAAATTCTAGTTCATGCCTAATTTTTTGAAATTATAGCAGAAAATAATGTATAATGAAAGAAGATTACTATGGATATATGGTAATCTTCTTTTTGTATGGATACAGGAATTTGAGATAAATAAGACATTTTCCATATCTTAAGTTTTTGTAGAGGTTTCAATAATAATGCAAAGGAGAACAATAATGAAGAAACGAAGAGGAAGAAAAAAACAAAGACATCGAGTTCTAAAAACGGGTTTAGGAATACTGGTATGTCTAATCGTTGTAGTCGGTATCGTAGCCTTTAATTGGACTGGCATCCAGTTAGGAATCAAAGGTTATGACAAAGACGCTAGAACTACATTATTAAAGTTATCAGAAGAAGAGATTCAAGAATATTTAAGTTTAGATGAAATCATTGATTTGGCAAAATGGGATCAAGTGAATAATCAACATCATTATTATGATTATGAGCTATATAGTAGTGATAATGTAAGTGTAGAAGATGTTGTTTCTTATGTAGATGAATTTTATAGTAACTATCATACAAAGTTAAAAGAATTAGGATATGATTTAGAAACACAGCGCTCTTTAATGAAGCAGTTATCTTTAGATGACTTTGGTGTTCTTGCGGATAATCAGTTGGAATGGAAACAAGTAGAGCCATACTTAACTATCAACGGAAGATTGATAGAAGATTTACCACAATATGTTGAGTCTGATTTAGAACCAGTAGAAGCTGTTATGAATATTTCGTACTCTATTATTGATTCTAGAAACTCATCTGATAGAACGTATTTTTTAGAGAATCCGTCCAATACGGCACTATTAATTAAAAAAGGTTTTTCTATTTCAAAAGATTATATTCCAGAAGATTTAGTGGAAGTCAATATTCCAACCGCAACTACAAATAATAAAATGAGAAGTGATGCAGCGAAAGCATTAGAAACGATGTATGAAGATGCGAAAAAAGAAGGACTTATACTTGCGGTAAATAGTGCATATCGTTCTTATGAAGAGCAACAAAAGATTTACGATGAATATTTTCGAATTTATGATGAAGTGACCGCTGCTAGTTTAGTAGCAGTTCCAGGAACAAGTGAACATCAATTGGGACTCAGTGTAGATTTAACAAGTCAAAGTGTAATCGATGGGCAGTATGGTGTTTTTGGTAGTACGCCAGAATATCAGTGGGTCATTAAAAATGCCCATAAATATGGATTTATTCTTCGCTATCCAAGTGATAAAATAGATATTACAGGTATTGCAAATGAGCCATGGCATTATCGATATGTTGGAGTAAAGCTAGCTACTAAATTATATGAAGAAGGATTGACGTTAGAAGAATATACATTAAAAAATGGGTTTGATTATCCTGTTTCTTTGATGGAAAATTGAAATTTTATGAGGTAGCTAATATGAGGAAGATTGTTTTATTTATTGCAATGAGTCTTGATGGATATATTGCAGATCGTAATGGAAACGTAGACTGGTTGAATGGACAGAGTGAGAAGGAAGAAAATATGGATGTCTATTCAAATTTTATAAAAGATGTAGATACAGTTATTATGGGATGGAATACTTATCATCAAGTTGTGACAGAATTATCTCCAACAGAATGGGTATATGATGAGTTGACAAGCTATGTGATTACACATAGAAAGTTATCTTCCACAAATAAAATTATATTTACAGAAAAAGCTCCTTGGGATGTTGTCAATGAATTAAAACAGAAACAAGGAAAAAATATTTGGATTTGTGGAGGAGCAAATATTATTCAACAATTAGTAGAGAAGGATTTCATTGATGAATATTATATTTCAGTGATACCAACAATTTTAGGTTCGGGTATTTCATTGTTTGGAAACACTTCTAAGGAAATGAAATTAAAATTAGTCCATACGCAAACGTATAATGGAATAACGGATTTGGTTTATACCCGTAGGTAATGTCTTGTTTTGTAGAGAAAAGATGGATAGTAAAAAAGTGGTTAGTCATAAAGACTGACTGCTTTTTCTATTTATGCTAAGACAATGAGTCATGGGGGAGCCGCTATGATAAGCCAAAGGAATATGATTTTTGTTGACTCTGTCATAGTGCAGTGTTACAATAAGAAACAATAAATGAAAAAGGGGATGACTGGAATTGGAGATGCCCTATCCAAAGAATGTGAAGCTGTTTTTTCTAGTAAAGAGGATGACTTATCTCATACACCGCTGATGGGGGTACAGTTAAGTAAGATTTGTACAGAGCCATTGCTTGCTTATGGAAAAGATGCCTTACAGGCATGTAAAGAGAAGAAAGTAACTACTGCGCTAGAACAAGTAGTCTTAGATATTATTGTTTCGACTGGATTAGTATCCAATATGACAACGCAGATGCCAGATTATTACTATAATTCCTCATTGGCACATTGTGTTTATTATGGTTCAACGGTGACGGAAGCAGGGCATAAGCACTTACATGGAGAAATTGTAGCGTTAGGTGTCCTTTGTCTTCTTACTTATGATGGAAAGTTGGACGAAAGAGATCGTATTATGCAGTTCAACAAAGAGATAGGATTACCGATTTGTTTCGATGATATTGAAATTAAAGAAGATGAGTTCGAGGTCATGGTAGATAAGGCGATGACAGGTACTGAATGGAAATTCCGTCCAAAAGATGTGACAAGAGAAAAATTTATGCAATGCATGATAGAGCAAAATAAGGCAGGAAGAGCATGGAAAGCAAAATAAATTTGTATATAAAAAGGATAGATGCTTACCAAATAATGAAACGAAGAAAATGACAGGATTTCTTATGGCTTTCTATGAAACGATAGATTATATTATGAGGAACTTATAAGATATGTTTCTCAACATGAAAAAATGAGAAGGAGTTGGTAGGATGAGTAAGTATAAGCTATGGGATGCCTTAGCAGGGGCAAAGAATTACAAGTGGGTGGATTTGACACTTTCGCTTAATAATGATAGTCCTTACTGGGCAGGGATTCCAGATGGATCAGTTGAATTAGGAAAGACGTGTTTTGATTGGGGAAATGAAATGCTTGATTGCTTGATTCAGACATTTAAGTTTCCAGGGCAATTTGGAACACACATCGATTTTCCAGGGCATTTTATAAAAGGAAAAGATCTTTCCGAAAAATATGGTGTCAATGACTTGATTTTTCCATTGGTTGTGATTGATATTACCAAGAAAGTAAAACAAGATATTCACTATGCAGTCACAGTCGATGACATCAAGGAATATGAGAAAAAATATGGAAATATTCCAGATGGGGCATTTGTTGCATTGAGAACAGATTGGTCAAAGAAATGGCCGGATATGGAAGCAATTTCGGGAACAGACACAGATGGAAATGATAATTTTCCAGGATGGTCTTTAGAAGCGTTGCAGTACATTTATGAAGAGCGCAATGCAGCAGCGAATGGTCATGAAACATTAGATACCGATGCTTCTGTTATTGCAGAAGCTGCAGGTGATTTAATTTGTGAGAGATATGTTCTTGGAAAGGGAAAAATTCAAGTAGAGATGTTAACGAATCTTGATCAAGTAGCTGAAGCAGGTGCAGTAGTAATTGTTTCGTATCCGAGATTTGAAGGGGCAACAGGATTGCCTGCGAGAGTTTGGGCAATAACAGAATAGTTTCTAAATACATAGTACATAAAGGAGAAAGATTTTGGAGATTAAGAAAATTGATTATGATTTTTCCGTATGTAAAGTGAAAGATTTTTCAAAAGTGAATTTAGACAATGAGTATTGTTTTATCGGTAAAACCGATGAAGAAAATTCCTTAGTTTGCATCACAGAAAATATTCCAGAGAATGTAACAGAACGAGAGGATGGTTGGAAAGCGTTTCGAATACAGGGTGTGTTAGACTTTTCACTGATCGGAATTCTATCCAAAATATCAGCTTTGTTAGCAGAAAATAAGATTGGGATATTTGCTATCTCAACATATAATACCGATTATATTTTGACAAAAAAAGATAACTATGAGAAAGCATTAGAGGTGCTTATAAATGCTGGATATCAGGTCGTATAATTTTAGAAAATAAAAATTCGAAATGATTTTATAAAAATGAAAAAGAGCAAAAGGAGATTATCATGGAGTGTGGTAATCTCCTTTTTACAATATTATCAGAAAGAGATAGTCATACTAGTAAGATATATGCTACGAAAACTGGAAGATATCCTCACTTTTCTTTCAGAAAATAAAATGATATAATCATTCATTATAAACGAAAGGAGAGTATTTTTATGATGAATACAAATAAAAAGGGAATTGTAAGAATGGAAGGAGGTAGAGTTCAGTAAGATTCTTATCCTCCTTCCTATCCGATAGCTGATAGAGATAAATGGAGGTAAAAACATTGAATTATTTAAAAGATTATGCTATAAATGAACGTTTTATTACAGAGGCGACTCTGTATCCTGAATACCAATTGGCAAGAGTGGTTGCTCAATATCGTGGAAAATATCGGGTAGTTACCCAACACGGTGAAGCGTTAGCACAAATATCAGGGAAAATGAGATTTGATACCGAAGAGTTAGCACAGTATCCTGCGGTTGGAGACTACGTTATGGTAAGAAAACAAGATGGGGATTCAGAGGTTATCATTCATCATATTTTAACAAGGAAGAGTCTTTTTGTAAGAAAGGCTGTTGGTATTTCAGGGCAAGCACAATCCGTTGCAGCTAATATAGATACCGTATTTCTTTGTATGTCCTTAAATCAAAACTTTAGTTTAAATCGTATGGAACGCTATCTTTCTATTGCTTGGGATAGTGGTGCTACGCCTGTCATTGTGTTGACAAAGGCGGATTTATGCGATGATGTGTCAGAGGCGATTCGAGAGGTGGAACAGATTTCCCTCTTTTCCGATGTAATTGCTTTATCGATGTTTGATACGGATATTGCCAAGAAATTTGAACCTTATTTTTCTAAAAATCAGACTTGTGCATTTATCGGTTCTTCTGGTGTTGGAAAATCTACAATGATCAACCGTTTGCTTGGAGAAGAAGTGCTGGAGACGAAAGAAATTGGCAAAGCAGATAAAGGTCGACATACGACAACAGGGCGTGAAATGTTTCCTTGTCCACTCGGTGGTGTCGTCATCGATACTCCTGGTATGCGTGAAATGGGAGCTGAGAGTGTAGATTTATCTAGAACATTTCATGAGATTGAAGAGTTGGGAAGTCAATGTAAATTTCGGGACTGTAGCCACACCAATGAACCAGGGTGTGCAGTATTGGCGGCATTAGAAGACGGTCTCATTGATCAACGTCGTTTGGATAGCTATTTCAAGTTACAGCATGAAGCTGGATACGATGGATTGAGCAGCAAAGAGATTGAAGTGAAAAAACTGGATCGAATGTTTAAAGAGGTTGGTGGCATGAAAAATGCCAGAAAGTTTGCCAAAAAATTTGGGAAATAAAAATGATAACATTTTTATGTAAATAGAGAAATTATGGGAAGGAGATTATCATGGAAATGTGGTAATTTCCTTCTTTATATTATAGGATTTCTCACAGACTACTCCCTTCCAAACAATACGCTATGATAGTTTCATGTAATATCCAGATCTCAATAAATAAAGTTGAAAATGTTATCTGAAAAAAATGATAAAATAGGAATATTGATGTTAAAAATAGGAAAAAGTGTTTGAAAAATATATTATTTATTCCTATAATAGGATTAAATTTAATTTAAAGGGGGATTTTTATATGCTATTTTTGAAAGAAGCAAATTTAGATGATTATGAAAAAGAGTATGAGGCGATGAAACAATTTCCTGCCGATGAAAATGGATTTATCAATGAATATTATGGAGTAAGTAAAAAGGAGTTTATAGAGAAGGTATTACCAACAGTGATAAATCAGTCAAAGGGAATGGATTTACCAGATGGATATGTACCATGTACTTACTATTTCTTATGGGATGAGGAAGAAATCGTTGGATTATTTAAAGTTAGACATTGGCTCAATGAGGCGTTAAAAAAAGGAGCTGGACATATCGGATATGGCATTTTAAAGCAATATCGAGGAAAAGGATATGGGACAAAAGGGTTAGCCCTTTCCATTGAGAAGTTAAAACAAACGATGAAGGAAGAGGAAGTATATCTATCTTGTTCAAAAAAGAACCCTGCCTCTTTAAAAGTTCAGCAAAACAATGGAGCAAGTGTCATTTATTCAGATGAAAATGAATATTATACACGTATTAAAATATAGAAATCCTGATAAAATAAAGATAGAAAAAGGGGTATCCTACAGAGAAAATATAGTTACAAGGTAACTGTTTTTACAAGGTGGGATACTCCTTTTTTCCATATAAATATGAATATTTCCATGAAAATAAATACGATAGGAAGTATATTTTGATATGTTATGTTTAGGATGTTGGGATAATCTGGTGGTCCTGAATATAGGTTAGTTTTTTTCTTTCTCTAAATATTCTAGTATCTTTAAATATTGGGAATAATCAAAAGTAATTTTTCCTTTATAAAGAGTAAAAAACCCTTCTTTTTTTAGTTGCATAATCGTTCGATTTAATGTTTTTACATTAATCCCAATTTCTTCTTGAAGCATTTGACGAGTCTTAGTGATTGTGAGTGTCTGCCCTAGACGGATATGGTGAAAACGAGCATATTTGCCTATATAGTCCAATAATAAGTAGCTTGGTGGATAGAATAATTTTAGTCCATTGTGATAAGAAGAACGATAGAGCTTGTAGGCGACTTTCTCAGCTACAAGAGAAAGGAGATTGTGATCTATGGAAAGCCAATGTTCAGCATCTTTTCGACTGATATAAGCCACAAGACAATCTTCTACAGCTTCAATGGTAACAGAAGTTTTTGGCATCTTGGCAAGAATTGTTACTTCTCCAATAAAGTCAATACATTGATTACTTTCGATCATATAAATATTCCCATTTTCAAATTCGTTAATGACTCGATCTGAGCCCATAGCCACAATTCCAAAATAGTCAAGTTCCATATTTTTTTGATGAATTAATGTGCCAGCAGGATGCTTTTTTACAATACAGCGAGAACGAATATCGAAAGGCATATTTTTTGTATATTTTTTTAGTTCTGGTACTAATTCTTCTAATTCATTTAAGGTCATAGTGATCTCCTATCCAATCCCATAATTTATCTATTAAAGTTATTATATCGGGTATTCAATAGGGGATCAATCTTTTTTGGTTGAATAATTGGTCAAAATATATGAAAAAATGTATAGATTAAAATAAAATCTATACATTTTCATAAAGAAAGTGCTCATTTGTCCTTTTTTCTATTTCCTTTTTTTTCTATAATAGGAACAACAAGGAGATATGGAACAACAATAAGAATGAAAACTTCTTATGTTGGAAAGGAGGGGCTCAGATGAGCGGACAAAAAGAAACATATGTATATTCTTCCCTAAAAGAAAGGTTTAAGACAGAATGGCTTATATTTGTATTGGCATTTGTATTTATTTTAATTGCAGATAACATAGGGCAAATAGAAGTTGTTGTGGGAAAGGGAAAACTTATTTTATTTCCAATTTTTTATGCGATTATTTTAGGAATCCTTTGTGGACCACAAGTCTTAAAAATTGTAAAACCAGAACATGTAAAGGCAGCATCAAAGTTGGTTGTTGTTGGTATCTGTCCATTTATTGCAAAATTGGGAATTACAGCTGGTGCTAACATTGAATTGATCTTAGATGCTGGTCCCGCTCTTTTACTTCATGGATTTGGCAATTTATTAGGTCCAATTCTTGCAGTTCCAGTGGCGATTTTGCTTGGAATGAAAAGAGAAACGGTGGGAGCTTGTCATTCCATTAACCGTGAGTACCATATGGCGTTAATCAATAATATTTATGGTCCAGACTCTGATGAGGCCAGAGGCAGTCTTTCTATTTATATTGTGGGTGGTATGGTAGGAACAATCTATTTTGGTTTGATGGCTTCTGTTATCGGTATGACAGGATGGTTTCATCCGCAAGTGATGGGATTGGCTTCTGGAGTTGGTGCAGGTATTATGATGGCAAGTTCTAGTGCAAGTCTTTGTGCCATTTATCCAGAAATGGCAGAAACAATTACTACAATGGCAAGTGTGGGAGAAACCATTGCCGGTATTACAGGCATTTATATTACCATGTTTATTGCAATTCCACTTTGTGACAAATATTACAGTGTATTAGAGCCAAAGTTAAGAAAGTTGGCATTAAAACCAAGAGAGGAGAAGAGCGTATGAGATACATAGAATGGCTGGTTTTATTTATATTAGGTGCAATTGGTACAGGGCTTGCTAATTTTATAGGATATGATGTGGGATTTATGGATTCTCTTCCAGGGCTTGTTGTTTTGATTGTGATTTCTATGATAGCTGTTGTCTGTACAAAGGTGATTCCTTTAAAACTTCCAATTGTTGCATACTGTTCTATTATTGGTCTGTTATCTGCCTGTCCGTTATCTCCGATTCGTGAGTTTGTCATTCAGGCTGCAAATAATATCAATTTTACAGCACCATTTACGATGGTAGGAGCTTTTGCAGGGTTGGCAGTCAGTGATCAATTAAAAACATTCATCAGTCAAGGTTGGAAGATCTTAATTGTAGGAATTTTTGTAATGACGGGAACATTTTTAGGTTCTTGCATATGGGATCAGCTTGTGCTTTCCGTTTCTGGTGTTATTTGATAGGACAAAAGGAGTTTTGTATGAAGGAATGTGAATTATTAATTAAAAATACAACTGCACTTATCAATTCCGAAACAATACAAGAAAAAGTTGATATTGTGATTCAAGATGGAATGATTTTAGAAGTTGGAGAAGAGTTAGCAAAAGAATATCAGTCAGAGGAAACGATAGATGGCAAAGGTAGGCTTTGGATGTCAGGGCTTATTGATAGTCATATGCACACAGGACAACAATTACTAAGAGGGTGTGTGCTGGATGCCAAACCGATTATTTGGACTCGAATTATGCTACCGTTTGAAAGCACATTGACGCCCAAGAAGATGAAACTGAGTGCAGAGGTGGCATCCCTTGAAATGATAAAGTCTGGAACAACAGGATTTATCGATGCAGGCAGTTATTATATGGAAGAAGCAGGACGTGTCTATGAAAAGAGTGGGCTTAGAGGTGCTTTATCTTACTCTACAATGGATGAAGAAGGTCTCCCTCCTTCGATTGCCATGAATGCAAAGGAAGCAGTGAAAAGAACAGATTTTCTTTATGATGCCTTCCATAAAAAAGGGAGATTGAAGGTGTATTATTCTTTGAGAGCATTGAATTCTTGCTCTGATGAGTTGATAGAAATGGTAGCAAGTAGGGCAAGGGAACGAAAGACCATGTTGCAAGCTCATATGAATGAGTATCAAGGAGAAGTCAATGGAATTATGGAAAGAGAGGGCATGCCCCCTTATGAATATTTAGCAAAAAAAGGCGTGCTACATGAGAAGTTTTTAGGAGCGCACAGTTTACTTTTATCAGAGCGAGAAAAGGAACTAATAAAAGAGCATAAAGTAAAGGTTTGCCATTGTCCTTTTAGCAACTGTGGAAAGGCGGTTCCTGATACTCCAGATTTATTAAAACGGGGAATATCGGTTGGATTAGGAACAGATGGGACGGCTCATGGTGGTATGAGCCTATGGAATGAAATGAAGATCTTTCGCTCTATTATGAATATTTATCATGGAGTACCAAATGGAAATCCTAAGGTAATGCCAGCGGAAACAATTTTAAAAATGGCCACAGAAGGTGGGGCGAATGCCTTAGATGAAAGTGGATGTTTAGGGCGGATAGAAAAAGGATATAAGGCGGATCTCATCAGCATTGATTTAGAACAACCTCATTTATTACCAACGGGAAGTTATATTCACACATTATTGGAATGTGTCAATGCCAATGATGTTATGGATATGATTGTAGAAGGAAAAGCGTTGATGAGAAATCGAGAAGTTTTAACACTGGATGAAGAGAAGATTTTATTTGAAGCAAAATTATATAGGAAAGAAATGGGATGATAGAAATCATTCCATTGATGAGTGAAAATAAGTATGGGAGGAAGATAGAAAGAGAGGAATACGATGTTATATTTTATTATTATCATAGCCAATGTAATTGTAGGAGCGCTAGTAGGGCTTACTGGTGTTGCAGGTTTTTTGCTTCCTATGCTTTATGCTGGAAGTTTGGGAATGAGTGTAGCACAAGGATTATCCCTTAGTTTTTCAGCCTTTGTGTTATCAGGAATTTTGGGAGCTATTAATTATAAAAAAGTTGGGAATATGGATGTTCCCTTTGGAATACGTCTTAGTATAGGCAGTTTTTTAGGTTCTGTCATAGGAGTTCAGTTAAATCTCATTATTCCAGAAGAAAAAGTGAAGATTCTTCTTTATGTTGTGGTGCTCTTATCTGGCATTTCCATTCTCATAAGAAAAGATAAGGAAACCGCAGAACAAAAAGAAGGATTTTTAATAAAAGATCATTTCATTCTAACGCTAATATTAGGTTTTGTAACAGGAGGAATCTGTGCTTTATCTGGAGCAGGAGGGCCAGTACTTGTTATGCCACTTTTGGTTGTGTTTGGGATACCCGTGAGAACAGCGGTTGGAGTTGCCTTATTTAATTCCATTTTTATAGGAATTCCAGCTTGCATTGGGTATATGACAAACTGTGATATAAAAGCCCTTCTTCCGATTATGGTAATTGCATTACTGGCTCATGGGATTGGTGTGTATTATGGCAGTGTAAATGCCGTTAAAATCAATCAAAAGGTGTTAAAAAAAGGAATTGCAATCTTTTCAATTTTCATAGCTATTTGGAAATTATATAGTATTTTTTTCTAAATAGAAAGGAAAAGAGTATTTTGAGTTTTTTGAACATGGGAAATTTGGTAATTGAATGAAAGTGGGAGAAAGGTGAAAGTGGATATGAAGGAAATCGGAAAAGAATATATACGGGTGGATGCCTATGGAAAAGTCACAGGAGAAGCAAAGTATACGGCGGATTTAGAGCCGAGAGATTGTCTACACGCAAGGGTTTATCATGCAACCATTGCCAATGGACTTGTCACTTCGTTTGACTTAGAAGAGGCAAACAGAGTAAAAGGTGTTGTGAAAATTATCACTTGCTTTGATGTGCCAAACAATCAATTTCCAACGGCAGGACATCCGTGGAGTGTGGAAAAAGCCCATCAAGATATTGCCGATAGAAAGCTGCTGAATGAACGTGTGCGATATTATGGAGATGATATTGCAGTTGTAATCGCAGAAAATGAAGTGGCATGCCAACAAGCCATTGCCAAAATAAAAGTGGAATATGAAGAATATGAGCCAATTATTTCTGTAGAACAAGCGATGAAGAAAGGAGCAACGCCTCTTCACCCTGATTTAAGAGAGGATAATGTGATTGTGCATTCCCATGTTACAATGGGAGGAGCAGATTTTACATGGGAAGAAGCAATAAAAAAGGCAGAGGAACAATATGGAGCGGATCAGTTACAAATTCTTGAGAAGGAGTATCACACACCAAAGGTATCTCATTGTCATATTGAACTTCCTGTTTCTTTTGCTTATCAAGATGTGAATGGAAAGATTACGGTGACTTCTTCCACACAAATTCCACATATTGTAAGACGTGTTATCAGTCAAGCACTTGGAATACCAGTAGGAAAAATACGAGTCATTAAACCGTATATTGGTGGTGGATTTGGAAATAAACAAGATGTTTTATACGAGCCATTAAACGCCTATTTAACAATGGTTGTAGGAGGGCGACCAGTTCGCTTAGAAATTAGCAGAGAAGAAACTATTATAGGCACAAGAATTCGCCATGAAATCGATGGAAAGTGCAAGGCTTTGTTTACAAAAGATGGGAAGTTATTAGCAAGAAAGTTAGAAGCCTATGCGAATAATGGGGGATATGCTTCTCATGGCCATGCGATTTGTGCAAACTGTGGAAATGTATTTAAAGATATTTATGCGGATCAGCTAGGGTGTGAAGTGGATTGTTATACTGTCTGGACATCTACTGTGACAGCGGGGGCTATGAGGGGATATGGGATTCCTCAAGCTATTATGTTTTCTGAGTGTTTAACGGATGATATTTGTAAAGAAATCGGAGCAGATCCGTTGGAATTTCGAATGGAACATTGTATGCCAGAAGGGTTTGTAGATCCTTCTAATGGTATTACTTTTCATTCTTATGGGTTAAAGAAGTGTATGGAAGAAGGAGCAAAAGAGTTTGGATGGAAGGAGAAAAGAAAAGCCTATGCGAACCAAAAAGGTATGATTCGCAAAGGTGTAGGGATGGCAATTTTTTGTTATAAGACGGGAGTTTATCCAATTTCCTTAGAAACTTCTTCTGCACGCATGATTTTAAATCAAGATGGTTCCCTCCAAGTACAATTAGGGGCAACGGAAATTGGGCAAGGGGCGGATACTGTATTTTCACAGATGACGGCAGAAACAACAGGGATTACTTTTGATAAAGTGTATATTGTATCTACACAAGATACAGATACCGCTCCCTTTGATACTGGTGCGTATGCTTCAAGACAAACTTATGTATCAGGGATGGCTGTAAAAAAATGTGCAGAACAGTTAAAGGATAAAATTTTAAGCTATGCAAGCGAGATGATGGATGGAAAGAGCAAAGAAGAGTTGGATATTGAAAATAATTTTGTGATAGAGAAGGATACAAAGAAACCATTGCTGGATATGGAAACTCTTGCAACTACAGCTTTTTACTCATTGGAACATTCAAAACATATTACTGCTGAGGTGACAAATCAATGTAAAGACAATTCGTTTTCCTCTGGTTGTTGTTTTGTTGAGGTGGAAGTGGATATGCCATTAGGACTTGTAACGGTAAAAAATATTTTAAACGTCCATGATTCTGGTATTTTAATCAATCCTAAATTGGCCACAGCACAAGTACATGGAGGAATGTCTATGGGACTTGGATATGGACTTTCCGAAGAACTGTTGTATAGCGAAGATGGAAAACCTTACAATGGTAATTTATTAGATTATAAAATACCAACAGCTATGGATACTCCAGATTTGAATGTTCGATTTATTCAACTAGAAGATCCAACAGGACCTTATGGAAATAAATCCCTTGGAGAGCCACCGACGATACCAGTCGCACCAGCAATTCGAAATGCGATTTTACATGCCACAGGAGTCGCTATGAATGAGAATCCGATGACAGCTCAAAAATTAATAGAGGCTTTTAAAAGAGAGCATTTGATTTAAAAGGAGGAGATTATTTTGTTTGATATTCAATCATTTTATGAAGCAAAAACAGTAGACGATGCTATTATGGCATTGAATGCAGAGCCGGATTCTGAAGTGATTAGCGGTGGAACGGATGTATTGATTCGAGTGAGAGAGGGAAGGGACGCTGGAAAAAGTCTTGTATCCATTCATAACATAGAAGAGTTAAAAGGGGTTGAAATGGAAGAAGATGGAACTATTGTGATTAAATCTGCCACTTCCTTTTCTCATATTACCAATCATCCAATGATAAAGCGGTATCTTCCAATGCTTGGTGAGGCAGTAGATCAGGTAGGAGGTCCACAAATTCGGAATACCGCCACCTTAGGTGGAAATATTTGTAATGGTGCTACATCGGCAGATTCCGCTTCTACCATGTGCACATTGAATGCAATTGTTGTGTTAAAAGGACCAGAAGGAATAAGAGAAATTCCAGTGACAGAATTTTATACAGGTCCTGGAAAAACAGTAAGAAAACAAAATGAAATATGTATTGCTTTTAAAATTCCAAAAGAAGAATATGAGAATGTATATGGTGTTTATTTAAAATATGGTAAAAGAAAGTCCATGGAAATTGCTACCTTAGGATGTGCTGTTCGGATTCAATTAGAAGAGGATAAGGAAACAATAAAAAAAGCAAGACTTGGATATGGAGTTGCAGCACCAACACCCATTCGCTGTTATCAGGCGGAAAAAAAGATAGAAGGAAAGAAGATTTCTGATCCTGCTTTATATGATGTGTTTGCAAAGAGTGCATTATTAGAAGTGAATCCAAGAAGTTCTTGGAGAGCGAGCAAAGAATTTCGGTTACAATTAATCGAAGAACTGGCAAGGCGTGGATTAAAAAAAGCGATCCTTTTAGCAGGTGGAGATGCAAATGGTAATCCATTTGCGCCAATGCTTCCAGAAGAATAGGAACAGACAAAATAAAAGGAGATGTTTTTATGCTTAGAGTAATTACAATGAAAATCAATGGAAAAGAAGTAGAAGTTGCAATTGATGAAAGAGAATCTTTGCTTGATACACTTAGAAAATTAGGGTTTACATCGGTAAAAAAAGGATGTGAAGTGGGAGAATGTGGTGCTTGTACCGTTTTAGTAAATGGAGAAGCCATTGACTCTTGCATTTATATGACAATATGGGCGGATGGAAAAGAAGTGCTGACAGTGGAAGGGTTAAAAGGACTCGACGGAGAGCTTAGTCCTATTCAAAAAGCATTTATCGAAGAATCGGCAGTTCAGTGTGGATTTTGTACACCAGGGCTTATTATGTCAGCAGTGGAAATTGTAGGTACGGGAAAGAAATACAATCGTGAAGAATTAAAAAAATTAATTTCTGGTCATCTTTGTCGATGCACAGGATATGAGAATATTTTAAATGCTATGGAACGAATTGTAGAAGAAACTTATAAGGTAGTTGGAAGCGAAGAATCTTAGAAGAAATTTATTATGTAAATAGAGAAATTGTAACAAGGAGATTATCATAGAGAGTGGTAATCTCCTTGTTTTATGGGTTTCTTTACATTCATTGCATTTCTTAGAGATAGAATCCCAGTTTTTCCGAAATTCTTTTAGTTATCTTTCTAAATAGTTCATGAGGAGGTAAAAGAAAGAAATTCATTAGGAATGGGGGGTTAAGAATTATTCCATAATAAAATGTGGAAAATGAAATTTATATTGTTATATATGTACAATAAAATCTTAAAAATTTCAATGAAAAACAAAAAATATTCTATGTTGTCTTTTAGAAATATAAGATATACTGTCAATATCAATAAACAACACGATGAAAGTGTGAAATGGAAGGGAGAAAATGGTATGAGAAAAAAAATGGTCGCATTAACAATGGCAGTATTATTAAGTCTTTCAACTGTTGCATGTGGTTCAGGGGGAACGACAGATGGAAACAAAGACACATCCACACAGTCTGCGGATTCAGGAAACAAAGGTTCGGGGACAACGGTAGCAAATAAGGATAAACCTTTAGTATGGTTCAATCGTCAACCATCCAACAGTTCTACTGGGGAATTGGATATGACAGCCTTAAGCTTTAACAAGGATACCTATTATGTAGGATTCGATGCAAACCAAGGTGCTGAACTTCAAGGTACTATGGTTCGAGATTATATCGAAAAGAACATTGATACGATTGACCGTAATGGGGATGGCGTCATCGGTTATGTTCTAGCAATTGGTGATATTGGACATAATGATTCAATTGCGCGTACAAGAGGTGTTCGTAAAGCTCTTGGTACTGGTGTTGAAAAAGATGGTAGCATCAACAGTGATCCAATTGGTACAAATACAGATGGCTCTTCTAAAATTGTACAGGACGGTTCTATTGAAGTAGGTGGAAAGACATATGTTGTTCGTGAACTCGCTTCCCAAGAAATGAAGAACTCTGCTGGTGCTACATGGGATGCAGCTACAGCAGGTAATGCCATCGGTACATGGTCTTCTTCTTTTGGTAAAGATATTGACGTTGTCATTTCTAATAACGATGGAATGGGTATGTCAATGTTCAATGCTTGGTCAAAAGATAATAAAGTTCCTACATTCGGTTATGATGCTAACAATGACGCAGTAGCAGCGATTGCAGAAGGATATGGCGGAACAATCAGCCAGCATGCAGATGTACAGGCGTATTTAACACTTCGTGTTCTTCGTAACGCTTTAGATGGAGTGGATGTTGATACAGGTATTGGTACTGCAGATGAAGCGGGTAATGTTTTATCTGATGATGTCTATGTATATAGAGAAGAAGAACGTTCTTACTATGCATTAAACGTCGCAGTTACTGCTGATAACTATCAAGATTTTACAGATTCTACAAAGGTTTATGAACCAGTATCCAAACAGCTTGATGCAAGTTCACACCCTACAAAGAAAGTATGGTTGAATATTTACAATGCTTCTGATAACTTCTTAAGTTCAACTTATCAACCACTTCTACAAAACTATGATGATCTTCTTAATCTTGAAGTTGATTATATCGGTGGTGATGGACAGACAGAATCTAATATTACAAACCGTCTTGGAAATCCAAGTCAGTATGATGCATTTGCTATTAACATGGTAAAAACAGATAATGCAGCTTCTTATACCGCTTTACTTAATCAATAATTGATAGGAAAGCGATAAGAAACAACAAGAAATAAACGATTAGGAAGAAGAAATTCTTCCTAATCGTCTATCTAAAGAAGAATGAGTTTAATTGTAGCAGTGGTGAGAGGTGGATAGTCATGGTAGATAAGAAAGATGATATTGTCTTATCAATACGCGGTATGAGTAAATCCTTTGGTCGCAATAGAGTCCTTGATCATATTAACTTAGATGTGAAGAGGGGAACGGTTATGGGGCTAATGGGTGAAAATGGTGCTGGTAAGTCAACAATGATGAAATGTCTTTTTGGTACCTACCAAAAAGATGAGGGAAATATCTTCCTTGAAGGCAAAGAAGTGAGTTTTTCTGGGCCAAAAGATGCTCTTGAAAATGGAATTGCAATGGTTCATCAGGAGCTCAATCAGTGTCTAGAAAGAAATGTAGTTGATAATTTATTCCTCGGACGTTATCCAATCAATTCGATAGGTATCGTTGATGAAGGCCGAATGAAAAAGGAAGCCTCAGAACTTTTTAGAAAATTAGGTATGACCGTTGATCTTACACAACCTATGAGAAAGATGTCAGTATCACAGCGCCAGATGTGTGAAATTGCTAAGGCAATTTCTTATAATTCCAAGGTAATTGTGCTTGATGAGCCGACCTCTTCCCTGACCATACAGGAAGTAGATAAGCTTTTTGAGATGATGAGAATGTTGAAAGAACAGGGAATTTCCTTAATTTATATTTCCCATAAAATGGATGAAATTTTTGAAATATGTGATGAAATATCTGTGCTTCGCGATGGTAATCTTGTTATGACAAAAAGTTCTAAGGATACGAATATGAATGAATTGATTGCAGCTATGGTTGGACGTTCTCTTGAAAATCGTTTTCCACCCGTTGACAATACGCCAAAAGATGTCATTTTGTCGGTTCAGCATTTGTCTACAAAGTTTGAACCACATTTACAAGATATTTCTTTTGATGTAAAAGAGGGAGAAATTTTTGGGTTATATGGTTTGGTAGGTGCGGGACGTACTGAACTTTTAGAAACGATTTTTGGAGTTCGTACAAGAGCAGCAGGTCGTGTTTATTTTAATAATCGCCTTATGAATTTTGGCAGTGCTAAAGAAGCCATGGAGCATGGATTTGCTATGATTACTGAGGAACGAAAGGCAAATGGTCTTTTTTTAAAAGGAGATCTTACGTTTAATACTACCATTGCAAATCTAAATAAGTATAAATCTGGAGTAGCGCTTTCGGATTCAAAGATGGTAAAAGCCACAACGGATGAAATAAGAATTATGCACACAAAATGTATGGGGCCAGAAGATATGATTTCAAGTCTTTCTGGTGGGAATCAACAAAAAGTCATTTTTGGAAAGTGGTTGGAACGAGCTCCACAAGTCTTTATGATGGATGAGCCTACAAGAGGAATTGATGTTGGAGCAAAATATGAAATATATGAGTTGATCATCAATATGGCGAAACAGGGAAAAACAATTATTGTTGTTTCTTCTGAAATGCCAGAGATTTTGGGGATTACAAACCGTATTGGTGTTATGTCAAATGGACGTCTTTCTGGAATTGTTAATACAAAGGAAACAAATCAGGAAGAGCTGTTAAGACTCAGTGCAAAATACCTATAAGGAACGAGGAGATTGATGATATGGCTAATGGAAACAGTAAAATTCTAACGGCTGAACAAGAAAAGCAGTTGCGTCAGCCAATCGACGATTATGTTGGTAATATTCAAAAACAGATTAATAGTCTTAGAGAAAATGGAACAGATAAAGTGCTTTCTCTTCAAAACCATATGGATGCATTAAAGAGAGATCGTACGTTTACAAAGGGAGAAAGAGAAAATAGGATTGCACAAGATAAAGCAGAGTTAGAAAAAGCAAAAGCGGTTGAAGCAAAAAATAAAGATGAGGTGTCAAAATTAATTTCTGATGCAGAAGCCTACATAAAGTCTCATTTTGATAAAGATTATTATCAACCTGTAAAAGAGAGCTGTGCACAGGAAAAAGCAGCTGCAAAGGAAAAATATCGGAATAAAATTACGGACTTGGAAAAAGAACATCAACAAATTATCTCAAAGCTTTCCGATAGTCAAGAAATAAAAGATGAAAAGTATGTGTATAAGAATCGCTTGTTTGATGCAAAAATGGAATTGCAAAAAGATTTTCAACAGATAAAAGACAGAAGACATGCAGCTTATACGTATCAATATCATCTGATTGATATGCTCCGTATGTCCAAATTTACTTTTATGGAGTCAAGAGCACAAAAGTGGGAAAATTATAAATATACATTTAATCGGAGAACGTTCCTGTTACAAAATGGTTTGTATATAGCAATTATTTTAATATTTGCGATGCTTTGTATTATTACACCTGTAATAAAAGATACGCCATTGCTTACTTATAATAACGTATTGAATATTCTTCAACAGGCTTCTCCAAGAATGTTCCTTGCTCTTGGAGTTGCTGGATTAATTCTCCTCACTGGTACCGATCTTTCTATTGGACGTATGGTTGGTATGGGTATGACAACAGCAACCATAATCATGCACCAAGGTGCCAATACAGGTGCTGTTTTTGGTCATATATTTGACTTTACAAAAATACCAGTGGGTGTAAGAGTTCTTTTAGCTCTCGTCGTATGTGTTGTATTGTGTACATTCTTTACGACAATTGCAGGTTTTTTTACAGCTAAGTTTAAGATGCATCCATTTATTTCTACAATGGCAAATATGTTGGTAATCTTTGGAATTGTTACTTATGCAACAAAGGGTGTATCCTTTGGTGCCATTGAATCTACCATTCCGAATATGATTATTCCTAAAATTAATGGTTTCCCTACGATTATTTTATGGGCAGTAGCAGCAATTGCTATCGTATGGTTTATTTGGAATAAGACAACATTTGGTAAAAACTTATATGCCGTTGGTGGAAACCCAGAGGCAGCAGCAGTTTCTGGTATTTCCGTTTTTGCTGTAACAGTGGGCGCTTTTGTTATGGCAGGTATTCTTTATGGATTTGGTTCTTGGCTTGAATGTGCGAGAATGTTTGGTTCTGGATCTGCAACGTATGGTCAAGGATGGGAAATGGACGCTATTGCAGCCTGTGTAGTTGGTGGAGTATCCTTTACTGGTGGTATTGGTAAAATTTCAGGTGTCGTAGTCGGTGTCTTTATTTTTACTGCACTTACGTATTCCCTTACAATTCTTGGTATTGATGCGAACTTACAATTTGTATTCTCAGGAATTATTATTCTTGTAGCAGTTACATTAGACTGTCTAAAATATGTTCAGAAGAAGTAAATTTTTTATAAAATAAAAAGAGTCAGAAATTATCTGGCTCTTTTTGTTTTATAATGCCAATATTTACATTTTTTGGCTTTTTGTTATAATATTATAATAGACCATAGAGATGGGAGAGCAAAAACATGAATCGTTATACAGTGCTTTTGGTGGATGATGAAGAAGAAGTAATACAGGTTATTATGAAAAAAATGAATTGGGAAGGTTTGGGTTTTTCCGTCATCGGGTACGCCAATAATGGGGTGAAGGCGTTGGAACTGGTTGAGGAATTCCAACCGGATGTCGTTATGACCGATATTAAAATGCCATATATGGACGGTATGGAATTAGCGAATCGCATTAAGTCAAAGTTTCCAGCGACAAAAATCTTATTATTCACAGGGTTTGATGAATTTGAATATGCCAAAGAGGCAATTCATTTAGAAGTGGAAGAGTATATTTTAAAGCCTGTGAATTCCATAGAACTGACAAATATCTTTACACAACTGAAAATAAAACTGGATCAAGAAATGAGTGAAAAACGAAGCGTAGAGGTATTACAAAAATATTATATGGAGTCACTTCCTATTCTACAAGCGAATTTCTATTCTACCTTACTAGAAGGGAGAATTCATGAAGATGAACTTAAAAAATATTTGTCCGATTATCAAATATCTCTTGTAGGACCAGTTTTTTGTTGTATTGTTGTACATACATCTCTTAGACAAGCTCCAAAAAATATGAATCCTTTGCTTTTATCCACATCGGTTGAAAAACAGATCAAGGAATATTTGGGGGAAAGATGGCAAGCCAAATGTTTTTTTTATTTAGGAAATACCATATTAATTACACAGATGAAAAGTGAAAATGAAGTCTCAGAATTGACCGATGAATGCGATCGATTTTGTAGGTATGTCCATCGTATTATTGGGGCGGTTGTTACGGTTGGAGTTGGACAGGCTTGCAAAAATATTCTGGAATTGGCGCAATCTTATAGTGGTGCACGAGAGGCCGTTTCTTATCGGGTGATTTATGGTTCTTCAAGAGCAATTAATATAAAAGAAATTGCACCTCAAGAGATGAGTGGACCAGATCTAACCAATGACACAGAACTATTTAATTTGTTTAAAAAAATTCGTATGGGATCGATAGAAGATATTGAAGAAGCCGCGAAACAGTATGTAGAGCATATGTCTCTTACTGCAAAATCTTTACAACAACACCATATTGCTATTATGGAGTTGGTAAGTGAATTATACAGGTTCTCTATCAATAATGATATTACAATAGAAAAGCTTTCAGAAGATATGAAAAGTCTGTACAGCAGTCTTCTTGAATTGGATCCAACTGTATTATTAAAATGGCTGATAGATGTTAGTCTTTCTTTGCGTGAAAAGTTGATCAGCGCCCGAAGTCGATCCACACAGTCTTTTGTGTCAAAAGCAAAGGAATATGTGAAAAATAATTATTTTAATGAAGGACTTTCTCTCGATAGTATTTGTGAGGTGCTAGGGGTATCAAGCTCTTATTTCTCCACCATTTTTAAGAAGGAAACGGGAAGTTCTTTTATTGGATATTTAACGGATTTCCGAATGGAGAAAGCCTCCCATATGTTAATTGAGACAAATGAAAAAAGCTATATGATTGCCAAGAATGTGGGTTATACCGATCCCAATTATTTTAGTTATGTATTTAAGAAAAAATTTGGCGTTTCTCCTTCAAAATATAGAACGGAGCATGTGGAAAGTGAAAAATAAGTATTTTGAGTATTTAAAAAAATTCAAACCAAAAGGAATGCAGTCTACCATTATGATTGCTTTTTCCATGATATCGATATCGATTATGTTGTTACTAGGAAGTGTAATGTACCTTCGATTTTCTGCTCTATCACGGCAAGAAGTGATACAAAGTACCCAAAAGCTAATGAAACAGACGGAAGAAGGCTTGGAAGATTATTTAGTTAGTATGCGGCAAATATCAGATGCCCTTTATTATAATGTTATAAAGGAAAGTGATTTTTCCAGTCAAAATAATGAGATTCAAAATGGAATGAATCTTTTATATGAAGCCAATCGAGATAATCTCCGTAGTATCGCCATATACAATGATTATGGAAGTCTCATGGCAGCAGAGCCCATTGCTTCACAAAAAAAAGATCCAGATGTTACCAAACAGGAATGGTATGTACAAGCGATGAATAAGATGGAAAACCTGCATTTTTCCACCACACATATTCAAAACCTATTTGATGATACTGCCTTTCGTTATTACTGGGTCATCTCTTTAAGCAGAGTTGTGGAATTAACAAGTGATGGTGTTTCTCAGTTAGGCGTTCTACTTGTAGATATGGATTATTCTAGAATATACCGAATGATGAAACAGATTAACACATCAAACAATGGAGAGTATTACTATTTATGCGATGGCAATGGAGAAATTATCTATCATCCTCGTCAGATACAAATCAGTGATGGAATTAGCAGTGAAAATAACAGAGCAATTGCAGAATACAAAGAAGGTATTTATGAGGAAAACTTTAAAGGAGAACAAAGAAAGATTGTTGTCAATACGATTAGCTACACAGGATGGAAGTTAGTTGGGGTAATTCCTTATAGCACCTTTACTCATGGAATGATCAATCTAAAGTATTTTATTCTTATGCTCATGCTTTTAATGGCAATGATGCTTGTAGCGATCAATCGCGTTGTTTCTGTGAGAATCTCTAGACCTATATTGAAATTAAATCATTCTGTCATGGAATATGAGGCAGGAGAAAAGCCAGAAATTTATATTGGGGGTTCTTTAGAAATAAGACATCTTGGACATTCGATACAAAATTCTTATGAGCAGATTGATACACTGATGAAAAAAATTGTTTTAGAACAGAATGAAAGAAGAAAAAGTGAGCTTGATGCGCTACAAAGTCAGATCAATCCTCACTTTTTGTACAATGCATTAGATTCTATTACATGGATGGTGGAAGGAGAGAGAAATGATGATGCTGTATTTATGATTTCACAGCTGGCAAAGTTATTTCGGATCAGTCTGTCAAAAGGGAGAACTGTGATCACGATCAAAGAGGAGTTACAGCATGCACAAAGCTATATGAATATACAGAAGATTCGATATAAGAATGCATTTTCCATTCTATTTGATGTAGATCCAGCGTTGTATTCTTATTGTACTGTAAAATTGATTTTACAACCAATTCTTGAAAATGCTATTAGTTATGGAGTGAATGGAATGGATGACTGTGGTGAGATTAAAGTAATTGGTAGAAGAGAGGGGGAAACGATTATTCTTTCGGTGAGTGATAATGGAATGGGAATGTCAAAAGAGGAAGTTGATCTTGTATTGACGGATAGCAATACTATTCATAAGCATGGGACAGGTGTTGGCCTTGTGAATGTTAATAACCGCATTCAGATTCTTTTTGGAAAAGAATATGGTATTCGTGTAGAAAGTGAACCAGACGAAGGAACGACCATTTCGATTTGCATTCCAGCGATTCCATATACAGAGGAAAACAGAAAGATTCTGGAAAAGGGATGTTTATTTGGTAAAGAAGAAATAGTCGATAAGGAAGTACAAGGGAAAGAGTAATGAAGAATGACAAAAAAATGTTTATTCTAGTGGAAGCGATTCTTGCTATGTTGGTGGCGATATTGGCCTTTATGATGATACAGGAGAAAAATGGGAAAAACCTAGATAGAGTTTCTGTTATTATTCAAAATTCAGATGATAGTCAATGGTCTGAGTTTAAGTATGGACTTAAAATGGCAGCACAAGATCAGGGGATTGAAATATTTGTTGTAAGCACTGGTGAAGTATTGACAGTAGCAGAAGAAAAAAGTGCAATAGAAAGTGAAATTGATAATGGAGCAGATGCGGTCATTGTGCAACCAGTTTTGGGGAATGATACAGAAAAGATGTTAAAAAAAATCGCAAAAAAAGTTCCAGTTATGCTCGTAGAACATACAGCATCAAAAGGAAAGGAGGAATCAAAATTACCGATTGTAGAGCCAGATAATTATGCCATGGGAAAGGCTTTGGCACAGGAGCTATTGGAAGATTATAATGGTAATATGGAAGGGAAGACATTAGGGATTTTATCAGAATCAGAGGAATTAGAATCTATAAGAAATCGGAGAAAGGGATTAATGGATGAATTAAAAGGCACAGGATTTACCATTCGGTGGTCGGTGGATAAAACTTCTGAAAAAGAAAAGAAGACGTCTTTAAAGGCACAGTCCAAGGTAGATGTTGTTGTTGCCCTTGATAATCACAGTTTCATAACAGCTGGAAGATGCTTGGTTACAGGAAATCTCAATGGTGCTTTATTATATGGAATTGGGAACTCCACGGAGGCTGTATATTATCTGGACACAAAGGTAGCCGAATGTCTTGTAGTTCCAGATGAATTTAATACAGGATATCAAAGTTTAACAGAAGTAGCAAAAAATCTAAAAAATTATTTTTATAATATGAAGGACAAAACAGTTTCTTATACGGTTATCCGTAAGGACACCTTGTTTTCGAAGGAAAATCAGGAAATTCTTTTTACATTGAGCCAGTAAAAGTGTTTTGGTGGAATTGAAAAATCAGAGGTATAAGATGAAGAAGAAAGTATTGGTAGTGGGAATCATTTTTTTTATAAGTGTGCAGTTTTTAAGTGGGTGCAAGTCGAATCATCCAGTTACATCAGATAAGATTCATGTGGGAGTGGCATATTATAATCAAAGCGATACGTTTCTCAATGAACTGATCGATTGTTTTAAAGAAGAAATGGAAACTCTTGGTGGGGATAAGATAGAAACTACAGTGACAATACGAGATGCAGCAGGATCACAACGAACCCAAAACGATCAAATAAAAGAATTGATGGATGCAGGTTGTAATGTGCTTTGTGTGAATTTAGTCGATCGGGCAGCTCCTTCTGACATCATTGATATGGCAAAAGAAGAGAATGTACCTATTATTTTCTTTAACAGAGAGCCAGTAGCAGAAGACCTAATGCAGTGGGATGGACTTTATTATGTCGGTGCTGATGCAAAACAATCTGGGGTAATGCAGGGAGAATTGGTGGCTGAAGCAATAAAGTCTGGTGTTCCCATCGATAAAAATAAAGATGGAAAAATTCAATATGTGGTGCTTGAAGGAGAGGCAGGACATCAGGATACGATTATTCGTACCGAAAATGCGGTAAATACTTTGAAAAGTTATGGTATTGAGCTTGAAAAACTCAGTTATCAAATTGCCAATTGGAATCGGGCACAGGCACAAAATAGAATGGAACAAATGATTGCACAGTATCATAATGAAATAGAACTTGTTTTAGCCAATAATGATGATATGGCACTGGGAGCCATTGATGCCTATGAAAAATTAAATTTAACGGACTCCGCTTTCCCTGTATTTTTTGGCATTGATGGCACCGATGTAGGGTTAAAGGCAGTGCGCGATTCGAAGTTGGCAGGCACGGTATACAATGATAAAGAAAAACAGGCAGAGGCTATGGCAAAGCTAGTTTTTGCCGTTGTGACTGAAAAGGGAATGAAGGATATTCCTCTTGAAAATGATAAATATATTTTTGTGACTTATTCTAAGATTACAACTAAAAACGTCGATGAATTTTTGGAAGATGATAAATAGGATAAAAAGGGACAGATAAAGGCTATCAAAGACAGTAGATAAAATCATAAATGGATATGTAAAAACAGGAAAAACACGCTGTGGGAGTATTTTTTCTTGATTTATGACTCTTATTCAAAGTATTATTTGTGACAGTTTATTCGAATAAACTGTCACAAAAACTAGCAACATCCGTCCCAGTAACGTCAAGAACGTTTTTTCCAGTAACTGCGCTTTCTTCAAAAAGTTCCAAAATTCCAAGCAGTACTTCATCATAGGAAATTCCTTCTATACAGCAGACTTTAAAAAGATATTTTTGTATTTCATGATAGACGATTTGATATTGTTCTGGAAGGGCTTTTATACGTGCTTGATAGGTCTTCCACTCTTTTTTTTCTTTTATAATTTTCTTTACATTCATTGTAATTCTCCTAATTTTTTTCTCACATTACGATTGAGTTGTTCTCTTAATTTATCTCGGTAAGTTTTTACACCTTCATTAGTAGCAAGTGCCACACAAAAACTTTTGATATCATGGTTAAATACTTCTTCAACGGTTTGTCCATCTGCTGATGTTAATTCAAGCAATTCAAGAGCCAGATTGAGAATTGGAATTAAGTTACGGCCAGTGAAATCACCATAAGGCTCAAGGTGATTCTGAATTTCTGTCCATGCTATCTGATACTCAGTTGGCAAATTTTTTACTCTTGCATCAAAATTTTTCATGGCTTTTGTAATATCGCTACCTGTTACTCGTTCAAAAAAATTCATAAGCTCCTCCATTATTTTTCTCGTAATTGCTTGCACCTTTCAGAGATAAAATCCCAGTTTTCCCAAAATTCTTTTCGTTTTTGTTGACCAGCTTCGTTTAATCGGTAAAATTTGCGAGGTGGGCCTATTGTAGATGATTTTTTTTCCATCTCCACAAGATGATTTTTTTCGAATCGAGTTGTGATGGTATAAACAGTACCTTCCACAACATCATGAAATCCTAGTTCTCGCAGTTGTTGGGTAATTTCATAACCATAGGTTTCCCCATGACTGATAATTTCTAATACCAAGCCTTCGAGAATTCCTTTTAACATTTCTGTCATTTGATTCAACGGTATTCCTCTCTTTCTATCCACTGTTATGTATTACTAAGTACTGATATATAGTAATACATAGTAGTGAAAGTGTCAATAAGATTTAAGAAAGAGAAATGTTTCTTTTAAAAGTAAAATACGTGGCAATGTAGTAACAAAGATAAATAAGAAAACCTGTCATCCCATAATAGATATGAGATGGCAGGTTTTTGTTGTTTATGCTTAAGATAAAAATTCCTTTTCGAATTCGTCCACTGGAATTGGACGGCTGTAATAATAGCCTTGACCGTAATTACAGCCAAGTATTTTGATTAATTCGTGATTGTCTAAAGTTTCAACCCCTTCTACAACCGTTTTAATATGTAAATCTTTTGAAAGCTGTACAACATTTTTCAGCATCATTTGTTGTGACTGTCTCTTTAATAATTCTTCCGATAAGAAAGTACGATCGAGCTTTAATTCGTCAATTTCTATTGTGGCTAGTATATTAAGGGAAGAGTAACCACTGCCAAAGTCATCAAGAGAAATATGAAAACCTAGTTCATGAAGTTTATGAATCGTTTTATTCAATTCTTCAATATTTTTAGCAGCAAGACCTTCGATAATTTCTAATGTAATTTGTTCAGGAGAAATATCGTAGCGTTTTGTAATATTACATAGTTGTTCAATATAGTCAGATTGATAAAACAATAGCTTTGATTGGTTGACAGCAATATGAATTGGTTCTTTACCAGCATCCATCCATTGACGAAGCTGTTTACAAGCCTGTTCCACTATATATAAATCAAGCTCTGCACAAAAACCATTTCGTTCAAAGGCAGGGATGAATTGGTCAGGATAGATTATAGTTCCATCTGCTCGAATCCAACGAACAAGAGCCTCTGCCCCAATAATATGATTGGTTTTTAAATCAATCTTTGGTTGCAAATACATCTTAAATTCTTCTTGTTCTAATGCTTGTTTCATAGAACTTTCAATAAAGTTATATAAATTTTCCTGTTGATGCATTTTCTCATCATAAAATACAACGACATTTTCATGACCATTGTGGGCATATTTTAATGTAAATTCTACCTTATGAAGAAGGCTGTGAAAACAGGACTTCTCTTGGTTGTTTTCTTTATAAGTGGCGATTCCAGAATATAAAGATATCGTATAATTTTTATTAAATTCAAGAGGAATCGAGCTAATTTTATCTAAGAGTTGATGGATTCTTTGGTTTAATACGCCTTGTTCTGTGTCCGTTAAAAATAAGTAGAATTGATCTCCGATATAGCGGCAGTAAAGTTCATTATCTTTCGTTTCTTTTCCTAATATTTCAGAAATTTTGCATAAAAGAAGATCGGCATCGGTCATTCCAAAAATCTCATTGATGTATTGAAAATGTCGAATATTAATTGCCGCTATGCTATAACCAGAAAGTGTTTTTGAGAGTATTTCTACTTCTTCTTTAAATTGTTCGAAGTTTAAAGCACCCGTCAATCTATCATGTTTTTTTAGGTGAATTAAGTCTTTATTATTTCGTTTTAATAGTTGATAAAAAATGAAAATGGCAATAATGGATATGACCAATACAATACCAAAGATTAAATTTACAACTAAAAAAATGGAATGAATAGGGCTTTTGATTCCTGTTTGCTGATCCAAACAAATGAGATACCAACCATTGGTTTCTAGTGGATAGAAATGCAGAGGATAACTTTGATCTTCGTATATAAAAGAGGAAGTAAAAGAAATATTCTTCTGCATATTTTGTTTAATAATTTTTTGGTTTTTCGGTGTGACGAACTGATCATCATAAATGGAATCAATCTGTTCAGTAACAATACTATGGGGAGACCAAGTAACAAAAGAGCCATCTGAGCGAATCCAATTCACATTAAGAGAAAGTTCAGAAGTCGTTGACTGGCTTAAAATTTCTGAAAATGCGGTTGTATTTTTGGTAGCTGTCAATGCGCCAATAATAGTATCAATTGTATCTCCGTATACCGGCATGGCATAAGTAATAACATTTTGGCCAACGCGTTCGTTAAAATGAACGGTAGAGACACCACGTTCCCCTTGAAGAGCATTTTGAATTAGCTCTTGTACTCGTTTATTTGATGTGTCATAAGAATAATTTTCTTTGTTTTTCAATGACAAAATAGGATGACTGTTAAGAGTCTCCTTTTCATAGTAAGTGATTGTGAGAAATGGGCTTTTGATTCCGTACTTTTGATTCGTATCTTCTGTAGTTTTTTCATCAAAATTAAAGCTGAGGAAAGGGGATAACGTTTCTAAAGATTGAAAGTCAGAATCAAATTGGCGTTCCATATTAATTTTATATTCAGCTAAAAGGGACTGTAACTGAGCATCATAAGATTCCTTATTTGCTCGTTGCATAAAAAATATAAGAATACACGAGCAAAAAATTAAGAGAATACTAATGAAGATCGTGAAAAAAGTAATTTTTAGTACCCTTTTCTGCATGGTTTGTTCATTCATATATTTTATTACCTCTTTATACAGTTATGATAAATTAAGATAGGGAATTCCTAGTTTTATTTATTGCTATGGTGAGATTTTTCTCTAATATTTTATGTAATATTATTATAAAGTACTATTATAAAAAATTGCAAGTTTTATCCAACAAAAATATCGTTAAAATTTATTAATAAATTTAACATAAAAAATATCGAATACCAATCCTATTTAAGATAAATAGTAAATTTAGAAAAAAATAGAAAAACAATGCTATAATATAAGAAGTCATTCGTAATAGGAATAGACTATAACTGGTAGTATTTTTTTAGAGTTATCCTATAGGAGAAAAAAGTGGTATGATAAGTGCACAGGTAATACAAAACAAAAAAAGAGGGGGAAGCGTATGACAATCATGCAACTAAAATATGCAATTACTGTTGCAAATTCTAAGTCTATGAATGAGGCTGCGAGAACATTATTTATTTCTCAGCCAAGTCTTTCCGCTTCCATGAGAGAATTAGAAGAAGAGATAGGGGTGGAATTATTTCGGAGGAATAATCGAGGTATTTCATTAACACCAGATGGGAAAGAATTTCTAGGATATGCAAGACAGGTCGTTGAGCAATATCAATTGATAGAATCCAAATACATAATAAAAGAAAAAGAAAAGAAAAAATTTAGTGTCTCGATGCAACATTATACGTTTGCTGTGAAAGCGTTTGTGGAGATGGTTAAGCAGTTTGGAATGGATGAGTATGAATTTGCAGTTCACGAAACGAAGACATATGAAGTGATTGAAGATGTAAAAAATTTTCGAAGTGAAATAGGAATTCTCTATATGAATGAGTTTAATCATAGAGTATTGGAAAAGTTATTTCATGAATTTCAATTGGAGTTTCACGAGATATTAAAATGTAATATTTATGTCTATCTATGGAAAGGGCATCCTTTAGCAAAAAAAGAAGAAATTGATTTAAAAGATTTAGTAGACTATCCATGTCTCTCTTTTGATCAAGGAAATTATAATTCTTTTTATTTTGCGGAAGAAGTGTTAAGTAATTATGAATATAAGCGTCTAATTAAAGCCAATGATCGGGCGACACTTTTGAATTTAATGGTTGGTTTAAATGGATATACCCTTTGTTCAGGAATTCTTTGTGAAGAGCTAAATGGAACGGATTATTGTGCAGTGAAGTTAACGTCTGATGAGGAAATGTCCATCGGCTATTTGGTACGAAAGGGTGTTACTATTAGCCCTCTTGGACAAAAATATATAGAGGAAATTAAGCGATATCAAGATAAGGCACTTCGATAAATCGTTCATAGAGAATGAAAAAAAGAAAAAGAAACAAATAAAAAAACAAAAAAATGGAGGAAATTTTATGAGTGAAAAGGTTACAAGAGCAAATCGACAATTAAAATTTGAAACACTACAATTACATGCAGGACAAGAAAATCCAGATCCTGTGACCGATGCAAGAGCGGTTCCCATTTATCAAACATCTTCTTATGTATTTCATAATAGCGAACATGCAAAAGCCAGATTTGGATTAGAAGACGCTGGAAATATTTATGGACGATTAACCAATCCAACCCAAGAGGCATTTGAAAAAAGAATCGCAGCATTAGAAGGTGGCGTAGCTGCATTAGCAGTTGCATCAGGAGCAGCAGCGATTTCTTATACGATTCAAAATTTAGCACAAAATGGAGATCATATTGTATCCGCCAATAATGTTTATGGAGGATCTTATAATTTACTGGCCCACACATTGCCAGAGTATGGAATTCAAACAACGTTTGTAAATATTTTTAACGAAGAAGAAGTAGAAAAAGCGATTCAAGAGAATACAAAAGCCATTTTTATTGAAACACTGGGAAATCCAAACTGTGATGTGGTGGATATTGAAGCAATTGCAACAATTGCACATCGTCATCAGATTCCACTTGTAGTCGATAACACGTTTGCAACACCATACTTAGTTCGCCCATTTGAGTATGGGGCGGATATTGTGGTACACTCAGCTACAAAGTTTATTGGGGGACATGGAACGACAATTGGAGGAGTGATTGTGGATAGTGGAAACTTTGATTGGGAGGCATCAGGAAAATTCCCATCACTAACAGAACCGAACAAAAGTTATCATGGAATTTCCTTTACGAAAGCAGTAGGAAAAGCCGCTTTTGTTACAAAAATTCGAGCTATTTTACTCCGAGATACAGGAGCTACCCTTTCTCCATTCCACGCCTTTTTCTTCTTACAAGGATTGGAGACATTATCTCTTCGAGTAGAACGTCATGTAGAAAATGCATTAAAAGTAGTAGAATATTTAAAGAACCATCCTCAAGTAGAAAAAGTCCATCATCCATCCGTATCCGAAGAGGAAGGACAAAGAGAGTTATATCAAAAATATTTTCCAAATGGTGGTGGATCCATTTTTACATTTGAAATTAAAGGGGATGAAGAAAAAGCGAAGAAGTTCATCGATAATCTGGAACTCTTTTCTTTACTGGCCAATGTAGCCGATGTGAAATCTTTAGTGATTCATCCAGCCACGACAACTCATAGTCAATGTACAGAAGAAGAGTTAAAAGAACAGGGAATTTGGCCAAATACCATTCGCTTGTCCATTGGAACTGAAAATATTGATGATATTATTGAAGATTTAGAAGAAGCATTTAAAGTGATTGCATAAAAAGGAATCGTTGAAAAGGCACATTTCCTATTCGTATGAATGATAGGAAATGTGTTTTTTTAGATCATATTACTAAGTCGTGAAATGCCGTTCCTGAAAATCGTTTTCGAAATGTGCTTGGGGAAAAATCCGTTTGTTTTTTAAATACGGTAGAAAAATAGGTGGAGGAGAAAAATCCACATTGGCTTGCGATTTCATCGATTTTTAGTGTAGTCGTTAAGAGTAGATTTTTAGCAATGGCAACTCGACGATTTGTAATATATTCAGAAAAACCTTCTCCGGTTATTGGTTTAAATGTCTGTGCCAAATAGGATTTACTGACAAAAGTATTTTGTGCCACAATATCTAATGTGAGTTCTTCGTTAATATGACTGTCAATATAACAACAAGCCCGTTCGATATGGGAGGATTGTGGACAAGCAGAGCAAATTTGGCAAGCATAAGATTTTAAAATTTCATCTCCTGCCATTAAAAAAGCAGTATAGTTCTCGTATTCGTGGGAATGAAATAAATTTTCATAACAGCACTCAGCAAGAGAAATATCCCATGCATATAATACAAAGTTATAGAGACTTTTATTTAAAGAATTTAAAAATACACAGCGTAAAATGGAAATATCATGTTCCGAAAGATCTCGAATACACATAGCTCTCTTATGGAAAAGAGCAGAGGCAGACGCATATCCCTCCTTTAATAATGCTTCACAAATTGGTTTATGATTATAAAGAGAATCCAGTAGATTTTTATTTCCGATATAATTAATTTTTGTATTCATTTGAATTTTCATAATTATTATAACCTCTTTTTTGCAGAAAATCGAAAGATATTTAATAAGTTCCCTATGATATTTAAGGTTTATACGAAATTTTTATGCTATACTCCTTTCTGTGGTTAGGTATAACTAACTGTATGTGATTTCAATTATACGTTTATGAAAATAGATTGTCAATAGAGTGACAAAGAAAGGAATGGAAGAAGTTATGCGGAAAATAGCCATTTACGGAAAAGGTGGAATTGGAAAATCTACAACAACTTCGAATCTATCTGCAGCTTTATCACAGAAAGGATATAAAGTGATGCAAGTTGGATGCGATCCAAAAGCGGATTCTACAAAAACGTTAATGGGAGGAAAAAGAATTCCAACTGTATTAGAACAATTAAGAGAAAAGGGAGAAGATTTAGAACTTTCGGATATTGTATTTGAAGGATATAACGGAGTTATGTGTGTGGAATCAGGTGGTCCAATGCCAGGAATTGGATGTGCAGGCCGTGGAATTATTTCTGCTTTTGAGAAATTAGAAGAGTTACACGCATTTGAAGTATATAAGCCAGATGTGGTGATTTATGATGTATTAGGTGATGTTGTTTGCGGAGGATTTGCCATGCCAATTCGTGAAGGATACGCAAGAGAAGTCTTTATCGTTTCTTCTGGGGAAATGATGAGCCTTTATGCAGCAAATAATATTGCACAAGCCATTAAAAACTATGGAAAACGTGGTTACGCAAAACTTGGTGGTTTGATTTTAAATGCAAAAAATATTGAAAACGAACAAGAAATTGTTCAAAAAGCAGTGGAAGAAATTGAAACAAAAGTCATAGCCTATATTCCACGTTGTGGGGATATTCAAAAGGCAGAAGCAAAAGGTGGAACTATTTTTGAAGGATTAGAACAATCTGTGATGAAAGAGGTTTATAACAAGTTAGCAGAACAGATTTTAGCCATTAGTCAAGACGTTTCGATAGAAGAATAGAAAAATAGAAGAATAGCAGAAGGTAGTTTTTACCTTCTATTCTAAAAGAAAAGGGTTAGTGGTAACTAACGTGAAAATTCTAGGAGAAAATAATAAAATTTAATTCATATAAGAGGAGTTTAGTATGAGAACAAAAAAGAAAATAATAACAATGACATTAACTGCAATGATGACAGCAAGCTTATTGGCTGGATGTAACGGTAGCGAAACAAAAACAGGGGGAACTACAACAATAGAAGCTACAACAGAGGCCAAACAAGAGGGATTAACGATTCTTTATCCAACTTATGCCAAAGAATCCCATGGAGAATCCTTACAGCTTGAAACAATGCCAAAGAATATTATTTGTCTTTCCAATACTGCATTAGAAGTATTAGCAGATTTAGATATCCGTCCAATTGCTATTACAAGTACAGTAACTGGAAACTATCCTGATTGGGTGTCTGAACTTCCGACCATTGAAACAGGTATGAGCAAGCTTGATACAGAGAGTGTTATTTCTATGTCACCAGATCTTGTAATTATGGGCGATCATTTACAAGAAGATTATGGGAAAGTATTAGATGATGCAGGAATTCCAGTTTATTACACAAGCGAAGGACATGGAATTGCTTATGAAGAAACAAAAGAGCAAAGCTTAGTTCTTGCAGAATCTTTTGGAGGAGCAGAAGAAAGAAGTAAATTAGAAGCAGAGTTCCAAGAAGTAGAAGAGAGAGCAAAAGAATATAAAGAAAGTCATGATACGAAAAAAGCAATGATTCTCTTTACACCAACTTATCAATCAACTTCTGAAAGTTATTTAGGAAGTATGCTTGCGATGATGGGATTTGAAAATATTTCTGATAGTTTGATCGAGCCATCCATGCAAACAGCACCTCTTGATATGGAACAGTTTATGGAGCAAGATCCAGATATTATATTTGCTCTTTATCCAGGAGTCCCAACAGCAGAGATGACACAAACAACGTTTGAAGAAGAGTTTAAGAAAAATCCACAAGTTTGGAACAATGTATCTGCTATAAAAGATGAGAAAATTATCTATCTATCTGGTGCTTATGCAACAGCAAAGGGAGCAAGTGCTATTGATCATATGAATGATTTAATGGATTTATTAGAAGAAAAATTCGACTAAGAAAGGAATGGCAAAAAGACAATGAAAAAGGCAAAGAATACATATGGTGCATTGAGGGTGAGCGTAGTTCTTAGCGTGTTATTTGCGATTCTTATTATCTTATGTCTGATATCCATTGCCGTTGGAAGTGCAGGATATTCCATACCAGAAATTATGCGAGAAATGATGAAAGAAGAAAATAACCCCGTAAAAGTCATTGTAATGAATTTACGATTAGCTCGTATTCTTCTTGCCATTATGATTGGAGCGTGCCTATCTGCGTCGGGTGCGCTTCTTCAATCGGTTATGAAAAATCCGCTCGCAGATCCTGGGACAATTGGAGTATCTTCTGGTGCAGCCACAATCGCTAGCACGATTTTACTTCTTTTTCCAACAATGACAGGCTCCTTACCTGTCTTTGCTTTTATTGGTGCAGGACTTGCTTGTCTTCTTATCTATTCTATGGCGTGGAAGAATGGCGTAGATCCGACACGAATTATTTTATCAGGAGTAGCAATCAACTCGGTTTTAGGCGCTTATACGGCTTTATTACAGTTATTAAACTCGGATAGCTTACAAGGGGTTTTAGCCTTTTTAAATGGAAGTTTATCTGGAAAGAGTTGGTATCAAGTTCGTATCCTTTCTATTTACGCAGGAATTGGAATTGTTTTCACTTTTTGTTGTGTGAAAAATGCCAATGCGTTACAGCTTGGAGATGAAATGGCAAAGAGCCTTGGAATCAATGTAAATATAAGCCGTATTATGCTTTCAGCTGTCGCTGCATTTTTAGCAGCCTCTACAGTAGCAGTAGCGGGTATTATTGGTTTTGTAGGTCTTGTTGTGCCTCATATTGCGAGAATTTTAGTAGGTTCGAATTATAAAGTTATGATTCCTGTTAGTATCGTTTTAGGAGCGGATGTATTGCTATTTGCAGATACCATTGGAAGAACTATTGTTCCAGGTATGGAAATCCCAGTAGGGATTGTTATGGCAGTATCAGGCGGACCATTTTTCTTATATATGTTAAGGAAAAAAGGAGGACGTTATGGAAATTAAGGCAAAAAATATACAGGTTGGATATGGCGATTCTATTGTTATCGAAGAAATGGATATTCATTTAAAAAAAGGAGAAATAACGACGGTAATTGGGCCAAATGGTTCTGGAAAATCTACTGTATTAAAAGCGATTACAAAATTACTAAGGTTTCAAAAAGGAACCGTTCGTTTGGATGGTAGAGATCTTTTGTCATTTAGTAATAAAGAATTGGCAAGACAGATCGGAGTATTGCCTCAATGTCATACCGCGCCTCCTGATTTTAAAGTGAAAGATTTAGTTTCCTATGGAAGAATGCCCTACCAAAGTTTTGGAAAGAAAAATAAAGAAGAGGATGATCGCATTGTAGAATGGGCCATGAAGGCGACGGGTGTTTATGAATTGAGGGAAAAGTCCATTCAAGAATGTTCAGGAGGAGAGGCACAAAGAGTTTGGATTGCCACTGTTTTAACACAACAGCCAGAAATGATGTTTCTTGATGAGCCAACAACCTATTTGGATATTTCTCATCAGTTAGAAACAATGCGACTTGTAAAAAAATTAAATAAAGAATCTGGTATCGGTGTTGTTATGGTATTGCATGATTTAAGTCAAGCTTTAGAAGTCAGTGATAGAATCATTGTCATTAAAAAAGGGAAAAAATACGCAGAAGGAAAACCGGAAGATGTCATTACTAATCAGATGATGAAAGAAGTTTATGATGTGGACTGTGATGTTGTTTGGTTAGAAGGAAGAAAAAAACCGATACTTGCCTATAAAGAGATTTGTTAAATAGAACATAAGGGAAAAAGAAAGTAGAAAATAGGAGTAAAAGGAGACAGATAATGAATGGAAATGAATTATTAGAAAAACTAGGTAGACTTAGTGAAATTACCTGTATGAAAGATGTAAAACCTCTTACGGATGCGTTATTTCCAGGGGCTCACTGTCCATTAATGGGGTCTGCTATGACCGTAAGAGGAATTAAAGATGCTATGATTGTAGTCATTGGAACCGATGAATGTTCTTATTATACAAAACATATGACTTTGCATTCAGAAGAGTTTGGAGGAGTGTTTGGACGTTGTGTATCCGTTGTTCTTGACAGCCGTGATGTGACCTTTGGTTCTAAGAAAAAAATTGAAGAAGCTATGAAAGAATTAGTAGAAGAATATGAGCCAAAGGCTGTTTTTTTAACGACTACTTGTGTTGTTGAAATTATTGGAGATGATATGGACACGATTGCAGAAGCGTTGTCAGAACAATATCATATTCCATTTTTAGCGGTACATACGGAGCATTTTAAATGTGAAAATCATATGCCAGGGCTGGAACGAACAATTACTGCTTGTTTTTCTTTAATGGATCCACAGGAAAAAGAAAATACAGTCAATGTATTAGGGCAGAGAATGGGAAGTTTTCAAACCACAGAGCTTTGTCGAATTTTAAAGGAAAATGGAGTGGAAATTGGAATGCAATTGCCAAGTGGATGTACGATTGAAGAGATTAAAGCAGCACCAAAAGCAAAATTGAATGTGGTTGTTCATCCAATTGCTCTTCCACTTGCAAGAAAAATGGAACAAAAATTTGGAACACCATATGTGTTTTTCCATAAATTCACAAGACCAGAAAATATTTATGAGGCCTATGAGAAGTTATTTGCCTGTCTTGAAATCCCAATGACAGAGGAAATAGTAAGACTCTATGAGAAAGCAAAAGATAGGAGAGAAAAGGCAAAAGAAGAGTTAAGTGGTATCACTTATATTTATGGAAATACGCCATTTGATACAATGGAATTTAATCAATTTATGACAGAGGAAGGGATGGAACCTCTTGTCATTCAGCTATCGGAGTACGATCCAAAACGACAAGAAGAGATGGTACAAACAATTACAAAAAAAGTAAACCCTTATGTAGCAAAAAGTGCTAATATTGCTCCAATGCAATTTATTTATGACGTATTAAAACCAAATCTTTACTTAGGACATGAATATGCCGCAAGACTTCGTAAAAAGGGGATTGAAATTGTTCATACGGATAAAGCGTCTGGACTATTAGGCTTTGAAGTTACCTTCTTTATTATAGAAGAATTAGTTCGTGCATCAAAAGAGGCCAAGGAGCTTAGAAAAGAAAAAGGAGAAGAGGAAAAGAAATGAGTTTAACACGTTTTTTGCCAACACCATCGGATCGTATGGGAATTTTATGGAATTTATTATCAATTGAGAGCAGTGTCATTATTGAATATGGTCCTGCTGGAACGACCCATTTTAGTATGAGCTTATTTGGAGAATTGGATATCGATCAACAAAATCGTCTTTACACTACCCATATGAGTGAATCAGACGTTGTTATGGGGGATGTCAGTCGCTTAGAGCGAGCCATTAAAGAAATTGATAAAAACAATAATCCAAAAGTAATTTTTGTTGTAGCATCTTCAGTAGCGGCAGTGATCGGAGTGGATATTAAAGGAGTTTGTACTTATATGCAACCAGAGGTGAACGCTCGTTTAGTTGCTTTTGATCAAGGAGGATTTCGTGGAGATTATTCCATTGGAATCCGAGAGGCCTATGCCATGCTTGCAAAGGAACTTCCAGTAGATACGGAAGAAAGAGAAGAAAATACGTATAATTTAATCGGTGCCTCTTTATGGTCTTATCGTATGCGTTCTGATGTGAATGAAATCAAAAGGCTATTAAAAGAAGCCTTTGGGCTTAAAATGAATGCTTGTTTTTGTGCCGATACCTCAGTAGAAGAATTAGAGAAAGCAGGAAAAGCTTCTATTAATATTGTGATTCAAGGAGCGGGGGTAAAAGGTGCAGAAGTTTTGAAACAGAGATTTCAGACTCCTTATGTATATGGAATGCCTTATGGATATCAAGGAACGCTTTCTTGGTTAGAACAAATTAAAGAAGTGATTGGAAAAGAGATCAAAGAAACGGTAGTACAAGAGCTAAGAGAGAAAATTGGTATGAGCCGACAATATCAAATATATAGCAGAATGTTAAGAAGAGATGTGATGAAAGCGACCATGTTTGGAGAATACGATGTTCTTGTTGGTATTTCTGATTTCTTTTCTCAACTTGGAATTGAAACAGAACATAAGATCTGTATGCATAGTTTAAAGAGTATAGAAAATGCAAGAGAGGATATCGTTTACTTGGAAACAGAAAAAGAGAGAATGAACTGTATGAAAGAAGCAAAAAAACAATTAGTATTAGCAGATGACACAATGCTACATCTTGCATCAGACGATAATACAAAAATCCGAATTGCACCTCCTGTCATTCAAGGAATGGTATTAGCAAGACATTTACCGCTTGCAGGAGTTCATGGAGCAGATTATTTGTTAGAGTTTATTGAGCAGTATTGGCAGACATTAAGATAAGATTCAGTATAGAAATCAAAGTAAAAAAAGCAAATTAGAAGGGAAAAAAGTATGAAAATTCAAGTGATTTATTCAAGTCTTTCTGGACGCACAAAAAGGCTTGCAGAGGCAATCGCAGATGGAATGTCAAAGGAAGATAATTGTACCATTCACAATTTAAAAGATGGAGAGCCAGTTCTTGATGGAGATATTATTTTATTAGGATATTGGGTGGATAAAGGCGGTCCAGAACAAAAGATGAAAGCATTTATGGAAAAAGTAGAAGGAAAAGCAGTTGGCATTTTTTGTACCCTTGGGTTTTATGCAGATTCTGCTCATGCTCATGATTCTATTGTCAATGGAGTGAATGCAGTAAAAGAAAAAAATACAGTTATTGGTAGCTATGTATGCAATGGAGCACTATCAGAGCAAATTATTGCTATGTTTCGACAAAGAGGAGGAAATGGGACACATAGCGCTTCACCAGAAAATGAGATTCGTTGGAATGTTATGAAAAATCACCCAACCGATGCGGAGTGTGAATTAGCAAAAGAGCGTTTTCGGGAACGAGTAGAAATTTATAAACAATTTACAAAAGAAGGATTGCTCTTGAAATCTATTTTACCCATGAAAGAACAGGAAAAGAAATAGAATAGAAAAAAGAGATTGTGATAAAAACAATCTCTTTTTTGTTGTATACAAGGTATAAATCAAGTACAAAAGTGCGAAACATAGATTTTTCATGATAAAAACGATTAATTGAATAATAGAATGGATAGATTTAAGTATCCTGCAAATGTAAGCCAAAGGAGATAGGGAATTTGAAGCCAAGCAGAAAGTGGTGAAATCCGATAAAAGGCTCTTATCATTTGAAAAACAACAATCCATAACAAAAGAAGAATAAAAAAAGCGAGCAGTGTATTTTGAAGAGAAAAGAAAACGGGAGCCCAAAGGAAATTTAGGAAAACCTGAGTAAGATAGAGTAAAGTAGCGGTTGATGTAAAAGGAGAGGGAATTGTTTGGATTAAGTAAAAGCTAACGCCTAGAAGAAGATAAAGAATTGTCCAAACAATGGAAAATAGGAAGCTAGGAGGAGAAAAAAGAGGTTTTGTTAATTGCTCATAGTAAGTAAAAGAATCTCCAGTAAGGAGGCTAGAGACAATCCCTGCAAAAAGTGGGAGAAGAGATAACCATAATTTGTTCCATTGAATTTTCATAATAGCTCCAAAGAAAAATATTATTAATAAAGTGTATGTAAGATAGAAAAATATAGTATAAAAAAGCTATTTTGAGGAAGAAAGAATAAAGAAAAGTATCTTTAAAACAAAGAAAATCTTAGTTTCTCCTACAAAATAGCTTTTTAAAAGATGGAATAAAAGTTATCCAAGTGCTACATCGAGTGTCATCATGATAACAAAACCGATAGCAAAGCCAATGGTAGCGATATTACTATGCTCTCCTTCGGCGGATTCAGGGATTAATTCTTCCACAACGACATAAATCATAGCACCAGCTGCAAAAGAGAGTAAATAAGGTAAAATAGGCTCGATAACGCTTGCAAGAAGAATCGTGATATAAGCACCGATTGGCTCTACAATGCCAGAAAGCGTTCCATAGATAAATGCCTTTGTTCGACTAATTTTTCCTTCGCTTCTAAGAGGAAGGGAGATAATAGCACCTTCTGGAAAGTTCTGAATCGCGATTCCAATAGCTAAGGCAAAAGCACCTGCTAGCGTGATTTTAGAATTACCTGATAGAACACCTGCAAATACAACACCAACAGCCATCCCTTCAGGAATATTATGAAGGGTAACTGCTAAGACAAGCATTGTTGTCTTTTTAAGCTTTGATTTTGGACCTTCTGGCTTGGCATGAGCATTATGTAAATGGGGAATCAATCGATCCATAAGAAGTAAAAATCCAATGCCCAATAAAAAGCCTACGACAGCTGGCACAAAGGCAAAGCGACCCATATGGCTTACCATATCCATAGAAGGAATTAACAAAGACCAAACAGAGGCAGCTACCATAACGCCAGAGGCGAAGCCTAATAAAGCTTTTTGTACAAGTGGTTTTAATTCGTTTTTCAAGAAAAATACACAAGCAGCACCAAGGGTAGTACCTGCAAATGGTATGAGAAGTCCTAAAAATGTATTCATAAAAAACTCCTTTCTTAATTGTTATTCTGATAATCCTTATTATTGTATCGAATTTTGTTAATAAAAACAATATCTTTCTTATATTATAAAAAAAGTTCAGTGATAAAGAAGGTTTTCTTTTCACTGAACTTTTCTCTCATTATTTGTTTAATTGAAGGGCTTCTCGTAAGAAGTTTAATCCGTTTTCTCTTACTTTTTCGATGTTTTTGCGCAATGCAACTGGATCTTTAATGATAAACTGATCAAAGTCTTCAAATGTGGTTGGATCCGTAATCATATGATCTTCTAGGTCTAATGATTTTAATAAGTCTATCGTACGGCTTCCTGTATCGGAATGAAGCATCGATACGAAAGGTTTTTCAAAAATAGCAGAGAAAACAGTTCCATGGAATGAGTTTGTAATTACCATTTCTGCATTTTCGATCCAGCCAAGCCATTCTCCAGGAGTGGAAGTATAGGTGTTGTCCACTTCATTGATAAAGAATTTCTTTTGACGTCTTTGCACAATTGGAAGCCCAAGAGCACGAGAGATGGAATTTGCAAATTTTACAACTTGTGGGTTATTTTCCATCATATAAACAAAAATATATTTTTCATTAATGGACGGTGCTTTTTTTATAGCATCGTATTTATGACCAGGAATTAAAAATGTTGGATCCGCCACTACATTTACTTTTTGAGAAGTTAAATTCTGAATAGCAGGAAGCGCACTGCTTTCACGAATGGAAATAGAAGTAAAGCTTTTAAGTGCGTGTCGAATTCTCTCATGGTAAATTGGTAATACATAGTTACGTCCTGTGCTGGCTGCATAAGAGATTTTTAATGCCTGTTTTGGAGCAAATTCAAGGAAATAAGCGGGATCATATCCACCAATATGCTGGCTATTCCAAACTTGATCGCTACCAGTAATATAAGCATCTAATTCTCTTGTTTCGTTTATTAAATCTTCATAGCAAGTATAATTGCCAAACATATTGAAATTGTCTTCGATAAATTTACTATAGCGTTCATAGCGAAGAAGACTTGCAGGATTTTTCTTTTGTAATTGTTTTATTTTTTTGGCGCGAAGTTTTGGATTGGTCTCTTTGATTGGATCATAGAGATTATCAATAACAGGAGTGTGATAATTGATCACACAAGGCTCTACGCCTAAGTCGGCTAAAGCTTGTTGTAATGCCCATGTTTGAAGGCTAGCACCAAAGTTATGAGCGCTGTGGAATGTAATAACACCTGCTTTCATATTAGTGAACCTCCTTTAAAATTGTTGTAATAGAAAGAGTATCAGCTCCAACGCCGACAGAAGTATATTTCTTAAGTTCTTGCACTTCTGGTAAATTTTCCATAGAAGCAGGAATCCATACTTTATGGAAAGAACGAGTATGCTCTAAGAAATATTGAATATTTTTTCGATAACGTTTGGAGTTTTGATATTTTTGTTCATTAAAGTTTGAGAAACAGAATATTTTTTTCTTGCCTGTTTTGCTCAAAATTTCAAACATTAAACGATCCATGCAAGAATAGAGAATCGTTGTATCAAAGGAAATATCACCATAGTCTTTTTTCACTTCACGAGTAGCAAATTTTTCTACCTTTTTCTCATAAAATCCTTTGAATAAGCCATATTGGAGGTAGAGTTTAAAGGCAATTTTTTCAGAAACAAGGCAGTCTCTTTCTTTTAAAAGAGGGAAGTAACCAATTTTTCGATCCAGTTGTGAGAGCATAGAAGAAGTTTTCTTCATAGCTGCCGCCTTAAAGGAGAAGAAATAATTTCTCTTATCTAAGTCTTGTCTATTTAACACGCGAATGAAATGTTGATCCGCATAGCGTTCTTTTAATCCTTTGGCGTAAATTAATACATTTGGTACTGTTTCTCCTGTATGCTCCTCGATTAATAAGCCAGTGTCTTTTTGTAAAAAGACAGTGTCACAAACATCTTTTGCTGTATGTGCCGTATCATGACTACAAAATCTTTCATAGAAGTTGGTATAAAATGGAGCATCGTGATTAATGGCTTCGATTAATTGTTCTACCGTTTCTGCTTTTGGAAGATCCATTTCGTCGAGATCTACATAAATACCGCGGCCTTCTAAATATTCTTTTCTATCATAAGTGAATAAAATAATTTTCTTCTTAGAAACACCGTAGTCGAACATAATACTAGAGTAGTCGGTTACTAACATATCACTGGCATTTAAGAAGTCATAAGTTTCATATTCCGATGGAAAATCTTTAATATGAAGGAATTCGCTACAATCGATTCCATTTTTTACATAAGGATGAAGCTTTACAAAAAATACTTGATCGTCGCGAAGGACATGATCGAGCTGTGCAAAGTAATCATATAATTGTTTGACTTGTAATTTGTTTTCCATCTTATGAAGGAGTCCACGCCATGTTGGCATATAGACGATCACTTGTTTTCCTTCTAATCCACATTCTTTGCGAATTTCTTCATAGCGGTGTTCGCGGAAGAACGCGGAGTTTCTTGGGTAACCAGATAAAAGCACGTTTCCTTTATAGATTTTATCAATCATATAATCGGTTAAGAAAATATCTCTCGAAAATTCTTGTTGATATAATAAATAATCGGCAATTAAGAAGTTTCTTTGCACATTTCCAAGACCATATTCACGGCTAGGAACAATACGTCCCATAGCTTTTAATGGAGTACCATGCCATGTGTTTAAATATACTTGTTCTGGGCGTTTAATAAAGTAAGGTGGAAAACTTGTATCGGTTACGAGGTATTTGGCAGTTGCAAGGACTTTTAAATACTCATCACTGCGTAGCTCAATAATACGAACATGGTTAATTCCGTAGTACGCCATCTGTTTTTCATAAAATTCTCGTTTGGCATTTTTTAATACAAAATATATTTTAAAATCTTTATATTCTTCTCGTTTTGTTTCCAACATCATATTGAAGATATTTCCTGCCATATCATCCCCATGTTTGGATTCAAATAAAATGGTTTTATCTTCCACAGGACAAGTTTCATAATATTTCGTATAACGATAAGTGGAAGGAAGATTGAAAAGTTTTAAAAACTTTAATTTGTTTATAATCAACTGTTTTTTCTTTTTGGATTTTTTGAATTTTTTCCATTTTCCAGTGATTTTCGCCTTAAAACTTTTGAATTTTTTTCGAACGGTTTTCACCTTTTTTGAAAAAGGAGAAGCCGTTTCTTCTTCTGTCACTTTTTGGATGAGAAGTTCTCGATTCGTATAAAGTTCTAAATTATTTTTAATGGATTTTGTAGAGGAATATTTTAAATAGTGATTGGTACGCCAAGTTGGAACTTCCTTATCCAAGAAATCTTGTGTTTTTTGGATCATCTCTAATTTTAAATCTAACTGACCTTTAGAACTAGCACTAAAAAATGCTGGATAACGGAAGAAAAAGTGGCGAACACAAATATATTCCAGTTCATCGTAAAAGGTGTCGAATAAGTTTTCCTTTTTCATAATCTGGAATAGAAGTTCAAATGCAGTTACAATATCCATTGTTGCTTTATTAAAGCTATTTAAAAAACCGCCTTGTGTTGTACGGCGATAATTGTAAAGAGGTAAGTTGACTTTACCAATGCACTGCGCTTTACAAGCGACAGAGAAAGCCACAACTAAATCCTCAAAACGAAGTCCTTCAGGGAATCGGATTCCTTCTAAAAGACTTCGTTTAAACATTTTATCCCAAGGGAATGGGGAAATTTTTACTAATTCAAATTTGCGATCAGAAAGTTTGAAATTCTGACTAATTGGAAGTGTGGCAGCCATTTTTTTTGTAATGGAGCCATCAGGATTTTCATAAACGTTATTTCTAGCACAGAGAACATAGTCGTTACCGTCTGTTATCGCTTTTGTATAGAGGATTTCACACATATTAAGCTCTAGATAATCATCGCTATCTACGAACAAAATATATTCTCCTTGTGCTTGATCAAGACCGAAGTTTCTCGCATGGCTTACACCGTGGTTTTCAGTTGTAAATACTTTTACTTTATTAGGATATTCTTTCGCATAGCGATTAAGAATATCGATACTGTTATCAGGGCTTCCATCGTTAACTGCAATAATCTCAATCTCCTCCAAAGTCTGATGTACAAGACTTTCCATACATTCAGGGAGATAGGCTTCTACATTATAGACAGGAACGATAATACTGACTTTATATTCCGACATAGTTTAGTCCTCCGAACTTGTATTTATCTTTATGTTTTTTTCAAAAATAATAGTCATAAATTTTTGATGACTAACCAATTGAATAGTACCATATAATAAGGGCTTTTGCAATATTTCTTAAAGAAATCAGTTGGAAACGTCAGAAGGAAAAATAGGGAAAGAAAAAGTTTGATAAGAAATTGTTAAGATTTAAAATATTTTTTAGATTTTTTTTAAAGCGGAAGACGGAAAGACTTTGATATTATAGGAAAACAAAGGATGGAAAAAAATGGAAAATTGAGACTTGGCAGGAAATTCAAAAATCAAGACTTGACTTGGAAAAACATTAGTGATAGGATAGGAGTCCATGGAATACATGATATAGTATTAAAATAAATAATTAATTACTATATATAGTTTTCGGATAATAATCAAGATAATAATAAATATGATATAGAGGAGGCCATAACGTGCAGTGTAGTGAAATAAAAGTCATAAAAAAAGATGGAACAAGAGAGGATTTTAATGTTCAAAAAGTAATAATTGCTGTCAATAAATCTGCAGAAAGAGCGATGATTAAATTCTCTCAAGCAGAGCTTAATTTTATTTGCCAATTTGTAGAAGAAAAAGCAGAAGCATTAAATATTGCAGGAATTCCAATTGCCCAAATGCATAACTTAGTGGAAGGAGCTCTTGAAAGAGTGAATCCACTCGTTGCAAAAAGCTATCGTGATTACCGCAATTATAAACAAGATTTTGTACAGATGCTCGATGAAGTGTACAAAAAGAGTCAATCTATTATGTACATTGGAGATAAGGAAAATAGTAATACGGATAGCGCACTCGTTTCTACAAAAAGAAGTCTTATTTTCAATGAATTGAACAAATCTTTATATCAGAAATTTTTTATGACCGTAGAGGAACTACAAGCATGTAGAGAAGGATATATTTATATCCATGATATGTCCGCAAGAAGAGATACGATGAACTGTTGTCTCTTTGATGTAAAGAATGTTTTAACTGGCGGATTTGAAATGGGAAATCTCTGGTACAATGAGCCAAAGACATTGGACGTTGCGTTTGATGTAATTGGTGATATTGTGTTAAGCGCAGCAAGTCAACAGTATGGCGGGTTTACCGTACCAAGTGTGGAAGATATTTTAGCACCTTATGCAGAGAAATCTTATGCTATGTATGTAGAAAAATATGAAGGATTAGGTCTTTCTAAAGAAAAAGCAGAAGAAATCGCACTTGCTGATGTAAAACGTGATATGGAGCAAGGGTTCCAAGGTTGGGAATATAAATTCAACTCTGTATCTTCAAGCCGTGGAGATTACCCATTTATCACAATGACAGCAGGAACAGGTACAAGTCGTTTTGCAAAAATGGCTACGATCACAATGTTAGACGTGAGAAGAAAAGGACAAGGAAAATCTGGTCATAAAAAACCAGTATTATTCCCAAAACTTGTATTCTTATATGATGAAAATTTACACGGAGAAGGAAAAGAATTAGAAGATGTATTTGAAGCAGGAATTCGTTGTTCTGCTAAGACAATGTATCCTGATTGGCTTTCTCTTACTGGAGAAGGTTATGTACCAAGTATGTACAAGCAATACGGCAAAATTATTTCTCCAATGGGTTGCCGTGCGTTCTTATCCCCTTGGTATAAAGAAGGTGGTATGACACCAAAAGATGAAAAAGATGAACCTGTTTTTGTTGGTCGTTTTAATATTGGTGTTGTAAGCCTTCACCTTCCAATGATTTTAGCAAAGGCAAGACACGAGAGCCGTGATTTCTTTGAAGTATTAGATTATTACTTAGAATTAATTCGTAAGATTCACATTCGTACTTATGCATATCTTGGAGAGTTAAGAGCTTCTACAAACCCACTTGCTTACTGTGAAGGTGGTTTTTATGGTGGTAACTTAGGTCTTCATGATAAAATTAAACCATTATTAAAGACCGCTACTGCATCTTTTGGTATCACAGCGTTTAATGAACTTCAGGAATTATACAATGGAAAATCTCTTGTAGAAGATGGTGAGTTCGCATTAGAAACTCTTCGTTATATCAATGAAAAAGTGGAACAGTTTAAACAAGAAGATGGAAATCTCTATGCAATTTATGCGACACCAGCAGAAAATTTATGTGGACTTCAAGTAAAACAGTTCCGCAAAAAGTATGGAATTATTGAAAATGTATCCGATAGAGAATATGTGAGCAATGGATTCCACTGTCATGTAACAGAAGATATTACTCCAATTGAAAAACAAAACTTAGAACATCGTTTCTGGGAACTTTCTAATGGTGGAAAGATTCAATATGTAAAATATCCAATCGATTACAATATGACAGCGATTAAGACATTAGTTCGTCGCGCTATGGCAATGGGATTTTACGAAGGTGTGAATTTATCTCTTTCTTATTGCGATGATTGTGGACATGAAGAACTCAATATGGATGTGTGCCCAGTTTGTGGAAGCAGTAACTTGACAAAAATTGACCGTATGAACGGATACTTAAGCTATTCTCGCGTCAAAGGAGATACTCGTTTAAATGATGCCAAGATGGCAGAAATTGCAGAAAGAAAATCAATGTAGAATTAAACTTATAAAAAATAGAGAATAAATATATAAGGAGCTTTTCATCATGCGTTATCATAATATTACTAAGGACGATATGTTAAATGGGGATGGACTTCGAGTTGTCCTGTGGGTGGCTGGTTGTAGCCATGGTTGTAAAGAATGCCATAACCAAATCACTTGGGATATCAATGGAGGAATTCCATTTGATGAGTCTGCAAAAAAAGAATTGGAAGAAGAACTTTCAAAGTCTTATGTAACAGGAATTACCTTTAGTGGAGGGGATCCTCTTCATATGCAAAATCGTGAGACAATCGGAGAGTTAATCCAATATATTCGAAAGGAATTTCCAACAAAAACCATTTGGGTTTATACAGGATATTTATGGGACGATGTAAAGGAGCTTCCTTATATAAAAGATATCGATGTATTAGTAGATGGAAGATTTATATTAGAGCAAAAAGATCCAAGTTTACAATGGCGTGGAAGTGCCAACCAACGCGTCATTGATGTGAAAAAAACATTGGAGACAGGTGAGGTTGTACTTCATTTACAGGAAAGTAACGAGTAAATCAGGGAAGGTGAGAAACTCCAATAAGGAGTTTCTCATCGTTATGAATAATAGAGATTAATGAAAGATAGAGTTAATTTTTCTATTTTTTGTTAATTTCTATTTTTTTGTTTTTTCTCACAAAATCCTCAAATTTATTTTTTATAATGAATGAGATCGTTACGAAAAGACAACGAGTAAAGTAGCAAATAGGAAGAAATAGAAGCTAAAAGGAGAAATTTATGATAAAAAGAGGTAGAAAAATTGTAGGACTTGCTATTATGAGTGCTTGTTTTATCATGACAATGACAGGATGCATGCAAAGTTCTAATAAAGGGGCAGAAAATACAACAAGCCAAGAGGTGGCAACGGTTGATCCAAACTTAACAAAAGCTACAAAAATGGAATATATCATTCCAGAAGAAACTGGAGAGATTTTTACAGAGGAAAGACAAACTTCTACAAAAGAAGAAATTGATAAGAAATTATCCACAACTCTTTATACACCAGAAGCACCACTTGTATACTACAATCCATTTGGAACAAATTTACGTTCTGCTAATATCTATTTCACAACAGAACAAGCAAGCAGTGTGACTTATACAATATCAGTAGAAGATGAAACGATTCCAGCCTTTACAAGACAGTTAGAAAATGGTGAGGAAAGCGGTGTGACAACAAATCACGCATATCAGTTAGTTGGTTTTATTCCAGATATGGATAATACGGTTACACTTACATTCTATAATAAAGATGGGGCTGAAATCGAAAAAACTTCTTTTGTAATTGCAATTCCAAAAGTAGAAACAGCTGCAGAACAAAAATTGACAGTAGAAAAAGTAAAAGATGTGAAAGACGATGAGTTAACCGATGGACTTTTCAGTGTTTTCTATGGAAGAAGAAATGGACAGCTTGTCAACATCGATCTCTATGATAATGATGGTATCTTAAGAGGAGAGCTATACGTAGATGGATATCGTACGGACCGTATTTTATTTATCGATGGCTACTTATATTATAGCGTAGATGAAGATAAGATTGTAAAAGTCAATCGTCTTGGACAAGCAGAAAAAATTTATCAGCTTGGACAGTACGAAATGCACCATGATATGGCATATCAAGAAGATAGAAATTCCTTTGTTATTTTAGCAAATGATACAAAACAGGATACCGTAGAAGATATGTTAATTGAGTTGAACTTAGAAACAGGAGAAGTATCAGAACTCATTGATTTAAAAGATATCTTACCAGAAGCCTATGAAAAAGCAGTATTACCAAAAGGTGACAAGAAGTTAGACTGGGCACATGTTAATGCGATTCAATTCATTGAAGACGATAGTGTTGCTTTAAGTTTTAGAGAATTATCTTCTATTGTAAAAATTGGAAATATTTTTGATAAACCAGAACTTGAATATATTCTTTCTGATAAGAACGTGTGGGAAGGAACTTCCTATGAAAGCTATGTATATGATAAAGTTGGAGACTTTACTGCACAGGCAGGACAGCATAGTATTACTTATGTTCCAGGAGAAAAAGAAGGAGAATACACAATGTATCTCTTCAACAATAATATGACTTACTCTGGAACAAGACGTGACATTGACTGGAGCGGATATACCCTTGCACAAGTTCCAGAAGACGAAAGAGCTTCTTATTACTATGAATATAAAATCAATGAAAATGACAAGACATTTGAATTAGTGGATTCCTTTGAAGTTCCATACTCTGGATATGTAAGTAGCGTGCAACAAGTAGGGGATAACCAAGTAATTTGTTCTGGTGCACAAAAATTATTTGGAGAATATGATAGTGAAGGTAACCTTTTAAGACAGTATAAGAGTGCCAAAGAACAGTATATTTATCGAACATTTAAATACACATTTCATGGTATTTGGTTTGCAGGAAATAATAATAACTAAAAAATAGGGAAAAGTAAAAAGAAGTTGTTGTCCGTAGCGAAAAGCTTATGGATAACAACTTCTTTTTTTATATTTATTGTTCATATGGAAAAAATAAGAAAAGTTGTGTATGATAAAGAAAGTGAAATAGTGATAAAGAGAAAGGAGATAGGGAGAATCTTGGAGAGCAAAGGAACGATTTTAATAGTAGATGACGAACCAAGAATTCGTCGTATGGTATCCGACTATTTAAAGTTGAATGGGTATGATGTGATAGAAGCAGGAGATGGAGAAGAAGGAGAAGATATTTTTTACCAAAAGAGTATCCACATTGATTTGATTTTATTAGATGTGATGATGCCAAAAAAAGATGGCTATTCTTTATTAAAAGATATCCGTAAATTATCCCCTCATATTCCCGTTATTATGTTGACAGCAAAAGGGGAAGAACGGGATCAATTGGACTATTTTAAAGATGGAGCGGATGATTTTATTGGAAAGCCTTTTTCACTTCCTCTTTTATTAGCCCATATTGAGGCAGTTAAAAAACGATGTTTTCATGGTGGACAAACTATCATAAGAGCAGGAGAAATTGAAGTTGAGCCAGAACAGCGTCATGTGAAAGTAAGTGGTGAAAAAGTGGAATTAACGCCAAAGGAATACGATCTATTGCTTTATTTTATGGAAAATGAAGGAATTGTGTTGGAACGAGATAGTATTTTAAATTCCGTTTGGGGATTTCAATATGTAGGGGATATTCGAACTGTGGATACCCATGTGAAACAACTTCGTGCCAAACTGGAACAATGGGGAGCGTATATTAAAACAGTTCATGGAATAGGATACCGATTTGAGGTGAAGCATGTTTCGGTCGATTAAAACAAAGTTTATGCTATTGGTGTTTGGGATTTTAGCTTCTGTCATTGTATTACAGCTTGCTTGTAACTATGTTTTAGTAGAGCCTTATTATACATGGAAGAGAAGTCATCTCATTGAACGGGCGTATGAAGAGTTACAAAAGGAAACGGGAAACCGAGAAAAAATGGTTGAAATTATGAATGATTATGAGGATGCTTATAATATTCAGTTTATGTTAGCCAATAAAAGAATGGTATGTATTTATAATAGCCGTCAACAAAATTTCCGAAATGGAAGAAATTATTATCGGGTGAAAGCGAATTTTAGTTTTCGAAAAAATTTTTCGCGGTTTTCAAGGAAGCCAGAAGCTGTAATTGTATCAAATGATGGGGAAAAAAATCGAGCTAAAATATCCCTATTTGGAATTTTGGAATCGAAAAATCAAACCTATTATGTGGTCATTAAGAGCAATATAAAATCTATCAAAGAAAATATGAATGAGACAAGCCAACTTGTTACCGTATTTAGTGGAGTGGCGTTAGCATTAGGTGTTATTTTAGCTTATATCTTTGGGAAAAAGGTGTCAGAGCCGATTATACAGATGAATGAAGTGACTTGTCATGTGGCTAAGATGGATTTTTCAAAGACGGTGACAGAGACAAAAAAACAAGATGAGCTAGCAAGTCTTGCTAGAAATATTAATGAAATGGCAAGGCAAATTGAAAAAAATTTAATGCAACTGCAAGAGGAAAATTTATATCGAGAAAAGATTGAAACGGCCAGAAAAGAGTTTATTTCTAACGTATCTCATGAGCTAAAAACTCCATTGGCAATTCTTAGTGGTTATGCGGAGATGCTTCAAGTGGCGGGAGATACTATTGACAAAAGCTATTATTATGAAGTGATCTTAGATGAAGCAAAAAAAATGACAGACCTTGTCAATGAATTGCTTCGCTCGGTTCGAATTGAAGAAGAACTTTATCATGTGGAAATGAAAAAACTAGATTATTCCATGCTGGTAAAACAGCAAGGAGAGAAGATGAAAAAGATTTTAGAACAAAAGAAGTTAAAAGTCACCATTAAAGTAGAAGATGGTATTTTCGTCTATGGTAATGAAGAATATTTGGTGATGATTTTAAACAACTATTTATCCAATGCTATGAGCCATACGAAGGAAAATGGAGAAATACGTCTTTTATTAGAACGAGTTAGTGAAGGAAAAGTAAAGCTTTCGGTTTATAACGAAGGTGAGAAAATTCCAGAAGAAAAGATAGAAAAAATCTGGGATAGTTTTTATCAAGTGGAAGAAAGCCATACGAGAACGGAAGAGAGAAAGCGAGTTGGTTTAGGGCTTTATATCGTCTCTTCCATTGCCAGAGTTCATCAAGGAACGTATGGTGTTCGAAACTGTGAGGATGGCGTTGAATTTTATTTTTATATGGAAACAGTATAAAAAATATATTTTCTCACAAAACCATCAAATTCATTCGATACAATAGAGCAGACAGAAAATATCTTTATTTACACAAAAGTGTAATACTGTTTGCTCTTCATAAAAAGAGAAAGAGGAAAAAGGTAATATGTCAAAGAAAAAGCAAGTACAAAACAGTGGGTTAAAGAGGGTAAAAGAGCAACGAAGAGATTGGAAACGTTTTTTTAAGACAAGTCTTTTGTTAATTGGTACTATGGTTTTGCTTCCTTCCTGTGGAAACACAGTGAGTACGCAAAAAGAAGCCACAAAACAAGTACAGGCAGTAAAAAGTGTACAAAAGAAGACCGATGTTAGTTTTAAAAAGGCGATGAAATCACAGAGTTCTAGCAATGTAGAATATAGGTTGCCAGTGAAAGATGGATTAAAAGTCTATACAGAAGAAAAGCAGACCAAGGTGAAAGATTTAATTGATAAGCAGTTAAAAAATAATCAATATACAATAAAAAAACCTCTTGTCTACTATAATCCGTTTGGAACGAATCTACGCTCTGCTAACGTGTATTTTAAAACAAAAGAGTCATATCAAGTAGAATATACGATATCGGTTGCTGACAAAGAGATCAAAGATTTTACAAAAAAGCTCAATGCAGGAACGAAAAGTGGATATACAACAAATCATGCCTATCAGCTCATTGGATTAGTACCGAATAAGAAAAACCAGATTACATTAAAATTATATAATCGGGAAGGCAAGCTGGTAAAAAGTACATCATTTACGATTCAAGTTCCAAAAGTGAGTTCTAGTGCCCAGGAGCAGTTAAAAGTAACGAAAGCAAAGAAAGTAACATTGACTGATGGACTTTATATGCTATCCTTTGGACGAGTTGGTGGACAGCTACCAAATGTCAATATTTATGACAACGATGGAAGAATACGAGCAGAATTACCATTAGAAAGTTATCGTTCGGATCGAATCTTACAAATAGGGAATTATCTTTATTATGGTGTTGGATATAGCAAACTTGTAAAGGTAAATCGATTAGGACAAGTAGTGAAAATTTATTCTCTTGGTGATTACACAATGCATCATGATTTCACTTATGAAAAAGCACAAAACTCTCTTATTATATTAGCAAGTAAAAAGGGAGATTCTGTTGTAGAAGATCTTGTGTTACAAGTGGACATTGGAACAGGAAAGGTAAAAGAGCTTTTGGATCTAAAAGATATTTTTCCAAAAGAATATGAAAAAGCTAAGAAACCAGAGAGTAAAAAAGTTCTCGACTGGGCCCATATTAATACGGTTCAATGTGTCAATGGAACAGACTTAATTTTAAGTTTTAGAGAGTTATCTTCTATTGTAAAAGTGGATAATGTATATACAAAGCCAAAACTTCGTTCTATTTTATGCGATAAAGAAGTTTGGAAAGGCAGTGCTTATGAAAAATATGTATATACAAAAGATGGAGATTTTACTGCACAAGCAGGACAGCACACAGTCACTTATATAGAAGGTAAGACAAAAGATAAATATCGTCTTCATATGTTCAACAATAATTTAGCTTATTCAGGAACAAGACCAGATATTGACTGGAGTGGCTATACATTAGCACAAATACCAGTAGAGAAAAGACATTCTTATTATTATGAATATGAAGTGGATGAAAATAAGAAGGAGTTTCGCTTAGTAAAATCTTTTGCTGTTCCTTATTCTGGATATATTAGTAGTTCTGAACAAGTGGGAGCACATTATGTGGTATGCTCTGGCTCTGCAAGAGTATTTGGAGAATATAATAAAAATGGAAAGTTACTTGCCCAATATGAAACTTCCGATCAGAGAGCGATTTATCGGGCTTTCAAATATAATTTTAAAGGGATTTGGTTTGCTAAGTAAAACGTGAAAAGCTAAAATAGCCTGCTTTTCATCGGTGAAAAAAGAATAGGAAGGAAGTACAAAAATATGGTGGATGGAAAGAAAGTTTTGGCAAGGACCATAGCAGTTCTTTGTTTAGCAGGAGTTGCAGTTGGCGGTGCTGTATATGCGAAAGAAACAAATTTAAAAGATAGAATTTGGTTAAATCAGCATGTTTCCATTGAACAGGTAAATTCAGGAGATGGAGAAGTTCAAGAGATCAATAATGCAAAAGCAGTTTCCTTCTGGAATCTCGATTATCAGCAAACCGTAACCAATAAAATTAATAAAGAGGTAAAAAAAGGGAATTACACAATCGAAAATCCTCTCTTAATTATTAATCCTTATGGAACGAATACTTGTAGTGTCAATGTATACTTTGAGGCAGAAGAAGGGGCCACATTAGAGTATGAGGTATCTACAGCAGATTATGGAACATTTAAAGCGACTGCTTATACAGGAGAAGAAAAAGGCCTTTATCAAGCACAGATGCTTGGATTTATGCCAGAAGAAGAAAATACCGTAACTCTTACATTAAAAAAAGATGGAGAGACAATTGGAACTTCTACTCATACGGTAAAAATGCTTTCCGCTGCTTCTAAGGTGACAAAAAAAGCTGAGTACATAGATGGAGAAAGTACACAAAAACTAGAAAATGGTCTCTATGTAGCATTTGGTCATAGTAAAAGTTTTGATGCCAATGTCTATATGTATGACAACGAGGGCATTTTAAGAGGAGAACTTCCATTAAGAGAATATCGTAGTGATAGACTTTTATTTGTTGACAATTGTATTATGTATAGCTATGGCTTTAATAAAATTGCCAAAGTAAACCATTTAGGACAGATTGTAAATACCTACAAGTTTAGCAATGATTACGAATTGCATCATGATTTTATTTATGATGAAGAACAAGATCGTATTTTAATGTTGGCTTCTAGTACAAAAGGAGATACAGTAGAAGATTTAATTTTAAGTATGGATTTAAAAACTGGTGCTACAAAAGAATTGATCGATATGAAAGATCTGATGCCAGAAGCATATGAAAATGCCGTTCAGCCTGACAAGAAAGAAAAATTAGACTGGATCCATATTAATTGTTTACAGTTAACAAATACAGGGGATTTATTATTAAGCTCTAGAGAAACTTCCACAATTATCTGTGTAACGGATATTGATACCGAGCCAAAACTTTCTTATTTCATCTGTGACGAATCTATGTGGGAAGGAACGGCATATGAGCAGTATGTGTTTACAAAGGATGGAGATTTTACTGCACAGGCAGGGCAACATTCGATTACTGTAATGAAAGAAGAAAGTGAAGCATTAGAAGATGGTCAATATTATCTTTATATGTTTAATAACAATTTTACTTATTCAGGAACAAGACCACAAATTAAGTGGGATAATTATAAAGGAACAGGAAGTTATGGAATGCCAGCAGGGGCTTCTAAATACTACCGCTATTTAGTGGATACTAATGCAAAAACATTTACGTTAGTAAAAGAGTTCGATGTTCCTTATTCTCCATATGTAAGTAGTGCAGAAAATTATGGAGATAATTTTGTTGTAGCATCTGGCTCTGTAGGAAAGGGAAATCAATCCGCTTGTTATTACGGGGAATATGATCAAGATGGCAATTTAATTCGCCAATTTGACTTTAAAGATGGAAATTATGTATATCGTGTTTACAAATACGCATTTGAAAATTTCTATTTTGCAGAATAAAATTTTATAAAGATGAAAAGATGATAAAACACACCTTACGAATTTTTACGAATTTCATAAGGTGTGTTTTGTTTTCAACAAATCTATGTTATACTTATAGCTATGATAAAAGGCAGAAGTCTGCTCTTTTATCCATGAAAAGATAAGATGCCATAAAGATGATTTGTATGTATGGGCTTATATGGTAACGATGATACTATGAGAAGTTCTATTGTTGTGTTTTTCATAGTTTTATAGAAAGGGAGTGACGAAACCATGGTAAATGAAAAGCGAGTGAAACAAATGAGTAAGTTGGCCATTTGTGAAAGTCGGATACGAAAAGAACAGTATATTATAAATTCTTATTATCAATCTGATTATGTACGCCTTCAGGTACTAAAGACATTAATCGCAATAACAATTGCTTATGGCATTTGTTTAGCGGGATATGCCGGGCTTCGTATCGAATATATTTTAGATTACATGATGCAATTAGACTATAAGAAAATTATACTGATCGCAGGAGGAGGATATGTTATTTTATTACTATCCTTTTTCTTTATATCAAAGCACTTAGCAAAACAAAAATACAAACAGACAAAAGGAGTCATTGAAGAATATGATAAAATATTAAAAGAACTTAGTAGTATTTATGAAGAGGAAGAGAGTGATAATGAATTAGAAGAGAGAGGAGATACAAAGATCGATGACGACTTTACTGATTTTTAGAGAGCAAATACGAGGGGTTTATCAACGATTTCAAAGAGGATTGAAGCCATTAGGAAAATTTATTATGGCATTTCTTTTGTTTTGGTCGCTAAATGGGCTATTTGAATATTCAGAATTACTAGGAACGTGGAGTGTTCTATTGGGAATTTCCGTTATTTGTATTTGGTTACCTCTTGGAGCGATCTTTTTTCTATCTATTTTATATACAGGGATTCAGTTAGTATCGGCTTTGCCAGAAATAGCTTTAGTCTATATGGTATTATTTTTATTGGCTTATTTAATTTATATTCGATTGGAAATAAAGACGAGTATACCAATTCTTATGGTTCCTATTGCATTTGCATTTCAAGTGCCATATGTAGTGCCAATCTTGGTGGGGATGCTCATAGGACCAGCAGGAATTATTCCAACGGGATTTGGAATTTTTCTTTACTTTTTTTCCATTCATGTAAAGGATACGGTTTCTTTAGTTGGAACAACGCAGAATGGAGAATTCGAAGTTTATCGTTATTTATTAGAACAAGTATTTCAAGATAAGCAGATGCTTTTAATGGTGCTTGTTTTTGCACTTGTGATTGGAATTGTTTGGGTATTTTATCGCATGAAGCACAATGAAGCATGGAATCAAGCCATTGTTATCGGAGGCGTCGCAGGAATGTTATTATTTTTATCATTGGGATTTATGCTTGATGTAGAAATGGAAATCGGAACGATGCTAATCGGTTTTATTGTTGCTGTTATCATCGGATTAGTTGTACAATTTTTTAAATGTATTGTTGATTATTCAAGAGTTGAATATGTCCAATTTGAAGATGATGAATATTATTATTATGTAAAAGCAATTCCGAAAGTAAGTGTGGCACAAAAAGAAGTGAGTATTAAAAGAATTAATACGAGAAAACGGGTAAAAAATAATAGTGAATCAAATGAATCAGTCAAGGAAGTGAAATAGTGGAAACCATTACAGCAACATTACAAGAATATTTATACTGGTTATCACTGCCCAAACTCAGATGGACCGATGTGTTGGAGATCATTATCATCAGCTTTTTATTTTATCAAATACTTGGATGGGTAAAAAGCACGAGAGCATGGACCTTATTTAAAGGGATTATTGTGATTTTAGGATTCACGGTGTTTGCACTGATCTTCCAACTCAATGCTATTTTGTGGATTTTGAGTAAGACATTGAATGTGGGAATTATAGCCATTATTATTGTGTTTCAACCAGAGCTTAGAAGGGCATTAGAGCAATTAGGGCGGAAAAATTTATTGGGAAGCATTATTCCCTTTGATGAACAAAAAGAAGATGAGAGATTTTCGGATCGCACCATTTCAGAAATTGTAAAAGCAACTTATGAGCTTGCAAAGACAAAAACAGGTGCATTGATTGTTATGGAAGAAGAGGTCGCTCTTGGGGAATATGAACGAACAGGGATTCCACTTGATGCTCTTGTAAGCAGTCAGTTATTAGTAAACATTTTTGAACACAATACCCCATTGCATGATGGAGCAATTATCATAAGAAAGGATCGCATTGTAGCTGCCACCTGCTACTTACCACTAACCGATAGCTTAGAAGTGAATAAAGAACTTGGAACGAGACATCGTGCAGCCATTGGAATTAGTGAAGTATCGGATAGCATTACCATTGTCGTGTCAGAAGAAACAGGAAAGATTTCCGTTACAAAAGATGGAAGGATTATTCGCAATGTGGATGGAGAACGCATTAGGCATATGCTGAAGAAAACAACAGGCGAACCACGGATAAAAAGAAAGTGGCGTTTTTGGAAGGGCAGGGATCAGCGTGAAAGATAAAATACTTGATAATTGGGCAATGAAGGTATTATCGGTTATTTTGGCAATTATTATATGGCTTCTTGTCACAAATATTGACAATCCATATACGACAAAGACGTTTACGGATATTTCGGTAAACGTTATCAATGAAGATACTCTTTTAAAAAAGAATAAAACGTGGGATATTATAGAAGGGGATAAAGTGACGGTTACTTTAAAGGCAAAAAGAAGTGTTATTGATAAGCTAACCCGTGCTGATATTCAAGCGACTGCCGATTTATCGAAATTATCGATTACGAATGCAGTTCCTATTAACGTAACGGTTAATCATTACGAAGAAGAGATAAAAGAAAAAAATTTAGGTAGTGTTGATACCTTAAAGGTAAAATTGGAAAACATGACGACAAAACAGTTTGCTGTTACGGTAGAAACCATAGGAGACGTAGGTGCTGGATATGCAATTGGCACAAAAATTCCAACACCAAATATTGTAGAAGTAACAGGGCCAGAGAGTTTGATTAAACGAATCAATCAAGTTAGAGCAACTGTGAGTGTTGACGGCATAGTTTCTGATGAAACCTTCTCTGTTGAACCAAGTTATTATAACTACGATGGGGATAAATTAGATTCCTCTAGGCTTTCTTGTAATGTAGAGCGGGTAGAAGTATCTGTCAATCTATTAAAAACAAAGAAAGTGGATTTAAGCGTGGAAACAGTTGGAGAAGTCGCAAAGGGATATCAATTAGAATCTGTTTTATTAGAGCCAAAGAGCATTACGATTGCGGGAACGGAAGGGCAATTAAAAGATTTAGATACGATTTTAGTTGATGGGCTATCTGTGGAAGGACTTACAGAAGATACAGAGGAAAATATCGATATTACAGATTATTTACCAGATGGAATTAAATTAGCCCAAGAAAGCCCTGATGTCCGTGTAAAAATTCAAATTGTCCCATTGGACACAAAAACAATTAAGATTCCAGTTAATAGAATTTCAGTACAAAATCAATCCCAATCTATGACGTTAACTTATGAAGAAAAGGAGATCACAGTTAATGTTCGTGGAGAACAAGAGAATATTAAAGATTTAGATATTGCTGATTTAATGCCTTCCATTGATTTATCGGGGGTAGAAATTGGTACGCATAAAGTGAAGTTAAAGCTAAAGACATTAGAAAATGGATATTATGAAGAAATTCCAGAAATAACCATTCAATTAGAGGAAAAGGTAGTAGAGGGACAAGAAACACAATAAGGAAGGGGTAGATTTATGGTATCAGAAAAAATAAAAATTAGAAATGATCAAGGGTTACATTTAAGACCAACGAATGTATTATGTCAAGAAACACTAAAGTATCAGTGTTCGATTAAGATTAAAATTCGAGACAAAGAAGCCAATGCCAAGAGTTTTTTAAACGTCTTGGCGGCTCAAATTAAACAAGGAGACGAAATTACTCTTATTTGTGATGGAGAAGATGAAAAAGAGGCAATGGAAGCGATAAAATCTTTAATTGAAAATGGTCTTGGTGAATTCTAGGGGAAAGTTAGGTTCTTATAGTTGACTTTTTGTTTGGAATAGTCTAAGATGAACCGAGGAAAAGAAGAAAACAAGAAAGCAAGGAGAATAAGATGAAGCAATATATCCAAAACTTTTTAAAGTACCGACATCTTCTCATTGAGCTTGTAAAAAAGGATATTAAGTTAAAATATCGAAAATCCTATTTAGGAATTTTGTGGACACTCATTGAGCCGTTAATGACAATGATTGTATTGACCATTGTGTTTGGAACATTGTTTGGAAATAAGGATAAGCAGTTCCCTGTTTATGTATTAACAGGAAGACTCCTTTATTCCTTTTTTAGCACGGCCACAAAGGCAGCCATGAAATCCATTCGAGCCAATAGTGGTATGATTAAAAAAGTATATGTACCAAAATATATTTATCCATTATCAAGTACATTATCAAGTTATGTGACATTTTTAATTTCGCTCATTGTACTGGTAGGAGTTGCAGTCGTATTAAAAGTACCTTTTACAAAATATACGTTGTTAGCGATTGTACCACTTGTGATTGTACTGTTTATGAGTTATGGAGTTGGAATGTTGTTAGCCACAATGGCGGTATTCTTCCGTGACTTAGAGTATTTATGGAACGTTGTGTTGATGATGGTTATGTATACGAGTGCCATTTTCTATCCAGTAGAACGATTAGTGAAGACAGGATTTTCTTGGATTTTAAATATTAATCCACTTTATTCTGTCATTGTGAATTTTAGAAATTGCATTATTGATGGAAAACCATTAGATCCAACAGCACTTACAATTTCCGTTGGATTTACCATTGTAATTTTAATCGTAGGAATGGTTGCGTTTTATAAAAAACAAGATAAGTTTATTCTCAGCATTTAGAATGGAGGTTCTCTGTGAGTAATGTTGTAGTCGATGTCCAAAATGTGAGCATGACATTTAATATGAGCTCTCAAAAAGTGGACAACTTAAAGGAATATTTTATTAAATTTGTAAAAAAAGAAATTATGTATAATGAGTTTAAAGCCTTAAATAATGTGACATTTCAGGTGAATAAAGGCGATAGACTTGGAATTTTAGGATTAAATGGTGCAGGAAAGAGTACCTTATTAAAGGTCATTGCTGGTGTGTTAAAGCCATCAGAAGGTTCTGTTACCGTAAAAGGAAAAATTGTTCCATTATTAGAACTTGGAGCAGGATTTGCAAGAGAGTATACTGGGGCAGAAAATATCTACCTTTATGGAACGGTTCTTGGATATTCCAAAGAATTTTTAAAAGAGAAATTCGATGAGATTGTAGAGTTTTCAGAACTTGGTAAATTTATTGATGTACCTGTGAAGAACTATTCTTCTGGTATGCGTTCAAGACTTGGATTTGCAATTGCAACGGTTGTAGAACCAGATGTCCTTATTTTGGACGAAGTTCTTGCAGTTGGCGATGCCAAATTTAAAAGAAAATGTGAGAAGAGAATACAAGGTTTATTTGATAAAGGGGTAACTGTATTATTTGTATCCCATTCCCTTCCACAAGTAAAGCGTATTTGCAACAAAGCAATTATGCTAGAGCACGGTAAAATTATCGCACAAGGCGATATTGATAAAGTAGCTGCTATTTATCAGCAAAGAACCGACTAAAGAAAGGGGAAACAAAAGGATGAAGAAAGTTATCACATACGGCACATATGATCTGCTTCATGTGGGACACATTAATTTATTGAAAAGAGCCAAAGCGATGGGGGATTATTTAATCGTCGTTGTGTCTTCCGATGAGTTTAATGCAATCAAAGGAAAAAAAGCTTTTTATAGCTTTGAAGATCGCAAAACTATTTTAGAGGCGATTAAATATGTGGATGAAGTGCTTCCTGAATATACTTGGGAACAAAAAATCGATGATGTTGTAAATAATAACGTAGATGTCTTTGTAATGGGAGATGACTGGACAGGAAAGTTTGACTTCTTAAAAGAATATTGTGAAGTCGTTTATCTTCCTCGTACCGATGGAATTTCTACAACACAGATTAAAGAAGAATTGTCAAAGAAAAAAGAACATCAATGAGATGATGAAAAATGGAGGTCTTCTATGGGAAACCATAGTAGGCCTTTTGGCTATACAAGAGAAAATCAAGAAAAGGAGTAGCAAATATGAGGACAAATAAAAGAGTAAGAAAGGCAGTAATTCCAGCAGCAGGACTTGGGACTCGTTTCCTTCCAGCAACAAAAGCACTTCCAAAAGAAATGCTTCCTATTGTTGATATTCCAACCATTCAATATATTATTGAAGAGGCAGTAAACAGTGGAATTGAAGAAATATTAGTCATTACCAATTCAAACAAGCATTGTATGGAAAATCATTTTGATAAATCTTATGAGCTAGAAGAGCGTTTAAACAATTCTGGCAAAACAAAAGAAGTAAAGATGATCAATGATATTGCAAACTTAGCAAACATTTATTATGTGCGTCAAAAAGAACCGAAAGGACTTGGACATGCAATTCTTTGTGCCAAATCTTTTATTGGAGATGAACCATTTGCAATTCTCCTTGGAGATGACGTAGTTGTCAATAAAAATAGTAAACCTGCATTAAAACAGCTTATTGATGCCTATCAAGGAGTTGGAGCTTCTGTAGTTGGTGTTCAAACAGTATCCGAACAACAAGTTCATAAATATGGAATTGTAGAGCCAGATAAACGCCATAAAACAAAAGACGAACGCCTTGTGAAGTTATCTGGAATGGTAGAAAAACCAAAGGCAGAAGATGCGCCAAGTAACTATGCTGTATTAGGACGTTATGTATTAACACCTGAAATTTTCCCACTTCTTGAAACCCAAGGAACAGGGGCTGGTGGAGAAATTCAGTTAACTGATGCGATTTGTCGTCTGCTCGATACACAAGCGGTGTATGCATATGATTTTGAAGGAATTCGATACGATGTCGGAGATAAATTTGGGTTTATTAAAGCAACCATTGATTTTGCTCTTGATCGCGATGATTTAAAAGACGATGTGCGTGCTTATATCGATGAGATCGCTACGAAAGAAAAAAATGGGAAATAAACATAAGAGAGGCTTTTTAAGTTGAAAAAGAGGATAAAAAATATTTGTAAAAAAATAATGAAAGCCATCTATCGTTTGATGGTAAAGGTATTTCCTGTATCAAAAGATATTATTTTATTTGAAAGTAATTTAGGAAAAAATTATACAGGAAATCCAAAAGCCATTTATGAGCGAATGGTAGAATTAGGGCTTGATAAAAAATATCGAATTGTTTGGGTATTTAATAATCCAAAGCAGCCCATTCCAGGAAATGCAAAAAAAGTAAAAAGAGTGCGTTTTCAGTATTTTTATTACTGTGCGGTTGCCAAAGTATGGGTATTTGACTGCCGTCATCCAAGATATTTAATAAAAAGAAAAGAAAACTTATACATTCAAACATGGCATGGCACACCACTAAAAAAACTGGCTCTTGATATGGAAGTCATCGATATGGGTGGGGTGAAAGACATTGACCATTACCGAGCAGAATTTAAGAAAAACTCTTCTGTTTGGGATTGTTTAATCTCCCAAAATCGATTTTCCACAGAGACGTTTCGCCGTTGCTTTGCCTTCAATAAAAGAATGCTAGAAGTTGGTTATCCAAGAAATGATGTATTATTTTCTGGGAATACAAAAGAAAATATTATTAATTTAAAGAAGAAGTACAACATTCCATTGGATAAAAAAGTCATTCTTTATGCACCAACATGGAGAGATAATGAATACGGCGAAGGAAAAAAATATAAGTTTGCTACTGCTCTTGATTTTAAAAAAGCAAAAGAAGCGTTAGAAGATGAGTATATTATGATTGTAAAATATCATTATTTAATTGCCGATAAAGTGGATTGGAGCGGTACGGAAGGTTTTGTTTATTCTTTTAAAGCCGATCAAGAAATTAGCGAGTTATATTTAATTTCTGATATGATGATTACCGATTATTCTTCTGTTATGTTTGACTATAGTTTATTAAAACGTCCGATGTTCTTCTTTGCCTATGACTTTGAAAATTATCGTGAGAACTTAAGAGGTTTTTATTTCGATATGTTAGAAGAAGTACCAGGGCCAGTTTCTAAGACAACCGAGCAATTGATTTTCGATATTAAAAACTATAAGAAAGAAGACTGGGAACAAAAATATCAAGCATATGCAGAAAAATTCAATGGAGTGGACGATGGAAATGCGTCACTTCATGTTATCGAAGTGATGGAAGAGCATATGCAAAAAAAAAGAATAAGAGAGCAATAGGAATCAATTTTCTAAGTAGCTCATCTTAAAAGGCAGATAGTGGCAAGAAGAGAATTGCCACGATCTGTCTTTTTTCATCGTTTACACGAAGACAATAAATAAGTTTGAACCGTTAGGGCTAGGAAAAAGAAGCGATTGGTTGTAAAATAAGAATGATTATGAATAAGAGAACGAGTAGGAGAACGAACATGGATAAAAAAGAAATAGGATACCGCCTTTTTGCAACGGTGTATCGTTTGTGTAAAATTTTTCCAAGAAAAAAGAATCGAGTGTTTCTTGTTATGACACATGATGCTGGTCCTGAGGGGAATGTAGGGGTAATAAGAAATTATTTAAATGCCAGTGAAACCGACTGGGAGTTTTGTCCATTAAGGAGGAAAGATACCGATTTTTCAGGACAGGATAAACTCACACAATTGGTTCGCTTTTTTATTCGTAAGCCATATGAGCTTGCCACTTCTTCTTATGTGTTTCAAGATAACGTATTTTTACCAATGGCATTTATGAAATTTCCAAAAAGTGTAAAGGTTGTGCAACTTTGGCATGGAACAGGAACCATTAAGAAATTTGGACAAGATGCCAACGAGGGAAGATTAAAAGAATTAGAAAAAATGGCAAATAGCACCATTACCCATTTGATTGTAAATGGAGAAAAATGGAAGTCTCTCTATAGCCATATCTTTTCTATAAAAGAAGAAAAGGCGTTTGTTACAGGGATGCCAAGAACCGATATTTTATTTCAAGAAGAAGAACAGGAGAAAAAGGTAGAACGCTTCTATGAGAAGTATCCAGAACTCATCGGAAAGAAATTAGTGTTATATGCTCCTACTTTTCGAGATAATGAATTAGGAGAACAAAAACTTCATTTAGAATTAGAACAAATGCTAAAACGATTACCAAAGGAAGTCGTGATTGGGCTTCGACTCCATCCTTTTGTGGCAGATCAGTTTCAATATAGAGGAGAAGGTGGCGATCGAGTGAAAGATTTCTCTCACTATGATCAGTTAAATACATTGCTGTTTGCATCAAAAGCGTTGATTACCGATTATTCTTCGATTATTTTTGAATATGTTGCCCTTGGAAAGCCAATGTACTTTTACGCCTATGATTTAGAGAAATTTTCTGATGAAGGAAGAGGATTTTATGAAGATTATATTTCTTATGTTCCAGGGCAAGTGTCCAAGACGACCAATGAGCTGATCGCTCAAATGATAGAAGAACAGACTTGCCAAGAAGTAAAAGAGCAATGGGAAGAGAAGCGTAGAAAGTTTCAAGAAGAAAATTATGCTTTTGAAGATGGAAATAGTACATGGCGTTTGATGAAATTATTGGAGATGGAATAAAAGAGTAAAAGAGTTATTAAGAAATGTATAGGCCAATGAAACAAATACGGTATAGGAATTTTAGTTTTATTTTGGCTTTGTGTTAATAATAGGTAGTGCGAAGAAATAGAAAAATAAGAAGGAATGAGAAAATAAGAAGAGGAAGTGAATGAAATGAAAGTAAGTGTCATAATTCCAAACTATAATGGAAAACATTTTATCAAAGGATGTGTAGAGTCGTTACAAAAGCAAACGTTTGAAGACTTTGAAATTATTATTGTAGATAATGCTTCTTCTGATGGCAGTGTTGAATATATAAGAGAACAGTATCCTTTTGTTCGACTCATTGAGATGGAAACGAATACAGGGTTTGATGGGGCGGTTAATGCAGGAATCTATGCATCAAAAGCATCTTATGTTTTCTTATTAAATAATGATACGGAATGTGAAAGCACTTGTATTGAGGAACTTTATCATGGGATAAAAAAGAGTAAAAAAATCTTTTCGGTAGCAAGCTGTATGATTCAGTTCCATAATAAAGAACTGATCGATAGTGCGGGAGATCTTTATACCGTTGTTGGTTGGGCATTTAATCGAGGAAATGGAAAGCCAGTGAAACAGTATGAAAAACAAGAGCGGATTTTTACGGCTTGTGCAGGGGCTGCTATGTATCGAAAATCTATTTTTGAAGAGATCGGTTATTTTGACGAGAAGTTTTTTGCCTATCGAGAAGATATTGATATTGGATATCGGGCAAGAATCCATGGATATTATAATGTTTATTGTCCAGAGGCAAAAGTATACCATCTAGGAAGTGGGACAAGTGGCTCAAAACACAATCCATTTAAAGTGCGTTTAGGCGTTCGAAATAATATTTATCTCAATTATAAAAATATGCCATTGCCATTTTTAATTTTAAACTCCCCATTTTTATTAGCAGGATATTTGGCAAAAGGTGTTTATTTTACGAAGAAACATTTGGGAAAAGATTATTTTTTAGGAATAAAAGAAGCATTTGCTACATTAAAAACAATTGAGAAAGAACCATTTCAATGGAAATATCTTGGAAATCACTTCGTAATTCAGTTAGAACTTTATATCAATACTTGGAAAATCATAAGAGAAAAGATAAAAAAGAAATAAATTAAGAGATCAACCAATGGATAGAAAGGATGAAGAAAAGTAACAATGAGAAGAAGAAGGAAAAAGCAAAGTTGGAAATTAGCGATGATTTTATTTGCTTTTATCGGTTATAGTATGATTGCTTGGAATATCCAAGCAGGAGCAGGCGATGAAGATATTGTCGTATTAGAAGAAGGTGCTACAAGAGCCGATATCCAAAGAGCGTTAAATCGGAATAGCACAAGCGATCGGATGCATTTAACAGTGAAAATTCCATCAGGTAACTATTTTCTTGACCAAACCCTTTATGTGTACTCCAATACCACAGTGATTGCAGACGAAAATGCAATTTTTACCCTTGATCCTGAAAAAAAAATTATGTTAAGTTCCTACAATTATAAATATGATAAGGGGGGCTATGAGCATATTAAAAATGTGGAGATTAATGGAGGTCAATGGGATGGAAGTGGAGCAAGTGGTGAGATGATCCGCTTTATTCATGGACAAAATATTACCATTCGAAACGTAACAGTTCGAAATGTAAGTGGAGGTGCTCATGAGTTAACATTTGCAGGAGTAAAAAATGGTTTGATTGAAAACTGTCATTTAGGGGATTATCGTGGAGAATATACAAAAATTAAGGAAGCCATTCATTTAGATGTAGTACACAACCAATATCTTGTACCAGGAACGGTTACGTATGATGACACCGCAAATCAAGATATTATCATTCGAAATAATACCATTGAAAATTATCCAAGGGGAATTGGTTCTCATTCCTTTATAGAAGGTGTTTATCAAAAAAATATTACCATTACAGGAAATACTTTAAAAAATATCACAGAAGAGGCAATTAATATTTATGGATATGAAAACTGTCAAGTGACGGATAATGTGATAGAAAATGTAAATACTGGAATTCGAATGTATACGTTACTAGCAACAGGAAAACATTTGACGGCTCTTTCCAATACAAAGAAGGAAGAAGTGCCAAGTGATTATGCGATTACGATTCAAAACAATAGGATAAAAAATGCTGGTAAATATGGAATACAGTTGATTGGACATAAGAATTTTCCAGTGACAGGCGTTTCGATTTTGAATAATACCATTCAAAAAACAGGGGATAGTGGGATCATGCTCTATACCTATGTAAAACAAACAACGGTAAAGCAAAATCAAATAACAGGAGCAGGGAATCAAGGAATTGGCATGTATGTGTCTTCTTCCTTTAATCAGTTAATAAAAAATCAAATAAAGACGTCAAAAAGCAATGGGATATTTATTAGTGATTCGAAAGGGACAAAGTTAGTAGGAAACACAATTTCTAACAGCAAACAACATGGTATTTGGTTAGCAAAAGGTTCGGATCAGACAAAAGTCATGCAAAATAAAGTCAGTACATCAAAAAAAATTGGAATTGGAATGGTAGATTGTAAGAAGAATATAATAAAAAATAATCAAGTCATCAATGCCGGTCAGTTTGGACTTTATAGTAAAGGGTGTAAAGCTACAAAGTATATTGGAAATCGTTATCAAAAAATCAAAGGAAAACAAGAATATATTGTATAAGATGAAAACAGGCAGGGAATCGAAATTTTAGATTCTCTGCCTATTTTTTACCACCCTCACTGAATTCCAGTATAATTAATAATTTTATTACTAATATTGGTTACAGTATCCGATGGTGTATAATTTTCAGTTCCAAATAAAAATTTATGGGCTTCTATTACATTCGAATGTAATGTGGTTGGGATTCCATAATAAATACCACTGAGTTTTGTGCCAGTTGTGTTAAATGGGAACCCTTGTGTTTCTACAATTTTATAGCGGAAAACATCTTTTGCTAAAGAAAGTACTTCAAGGGAGTCAAAGCTTGTCTGAATATGAGGAAGCACTTCATTGACAATTTTCGTAAGAGTAATTGGGTTCGTACTCTTTGCTTTTTTTGCAATCTGTTCAATTACTGTTCTTTGACGTTCCGTTCTTCTAAAATCGCCGTTTCCTACATAACGGATACGACAATAAGCAACTGCTTGGTTACCATCGACTGTTTGTTTTCCTGCTTTTTTAATTTTTGGAGAATTTCCTCCATTAATTTTATTCATATTTCCGATATAGTCATTTAAGTTGCCAAGTTCTGCTTCTTGGATATCTAATTCAATTCCACCTAATAGATCTACCGTATTAGCAAGGGCTTTAAAGTTAACCGTTACATAGTCGGTAATATTTAAGTCTAAGTTTTGATTAATTGTGCTAACCGCTAGTTGTGGACCACCAAAGGAATAAGCGTGTGTTAATTTCGTAAGCTCAGAACCTTCTTTCCGATCCACATTGACGAAAGTATCTCGATAGAGAGAAAGAAGTTTCACTTCTTTTGTCTTTTTATTAATACTTGCAATAATCATAGCATCGGAGCGGTTTCCTTCACCAAAATCATTATTTTGAGAATCGAGACCAAAAAGAGCGATGGTTTTATAATTATTGATATTGTCATCTTGAAAATGATTAATCGTGACATTTTCCATATTGACATGATCTGTTTGCATTTTAGAAAATACAAAATAATAGGCAGCATATAATAAAGCAACTAAAATAATTAAAATTTCAAGAAAGAGAAGAAGTCTCATTTTTCTTTTTTTCTTCTTTTTTCTCTTTTTTGTATTTGATTTTGAAGTAGAAGAACGTCGTTTCGTAGAAGAATCATAGAAATCTTCATCATAAGAATGAGAAGTACTATTTTTCCTTCTTGAGGAACTAGAACTATTCGAACGAGATCTTGATTGGGATGTTGTTCTAGGTGTACGACGAGGACGTTTTTCTTCTTCCTCATAACGAGGAGGTCTTTTTCTTGTACTCATAGAGATAAATCCTTTCTTGTTTTCGTCTTTTTGTTAATAAGCGTTTTTATTTACAAAACCTTTAAAGATTGTGAGAAATAATATTTTAATATCCAAGGTTAACGACCAATTCTCGATATAATAAAGATCGTGTTCAATTCTACCTTTAATTGAAGTATCACCACGATAGCCATTGATTTGTGCCCAGCCTGTCATTCCTGGTCTCACTTGATGTTTGATCATATAACGAGGAATTTCTTCTTGAAACTTCTTAACGAATTGAGGGCGTTCTGGACGAGGCCCAACAAGGCTCATATCCCCTTTTAATACATTAAAAAGCTGTGGAAGTTCATCAATGCTTGTCTTTCTTATAATTTTGCCAATTGGTGTGACACGAGGGTCGTTACTTGTTGTCCAACCTGCTTTTTCTTTGGAAGGATCTTGCACTCCCATAGAACGGAATTTATACATAGAAAATTCTCGGTTTCCAAGCCCTACACGGACTTGCTTAAAAATAATTGGTCCAGGGGAGCTTTTCTTTACAAGTATCGCTGTTACAATCATAACAGGAGAGAAAAGAATAATAGCAACAATAGAACCAATAATATCCATAATTCGTTTTGCAGTCTTATTAAATGTATTCGTCAGTGGTACATTTCGGATATTAATAACAGGGAGTCCATTTAAATCTTCGGTATAAGGCTTGCTAGAAATAAAGTTATAATAATCTGGAACAAATTTCGTATGGACGCCAGATTTCTCACATATTTTAACAAGACCTTCTAGCTTAGCATACTCGTTGATATTTAAAGTGATGGCAACTTCATCTAAATTATGGGTGGCTAAATAATTTGGAAGATCTTTTATTTTACCGATGCAGCGAGAGCCTCGATATTCAAAGGTATTATCCACATTGTCATCGAAAATACCATGAACGGTGTAGCCCCATTGAGGATTTTCTCGAATACGATCGATATAAGCGGCAGCGGCAACACTAAATCCGATAACAATAACATGCTTTTGATTTTTTCCAATTTGTCTCGTTTTCCTTAAAATGATACGAATGACATAACGGAAAATAAAATCTAATATAATGTTACAAAGGAAGAAAATGAAAAGCATAGTACGAGAGAAATATTTTGGTTCTGTTAAATAAATTACTAAAATAAAACTCATAATACCGATGATATTGGCTTTAATTAATTTTTCCAGTTCAAAATGGACATCTTGAAACCTTTTTGGTGAGTAGAGTTGGCATTTAAAGTAAATAATTAAGTATAATGGCACTAAATAGAGCAACGCCTTTGAGTAGTTGGATTTCATAAATAGCGCTTGGAAAAAGGTTTCATTTGCTAAAACTGTTGGAAAAAATTTTCGGCTATAGCTGTAAGGAAAAAAAGTTTCAAACCGAATAAAGTATGACATTCCAAAGGAAATACACACAATAATGGCATCTACTAAAACATGGATAAAGTTTAAGTATTTTTGATTTTGTTTGATCATAATCATACCTCATCGTAAGTTATTATAACAAGAATCAGACAGTATTTAAGGGAATAGGAGAAAACCAATTTCTTAAAAACTGTCTAATAGTTGCTATAATATTAAAATTTTGTTCATATTTCATTAACATATATCATACATGATATTATTTCATTTAACAATAGAATTTTTCTTACAAAAAACATAAATTTATAACAGTTCGGACACAGTTCGGACACAATTACTTGATAGTATATAAACAAACAAAGGAATGAGTACAAAAAATCATCAAGCAATTGATGGTTTGAAAGGAGTAAATGATTATGAGTTACGATAATGAAAATAGAGAATTAAATGGAATGGAAACAAATACAACAGCTGGAAATGGAGGAAATGATATTTATTCTTCTGAAGAAAGAGGAGATGGAACTTATCGTTTCACACCAGAAGAAATGAGAGCCAATGGAAATAATACTTATTATAGCCAAGGGAATGACTCTATAAACAATGGAAATGAACAAAATTACAATTATAATAGAACAAGAAATAATGAAGAAGGCGAAATAAGACAGGCGGCAAGTTATTCCTCTTATAATAATCAACAAGAAGATCAAAACCAAACTTCTTATCAGCCTTATGAGATGGAACAAAACTATCAACAAGGAAATCAAGATTTCCAATATCAACAGTTTAATGACAATGGGGTGATTCCGCCAATGAATAAAAAGAAAAGATCAAAAAAACCAAATTCAGGAAAGAAAGTTGGTAAATTTGTAGCTTGTGCAGTGGCTTTTGGTTTGATTGCAGGCACTGTATTCCAAGGAGTTAACTATGGAACAAGATATCTCTTAGGAGATAACGAGAGTCAGGTACAACTAGAGACAACAGGATTTGCAACAGGAAATGAAGTGAGCACAAAAGGAACGGTTTCTCAAGTAGCTGATAGCGCTATGCCAGCAATTGTGGCGATTACAAGTACAGTAGAATCCATTCAAAATGGTTTCTTTGGACAGCAGTATAAAACAGAAGGAACAGGTAGTGGTTCTGGAATTATTATTGCAAAAGATAATAGTAATTTATATATAGCTACCAATAACCATGTAATTGAAGATGCGAAGAAAGTACAGGTAACATTCTACCATGATCAAAAAGAAGAAGGTAGTGGAGAAGTGGTAGAGGCAACAATTGTAGGAACAGATCCAGATTCTGACCTTGCAGTTGTAAAAGTTCCAGTTGGAAATATTAGCTCAGATACCTTATCCAATATTAAAGTGGCATCCCTTGGAGATTCTGATGAAGTAACGATCGGACAACAAGTAGTTGCGATTGGTAATGCCCTTGGTTATGGACAGTCTGTAACAAGTGGTTATGTGAGTGCTTTAAATCGTGAAGTACAATTAGAAGATAAAACAATGACATTAATGCAGACAGATGCAGCCATTAACCCAGGTAATAGCGGTGGTGCTTTATTAAATATGAATGGGGAAGTTATTGGTATTAACTCTGCAAAATACTCCGAAAGCGGTGTAGAAGGTATGGGTTATGCGATTCCTATGGCAACAGCAAAACCAATTCTTGAAGATATTATGAATGAATCAACAATTCCAGAAGATAAGCAGGCATATCTTGGAATTACAGGCGCTACTATGGATGATCAATATCGCCAATATATGGGAAATAGCGATATTCCATCTGGTGTCTATGTCGCAACAGTAACAGAAAGCTCTCCAGCAGAAAAAGGTGGTATCTACGCAGGTGACATTATCGTAAAATTCAATGATAGAGATGTTAGCACAATGGATGGATTACAGAGTCTTTTATCAAGAAGAGCAGCAGGCGATGAAGTGACAATTGTTGTAAAACGTCAAAACCAGAACGGAACTTACGAGGAAAAATCATTACAAGTAACACTTGGTAAGAAAACAGAGTCTGTAAAACAGCAACAGGAAAATCAGCAAAGCCAGCAGCAACAGCAACAACAAGATAGTAATAGCCAATATAATAATCAGTATAATAATAGCGATGATTTTTGGTCATTTTTTAACTAAGTGATAAAGAATACGCTTTATGAATTTCTCATCCAAAAAATCCACTTCCATGTTGAAGTGGATTTTTTTTGGATCTACTGTTATGATTATAAAAAAAGAATAAAAGAAAAGAGGTGTTTTTGGTGACATTACAACAGTTGCGATATTGTATTGTTGTAGCGGAGAAAGGATCGATCAGCGAGGCAGCAAAAACGCTATTTGTAACACAGCCAAGCGTAACAAGTGCGATTCATGAATTAGAGATTGAATTTAAAATTACGATTTTTAATCGAACCAATAGAGGGATGATTTTATCACAAGAAGGTGTAGAATTTTTAAGCTATGCAAGACAAGTGGTAGAGCAAGCAAAACTGATGGAAGAAGCATATTTAAAGAGAGAGGAAAAGAAGAAGAGATTCCAAATATCGGCACAACATTATTCGTTTGTGGCAGAGGCATTTGCGAATTTAATTCAAGAATATAGACTTGAAGATTATGAACTCACATTGCGAGAGACGAAGACATCGAGCATTATTGATGATGTAAAACAGTTACGCAGTGAAATTGGAGTTCTTTACTTAACCGAGTATAATGAAAAAGTCTTGAATCGATATTTAAAGGAAAATCAATTAAAATTTCAAGAGCTTTTTTTAGCGAAACCTCATATTTTCGTAGGAGAAAATCATCCTCTTGCAAAGAAGGAAAAAATTCAATTACACGAACTAGAAGAATATCCATACTTATCTTATGAGCAAGGAGAAGATAATTCTTTTTATTTTGCGGAAGAAATGTTAAGCAATGTGCCGAAAAAGAAAAGCATTCGGGTCAGTGATAGAGCGACTATTTTTAGCCTTATGATTCGTTTAAATGGTTATACCGTATCCACGGGAATTCTAGGTGATGATATGAAGGCCAGTAATATTATTGCAAAACCTGTGGATTCCAAACAAGTCGTTCGAGTAGGGATTATTACTCATAAAAAAGCCGTATTAAGTGAGATTGCAAAGAAATATTTAGAAAAGCTATATGAACTTCCAATGCTTCATGAAATGGAACAGCAAGGGATGATTCAGGAAATGAAAAAGAAATAATCTTTATAGAAGATGTTTAGATAAGAGAATCCAGAGTATCGAATTACTTTAGAATGATAATGGAGAAAAGAAATAGAACAAGCATAGAAAGGAACAGGAAATACTATGGTAAAAGAAGATGTATTATATTCCATTTCCATTCATGGAGTGGAAATGGAACGAGAGAAAAATGCTATTCAATTTTTATGGTATCAAAAAGAGGAAAACACGAAGTGGGAAAAAGAAACTCGCTTTTTTAAGGGAGATTATTTAGAGCATTGCTTTGTTGCATCAGAAAATCTGATCTTAGTGGGAAGTGGGGATAAAGACCTTTCTCATGTGACTACTTTAAAGGAATTTTCTGCAAAATGTGGAAAACTTTGTAGAAATTATGGAATTGAGACAGCATTACTTGATGGAGAATTTCTCATAAAAGAGGTGGGAGAAGAAGCCATCGCCACATGGGTAGAAGGATTTTGCTTAGGTTTTTATGAAGAAAATACATATAAAACAGGAAAAAAAGAGCAAAAATCAGTGGAAGTTCTTATAAAAGGAGTAGAGAGTGGTGTATTAGAACAACAAGTGGCTCTTGGAGAGAATTTATTTGAAGCGGTTGTATTTGCTAGAAAATTAGTGAATGCTCCAGCCAATCGATTAAAACCAGAAGATTTTGCAAAAGAAGTATGTGAGTTTGCAATGTCAGCAGGGATAGAAACAGAAGTTATCCATGTAGAAGAACTTCGTAAAAAAGGAATGGATGGGTTATTAGCCGTTGGAGATAGCAGTGATAATCCACCATGTTTTACAATATTACGATATAAAGGCGATAAAGAAAGCGATGATGTAATCGGGCTGGCAGGAAAAGGTGTTACCTTTGATACCGGTGGATACTGTCTAAAACCAGCTAACTCTATGGCAGGAAGCCGTGGAGATATGGGTGGAGGCGCTTGTGTAGCAGGAGCTATCTATGCCTTAGCAAAGCAAGGAGCAAAAGTGAATGTAACAGCGGTGATTCCAATGTGTGAAAACCGTATTTCTGGAGGAAGTATGTTAGTTGGTGATGTAATTTCTTCCTATGGTGGAAAGTCAATTGAAATTGGAAATACCGATGCCGAAGGGCGTTTAATTTTAGCAGATGCCGTTGCGTATCTCGTAAAAGATGAAAAGGTGAGTAAAGTATTAGATGTGGCAACTTTGACAGGAGCGGTTGTGTCCGCCTTAGGATTTAGTATTGCGGGTGTTCTTTGCGATAATGAACAGCTTTTTGAAGAGTTTTTAGAAGCATCCAAGTGTTCAGGAGAAAAATACTGGAGACTTCCATATGGAGAAGAACATGAAAAGATGATCGAAAGTAAAGTAGCCGATCTTCGCAATATGGGTGGCCCTGTATGCGGAACAATTACAGCAGGACTTTTTATTCGTAGTTTTGTAGAAGGAAAGCCATGGATTCACTTAGATATTGCAGGAACTGCTTGGGTGGATACGCCAATTTATGAATATCAAAAACAATATGCAACAGGATTTGGAGTAGAAACCATTTACTATTGGTTGGCAAAGAAATGAAAAAAAGAGACTTATTCATTCGGATTATAAAAATTGCCTTTGGAGGGTTTTTGGCCGTTTCTATTGCCAATCTTCTTGGATTAGCTTATAGCACCTCAGCAGGTGTTATTACAATTTTAAGTATTCAAAATACAAAAAGAGAGACATTGCGGTTAGTAGGAAGAAGGGTGGTTGCTTTCTTCCTTGCCCTTTTGATTGCCTATCTTTGCTTTACCTTTTTTGGATATGGATTACTAGCAGTAGGGATATTTTTACTTTTGTTTGCTTTTGTTTGTCAAATATTAGAATTACAAGAAGCACTTGTGATGAACACGGTTCTGATGTTTCATTTTTATGCAGAACAATCCATGAGCGCTCTTTGGATAAAAAATGAATTATTATTGCTTTTTATTGGAACTGGGATCGGGATTTTAATGAACAGTTATATGGTAGGAAGTGTGGAAGAAATTCGAAAAGGACAAGAAGAAGTCGAAGAGATGATGCGAGGAATTTTGCATAAAATGTCAGTTACTTTATTAAAAGAAAGCAAAGAAGGATACGATGCCAATTGTTTTATTAGTCTTGGAGAAAAATTAGAACAGTTAGAAAAATATTCCTTTGAACGCAGAGAAAACACCCTGTTGACCGATAACCGATATTTCATTAAGTATGTGGAAATGAGAAAGAGTCAAAAATTTATACTAAAAAGAATTTATGATAATATTCATCATATGGATTTAGTTGTAAAGCAGGCGTATCAAATATCGGAACTATTAGAAGAGGTGAGTGGTTCTTTACAAGAATATAATAATGGACTTCTTTTGTTAGAGCATGTAGAGAGTTTATATGATAAAATGCGAGAAGAGCCATTACCAACGGTGCGAGAGGAATTTGAAAATCGAGCTTTTTTATATCGACTGCTGCATGATTTAGAAGACTTCTTGCGTTTAAAAATCCAGTTTGTGGATCAATTGACGGAAGAAGAAATTGAGCGATTTTGGAAGTAGCTTCTAGGAATAGATTTTAGAAATAGATTCTGGAAATCATCAAAGGAAATAGAATAAAAAATAGTAAAAAAGGAGAAACACATTTTTATGTTTCTCCTTTTTTTATTATTTACGTAGAAGGCATAATTCAAGCAGAAAGGCTTGCATTTCTCATCATTTTGTAATAATAGAAAGCACTTGATTGCTTCTTGCAATGAATTTTGTCATTTCTTCTGCGCTTAATGGATGATTTGCTAATTGTGCTAAATCATAAAGCTGTTCACAAATAAGAGTTGTATTTTCTCCTTCTGGATTGTTTAATACATATTGAACAAGGTTATTGTTTGCGTTTAATACTAAAGTTTCACTGTTGCCAGCGCCGAACATAGATGGATCCATTCCCATCATGCCATACATTTTCATCATTTCTTGCATTCTTCTGCCTTCTTCAGAAGATGTGATCATAGAAGAGATGTTGGCATTTTTTAATTTCTGAACAGATACATTTAAGTTTTCTTTGTTTAATGCTTTTTTGAAAACTTCTGTTAATGTATCGGTTGTTTCTTTTAATTCTTCTTCAGATGCTTCTTCTTTAAAGTTATCAGAAAGATCCGCATCGATACGAAGGAATTTCACATCGTTATTTCTGCTTTCTAAGTGAGTGATGAAAGGTGTATCAATGTTATGAGTTAAGAGAACTGCATCCATTCCTTCTTCTTTAAATAAATTAATATATTGAGACTGTTCCTGTTCGTTTGTCACATAGAAGACTTTGTTTTCATGTTTTTCTTTTCCAGCTTCTAAATATTCTGGAAGAGTCACATAGTTTCCTTCTAAGTTCTTGAATAAAATATAATCTTTCATTTTATCGTTGAACTTATCATCTTTTAAGCAACCGAATTTAATAAATGGAGCGATATCGTCCCAATATTTTTCATAAGATTCTTTTTCTGTTTTGCACATACCAGAAAGTTTGTCCGCTACTTTCTTTGTGATGTAGTCAGAGATTTTCTTAACAAATCCATCGTTTTGAAGAGCAGAACGAGAAACGTTAAGTGGTAAGTCTGGGCAGTCGATAACACCTTTTAATAATAGTAAGAATTCAGGAATAACTTCTTTGATGTTATCTGCAATAAATACTTGGTTGTTATATAATTTAATCGTTCCTTCGATAGAATCATATTCGGTATTGATTTTAGGGAAGTAAAGAATACCTTTTAAGTTAAATGGATAGTCCATATTTAAATGAATCCAGAATAAAGGTTCTTTAAAGTCCATAAATACTTTGCGGTAAAATTCTTTATATTCTTCTTCGGTACAATCATTTGGATGTTTTGTCCAAAGAGGAGCAGTATCGTTGATTGGTTTTGGAGCTTCTGGTTCTTTTTTCTCTTCTTCGCCTTCCACTGTTTCAACACTGCCATCTTCGTTTACAACCTCTGTTGTATCTTCGTTTGTATCGCCATCGAATTCTAATGCTTCTTCGTCTTCTTTTTTATTTTCTTCATCTGCATTTGTTAAATAAATTTCAACAGGCATAAAAGAACAATATTTATTTAAGACTTCTCTTGCACGGAATTCATTGGAAAATTCAGTACTTTCGTCATTTAAATAGAGAGTGATTTCTGTACCACGAGTTGTTTTATCACTGTCTTCCATTGTGTATTCAGTACCGCCATCACATTCCCAATAAACAGCTTTTGCGCCATCTTTATAAGAAAGTGTTTCAATTGTTACTTTATCTGCAACCATGAAAGCAGAGTAGAATCCAAGACCGAAATGACCGATGATCTGATCTTCATTTGTTTTATCTTTATACTTTTCTAAAAATGCTTCTGCTCCAGAAAAAGCGATCTGGCAAATATATTCATCGACTTCTTCTGCAGTCATACCAAGACCGTTATCGATGAACTTAATGGATTTATTTTCAGGGCTTACAACCACATCGATGCGATATTTTTCGTCATCAGCAGGAGTAAATTCTCCCATCATATCTAATTTTTTTAATTTTGTAACGGCATCACAACCATTGGATACTAATTCACGAATAAAAATATCATGGTCGGAATAGAGCCATTTTTTAATAATTGGAAAAATATTTTCGCTATGAATAGATAAACTACCTTGTTTACTTGCCATAATAAAACACTCCTTTATTTTTTCTAAAATAAATATTTAAAATTTTCTATTATTATCTTTTGTTTGATAGAAAATTGCTATATGCTATTTTGTTTTCGATATCATAGGATATAAGAAAGACAAACGTCCGCAATAAGAATAAATCGATTTGATTCTTAAAATCCTCATAGTGTTTATTGTAATACCTTTAAATTTGTATGTCAAGAAAAAATTAGCACTCATTAAAAGTGAGTGCTAGTAATTATGAAAAGATAGTGGAATAAAGCGATAATAGAAGAAAGAAAACGATGGGAACGAGTAGAGAAGGTAGCATATTTAAAGTTTTACAATCACGAATTTCTAAAATGCCAAGACCAGAACTAGCAATTAAAAATCCACCTACGATCGAAATTTCCGTGAGCAATTCTTGTGTTAAAAAAGGAGACAAAGCTCCAGCAAATAGATAAATACAGCCTTGCCACAAAAATAATACAATGGCAGATAATCCAATACCTAAGCCATATGTAGAGGAAAGAACCATAGAAGTGACAAAATCAAGGGTAGCGTTAGTAAAGAGATAGGAGTTATCTCCATAAATGGCACTTTGAATCGGGCCTAGAATGGACAAAGTACCGATGCAAAAAAGTAGGATGGCTGTTGATAACCCTTTTGCTAAATTACCCTTGGAAAAACGGTTTGTTACGTTATGAAATCGTTCTTCTAAATCAAGAGCAGTACCAATTAAATTTCCAATGGCAAGGCTTGCAATAAAAAGAACAGGATATTTACTATTTGGCATATTTTGTACAATCGAATAAACACCAAGCCCTGTTGCAGCAAGTCCCATAGAAGTAAAAAGTGCAGAGTGAATTTTGGGATTCAGCCCTTTTTTTATAAGACTCCCCAGCAATGTTCCAATTACGATTGTAGAAACATTTACAATAGTTCCTAACATAAAAGATTCCCCTTTCTATTCTTTTATAAAAATAACGGATAAATAATGAAATAATGTACAAAAGTACAGTTAAAAGATATTATAACGCTTCGTATAGGGAAAAGGAATTATTTTTTGGGATCCAAAAAGCCGTTTCTTGTGATCTAACTTGGTATCCGCTATAATAAAAAGATATAGGAAAGAAAGATATTTTGAGATGGAAAGAGAGTAATAAAATGGAAACAATACAATTATATAAACAAGATGCATATAATAAAACGTTTAAAGCGACAGTGCTTCAATGTAAACAAGAAAAAGAATATTATCAGATCACATTGGATCAGACTGCATTTTTCCCAGAGGGGGGAGGACAATATGGGGATCGAGGATTTTTAGATGAAGTTATGGTTTTCGATACCCAGATAAAAGAAGGTGTGGTTTATCATAAAACAAAAGAGCCGATAGAAGAAGGAAGAGTAGTCATTGGAAACATTAACTGGGAACGTCGCTATTGTTTTATGCAAAATCATTCTGCAGAGCATATGATGTCTGGATTTGTTCATCGACACTATGGTTATCAAAATGTAGGCTTTCATTTAGGGGAAGAAGAAATGACAATGGATTTTGATGGGATTTTAACGATGGAGCAATTGCTTTCTTTGGAGAAAGAAGTCAATGAAGCTATTTGGGAAAATAAAGAAGTGATTGTTTCTTATCCAACAAAGGAAGAGTTAGAAACCATTGAGTATCGGAGTAAAAAAGAAATCGAAGGAGATATGCGGATTGTGACCATTGATGGGGTGGATTGTTGTGCTTGTTGTGCTCCTCATGTTCAAAAAACTGGAGAAATTGGTCTTGCAAAAGTCATTTCTGTTCAAAAAAACAAGACAGGGGTTCGAGTGACCATGTTAGCAGGGAAATGGGCATTACAAGACTATGGAAAAAAACAAGAAGAAGTCCATGAAATATCCAAAATGCTTTCTGCGAAAGTAGGAGAAGTGGCAAAGACAGTAGCCAAATTAAAAGAAGAAAAAGAAAAATTAGAATATGAATTGGTTGCTTTGCGCCTTCAAATGATTCAACAAAAAGCAGAAAAAACTCCGATTGTAGACGGCATTGCTTGTATGGAAACAGAAGGATTATCAGGAAAAGAAGTGAGAGAAGTTTGCAATTACTTGATGGAAAAGGCAGAGATTGGAGTTGTGTTGAATCGAAAAGAGAAAGATGAGGAAGAATTTCAATATAGTATTGGAAGCAAGGAACAAGACGTTCGTCAAATTTCTATTTTATTAAAACAACAGTTAAATGGAAGAGGAGGTGGACAACCAAAGATGATTCAAGGAACAGCTGTTGGAACGAAAGCGCAAGTAGAAAAAGTATTAATGGATTGGAGAGAACAAAGAGATGAGTGAGAAGAAGCTATCCGTTGTTGTATCCGTTTATAATGAAGAGGAAGTGTTATTTCACTTTAAACAGCGAATGGAGGCCGTTTTAGAGCAATTGAAAGAAAAAAATCATTGGAAATATGAAATTTTGTTTGTCAATGACGGAAGCAAAGACGAGAGTCCAGAAATTTTAAACCAATTTGCCAAGAGTCATTCATGGATAAAAGTCGTGCATTTTTCAAGGAACTTTGGACATGAGTCAGCCATGATTGCGGGAATTGACCGAGCAGAAGGAGATTTTATTATTTGTATGGATGCGGATTTGCAAAATCCACCAGAAGAAATTCATCGGATGATTCAACAATATGAATTAGGATACGACGTTGTGCTGATGGCAAGAAAAGAAAATAAAGATGCGGGGATTTGTAAAAATATCGCCTCAAAAATGTTCTATGGCGTTCTTAACGTAGTCTCCTCTGTGAAATTTGAACAGAGTGTTTCGGACTTTTTTGGAATTTCAAAAGGAGTCGCACAGATTTTGAGAAATAAGTATCGAGAAGTCAACCGCTATTTAAGAGGATATATTCAAAACGTAGGATTTCAAAGGGTGATTTTAGAATACAAAGCAGAAGATCGAGTTGGTGGTCATAGTAAATATTCTTTTAAAAAGTTATTTAATGCAGCCCTTGATGCGCTTACTTGTTTTTCAAAAACCCCTTTGCGAGCAGGACTTTATGTTGGAATCATCTCTGGAATTTTAAGTTTCTTTTTAATTGTCTATTATGGCGTCTCTTATTGGATGCATGGAGAAGGAAATGGCATGATTCTTCTATGCTTTTTCTTATTTTTATTTTTCACTGTGCTATTTCTTGTCCTTGGAATTATGGGAGAATATATTGGCGTGTTGTTAGAAGAGGTAAAGGATCGACCGATTTACCTTATAAAGGATGAGAAAAATATAGAGAACGAGGAAGAAAATAGGAGAGAGGAAGTCTAGTATCAATCGTTTGAAAAAGCACCTAAGTGGTAGAGTTCATAAACTTTATCATTAGGTGCTTTTATGTAATAAGGGATGCCTATATAAAATTTAACTTATAACTTTTGATAAAACTTTTGTTCCAATAATTTTTGGGCATTTTTAAGAGATTCCGTTGGAGAAATAGCACCACTATAGGTTGTTTTAATTGCCATACCTAAAATGCCAAGGAATTTTCTTTCATCAAATGGTTCTTGAATCTCATCGGGTTGTCTTTTACCACTAGCACAGGAAAAACTTTCTTTTGCTAAAGTGAGCCATGGAAACGTGTTAATGACTTCATAATTATCATAGGTCTTTTTGCAAGAAGAAACACCACCTAATAAAGCACCAGCAGAAGAGATTGGCTCACCACAAAGCCACTTAATAAATTGAAGGGCTTCCTTCGGTTGCTTTGAGTAACGAGAAATTCCAAGAGAACCTCCGCCAAGGACTGGGTTTTTACCAGGGATAAATGCATAACCAGTTTTTCCAATCACTTGAGAATTAGGAGTTAATAGATTCGAAGCAAAGTTGCTATATAAAATTGCCATAGCGGTATTTCCTTCTGCAAACTCCGTTGCTGTTTTTGACCACCAGTTGGAATAGTTTGGATTTGTAAATGGTTTTAAATCCACAATAAGCTGTAAAGCCTTAATTGCATGCTCAGAATCCAGATGGATATTACGATCGGATTCATCATATAAGTTTGGTTGCATGCTAAAGAAGCGTGCAAGAAATTCTGAACTAGCAACACCAGCAGAGCCTAATGTTAAAGTAGCACCATATTCGACTGGAGAATGTGGATTATACTTTTTGGTGAAAAATTGGGCGATTTGATTAAATTCTTCAAAAGTAGATGGTGGTTTTAATTCTGTTTTATATGTTTCAAAATACATACGACGATAGATTGTATTTTCAAATAAATCTTTTCGATAATATAAAATTTGGGCACTTGGTGAAAATGGTAGCGCATATAGTTGGTTATGAACTGTCGTATATTTATGCTCAGTTCCTTCTAAAAAAGAAGGAAGAACATCTAAAATATTAGAATCTAATGATTCAAGCGGTAAGAGTAAATGTTCTGCAAACCAAGAGAGCCAAGTGAAATCAAGGCGGATTACATCAAAAATCGATAGGTTGCCGATTGTATCAAAATTGCTATACATTTCTTCATAGGAAGAGATTGTAATATTAATTGGAATTCCTGTTTTTTTCGTGTAAAGTCTTGAAAGGTTTTTAATAATTTTTGTTTCAGGGCTATCTAATAATAATAAATTTAATGGTTTTGCATCGGGAACAAAATCGTGTTCAGGAAGCCAACGACGAAAACCATCATTTTCAAGAATCCATGTTTTGTGAGAGTCTTTTTTGTTATCTTTTATTTGTTTAATAAGCCGTTCGGCTGATAATTTACCTAGTTGGCGGTAGTTTAATTCATATTTTGTAAAACGACTTTCAGGTAAGGTAAACATAGAAGAAAGTGTATAAATTTCTAAAGAAGTTTTTGGATCAAAAAATGTTTCTAAAATGCTTTTAGTTTCTTCTGCAAAATCAAAGTTGGATGTAACAATAGCATCTGGCATTTCGTCATCAAGGAGACGGAAAATATTCTGTTTTTTATGATAATGATCCGTTTGAATATGAAATAAATTACAAGAGGTATCAAATCCTTTCATAAAGCCAGAATAAAATTCAGCTTCATGAGGAAGGGATAAACGTCCTGTTAATAAAGAGATGGAACGATATCTTTTTTTATTTACTTTTTGTGCGATTTCAAATCCAGCCTTAAAAAAATCAAATCCAATAAAAGGTGCTGAAAAAGATGGTTTTCGTTCGACAAATAAAATGTGATCCATTAGATTATTATTTTCATCTAAATAAGGATTTTCTATATTAGAAACACATTTTGTGATAGTGGCGATGCCAAGAGCCATAGAAGCACGGACTTTCTGAGCAATTTCCGCCTCATGGGACTCACTGTTATGTCTCGTAAGATAGAGGATAACAGAATAATTATGAGATTCTGCGTATTCTTTAAAACTTAAATAAAAATCTAAGTAATGCTTTGAACTTATATTTGGTAAAATAACTGCTAGAGTATCGGTATGTCCCTTTCGCAATAGTTTTGCTTTTTCATTTGGAACATAGCCAAGTCGCTCTGCTGCATCTAGTACTTGTTTAATCTTTTTACTGCTCACGTTTCCTTTGTTATTCAAGACATTTGAAACTGTGCCTTGGGATACATGAGCTTCTTTTGCAATATCTTTTATCGTAATCATAAAAACTCCAATATATTTATTAAATTTCTGCTAATTTATACTCCTTAACGTAACCGAAAAAATTGTCATAATAGTATTATACTATATTTTTTAGAAAAAGTAATAAACTTTCAAAGATTGTTATTTTTATCTAAAACAGAAAGAGAGAAATTATGACGTCATAAAAAATATTTGTGAAAAATACCAAAAAAAGTAAAGAAAATATAAAGAAAAATAGAAAAAGTGAAGATAAAAATGATAAAATTGGAAATTTAAAAATTGACACGTTTTAAAAATGATGATATATTGAAGACGAAAAAAGTAAATTACTGGAAAGAAATGCGGGGAAAATAGAGAAAAGTAAAGGAGGATAGTGGAAAAAAGGGGAGAATAAAAGTATTTATATAGAAATTGAAACGATTTAAAAGTCGGAACGGTTTTGTCCGAAGTCAAGAAAAATAACGAGGAGGAAGTCAGCAAATATGTGGAAAATAAAGAAAATAAAAAAGATGATAGCACTGTTATTAGCTGGTGTTTTATTACTAACAGGGTGTGGTGGTGGAGCCGCTAAATATGGACCAGTCAATAAAAATGGACAGCAAGGTGTGAGTAAAGATGGAAAACTGCATTTGACTTTTTATTTTCCAGTGCAAGTAGGAGGAGAGACTGCAAAATTAATTGAAAATATTTGTAATGATTTTTCAAAAGAACATGAAGATATTGTTGTCGATCCAATCTATACAGGAAACTATGATGATACAGTTACAAAGATACAGACAGCCATTCAAGGAGGAACGCCACCAGATGTATTTGTAAGTTTAGCAACCCAAAGATTTACAATGGCATCTACAGGAATGGCAATGCCACTGGATGATTTAATTAAAGAAGATGGAGAAGAAGGAAAAGCTTATATTAATGATTTCTTAGATGGATTTATGGAAGATTCTTATGTGGATGGAAAAATTTATTCGATTCCATTTCAAAGAAGTACCATGATTGTTTTTTATAATAAAGAGATGTTTCAAGAAGCGGGACTTGATCCGGAACAGCCACCAAAAACTTGGGATGAAATGATTGAGTATGCAGTAAAATTAACAAATAAAGAACATTATGGTGTTGGAATTGCTCTGAATTCAGGCTCTGCTCAATGGGGATTTACTGCTTTGGCGCTACAAAATAGCGAGAATGGTGAGAATTTAGCTACAGAAGATGGATTTCATGTTTTATTTGATACACCAGGTAATGTGGAAGCACTGCAAATGATTTTAGATTTACAACAAAAGTATAAATGTATGCAACCAGGAATTGTGCAATGGACCGATTTACCAACACAATTTTTGGCAGGACAGGTCGGTATGATTTGGCATACAACAGGGAACTTAGCAAATATTAAAGAAAATGCAGATTTTGAATTTGGAACGGCATTCTTACCAGCAGGAAAAAGACAAGCTGCTGTTACTGGAGGGGGAAATTTCTACATTTCAAATGGGCTTTCAAAAGAGAGACAAAAAGCTGCATGGGAGTTTATTAAATTTGCAACTGATACAAAAAGAGCGGCTCAGTGGAGTTTAGATACGGGTTACGTTCCAACAAGACAATCTTGTTATGATACCGATATGATAAAAGAATATTATAAAGATTTTCCACAGGCAAAAGTGGCTTATGAACAGATTGCTATTTCAGGGTGTGAGCTTACAACCTATGGGGTATCTGAAATTTGGAGAGTATTAAACGATCATATTCAAGCAGCTGTTACAAATGATATGACACCAAAAGAGGCGTTGAAAGAAGCACAAAAACAAGCAGAAGAGATTTTAGAAGAGTATGAGTAATCACTCTATAAAGTTAGAAGAGTATTGTTGGGAAAGGATTGAGAATCTCTATGAAAGTGAGAACAAGAAAACAAAGAGAAAGAAGAAATTTATTAACGGCTTGGGGGCTTGTGGCACCAGCGCTTGTTTTTATGATTTTGTTTACTGTAGTGCCAGTGATTCGGAGTATTTGGCTTAGTTTTACAAAGTTTCGATTTGGTATGGAAGCTCCAGAATTTATTGGGCTTCAAAACTATATTAAATTAATGCATTCTACATTGTTTTGGAAAATTTTTGGGAATACCATTTTCTTTGCCATTATTACTGTTCTTCCAAGTATGGCAGTAGGACTTGGTTTGGCGATGCTGGTCAATCGAAAGACAAAAGGGATTGGATTTATAAGAACCGCATATTTTTGTCCTGTTGTTATGCCAATGATTGCCATTGCTAGCATATGGCTTTTTATCTATATGGCCAATAATGGTTTGTTCGATCAGTTACTTATTAAGCTAGGCTTAGAGCCAATGGATGTATTATCCCATCCAAATACTGTGCTTCCAGCAATGGCGGTTATGTATATTTGGAAAGAAGCAGGATATTTGATGGTATTTTTCTTATCAGGAATTCAAGGAATCTCCGAAGAAGTGATGGAAGCAGCACGTATCGATGGAGCAGGAAGTTTTACCATTTTTAAAAAGATTACGCTTCCGCTTCTTGCCCCTACTTTTTTATTTGTATCAACAGTAGCATTTACCAACAGTTTTAAGTTAGTCGATCATGTCGTTGTTATGACCGAAGGCGCACCAAATAATGCCAGTACATTGCTCCTTTATTATATTTACCAACAGGGATTTACAAATTTTAATTATGGAAAATCTTCTACCCTGACTGTTATTATGCTTGTCTTATTAATGGTAATATCTTTACCAAGATTTTTAAGCCAAGATAAGAAAATTCACTATAATTAAAAGGAGAACGATATGAAAGAGAAAAATTTAAAGGGAAAATTAATTACTATTTTTTCAATTATTTTAGGATTTTTGTGGTTAGCACCTCTTATCTGGTTAGTTGGTACAGCGTTAAGTGAACCAAGTATTAAAATGTCTTTTTTGCCAAAGACGGGTTTTACATTGGATAATATCAAATATGTGTGGAATGCGATTCCTTTTGGAAAATATTACTTAAATACAATATTTTTGGTAGTCTGCACATTTGCGGTTCAATTTGTAACTTCTACAATGGCGGCCTATGCTTTAGGGGTTATGAATTTTAAAGGACAAGCCATAGTATTTGCTATTATTTTTATGCAAATTATCATTCCAAATGACGTATTGATTACGCCAAACTTTATGATGATTGCAGATTTAGGATTAAATGACACGAAACTTGGAATTATGTTACCGTTTTTTGGAAGTGGACTTGCGATCTTTTTAATTCGACAATATTTTAAAACGATTCCAAAAGCACTAGCTGAGGCAGCAAGACTGGATGGTGCTACTACATGGCAGACAATTTGGAGAATTTATATGCCTTGTGCCAAACCTGCGTACTTATCTTTTGCAGTTATTTCTGTTAGTTATCATTGGAACAATTATTTATGGCCTTTAATTGTAACAAACTCTCCTGAAAATCGTACATTAACCGTAGGACTTGCTATTTTTGCAAAATCAAAAGAAGCGAATATGCAGTGGGCAAATGTATGTGCAGCTACACTGATTATTATTTTACCTCTTTTAATTGCATTCTTTGTGGCACAAAAACAATTTATGAGTAGTTTTGTAAGTTCAGGAGTGAAAGAATAAGGAGAGGAAGAATACATAGATTGTTATAAAAAATATGGAGGTGGTAAAATGGATTTAAAATTTTTAGGATATGGCTCTGCATTTAATCCAAAACTTGGAATTACAAATGCCTATTTTGAACAGGAAAAAGATTTGTATTTGTTAGACTGTGGTGGAAGTGCTTTTGAACAATTAATGAGTCTCTTAGATTTGAAACAATATGATACAATTTACGTATTATTGACACATTTACACGCGGATCATGTAGGAAGTCTTGGGACTTTAATCTCCTATGAATATTGTGTATGGAAAAAACAAGTAGTTGTTGTTTATCCAGATGAAACGATTATTGATTTATTATCTTTGCTTGGTATTCAAACGAATTTTTATCAATATCAATCAGAGTTACCAAGTGATTGTACAATAAAAGCAACTCCGATTCTAGTAAGACATGCAGAAGAAATGAATTGTTATGGGTATTTATTAGAAGATCAAACAGAGAAAATTTATTATAGTGGAGATTCCGCTGATGTAGTAGACGTAGTAAGAGAGCAATTTTTAAAAGGAGAAATTCAAAGAATTTATCATGACACATCGAGCGTTGAGTCAAACAGTCATTGTTATAGTAAGAAATTGGAACAGGCATTTCCAAGAGAATTTCGTAAAAACATCTATTGTATACATTTAGATTGCCAATGTGAAAAAATGTTAAAAGAGAAGGGATTCTCCGTAGTAAAGCCAGAATAAAGAAATAAAAAAATAAAATAGAAATAAATTAGGAATAAAAAAGTCAATAGAAAGGTGATGTAGAACGAAGAAGATAATATTTGTTTTATATCACTTTTTCTATAGAAAGAGAGTTTTCACGGAAATAAAAAAGTAAAAAAGAGGAGGTATTCGATGGAAGAATGGTTAACAGAGCATATCGTATTACAATTGGACTTTGTTGGACGAATTTTATTAGCAGGAATTTGTGGTTATGCCATTGGACTAGAGCGACAGACAAAGAGAAAAATGGCAGGGCCAAAAACCCATGTTATTGTAGCCCTCACCTCTGCACTTATGATTGTTCTTTCGAAATATGGATTTAATGATGTATTAGGGGATTATATAAAATTAGATCCTTCTCGTGTAGCGGCAGGAATTGTAACAGCCATTGGATTTTTAGGCTCAGGAATGATTTTTTCAAGAAACAATAATGTCATTGGGTTAACTACGTCGGCAGGGATTTGGGCAACTGTTGGTGTTGGAATGGCCATGGGAGCGGGAATGTATTTAATCGGAGTTTTGAGTACCGCTATGATTATTTTTGCAGAAGTATTTCTTGGAAGAAAAAATAATGTGTCAGAAAATGTGGAAGTAGAAAGACAGATTGAGATTGCCTATATTGAGGAAGGAGAATCAGAAATCAATGTCTCCTCTATCTTACAATCTGGATTTGATGAAAATGGATTCCAAGTCGAAAAAGTACAAATAAAAAGAGAAGAAAATGGGGTTACAAAAATTATTATTTCCGTATGTTCCGATGAAAAGACAAATCCTTTCTTTTTGACAGAACTGATGGATCGCTATAAAGAAATCATAAAAGTATCTTTATAAACCATGGGGCTGTCTCATTAAGAAAATCTCATACAAAAGATAGGAATGATTCATAAAAAAATATCCGATACCTTGTATGACTGAAACTTAGTGGGACAGCCTCATTATTTTACGTTAGAGTTCTATAGAATTCGATTTATAATTCTTCAAATGCAATCTGCTTTGATTTTAAAAACGCTTTTAAATTATGATCCCATACTTGATCTAATGTTTTATCTAAAGTAAAAACTTTTAAAGAAGTACCACTTGTACAAGTAAGTGTGCCATGCTCAAAGTGCAGATTAAAAAACAACCCATTAATATCCGATACCTGTAATGGTAAATGATTTAAATCGATTAATTTTTGAACGTTATAAGGTGCCATCATAAACACGATACGGAAAGACAGAGGAGTCTTTTTTCCTTTCATAAGAGAAAAAAGAAATGCCCGTTGTTCTTGAAAGTAACAGTGGGTACGTCCTTCTAATTTTTCCTGTTCTTCGGTATCGTAAAAATCTGTATTAATTTTTCCGTCAATAACATAAGAAACGCCAGTTTTTATCGTTGCTTCATTTAAAAGAAAACGATCAAATGTTTCTTCTAATAAAAGTGTATTCATAAAATGTTTTACATCAATAATTTTAATTGCTAACATGAGTCCTCCAAAATTTATTTTTCAATCATAGGTTTGTAGTTTTCAATATCGTTTTTCCTATCCAATATTTTTTCGTTCGAATGTATGAGTTATGATTTATTATACTATATTTTTCATAAAAAAGAAAAGGATTCAAAAATGTGGATGGTATCCTTTTCAAAAATTTGGTATACTGATAAAAAATATTACTATAAAATTCTTTAAAAGAGAATGGAGAAAAGAAGGAGAAAGAAAATGATTTTTGATGAAATAAAAAACATTGGACAATACAAAGGAATTTCTAAAAACTTAGATACTGCTATTTGCTTTATTGAGAAAACAGATTTAGAAACACTTCCACTTGGAAAGACAGAAATCGATGGCGATAATGTATATGTAACGGTTATGAACGTGGAAACAAAAGATGCAAGTGAATTAGGATTTGAAATCCATAAACAATATATGGATATTCAATTAGATTTAGAAGGAACAGAGAAGTTTTACATTGGACTTGGTAAAAAAGAAGCGACAGCTCCTTTCCAAGAAGAAAATGATTTTGGACCATGTACTGTGGAACAACAAGTGGAATGTGTTATGGGAAAAGGAAAATTTATCGTTTGTATGGTAGAAGAAGCACATCTTCCAAGTGCAAAAGCAGGAGATGACTGCAAAGTAAAAAAAGCCGTATTTAAAGTAAAAAACGATATTCAATAAAATAGTAATTGTTAAGAATTTTATGGGGGTTATTTCCTATAAAAAATGAGTAGAAAGGAACAGAATAAAATAAATGGAACAATTAATGAATTTTCTCGATAAGAGTGTATCCCCTTATCATGCAGTAGAAGAATGTAAAAAACAATTAGAAGAAAGTGGTTTTGAAGAACTTCGCTTAGAAGAGAGATGGGAAATAAAAGCGGGTGGAAAATATTTTGTAAGCCCTTATCCATCTATGGCGATTGCCATTACCGTTGGTGATTTAAAAGCAGGGGAAACCGTATTAAGAATCGGAATGGCACATACGGATCAACCGATGATGAAGATTAAGCCAAATGCAGAAATGACACAGAAAAAATATATGAAATTAAATGCAGAAAAATATGGCGGATTAATTTTAAATACATGGCTTGATCGTCCTCTTGGAATTTCTGGAAAAGTAGTATTAAAAAGCGAACAAGTATTTAAGCCAGAAGTACGTTTCTTTGATTCCAAACGCCCTGTATTAGTGATTCCTAATTTAGCAATTCATATGAACCGTGATGTGAATCAAGGAGTTGCATTAAATCCACAAACCCATATGATTCCATTGTTTGGATTAGCAGGGGAAGAAATGGACGAACACTACTTTACACAATATATTGCAAAAGAATTAGGAGTAAAAGCAGAAGATATTTTAGATTATGATCTGTTTGCTTATAACTATGAAAAATCTCAAAAAGTTGGAGTACAAGAAGAACTTTTATTAGCACCAAGAATTGATAACTTAGCTAGTGTTTATGCCTTATTAGAAGGAATTAAATGTTCTGAACCAAAGAACAATATCCATATTGCGGGATTTTTTGATCATGAAGAAGTGGGAAGTAGAAGCAAACAAGGAGCGGATTCTAGCCTGTTATCTATGGTGATTGAACGCATTATGGAGGCTTCTCATTTGGATAGACAAGCTTTTATGCAAGCAATTGCAGGAGGATTTATGTTATCCGTTGATGGTGCTCATGCCCTTCATCCAAACTATGCAGAAAAAAATGATCCAACAACGATGACACTTCTTGGAGATGGCGTTGTTATTAAACAAAGTGGAACACAAAGATACTTATCCGATAGCGAAGCAACAGGGATTTTAATGCAACTTTGTGAGAAAAATAAGATTCCATTCCAAAAACAGATCAATCGTTCTGATGTAATGGGTGGCCAGACATTAGGACCAATTGCTAATGCCTATTTACCAATGATGGGAGAAGACTTAGGAATTTGTATGTTAGCAATGCACTCATCTATGGAAACAGCATCTTGTGCCGACTGTGAAGCATTAGTAGCTTTTGCAAAAGCATATTATCAAGAATAAAGATAAAAAAGAATAAAATACTTTCATAGAAAAAGCGGTGGTAAAAATACCATCGCTTTTAACGTCTTATACTTAATATCCACAAGGTTCTCCAACGAGAATAACTTTAATTCTACCTTTTACACGAGAAAAACGAGTGGTTACTAAGTGGCAACACATACAGGATGGAGATTTACAATCAGAGCAAAATCCATTGACATGGCAAGGAGTTGCTGTATTTAAACGTGCCGCATTTAATGGAGCAGCTACGTTTCTTGCACGATCGTAAGCATTTTTTTCATCCTTTACAACTTTATTTAAACTAGCAATGACGATAACATTGTCTGGACCATTACAAAGGCAGGCAACACGATTTCCATTTCCATCTACATTTACTAATTCTCCATCTAAAGTGATTGCGTTAGCGCTCATTAAAAAGTTATCCGCTGTAATAATTTTAGCAAACATTTCTTTTTGTTCTTTTGGAGTTTTGGCAGTCATGCGATCATAAATTACATACTTATCTGCATTATTTTTTAAGTAATCCATAAGACCGATTTCTTCCATTGTCATAGTTCCACCCCAACCAATAGAGCTACCTTCTTGGAGATAAGAAATCGCTTTTTGACAGGCTTCTTCTTTGGTAGCACAATAGCACGCCTCAAAATTTCTTTTTTCCATACGAGGGATTAAGGAATTGGCTAATGTTTGATTATATTCTTCTCTTGGTGTCATAAAAAAACCTCCTTGTAATGATAAATTATAATGATGTATTAATGATTAGTATACTAAAGTTATTTTTAAAGTACAAGTTCCGTGCCTCTAAGTAGGTGTGTTCTCTTGTAAAAATATAAGAATAATGGTAAAATAAAGACCAAACATTGACATTGTATGGTAATAAAAAGAGTTTGATTCTTATAGCAGATATAGGCAAGGAAAAGAATAGCCCATATTTATCGAATGAGTACCTGATAAAAGAGGAAAAAATTGTTCGTTATGTATGGTCTTTTTTCATGTTCAAGTAAGAAAATAGAAGAATTAGAAGAAAGAGGCGAGTCGTTGAAGAGTTTATTTATTGCAGAAAAACCAAGCGTTGCACAGGAGTTTGCAAAAGCGTTAAAGTTCAATATATCAAGAAAAGATGGGTATCTAGAATCGGAACATGCAATTGTTACATGGTGTGTAGGACATCTTGTAACGATGAGTTATCCAGAAGTTTATGATGAAGCATTGAAGAAATGGAGTTTTGATACGTTACCCTTTCTTCCAGAAACTTTTCGCTATGAAGTGATTCCAGCGGTGGCAAAGCAATTTCAAATCGTAAAAAATTTGCTGAATCGAGAAGACGTCGATAAGATTTATGTATGTACAGACTCAGGGCGAGAAGGAGAATATATTTATCGACTTGTGGATCAAATGGCAAATCCTGTTGGAAAAGAAAAAAGAAGGGTTTGGATTGACTCCCAGACAGAGGAAGAGATTCTAAGAGGAATTAAAGAGGCGAAATTATTATCCGAATATGATAATCTAGCAGCTTCTGCATATTTACGAGCAAAAGAAGATTATTTAATGGGAATTAATTTTTCAAGGGCGTTAACGTTAAAGTATGGATACGCCATTCGAAATTATTTAGGAAAAGATAGAAATGTAGTAATCGCTGTTGGTCGAGTTATGACTTGTGTTCTTGGTATGATTGTGCGAAGAGAGAGAGAAATTCGCACCTTTGTTAAGACGCCATTTTATCGGGTGTTAGCAAAGACGATGTATGAAGGTCAGATGTTAGAAGCGGAATGGAAAGCCGTAGAAGGAAGTAAATACTTTGGCTCACCTGTCCTTTATAAAGAGAACGGATTTAAGAAAAAAGAAGATGCCGAGCAGTTAATTGCCTTATTAAAACAAAATCCACCATTAGAAGGAATTGTTCATTCGGTGGAACGAAAGAAAGAAAAGAAAAATCCACCCCTTTTATATAACTTAGCAGAGTTACAAAATGAGTGTTCCAAATTATTTAAAATTAGTCCTGATGAGACGTTACAGATTGTTCAACAACTTTATGAAAAGAAATTAGTAACTTATCCAAGAACGGATGCGAGAGTGTTATCAACGGCGGTGAGTAAAGAAATTTATAAAAACATTAATGGTCTTATAAAATATGGGATTTTATCAGGAAATGCTACAGAGATTATGCAAAAGAAATCCTATCAAAATCTTGCTAAGACAAGATATGTAAACGATAAATTAATTACCGATCACTATGCCATTATCCCAACAGGACAAGGGATATCGGCATTGAATAGCGTTTCTCAAAAGCACCAACAAGTATATGAAATTATTGCAAGAAGGTTTTTAAGCATTTTTTACCCACCAGCAGAATATCAAAAGGTGAGTATTGATTATGAAAGAGAAAAAGAGCATTTCTTTGTAACTTTTAAAGTATTATTAGAAGAAGGTTATTTAAAGGTAGCAAGACATTCTTTTGGTAGAAAAAAGGCAGACAATGCAGGAGACAATGAAGAGCAAGCAACTTCTTGTGATAGAACATTATTAGAGGCATTAAAGACGTTAAAAAAAGGAAGTAAATTAAACATTGAAAAATTAGAGATAAAAGAAGGCGAAACATCTCCACCAAAGCGATATAATTCAGGTTCTTTAATTCTTGCAATGGAAAATGCAGGGCAGTTAATTGAAGATGAAGAACTACGAGCACAAATTAAGGGAAGTGGAATTGGAACGAGCGCAACACGAGCCGAAATTATTAAGAAATTAGTGAATAATAACTACATTTCTTTGAATAAAAAGACACAGATTATTACCCCAACCCAAATGGGAGAAATGATTTATGATGTTGTTCTTGTATCGATGAAGGCGTTGTTAAATCCAGAGTTAACGGCCAGCTGGGAAAAAGGACTTTCTTATGTAGCAGAGGGAACGATTACAGAAGAAGAATATATGGAGAAGTTAAATGGATTTGTGGCAAGGAGAACCGATGCCGTAAAGCAAGTTAATTACCAATCTATGCTTCGAGGAATGTTTGAGCAATCCGCTGTTTTTTATAAACAAGAAAAGAAAGGGAAAACAGGGAAAGCTAAGGTAACGAAAGAGAAAGAATAATACAAAAGAAAATGGCTTTAGAAATGAAAGAGATTGTGATATGATAAAAGCATTATAAGCACAAATACAAAAAGAAATGATTTTACGAAGACTTTTATAATAAAGTCACAGGAAAATAATATAAAACGAACAAGAAAGAACCAATATCATAGCACAAAAAAGATAGAGTATAGAAAAAAGGAGTGTTACCATATGAAGGAATTAACAATTAAAGCGTTGTATCAAGATCTGAATCAAACGATGGCAAAAGAAACATTAGAGAGCAAAGAATATCCATGGGAGGTATTACCTCTGATTCACGATATGATTTTAGAAATTGGAAAGACATTAAGTGAAGAAGAGTATGATCATTTAGAGGGCGATATTTGGATTGCAAAAAGTGCCAAAGTTGCTAAGACAGCGTGCATTAATGGTCCTGCTATTATCGGAAAAAATGCAGAGGTGAGACACTGCGCCTTTATTCGTGGAAATGCCTTAGTTGGAGAAGGAGCAGTTGTTGGAAATTCTACAGAATTAAAAAATGTTATTTTATTCAACAAAGTACAAGTGCCACATTATAACTATGTAGGAGATTCTATTTTAGGATATGGTTCTCATATGGGAGCAGGGTCCATTACTTCTAATGTAAAATCAGACAAAACACTTGTAACAATCAAAGTGGGAGATTCTATCATTGAAACAGGAATTAAAAAAGTGGGGGCCATGTTAGGCGATCACGTAGAAGTCGGTTGTGGAAGTGTGTTAAATCCAGGAACTGTTATCGGAGCGGATACCAATATCTATCCACTTTCTATGACAAGAGGTTACATTCCCAAAAATAGTGTTTATAAAAACCAAGGTGAGATTGTCGAAAAGACAAAATAGGGGAGAAGGGCGATGCAGAAGAAAAGACAAGCACTTATTGCAGGAATTTTGTTAGCCACTTTGAGTATAGCGGTGACAGGGTGTAAAAAAGAGCCGACACAAGAGGAAGTAGAGAAGTCTGAATATTATACGGACTTATTAAGTCAGTATAATAAAGTCAAAAAACAAAATAAAAAGCTAGAAGCCGCATTAGAAGAAGCAACTGCAGAAAATCCAGAAGATATCGAGGTAGAAGCATTGCTTGATAAAGTGAGTCGAGATAGCTTAATTAAAGTGGAAGTGGCTTATGGAGATACGACAACTGGTAGTGTTTTTACAGAAAATAAAGGAGTTTTAGCGTTTGCCAATGCGCTGGCTAGCAGTGCAGATGTCGTTGATATTTATACACCAGATGATATTCGATTAAATTATGAGCAACGTTATACTTATACGCTTTATGATGAGGATAACTCTGTTTTTGAGCTGGAAGTTTATGATGGAGATTATGTGATTTTTAAAGATCTGCCAGAGCGGGTTTTTTATGTCTATGAGGCAAGCCGATTTGGAGATGCATTTTTAGAAAGAAGAGAATATTATCCAACTCTTTCAGCGAGAGCCAAGATGGCGGAAAGTTCTATTATCGTACGAGGAGAGAAGGCGTATGATAGCAAAACAGCGTATCAAGTTGTAAGTTATATTAATTCTATGGAAAAAGAAACGATTAGTGGAAAAAATATAAAGGAATTAAAAACAAACTATCTATTTTATTATCATGGTGAAGTCTTAACGTTAGGGATTGGAAAAAAAGTAATTATGATCCAAGATTCCGAAAAAAAGACATTTTATAAAACCAATGAAGAGACGGTGAAAGGGTTAAAAAATATTTTTTCAGGAAAGTCATAAGCCTCTTATTAAGAAAAATTATTGTATATTATAGCAATTGAGAGGGGAAAAACAAATGGAGTTTCGTCAAAATACCCAATAAATTTTGTATTTTTTTACAAACAATAATTTAAAAAGAGTCGTTTTTAGGTCAAAAAGCTAGTTTGTGAAAAAAACGACGAAACCTATGGACGAAATGCAAATTTTGTGAGAAAATAAATATGTTAATATTTATTTTGGACGGAAGGTTCCAAAAGATTCCCAAGGGACAATAGGTGGCTAGAAGCAATACTAGGGAACTGGTAAGCCATTTTGAGCAAGAACTCTTGGAGAATTTAAAGATTTAATAACCGAAAGGAGTTTCAACATGATTTATTCACATGAAGTAGAAAAAATGTGTACAGTTAAACAAGGTGTTGCTCACGGTGCAGCTCCTATCCCAGAAGAAGCAAAATGGGTACAGGCAAAAGAAGTTAAAGATATTTCTGGTTTAACACACGGTATTGGTTGGTGTGCACCACAACAGGGAGCTTGTAAATTAACTCTTAACGTAAAAGAAGGAATTATCCAAGAAGCATTAGTTGAAACAATTGGATGTTCTGGTATGACACACTCTGCTGCTATGGCATCAGAAATTTTACCAGGAAGAACAATTTTAGAAGCTCTTAACACAGACTTAGTTTGTGATGCTATCAATACAGCTATGAGAGAATTATTCTTACAGATCGTTTACGGAAGAACTCAGAGTGCTTTCTCTGAAGAAGGTCTTCCAATCGGTGCTGGTCTTGAAGACTTAGGAAAAGGATTAAGATCTCAGGTAGGTACAATGTACGGAACTCTTGCAAAGGGACCTCGTTACCTTGAAATGGCTGAAGGTTATGTAACAGGAATCGCTTTAGATGAAGAAGATCAGATCATCGGTTATCAGTATGTAAGCCTTGGAAAAATGACAGATTTCATCAAAAAAGGTGATGATCCTAATACAGCATACGAAAAAGCTAAAGGTCAGTATGGTAGAGTAGATGATGCAGTGAAAATCATCGACCCAAGAGAAGAATAATCAAGGAGGAAACGTACAATGCCATTATTTGAATCATATGAAAGAAGAATTGACAAAATCAATGCAGTATTAAACAGCTATGGTATCTCTTCTATCGAAGAAGCAAAAAAAATCACAGAAGATGCTGGTTTAGATGTATATGATCAGGTTAAAAAAATTCAGCCAATCTGTTTTGAAAATGCTTGCTGGGCATACATCGTAGGTGCAGCAATCGCTATCAAAAAAGATTGTAGAAAAGCAGCAGATGCTGCAGCAGCAATTGGTGAAGGTCTTCAGGCTTTCTGTATTCCAGGTTCTGTTGCTGACCAACGTAAAGTAGGTCTTGGACACGGTAACTTAGGTAAAATGTTATTAGAAGAAGATACAGATTGTTTCTGTTTCTTAGCTGGTCACGAATCTTTCGCAGCTGCAGAAGGTGCTATCGGTATCGCAGAAAAAGCGAATAAAGTTCGTCAAAAACCACTTCGTGTTATCTTAAATGGTCTTGGAAAAGATGCTGCTCAGATTATCGCAAGAATCAACGGATTCACATATGTTGAAACTCAGATGGATTACTACACAGGCGAAGTGAAAGAAGTGTTCAGAAAAGCATACTCTAACGGAGCTCGTGCAAAAGTTAACTGCTACGGTGCAAATGATGTTCGTGAAGGTGTAGCTATCATGCACAAAGAAGGTGTAGATGTATCTATCACAGGTAACTCTACAAACCCAACAAGATTCCAACACCCAGTTGCTGGTACATACAAAAAAGAATGTATCGAAATGGGTAAAAAATACTTCTCTGTTGCATCAGGTGGTGGTACAGGACGTACACTTCACCCAGACAACATGGCAGCAGGTCCAGCTTCTTACGGTATGACAGATACATTAGGACGTATGCACTCTGACGCTCAGTTTGCTGGTTCTTCTTCTGTACCTGCTCACGTAGAAATGATGGGACTTATCGGTGCTGGAAACAACCCAATGGTTGGTATGACAGTAGCTGTTGCCGTTTCAATCGAAGAAGCAGCGAAAGAAGGTAAATTCTAGTATTTTCAACATTCTTTAAAATATTTGTTTTTTATTTTAATAAAATACACTCTATATACTAGAGAAATGTCCACCGTTTGTCCACGCTAGGATTAAGCGGTGGACATTTTATTTATACATTTCATCTAAGAGTTCCTTTGTTTTATCTTTCATGTTTTCTGTTATATGCGTATATATATTTAGTGTGGTTTCTATTCTCTTATGTCCGAGTCGTGCTTGGACTGCCTTTAAATCAGCTCCAGATTCAATCAACATTGTTGTGTGGGTGTGTCGAAATGAATGGTAATCAAGATCAACATATCCCATTTTATGATGAATCACTGAAAAACAGTGCTGCATAACACGAGGTTGGATATATGAACCATCAGCCCTTTGCATTAACATATGAATTTCTTCTCCATCGCCTTTGTCGTTTAATTCCATCTTTTCATTTCTATATAAATGTGTTCTATATTCTCCATAAACTAAAATAGATTTTTCAATCATATTCTTTGTTCTTTTTAATAGCTCCATTGTACTATTATCAAGTTTAACATCCCGAATAGAATTATATTTAGGTGGAGTGAATTTCCATTTATGATTAATCCACTGAACTTGATAATTCACTGTTAAAGTGGAAGTTTCAAAATTGATATCTTTATAAATATCAATTGCAAATGCTTCACCAAGACGTAAACCAGCACGATATCCTAAGATTAATGCTAAATGACAAGGATGACCTTCTGGGAAACGTTCAATAATTTGTTCAAATATTTCAGGAGGAATATAAGTTCTCTCTTTCTTCCTGGTTGCCACCTTACTTTTTGCTCGTACAGAAGGAATATCTGCTTCTACAACTGGGTTACTATCAATATATCCTATTTTTTTGGCATATGAAAAAGCTTTAAATAGATTTCCTTTAAGAGCAGATAAGCGATTTCTTGAATATCCTTCATTAAATTTATTGTTTAGAAATATTTGAATATCATTGGTTGTTATATTTTTTAAATAATATTTTCCTAAAGCAGGCTTGATATGCACACGAATATTTTTTTCATATCCAATTAAGGTTGTGTCTTTCAGCTCTACTTTGCAATAATTTTCATACCATTCATCTAGTAAATCTGAAAATGACATTTCAGAAGGTTTAAAGTTTTTTCCAGATTTTTTATATTCTGCTAATGCTTCGGCACCAGCTTCAAGTGCTTCTTTTTTTGTTCTAAATCCTCCTTTACTAATCTGTTTTCTTTTACCATCAACTTTTGCGGCTTCAAAGCGGTATTCCCACTTTTCGCCACGTTTTCTTACGTTAATTTCTGCCATAAAATAATTCCTTTCTTAAAAGATATATAAAAATGAGTATAAAAAATAGACCCTTGCGGATCCAGCAGAAATACGATAGAATGAATGTGTGTTGTATAACTATCGTTTTCCACAAGAGGACGAAAGTTTATTTAAAGGCTTCTGATTGCAGTCAGGAGTCTTTTTTTGATTATAAAATTTTGATTGTGTGTATAATAGCTGAAATTAATCCAAAGCCATAAAGGAAACCTGTTAGGAATCTTTTAAAATTATTAGATTCATATCGAGTTTTTAGTTGTATGGTTCCGTCTAGAATTAATGGAATTAGTAAAATTAATGAGTAATATGATAAGTCAATAAATGGGATAACAATAGCCAAGATTCCACCTATAATGATACCAGTGCATCTCGCGCATACTGGAAACTGGTAACCAAATAGGAAAAAACTTCTTTCAGGTATTTGATGGCATCCCCAATATTTATAGCACCATTCCATTAATCTAATCCATATAATATCCTTTTTATTCATTATGCTTTAAATTTATTTCCACACTCTTTACAAATCCAGTAATGTGTAGTTTTAGTTTTTCCAGTTCCAGCTAATCCGCATATTCCACACATACAAATTTTCCAGAAACTAGCTCCTTTACCTTTTACATCACTTACGATTTCAAGATTTTCACTTCCACATTTTGGGCATTTCATATATCTTCATCCTCCTTGTATTTTTTAAGACTACATTAGTCTTAAAAATACACACTCCTAATAATAGCACTATGCATTTTTAAAACTAATATAAAGTGGTATATTTTACCATTATACAATATTGCCATTTTTATGTAATAATAGCATGGGAGGAAACACTGTGCGTATATTGCTTTGGCAAGTACGAGCTAATAAAGGGCTTACATTAAGGCAGCTCGAAGAACTAACAGGAATAAGTCGTGCAACTCTTAATAACATAGAAAATGGTAAAGTTTCCCCGCGATTAGACTATTTAGAAAAATTAGCCATTGCTATGGATGTACGCATTACGGATCTATTTGAATCTGATTATAAATAGATCCGATTCCTGTTTGTCTAAATTTGTGGACAAATGTCGTTAAAATATAGATTTTATTAAAATATGTTATATAATTATATTCATAGAAAAAAAATTTTTATTTTCATATTGTAATTTTGCACAAAAACTAGAGATGTGATTTTACAATATGAGATATTATAAAAAATTTTTGATCTTGAAATAAATTTGCTTTGTTACTGCAAGAAAAAATATATAAAACGTAAATTATATCCCACGAATCAAATTAAATTCGGAAACATTACAAATTTAATTATGATATATTGAATGTAGCAGAGCAACTAATGATTGCGTATAGTTTTATGAAGTGGGAGGTGTAGTGTGATGAAAAATGAAGAATACATTGAGCGTATTGTTATCCTATTAAGAAGATTGGATAATGAAAAGCTCAAAAAAATTTATGAATTTATTCATCACAAATTTGTAAACTCTTAAGGTCTTAAGGGATAGGTGCTGATTTATGTCAGCACCGTTTTTTATTTAGAAAAAACATTTGTTAAATAATTCTTTATTGCATCTCGAACAGCTGGTTCAAGTTTAATATATTCTTCAATCAACTTCTTATCAGTATCATCAAGATTATATTTTTCAATAGCTTCTTCTAATATCAAATCTGGCACACCTATGTAAGGTTCACCAGTCCCTTCAGTTAACCAGAAGTAATCTACATTAAATATTCTACAAATGAGTTTTTTCATTGGTTCTTTAATATCAACTCTATCACGTTCTAAATTGTTTATTACGTCACGGCTAACACCTAGTTTTTCACCAAAAGCTTCTTGTGTTAATTTCAAGTCTTTTCTGATGAATTTTATTCTTTCAGAAATGGTATTCAATGTTATATCACTTCCTTTCATGATTATTATACTTTTTAAAAATGAGTATGTCAACCCAAAAAAATAAAAACAAATTATCGAAAATGGGTTGACAAACTCTTAATAGGTTGTATAATGGGTATATAACTCAAAGATAAATTGAAAAGGAGTTGGTTTTATGAAGAGTGTAAATGAAGCTAAAAGCTTAGTTCAAGAATTTGCTATCTTTTTAAAAAACAGCTCAGCGGAAGATAAAAAAGCCATTGAGAACATTTTAAAAGGATGCAATATCGCTATTGAAACTCAGAAACAGCAGAAAGCCTCATAACATGTGACTTTTCTAAATAGTTATACAACACAATTTAATACATATGTGGAAGCAGACACCACACTAAAAACAGAGGGTCTAGTTGAGCCGCTGCTATAAAATCAACTCGGTTATCTTAAAGTATGTCCGATGGAGAGATAGCCGTCAGAGGGGTGGAAGGCGCATACCCTCGTAAAATAACAAACGGCCTGGAGGATATTGCTCGGTTGAGAGAACAATGGATTAGCCTGGACGAGCATAGGTGAGATAATCCATTGACAGTTTTTACTGTACTGCGGACATTAGATGATATTCCCATGTAAGAACTCAGGGAGATACTTTCTAACAGTTTTTCTGTTTCACCTTTTGGAGAAACTGTTAGAATCCATAACCCTGTTGCGAATCTAGGGAGGATTAATTCGATACACTTTAGTGTATATAAGACAGATAAGTAATAAATATTAAGGGATACTCCTTATTCCCTTTATTGATTTATATATTTTTAATTCAGAAAGGAGAATGTTATGGCAGAACAGTTATTAACAGTAAAAGAGGTAGCAGAGCATTTAAAAACAAGTATTGCCTATATCTATAAATTACATAATTCTGGACTTCTTAAATTTATGAAAATCGGAAGATTAAAGGTAAGAGAGTCCACACTAAATGCGTTTTTAGAGAAATGGGATGGATATGATCTAACAGACCCCAATAATCCAATTCCCGTTGATGTTAATGAAATAGAAGAGGAGAAAGGAGAATGAGATGCAGGTTGCAATTAAGGGACATTCCATTTACTTAAAAGAACTCAACCGAGTTCAGTATGATGTAATAAGCGGATGGAAGCATATGAAATGGAATAAAAGCCTCAAAATGCTTGTTGGACTAGCAGATATTGAGACTTTAGATAAGCTCCATAACTTTACAGGTTTACCTGTAGAGTTCGAAAAGAAGCGTCTGAAAATGAAGAAAAAGGCACATTTAATCGATAGAGAGCGATTAAAACAAAAGCCTATTCCATTATTAAAATACCCAGTTAAAGTTTCGCTCTATGAACATCAAGTAAGAGCGGCCAATATGGCACTCTTACAATTTGAAATGATAGATGGTGATTCAAATGGATAAGACATTAGAAAGTGTCATGGAAGAGTTTGGATTACCACCTACCCCAGATGAATTAGCATCTATCCTACAGGACTATAAAAGTTTAGGCCGACAGCATAAAAACTTAATTAAAAAATATGAGAAAGAAGAGACACCAGTTATGCGAGTCAGTCTTTATTTTTGTCCAAATTGTATGAGAAGAGTGAATATAGATGACAAACATTGTCAATGGTGTGGCCAGAGAATGGGCTGGAAAGTCATTCGAAGAAAGAAAAAGAAAAGAAAAGAAGGTGATAGAATTGCAGGATGACAATTTTGGTTTTGGGTTGCTCTTTGACATGGGATGTGGAAAAACTCTAACCTCAATCTCTATCATTGGAGCTGCCTATGAAAAAGGATTTATCAAACGTGTTTTAATTATTGCTCCATCATCCGTTGTGGCAGTGTGGCCAAAAGAATTTAAAGAATATGCAGCGTTTCCAAACACTGTAATTGCTTTATTGGATACAAAAGCTAAGCGAGAAAAAAGTCTTAAAAATTTAATGTCCTTGGAAGGCGAACAGTTAAAAGTTGCAGTCATCAATTATGAAGGAGTATGGCGAAAAGGTATTAAAGAACTCCTATTAGAGTTCGATGCCGATATGATCGTTTGTGATGAAAGCCAACGGATTAAAACTCATAATGCAACGCAAAGCAAAGCAGTTCACGAGCTAGGGGATAAGGCTAGATATAAGCTCATTTTGTCTGGAACTCCAGTACAGAATGAAATTATTGATTTATATAGCCAATATCGCTTCCTGGATCCGAAGATTTTCGGAACAAACTTTTATGAATTTAGAAATACATACTGTAAGATGGGTGGTTTTAATAATAAACAAATTGTTGGCTACAGAAACCTAAAGGAATTGACGAAAAAAGAGCATTCAATTGCATATCGTGTTACAAAAGATGAAGCCCTGGACCTTCCAGAGCAAATATTCGAAACAAGATATGTTGCTCTTAATAATAAGACGGCAAAGATTTATCAGAAATTAAAGGAGGACAGTATAGCTGAACTTGAAAATGAAGAGCAAGTGACGGCCACAACGGTTCTTACAAAGTTGCTTCGATTGCAGCAGCTATGTGGTGGATTTTTACAAACAGATGAATCGGATACTGTTGAGCAAGTAGGAACAGAGAAACTAGAAGCTATAAAAGATATCGTAGAAGACTATGTTTTATACGCAGGCAAGAAGTTAGTGATCTTTGCAAGGTTTGTTCCAGAGGTACTTGCTATTAAGGACACTGTGGACAAGCTCTTAAAAAATAAAAAGTCTGTTTGTATGTATGGAGATACAAAAAAGACGGACAGAGGGAAGTTAGTGCAGCAGTTCCAGGAAGATAAGGACACAGTAGTCTTTATTGGCCAGATCGATACCGCTGGAACTGGAATAACATTAACGGCAGCAGATACTTGTGTCTACTACAGTAAAAATTTTAATTATGCGACTTATTCACAGAGTCTTTCTCGTATCCATAGGATCGGTCAAAAGAATCGGTGTACTTACATTGATTTGCTCGCAGAAGGAACTGTGGATGAAAAAATAAATCAAGCCCTTATGAAAAAAGAGGGCATATCCAATTCAGTTGTTAATGACTGGAAGAAATATTTTTAGGAGGTGATGGTATTGAAGCTGAACGAAATGTTAGAAAAACCATTAGGGGCAGTCCTAAAAGAAATGGATTTAGCAGACACAAAAATCCATTCAGACGACTCTGGTGAAATTAAATGCATTGAACTTAAATATATCTGGAAAGAAAACAATAACAAAAAATAACAGGAGGAAAACATTATGCAACACCATAATTTAGAAACATTCGCACAAGGAGCATTAAGTAAAGTTTTTAATGCAGCACTAGAAGAGGTAACAAAGAACACTCAAGACCCGAACACTGATGCTACAAAGGAAAGAAAGATTACGCTTACAATCAAATTGAAACCAAACGATAGCAGAGAGTTTGTAGAAACTACTGTAGAATCTAAAGTTGCACTTGCTCCAAGACAAGCAGTCAGAACAACTCTTAATATGGGACAGGACCCTGTCACTGGAGAAGTCGACTGTGTGGAAATTGGTGGTCAACTTCCTGGGCAAATGAGTTTTGAAGAAGTCGAACAGGAACAAGAAAACACTGATAAAAGTAAAGTTGTAGATTTAAGAGCGGCAAAATAAGGAGGATATCATTATGGAAAATTTAACAGGAGCAATGGAATTTATTAGAGGTTTAGGAGTTCAGGCAGAAAAAATTAATCCTGTAGTCATTAACGGAAAAACTTATGTAAAAAATATTCCATTACAAAGAATGGATGTAGAAGATAAGGCAAAAGCATTAGAGGTTAGTAACCTTACATCATTAGTAGATTATATCCAAGATAAACCAAGCGAGTTAAGAGACTCTATGATCATCCATATTGTAAAACCAACAGAGGTTAGATTAATCTCTGGATTAAATAATGAAAGAGATAGAGAAACATTACTTATTTCTAACTGTAATCCATTTGGATTTAAGTTCGACACTTGGTACAACCAAGAGGAATTCATTATTAATTTGCAGACAGCCTTCCAGGAAACAGATGATTTAAAACTCATCTTAAAAGTTGCAGGAAATGTAGAATCTAATTCTACAGCAAACTATGGAGATGACGGATGCACACAGATGACAACTATAAAAAAAGGAATTGCAAGTAAAGAAAATGTTCTAGTTCCTAACCCTGTTACATTAAAACCATATCGTACATTTTTAGAAGTAGATCAACCAGAAAGTAAGTTTGTATTCAGAATCTCAGAAAGAGATGGTGCGCCAATGTTTAAGATTGTGGCAGCAGATGGTGGCCTTTGGAAATATCAGGCTGTAAAAAACATTAAAAACTATTTACAAGAAAATATTGATGCAGAAGAAAAGAGCATTGCCATTATTGGTTAATTGGATTTTAATTGTATATCACATGTAACTATTATTAAATTCCATGATACAAAGCCCTGGAATCCCAGGGCAATAGCACAGGTCAAAAGAGGTTTGTTGACTTTAATAGTTAAAACATAATTCCATTTTAATTTTTATTATTCCTCTCCTAAAGATTTCTATATAAATTTACATACATTTGTTTAAAAAATTCGTAGTCATTATTAAAGTCAAGAGGGTTCGAACCCCTCACCTGTGATTAAAAATAAGAAGAAAGGAAGTTATACAACACATATGAAAACAAAAGTAATCATTAAGAATGGAAAAGTTTATAATCGTCTGATTTTTACTAGAAATGAGTACCACGATAAAAAGGTGAAATTGATATTGAAAAAAAAGTTTGGTAGTAAAAAACCAGATGCAATTAGAAATGGAGAAGTTATTTTTGATTTTGAGGAGGAAAATAAGTAATGGGTTATTCAAATCGAGTTATCAATAAGGATAAACCAGTAGCAAGGAAATATTCTTTTAAAGCAGGAGAAGAAGTCATATATGATGGTGGAAGGATAGGAATTGTAATAAAAGTGTATCCATACTTTGTTCTACTGAAAGATAAAATAATAGGGTATAAGACATGCAAATACCCTGAGAACTTAATAAAAGTAAAGGGGAAAAAGAAATGTGGAAAATAGAAAATATATATTCAGATGGTTCAAAAAATACATTAACTTGCACTAAAAAAGTCACTATGAATAAAAGATTAGCCAATCATTACTGGATGTTATATGGAAAATCAGCAGAAGAGAGCTATTTCCAACAGTATCCAAAGAAAAAATATGAAAAGGTTAATTTTGAATATGTGGTAAAAGCTTTAAATGCTGGAATGGGTATGGAGGATATTTTAAAGGAGTTGGAAATAAATCATTAAACATAGTGGATATCAACCTAATTATGGAAAAGATTGAGAGGTGACAATATGTCTCTGGTTGAAGGTTGTAAAGAATGTCCTTATAACGATGAAATATACGATGAAGAATTAGATGCATATATTTGTGATGGATTCTTAAATTATGGATATTGTTTTTATGCAGAGCATGAAGAATAGAAAAATCTAGTATTTAGGTGAAAACTAGGAGAAAGATGAATGAGAAAAAGGAAGTTAAAGTTGGTAAAGGTGGCAAAAGTAGAAGCAGTCGCTTGCTTTACATATAACAACGAAAAAATACCAGAGTATCGTTGCTCTGAATGTGGATTTGGTGTAGCAGAAGGATATGTAAGTTGTCCTTATTGTGGAAGTGAGCTTGAATGGAAATTTGACAAGCCATCAAAAGAATTTTTAGAACTTATAGATAAATTGTAGAAGTTATTATTTAATGAGGTGATAATGTGAGTCATAAAGAAAGATATTGTGTGTATTGGTACTGTTCCCGAACTGGTGGAACTACTTGCTGGAATTGGGGTGGAAATTTTGCTGGAAAAATGTGCCCTAAAAATGATAGTTGTGAACATTGGCGTACTTGTGAAATATGCAATGGCGTTATGGGTAAATGTGAGAAATATAAGAAAATACATGGAGCATAAGGTTATTGATATTAGTATTTAATGAGGTGAAGAATGAGAAGTTTTGAAATTGGCGATTTAGTTATTTGTATTGAAAGCGGAGTAATTGGTAGAGTTTTAAGATTCTATGTTCCAACGGCGTGTGAAGAACAAACAATGGTATTAACAAGAGACGGAAGACAATACCATGCGCCAACAAGATTTTGGGAAAAATATTAATATTTGATGGAGGTTTGGAAATGCTGAAAGTTGGAGATATCGTGATTATGAATGATAAGTATGATGTTCCAGAAGAGTATCGAAATAAAAAGTTTGTAGTGAAAATTGAAGCAGAAGAAATATGTGGAACAGATGTAGTTTGGCTTGAAGGGTTTAATGGTTGTTACGCAGTAGATGGTTTAACAAAGGTTAGTAATAATTAATATTTAAGTCAGAAACGGAGGAAAAGAGTGCGTAATGGCTTACTATTTTAATGAAAAGGTTACAGTGATTAGAATTTTTGCAGAAATTCATATGGCAAAGGTACATTTTGTTGAATCAGCAAAAGAACGTATTGTTGATATTAGTGGTATATCAAAGGAGCCAGTTCATGACATTTCTGTATCTATTAATTTATTTAAGTGAAAGAAAGGTGATTAAAAATGACAAAGTATGGGAAATTAACAGAAAAAGAAATTAAAAGTAATTTTGATGCAATGGTAGAAGATGCAAAGAAAAAAGTAGATAAAGGAGAGGAAGTATCTGGATTTGCTTTTGCAATCGGTAATGAAGCAACAGAAATGTTAAGAGGAAATATTAAACATTTTGATTACATAAATTTAGAAGCCCGAAAGCATATAAAAGAAATTATCGAATATGCAGCAAAGAAAAAAGCTAACTAAAACTGCAATTAACAATAAGGTGATGAAAATGATAGAAAAGAAAACGTGGAAAGAGTTTAGACAATCAGGGTTCTTATGGTGGGTTAACATGATTCTGCATACATTTGGTTGGGCTATTGTATATGAGTCTGATGAAAATCAAGAAATTATATCAGTATATCCAGCAAGAGTAAAATTCAGAGGTTTTGAAGAAAAGATTAATACAGAGGGTTATCTTAAAGTCTCTGAATATATGAAAGAAAATGTAGATGAATTGTTAAAAGAAGCAAAAGAATAAACAATGGGAATTGATTATGAGAATGGATATGAGGAATGTAATTTAGAGAAATACAAGTGTTTAATTTGCGGTAAACAATTTATAGTTGGTAAAGAAATGCTAGATGAAAATGAACCAATTTGTCCATATTGTAAAAATGAACAGGTTGAAAAAATAGTATGGACAGAAGATGAAGACTTGAAAGAATTAGATCTAGGTTGCTTAAGTCTTATGAGAGAAGTGGAAGATAATGAAAAAGCGTTGGATAGAGGAAAAAGAGATACATAAGTTACAAATTTGCTGCATCCTGGATGAGTGGCAACCAATTGTAGAAGTATATCAAAATGATATAGGAGATTGGTACTATTCATCCAAACTTCTAAAAGATGAAAGTATCTTTTTAGAATTAGAAGAGGATGGAGAGATAGAAAAAATAAAAGAATTTGTAGAGGTTTTGGTAGCAGAACATTGTAAAGAAGAAATAATTTTATATGAAAAACTATTGAAAATTATGGAGAAATGAAGAGGAGAATGAAAAGTGAAGAAGTACATTTGTACTATGTTAATATCAAGTCTGATTTTTTCTCAAGTTACTTCTTACAGGAAAACTATTCTATTGGAGAATGAAATTATCCAGTATAGAAATGAAAGTATAAAAAATGATGAAGAAATAGTCAGAATGATAAGAGAAATACTGGAGGGAAATATGAAGAAGTCAGATCTAGATAAAAGAATTTGTGATGTAGAAGAAGTGGCCACTAATACACAAACATATAGAGAATTTATAGATGAATGTTGTCAAGAATTTTATGGTGAAAAGTTTGATTTAGACAGCATGAGCGAAGAATCTTTGAATAAATTGCTAGATTTTATGGATTACCTTTGTGATAAGTGAGGTGATGGAAGTGAGAAAGATCTCTGAACTGAGTAATATGAAACTTCCAGTTTCGGTTCTATTAGATGTAAAACAAAGAATAGAAGATTGGATGTTATCTGGAGGACGGGAAGAAGATCCATATATTCAGAGACAAATTGAATATGCGGAGAAAATACATAGAATTAAAAAAAATAAAGAATAGGAGGAATTATGTGACATATTTAGAACAATTAATTTTAGATTACGAGTGTATGCTCGATGAGAAAGATAGATTAGAAGAACAGTTAAAACAGTGCAAACATGAAATTGATGCCTTAAAAGAAAAGTTGGCCATTGAGATGGTGGAGCATGACTGGCCAAAAGTTAAGACAACTAAATATACCTATACTTTGAAAGAGAAAAATATCTATTCTCAAAAGGCAGCAGTTGAATTAAAGAAGAATGGCATAAGTCTTTTAGAACTCTTACATAAGCATGATATTCATGCGGAAAAGATAGATTCTAAATTACTTAAGAGAGAATTAGAGAATCTAAGAGAAATTCCAGAGGATTTGGCCATAGCACTAAATCTGTTTGAGACTTATGAAATAACACGAAGAAAAAGGAGAAAATAGACATGGCAAATGAATTAACAACAGTAAAATTTGAATTAGCAGCAGGATTTGAAGAATTAGATGAGGAGTTAAAAGCAGAGCTTGAAGATGAATTATCTGATCTTGTTCCAGATACAGGAATTGATTGCAAGAAAATTAAAGTGAAAAATGGTGGAATGTTCACCATTGAAACGGATGATGAGAAGAAGCCTGAAAAAGCTACAGAAATTGAGGGAGTAATGATTTTTACTCATCGTTCAAATGGATATTGGTCTCAAGATTATGGAACAGGAGAAAACCAAGCACCTGACTGTATGTCTATGGATGGAAAACAAGGGGTAGTTCTTGAAACAGGAGAGATTAGAGAGTGTGAGCATTGCCCATATAATCAATACGGAACCGACAAGCAAGGAAGAGGAAAAGCTTGTAAGAACACAAGAAGAATTTATCTTTTACTTTCTGGAAAGCAAGACCCTTATCTTTTATCTGTTCCACCAACATCTATGCGAGATGTAAACAAGCAGTTATCAAGAATAATGGGAAGAACTAAGACACCTTATACAAGAATGGTTTTAAAATTCTCTTTAGAAAATGTTACCAACAAGGTTGGTATGGAATACAGTAAGATTGTAGTAGAGCAAGTTGGAGTTCTTCCAGAGGAGGTATTTACAAAAACAGCAAAATTAAGAGCGGAGCTTAAAGGGCAATACAAAAATATTGCTATGACAGCGGATGGTTTTGTTGAAACACCAGTACAACAAACAGGACCAGATGGATTTGTGAACGTAGATGATGTAGCACAAGGTGTAGCACAAGGTGTAGAGGATGAACTTCCATTCAACTAGAGGAACAAAGGGGAGAGAAATCTCCCCTAATTTTTAAAAGGACGGGAAAATATGAATCAAAGAGATATAAACATTGATGACATAGTAGATTATAAAACTGAATATTCGATTATCAAAAAAGCAAAACCTTCAGGAGAGGATTCAATTGTTGGTCTTTGTCCTTTCCATAATGATTCAGAGCATTCTTCTTTTTCCGTTAATTTAAAAACTGGTAAGTGGTTCTGTTTTGCTGAAAATGAAGGTGGTAATTTTATTGACTTCTACGCAAGAATAAATGGAATTACCACAAAAGAGGCTTATAAGAAGATATTAGAAAAGTATAATGTACCTTTAAAAGATGAACCAAAGAAAGATAAGAAGTCAGGTCTGGCAAGTTATTCTTTGCAGCAGTATTCTTTTGAAAAGAAACTTCCAGAGGATTTTCTAAAAAATGATTGTCATATTACCACTGAGAAGGACTATTATCAAAAAAATAACTACATGAAAATTCCATATTATTTAGAAGATGGAACAGAAATAGTTTTTAGAAAACGATATGGAAATAAAGAGTTTCGGTGGCAGAAGGGATCAAAAGGGAAAATTCCTCTTTATGGAGAGTGGAGACTACCAGCAATCAAAGAAGTTGGATATGTCGTATTGGTAGAAGGGGAAAGTGATACACAAAGCATGTGGTATATGCTCTTCCCTTGCCTTGGAGTTCCAGGAGCTGCCATGTTTAAAAAAGAAATGGCAGAAAAATTAAAAGGACTAAAAATCTACTTACATAAAGAACCAGATAGAGGTGGAGATACATTTATTCGGAAAGTCACAGAGGTCTTACGGGAAGCAGGAATAGAAGAAAATATCTTTGTCTTTAGTTGCAATGGAATAGATAAACATAAAGACCCATCGGAGGTTTTTATGGCACTTGGAAGGGAAGAAGCTAGAAAGAGAATTCAAGAAGCTATTACCTATGCAGAAAAAATCGATTTTTCAAAATTAGATATTATTCCAGAAGTCATTAAAGATGCACCAGTAAATCTTAGAGAACCCGAGAACTGGAAGTTCTCTGAGGATGGCATTTTTATTATTGATGAAAAGACATTGATGCCAATACTTGTTTGTCGAACACCTATCTTGATTACAAGGCGATTAAAGAACTTAGAACTAGGAGAAGAAAAAATCGAGATTGCATTTTTAAGGGACAAGCAATGGAATAAGTACATTTATCCACGTTCTACTATATTTTCGAGCAGAAGCATTACAACACTATCGGACGTTGGTTGCACAATTACTTCGGAAAATGCAAAGTCTGTTGTAAAGTTTTTAGGTGCCTTGGAAGCAGAAAACATAGATATTTTAACAATGGAAGAATCAACAAGCTCTTTTGGATGGCAACATGGAAATAGGTTTATTCCAGGACATGGAACAGGGCTTGTTATGGATATAGATCCATCGCAACGTGGCATGGCGGCTGCTTATTGTCAACAAGGTAACTTAGAGGACTGGATAAAATTAATGTCTCCACACAGGGAACGGGATAAGTTTCGTTTTATTTTGGCAGCAGGATTTGCTGCACCGCTTCTTAAAATATTAAAACAAAGAATCTATTTTGTTTATAACTGGGGTGGTAGTAAAGGTGGAAAGACTGCTGCGTTGAAGGCTGCATTGTCGGCATGGGGTGATCCAGAGCGATTAATGGTAAACTTTAATGCTACGCAAGTAGGATTAGAGAGAACTGCTGCCTTCTACAGAGATTTGCCGTTAGGCATCGATGAAAGACAGCTTGCTGGAAAGAACCAAGGAATGTTAGAGAAAATCGTATACATGATTTCTTCTGGAACAGGGAAAATTCGTGGTAACAAAACAGGAGGATTGCAAACAACTAGCCAATGGCGGACTATCGCAATATCCACTGGAGAAGAACCTTTATCCACTGGAAAAACGCAGACAGGTGTCAGTTCTCGTGTGATAGAACTCTATGGTGGACCATTTAATGATGAGAAGTCTGCTAGTTTAATGCATCAGCAGGCAGCAGATAATTGTGGATGGGCTGGACCATTGTTTATTGAATATTTGTTACAGGTAAATTGGGATGATATTCGAAAAAAATACGATGAAATGATGAGCTATTTGAACGAGAATGCCAATGGTAGAAGTATTAGCCATATCGCTGGTGTATCTATTGTTGCTCTAGCAGATGCAATGATAGATACATGGATTTTTTGTAAACAGCCACCCAAAAACAAAGAATTTGTTGTTTTAGAGGAATCTTGGATAAAGGCAAAAAGACTTGCTCAAGTTATCGCTTGGGAGCAGGAGACAGCAGAAAGCTCAGATGTAAATGAAAATGCCACACAATACATTGTGGATTGGATTCTTTCAAATAAGAATTACTTTGGAGAGGATGTAGAGGGGAAATGTTATGGTTTGCTTACGAATGACAAAGTATACATTTTTCGAACAATCCTTGATGAAGTGCTAGAAAAAGCAGAGTATTCCCCAAAGAAAACAATAAAGTATCTTGCAGATCAAGGATTAATTGGAACTTCCAGAAGTGGAAATAAGTTGTTATATGCTGTTGCAAAGAGATTTAATGGAAAAGTTATAAGATTTGTGGAATTTAATTTATCCAAGTATCTTGGAAATGATAAACCTATGGATGTGTGGGAGGCAGCAGGACAAGAAAAATTACCATTTGATTAGAAAATGTTGCACCTGTTACAACTAATTTCTGAAAGGTGCAACACTAGGTGCAACAAAAAAATCTAATAATTATGCGGTTTTGAAGAGTCTGTTGCACCTGTTGCACCTAAAAATCAATATATATATACTTTTATAGAGTTTTTTAAAATCGAAAAAATAAGCAATTTTTTTAAAAACCTAAAAACAAGGTGTGTATATCGCTAAAATAGGTGCAACAGGTGCAACATTGAAAAAAGGGTAGTATTTAAGCCAGTTTCAAAGATTTTTGTAATAGAAAAAATATGAATTTAGGTGCAACATTTTAGGTGCAACAATGGGGTTTTCATATGGAAAATGAAATTTCGAAAAATTTAGAAAAGCTAAAAAATAATAAAATGAGAGTGCCTTTAGAAATTTTAAAAACGAAATATAGAAAAAGTTATGTGCAATTATTACAAGAAATAAAAGAAGAATCAACAATTTATATTAGAAATTATCTAATTGGAAATTTTAAAATTTTAGAAAAAGAAAATCAGGAGAAATTTCTAAAGATTTTTCAAAAAATTATTGATGAGGAAAATGAAAAAGGCACATTCAAAAAAATTTCTTTTATTCTTTTCGAAGAATATGACATATCAAAAGTAATACAGGTGTTAGAAGAAGAGGTGATTCCGCGATTTGAACAAGCATATCTCCCATATTGGCATGAACATTGCATTGAGAAGAATGGGAAGATATACAATTCGATTATCAACTTGTATTGGAATGAGCATTATCGCTTGTGGACAAATGAGGACTGCAGTGTCTATCAAGACACATATCCTCCAAAGGGAAAGGAATGATTAAGATGAATAAGATGAGCAGTATGAGAAAAATTGCATTTATGGGAAGTCGACAATCAAGAAGATGTATTTGTTGTCAAAGAACATTCTTATATATTCGTGATGGCGAAGAGATTGAGTGTCCAGGCTGTGGAATAGTTAACCAAATTAAGTTTACACAGCATGGCATGGTAATGATTACGGATAAACGATATGAAGAAGTATTTAAGAATAGGAGAGGAAATTTAAAATGAACTTTAGAAAATATATTCCAGGAACGGATGCAGAAATTATAAAGCGATATATGCAAGAAAATGGGATTAGAAGAAAATCAGATGCTATGGCGATTTTAAGAGAAAAAATTCCAAAAGAGCAATATTATCAAAAGAAAATCATGGAAGCTATAAAAAAAGAGTTTCCAAATGCCTTTATGGTTAAAATTGCACAGGGAGCATACAGTCAAGGTGGATTGCCAGATATTCTCGTAATCCATAGAGGACATTATTTTGGATTTGAGGTAAAGAGACCATGCATTGGAGTGAAATCAAATTTACAAAAGTTCATGATTCAAAGAATTCAAAATGCTGGTGGAACAGCGGATTTTGTAAGATGGCCAGAAGAAGCAATTGAAATGATTAAGAAATGGGAGGAATCAAAATGACACAAGAAAAAATGATAGCAATTAACCAGTGGATGCAGGGAATGAAGCGTGGTATGAAATTAGAATTAGAAGAACAGATGGTTATTTCTAATGCAACATTGGAAATGCTCCAGAAGATAGAACCTATTTATGATAAATATAATGGAGTGAATCTCAAAAAGTAGGAGGTTAAAATGAAAAAAAATCCTTTATTAGATGTGGAATTTGCGCAGAAACTTGTGGATAATATGCCAATCCCCGTCTTGATTAGTGGAATAAATGAGAGTTTAAAGCAATTAGAAAGAAGAGGTATAAAAGTAGTGGATTGGGATGAGCAAGAGCGCTGCTTGTATCAGTTGAAAATGTATGGAAATAAAGTCTGCTTTTTAGCAGCAAAGGAGAATGAAAATGAAGCATAAAATGAACCAGAAGAAATTACCAGTACCAAAAGAAAAAACAATATTAACAGAATCCCAGAAAGAATTAAGAGCATTTTTAAATCAATATAAAGTATGCCGTTTGAGAAAGAGACAGTTAGAAGAGAGGGTAAAACAAATAAAAGAGGATATGGAAAAGCCTTTATCTTCAATTAACTATACATTTATCCAAAAGAATAATGACGTACCATCAGGTGCGGCCGCATATACATATATGTTAGATCAGATAGAGACTCGCATTAATGAACAGATTCATGAAGCATTGAATGTACTTGTAAAGATAACAGATGTGATAGAGTATCTAAGGCCAGATAGTGAAGAGCGTATGATATTGGAACTACGATACATTGATTGCAAGAGTATTGATAAGATATGTAAGGAGATGCATATAACCCGTAGTCCGTTATATGAAAAAGAGAAGAGTGCATTCAATAAGCTATTAAGTTATGAGAGGGTTCAGATGATGATTGACACCTATAAAAGTCAGGACACAACAGGACACTAACATGTGTTAAGATGGTAGTATGAAAATTGAATAAAGAATCCTGTTTAGGTACAGACTGGGTGAGAAGGAGAGTGCTATTCGAGTGGTACTCTCCTTCTGTCGTTTGCGTATGGTGTTTGATGAATTGTGTCTGGACTGTCGTCTAAATGTTGAATTGTTTCAAAGTTTACGACAATTAAAACAAAAGGTACTTTTCAAACTATATAGACCTGCGGGGCGGGGAAGGTCCGATATTTTTGGCTATAAAATCAAAAAATTGAAGGCACTTCCTTCCTCGACAGTGTCAGAAATTTGAAAGAAAGGAGTGAGAATTGTATGGAAGTGAATCAAAAGGAGCTTGCGAAGATTATAGGAGTGTCAGATCGAAGAATCCGTCAGTTAAAAAATGAGTTTGGCTTGTTTCGTCATAAGGATGCGAATGGGAACGAAAATAGAAAGTATGAACTTGAAAAGTGTGTACCAGAGTATATTAATTACAAATTGGAAGCGGAAGCGAAGAATGGTACGGCGCTGAATAAAGAGAAGGAACAGGCAGAGCATGAGCTCATTAAAAAGAATATTTCGAAACTGAAGCTTAGAAAGATGAAGAAAGAACTTCATTATGCCGTTGATGTGGAAGAATTTCTTACAAATATGCTTGTTTATTTCAAATCACATTTGTTATCACTTCCACAAAAAGTTGCTCCTTTAGTTCAGGGCGAAGAGGATATAAAGAATATCCAGGATATTTTAGAAAAAGAAGTGTTTGAAGTTCTGGATGAACTTATTGAGTATGATCCGTATAAGATTGATAAGGAAAAGGTTTCTATCTTAGATGCTATCGATGATGAAATGCCAGATGAAGAAGAGGATGAAGAATAGTGTCTGTGGAACGTCAGAGAGCAAGAAATAGAACAAGAAATCTTTTTATTGAAATTATAAAACATACTCTAAAAAAGCCAGAGAAAATTACTGTAAGTGAATGGGCAGAGAAGTACAGGGTGCTGGATGAATCTAGTAACTTTTCAGGAAAGTGGAGTAATGATATAACTCCATATCTAATAGGAGTGATGGATACATTTAATGATCCATACATCCAAGAGATAAATTTTTGTAAGTCAACTCAGGTAGGTGGAACCGAAGCAATGTTCAATATGCTTGGTTGGATTATTACTCATGATCCAGCTCCAACCATGATCATTTATGATAGTGATGACTTGGCGAAAGATACATCGAACGATCGTATTAAACCATCTCTTACAAAAACTCCTGAGATAGCAGAACGTTTCTTTCCTAATTCATCTAAAGAGCTTAATTTGAAATTTAGAGGAATGCATATTTATTTAAGGGGCTCTGGTAGTCCTGGTAAACTAGCATCCAAAGCAATTAAATATCTATTTTTTGATGAGATAGATAAGATGAGTGGAGCTACAAAAAAAGAAGCAAGCCCATATGCACTTGCAAAAGAAAGAACTAGAACTTATCCATATAGCAAAAAAATATATACATGTAGTACACCGACGTTGAGAAGTAACTATGTGTGGAAAATACATGAAAATGCAGATGAGCAAAGGAAATATTTTATGCCATGTCCCCACTGTGGAGAATATATTATATTCAATTTTCAACAAATAAAGTTTGTTGGAGATGAGGAAAAGAAACTTACCAATTATGAAAGAGCAAAGACAGCAGTCTATGTTTGTCAAGAGTGTGGTTGTGTTATTACAAACAAAGATAAAATAGGAATGCTTAGAAAAGGTGAATGGAGAGATGTAAAGAAAACACATCTTGGAAAACCACGAAAAGTTTCTTTTTGGATTAATGCCCTTTATAGCCGCTTTTTAACTTGGGAAGAGATTGTGTTGGAATTTTTGGATAGTAAAGATGATCCAGAGCGTCTACAAAACTTTGTAAACTCATGGCTTGGAGAGCCTTGGGAGGATACTAAGTTAAAGACAAGTAAAGACCTGGTTATGGAGCGTCAAACAGAATTAGAACCGTTTGTAGTTCCTTCCTGGGCTAAGTTGCTTACAGGTGGAGTTGACGTACAAGAGAATTGTTTATATTGGACGATTCGGGCATTTGGAGATTTTATTACAAGTCAAAATATAGCTCATGGACAAGCGTATAGCTTGGCAGAGATAGAGGAAATAATGAATCTTAGTTATCAATCGGAAGATTCAAATAAACCACCACATGTAGTAAATCTTTGTTTTCTTGATAGTGGTTACAGCGCGGATGAAATATATGACTTTTGTGCTAGAAATAGTGAATGGGCATTGCCTGTAAAAGGGTCAAGTAATCCAATGCAATCCCATTTCAAATTATCAAAAGTTAATAAGGAGTCATCAAATGCATATGGTATGAATCTTGTCATTGTCGATGGTGATAAATATAAAGATATGATTGCTGGAAGAATGAGAAAAGAAAATGGAAAAGGCTCATGGATGGTTTATAAAGGTTGTGACGAGGAGTATGCAGAACAAGTAACTGCGGAACATAAAGTTATGATTAAAAGTGGAAGTAAGCAAGTATTAAAGTGGGTTCCAAAAGAATCGCATGGAGATAACCACTACTTGGATACCGAAGTTTATGCAATGGCTGCTGCGGATACTCTTTCAGTGCGTATGCTTCATTTACAAAATCAAGAAGAAAAGATAGAAGAAAGAAAAGAATCCACAGAAAATACAGATGAACAGTGGATTGATGTGGATAACAATTGGTTAGGAAGTGAATAGAATGGATGAAATGAACTTTACTACAGCAGAAATGTTAGAACAAGTAAATAAAGCTATCTACTCTATTTGTGTGACAGGACAGTCTTATAAGATTGGGAGTAGACAGGTTACAAGAGCAGACTTGAATACTCTATATACAATAAAAAAAGAATTACAGGCAGAATTGCTAGCAACAAACAATGGTCTATTAGATGATTGCTATGTTGCTGTTTTTGATCGGAGGTAATCATGGCAAATGTTTTAGATAATATTATTTCATGGTTTTCTCCTTCTGCTGGGTATAGACGAGAAGCATGGAGACAAAGTCTGCATCAAATGCGTGGTTATGATGCAGGAGGGTATGAACGTCTAAATTCAAGGTGGACTGCTTATAACCAGTCTGCGGAACAGACAGATCGATATAGCCGCGATGTCATAAGAGCTAGAGCAAGAGACTTAGAACGCAATAGTGATATGGCTAACTCAGTTATCAAAGCCTTTGAGCGTAATGTCATTGGACTTGGATGGACTCTTCAAGCAAACACAGGTAGAGAAAAGTTGGATGATCAGATTGAGGAACTTTGGAAAGAATGGTGCAAGAAACGGAATTGTGATGTAACAGGAACACAAAGTTTCAAACAGATGCTTCGGATGATTATCACAAGGAAAAAAGTAGATGGTGGAATATTATTAAAGAAGTGCTATACATCTGATGGGATTTTACCATTTCAATTGCAGACAATTGAAGTCGATGAGTTAGATGATAGTCAGTCGGTTCCGCATAATAAAGAGAATAAGGTTTGTGGTGGAATTGAATTTAATAGATACAATAAGCCCGTTGGATATTGGATTAAACAATATTCCATAGATGGGTTTGATAGTATTGAACCTGTCTATGTATCAGCAAAGGATATTATATTTCTTTTTACAAAAAGACGGCCGTCACAAGTTAGAGAAGTGTCAGATTTTGCACCGACTATCACACGAATTCGTGATGCAAACGAATACATGACAGCAGTCAGTGTAAAGGAAAGAATCATGGCATGTTTGGCCGTTTTTATCAAAAAATCCCTTCCAGTTAGTGGAATTGGTAGAGGTGGTGTTGCTATAGCAGAAGAGAGAAAGGACTACGATGGAAAATCTATTGTTCCAGGCATGATCAAAGAGCTTAATGCTGGTGATGAAGTGCAGGTCGTAAATCCAGCAGGACAAGGTGCTGATTCAACTGATTATATCAAACTGCAACAACGGCTCATTGGAGCAGGTCAAGGACTTTCATATGAAGCTACAAGTAGAGATATGAGTCAGAGTAATTATAGTTCTGCTAGGCAGGGAAGCATTGAAGATGGCCAAACATTTATTTCCGAAATTGAGTTAATACAAGAATTATTAGATGAGGTTTATGAAACTTTTATCATATCTGCTGTTTTATCTGGAAAATTATCTATCAATAATTTCTGGGAGAATAAAAATAAATATTTCAAGCATAAATGGGTCGCAGCTCCTAAGAAGTGGATTGACCCATTAAAAGAAGCAAACTCACAAAAAATTGCATTGCAGACAGGGCAAAAGACATTTATGCAAATTGCAGCAGAAAATGGAAAGGACTGGAAAGAGCAGTTAGATGAAATTATAACAGTCCTTGAATATGGAAAAGAAAAAGGAATTGATTTAGGAGGTGTTATCTTTGGCCAAAATGGAATCTTTTCTACAGAAGAGAGCGTTCCAAGAACAGAGGGAACGGGAGAAAACAACAACGAGAATGCTTAGTAAAGCATCTATTCGAGAAATGGAAGGAGAAGGAAATGAAAGAAAATTTATTTTATCTTTTTCCAGCGAAGAACCATACACAAGATGTTGGGGCGTTGAGATTTTAGATCATTCAGAAGGTGCAGCAGATCTTACACGATTAAATGAGATTGGCTGTCTCCTGTTCAATCATGATCGGGACGAAGTTCTTGGGAAAATCAATAGAGCTTGGATTGAAAATCAACGAGGAATGGCAGAAGTTGAGTTTGATTCAGATGATAAAGCAGAAGTCATTTATCAAAAGGTGAAGTCTGGAACCTTAAAAGGGGTCAGTGTTGGTTACATCATTGATTCTTGGGAAGAGGTAATGGCAAACAAGCAATCTGCGGATGGGAAGTTTATTGGACCATGTGATGTGGCCAGAAAATGGACACCATATGAAATTTCTATCGTTTCCGTTCCTGCTGATCCAACAGTTGGAGTTGGCAGAAGTCATGAAAGTGTTGTAAGAGATGTTAATAATTTAGATTTTTATGAACGTCAATTGCAGATAAATAAAAATAGTTTATAGGAGGAAATATTAATGACACCAAAACAAAAAAAAGAAGAAGCAATTAGAAAGCAGCAAGAATTAATTAATAAAGCAAAGGTAGATGGCAACAGAAGCCTTACACAAGAAGAGCAAGCGGAATTTGAGCGTTTGCAAGGAGAAATTCAGGAAGCAGATGCACAGATTCAACAGACCAGAGGATTAGAAGGTAATAATGGTGCAGTGAATGCTCCACCGATGCAAACAACAACAGAAAGAGCAGCAATTGAAGCAGAAAGACAGAGAACTGCTGAAATTATGAGCCTTTGTCGTGATTTTAATCAAGATCCAGATGAATATATTCGTAATGGAAGCACAGTTGAGCAAGTAAGAGCTGCTATTTTAGATGGATTAAGACAGAATAATGCTCCAGTTGGTGCAAGAGCAAGTGTAGTGGAAGATGAGCAAGATAAGATTCGAGCAGCCGCTAGTGATGCGTTATTAATGCGTGCTGGATTTACGGTACAAAATCCAGCAGAAGGAGCAAATGAACTTAGAGCAATGACTCTTAGAGATTTGGCAATTGAGAGTCTTGTTCGTGAAGGTTATAGCGCTCAATCTCTTATTAGAATGGGTGGAGATGAATTGTATAACAATTTGACAAGACAGTTTTATAATCCATCGGCTGCTTTTCCAGCAATTTTAGATAATACGATTAGAAAATCCATTGTGGAATTATACAATCAAGTACCTACTACATTTCAGGCATGGACAACATCTGGAACATTAACAGACTTTAAAGAAACAAAAGATCATGAATATGTGATTGGTGGCTTAAGTGATTTTGAATTGGTTCCAGAGAATGGAGAGATTAAACCAGATATTCCAGAGACAAAGTTGTTACCAACAAGAAAACTTGATACATATGGAAAAAGCTTTTCAATGACAAGACAGGCATTCATCAATGATGATATTGGATTTCTATCTCATGTTCCTGGATTGTATGCTGCCAAAGCAAAGAAGACGATTGATAAACAAGTGTATTCTATCTTGTTTAATAATTCAAAAATCTATGATGGTGTAAATCTTTTTGATAACAAACATAATAACTTGGTAGCAAGTGGAGAAAAACCTTCGCAAGCAGCTATTCAAAATATGATTTTACAGATGCAAAAACAGAAAGATGATTTTGGAGAACCAATTTACATGACTCCACAGCACATTATTGTTCCAGTAGGATATGAATTTGATTTGGCGGTTATTTTGCGTTCGGCACAAGTAACTGGAAGTGCAAACAATGATATTAATCCACTTTATAACTATCCATTAAATATTGTGCAGACTCCTGTTCTTAATGCTTTGGCTGGTAATAATGCAGTGCCTTGGTTCATGGTAGCAAATAATTTAAGTGCTAGAAGTATTCAAGTTGATTACTTAAATGGTGTTCAGACACCAACAGTTCGTAGAATGGAGTCTCCAGGTACATTAGGATTTGTATGGGATATCTACTTTGACTGGGGAATTTCTGTAAGAGATTTCCGTGGTATGATTAAGAATCCAGGCGTAGCAATTAAGTAAGGAGGTAAACAATATGAGTAAAGCGACTTATTGGCAACGTGGAGAAGCTATTGATTATAAAAATGACACAGAGACAATGATCGAAGCGAATGAAATTATTACATTTGGAAAGAGAATTGGTATTGCTGGAACAAATATTGAACCAGAAGCTACAGGCGCACTTATGATGACAGGTGTATTTAAGCTGCCTAAAAAATCTGAGAATACCTTTGCGCTAGGTGATGTTGTGTATTGGGATGATACAGAAAAAGAAGCTACCAGTACAGCAACAGGTGGAATCATCGCTGGATATGCTGTTGCAGAAGCAAAAGCAACAGAGAGTATTGTGGTGGTGAAATTGCTTGGATAAAAAATTAATTGCGTTGTCGAGGATCCTAATAGATGGAGTTCAATACGAAATAGGGGATGAGTTACCATCAATTCATCCTTATGTAGATACATGGATAGAAAATAAGTCAGCAACGTGGCAAACAGGAGAGTCGTTACAGAAGGCAAAAGCTGTCTTGGTAACGGCTTTTCCTGGATTATCAGGAGATGCGTTTCCATCTAGTGGAATAGAAGAAGATTTGGTTGGAAGAGTACCTGATAGACGATTTCGAACAGAAGGTGGTCCAAGTAAGATTGGAAGAAAGCGAAGTGATTAAATGCTAACGTTTAAGGAGATTGTAAGAACAGATATTCAGAATATGTTTTTAAATCCAGAGGAATTTGCAGAAGAACACGTTGTAAATGGTAAGAAGATGAAAATTCTTATCGATAACAATGAGATGATTGAGCGTGAGAAGCGTGAGAAATCTTACATCCGTGGAATTTATAAAAAGCAATTCCTTATTTATGTGGCAGCAAAGGATTATGGCCCTCTCCCAGGGCTTGGAACGATTGTTGATTTAGATGGAAATAAATTTCTTGTATCAGACGCAATAAATGAGATGGGTGTATATTCGATTAATCTGGAGGCGAATAAACAATGATGAGAGTCGAATATGACAGGAATATGTTGCGAAGAGTTGAAAAAAAACTTGGAAGAATGAAAAGAGAAGCACCAAAGGTTTTAAAAACTGCTTTAAATGATACTGCAAAGGTAGGCCGTAAGGATCTAGCGGATAAAGCACAAAAAACTTATGCTGTTAAAAAGTCAGGGTTTAATAAATCCATGAAAATTAACAAGGCAAGAGTAAATAATTTGGAAGCAGAAATTGTATCAGAAGGTAGACCATTGGGTCTTAAAGATTTTAAGGTTACTCCAGCGAGTTATAAGCCAGGAAGTGGACAACCACCAGAGATTATTAAAGCAAAGGTAGTAAAAAGTAGTAGTTATAAACCACTCGAAAAGGGTGGGATAAAAGCCTTTGTTACACGATTTTCAAGTGGTCACGTTGCAGTAGCACAAAGACGAGGAGATGCAAGGTTACCGATTAAAACATTATCCTCAAACTCAATTCCAAAGATGATTGGAAACGAGGAAAGGGTTTATCGCTTTGTTAAGCCTAAGATACAAGAAAATTTAAAGAAAAATGTAAATAAGCAAATTGAAAAGGTGTTGAGTAAACGATGACTCCATTTTTTTTACAAGAAGAGATTATAAGCGAATTAAAAAATAATATATTTAAAGATTTTGTCTTATGTAGTATTGATAAAGATGGAAATAGGGCAGAAGGTAAACAATTAAATGTGTATTCGCAGAGATTGCCATTAAGAAAAACAATAGTAGAAGAATATACGCAGGAAGAATTGGAAAATGGCTTGATAAATGATCAAAGAATTGATGATGATTTCCCTTATATTATTGTTGCTTTGAATGAAGGAAGCATCGAAAATGAAAGTTCAGCACAGGAAGTTTCGGTGCTTCTTTATATTGGTGTTTATGATAATGCAGAGGATGTGAATGGTCACAAGGATATTATTAATATTATTGAGAAAATTTATGAACGTTTTGCCAAGAATCCTGTGTTGGCCAAGAGATATGTTTTTAAATATCCCATGACATGGGCATTACAGGATGAAAAAGAAGATGTAGATACTTATCCATATTTTTTTGGTGGTATTGAGATGAAATTTGAAACATATGCGATGGTAAAGGAGGACCCACTTGCATGAATGAAGAAAAAGACATTCAGAAAGAAAATCAAAGAGAAAAGATGGTGGTAGAAACACCTAAAGTACAAAAATCTGTACAAGCGCAAACTAATGTTAAGAAAAAACAGACAGTTGTGTATGTTGGTCCAGATATTAAGAACGTAGTCAAAAAGAATACAATCTTTAATAACGGTCTTACAAAAGGGCTACAGAAGAAAATGGATGAGATACCACTGATTGGTGGTTTGCTAATCCCAGTTGAACAATTAGCAGATGCAAATGTACAACTATCTAAAAAAGGTAGTGTTTTAAATACACTTTATGAAAGAGTAAAAAAGATGATTTAGGAGGTAAGAAACATGGGATACAAACATGGGATTTATGTTGATGAAGAGCCGACCAAGTTAGTTGCACCTGTACTTTGTCAGTATCCACAGTTGGTATTTGGGGTAGCGCCAATCAATCTTGTGGATAATCCATATAGTGTAACTAATAAACCTATTGTTGTTTACTCTATGGATGATGCTCGGAAAAAATTAGGATACAGTGAAAATATTAAAGACTATACGCTATGTCAGAGTATGGATGCGTCTTTTAAATATTTTGCAGTAGCACCAGTCATTATGGTTAATGTATTGGATCCAAGTAAGCATAAAGCAGAAGTGGAAGCATCCGACTATCCAGTTGTAAATAAACAAGCGAAAATTGAAGTACAAGGCTTGTTATTAGATACATTAGTTGTAAAAGATAATTCTTCTGGAGAGCCTGGTACTCAACTTACTGTGGACGAAGACTATATTGCATCATTTGATGATAATGGAAATGTTATTATTACAGTGTTAAGTACAGGAACTGCTACTAGTGCTACAAAACTAAATATAGCTGGAACAAAGATTGATCCATCTAAAGTAACAAGTGTAGATGTTATCGGTGGACATGATGTATCAAATGGGAATGATACAGGATTAGAACTTATCAGAAGAATTTTCCCGAATACAGGATATGTACCTGGTATCGTGTTAGTTCCTAAGTATAGTAAAGATCCAGCAGTTGCTGCGGCTATTGCATCTAAGATAGAGAGAGTAAATGGCTGTTACAATTTAGAGGCTGTTGTGGACTTAGATTCTGGAGAAACTGGAGCTAAGACATATGATGACGTTAAGGAGGAAAAGGAAGAAGCTGGTCTTGTTAGCCCTCATATTGAGCCTGTATGGCCAATGGTTAAGATTGATGGAAAAGCATATTATTATAGCGCTCTTTTTGGAGCTATGATAACTACAAATGACTATGATAATAACAATATTCCAAATTTAACAGCTTCTAATAAGCCTTTACCAATTGATGCAATTTGTCTTGATGATGAAGAAAACACGGAAGTTTTCTTAGATCAAGAGTATGCAAATATTGTGAATGCAGCTGGTGTTGTGACAGCAATTAATATAAAAGGTTTCAGAAGTTGGGGAAATAATACAGCGTATTTCTCAGAAGAAATCAATACACCAGATCCAAAAGATCGTTGGTTTAATGTTCGGAGGTTCTTTAGCTGGTGGGGCAATAGCTTCATTCTTAATTTCATCGAAAGAATTGATGATCTTACAAATGTAAGATTAATCGAAGCTATTGTGGATGAAGAGAATATCAGAGGAAATAGTCTAGCGACGCAAGGTTATTGTGCAGGAGCAAGAATTATCTATAACGAAGAAGATAATCCAATTGATAATATTTTGCAGGGAAAAATTGTATTTAAGCAGCAATTAGCTGCGTATACTCCTGCTGAATGTATTTTTAATACACTAGAATTTAGTCCAGATATGCTACAAGAAGCATTAACAGGAGGTGAAGAATAATGGGTTTAATTCCTTCAAAGATTAATATGTTCAATGTCTATGATAGAGGAGAACGTTGTGTTGGAATTTCGGATGAGGTGAATCTGCCTGATTTTGAATCTATGACAGAAACATTAAGTGGTCCAGGGATTCTTGGAGAAATAGATGATCCGACTCTTGGACAATTTGGAAGCATGGAAATGGAAATTCCATTTGTGACACTTACACAAAGTATGTTTAAACTTATTGGCAATAACAATGTTGTTAATGCAACATTGAGAGGTTCTATTCAGATGACAAATCCAGAGACAGGTGAAATCAACAATGTTGGTATGCGAATTGCTGTTAGAGGAATGTTAAAAGGGATTACTGGTGGAAGTGTTAAGCAAGGGCAAGGAACAAAAAGTTCAATTAAAATCGAAATTACTTATATTCTCATTGAGATTGGGGCAAAACAAGTAATTGAACTTGATAAATTGAACTTCGTATATAAAATCAATGGAAAAGACTTATTGGAAAGGATTAGGAAATTATGTTAATGGAAGATTTAAAAAAGAATGAACAAAATGAACAAGTAGTGACAGATGCAGAAGAAACAAATGAAAATACATATTTGTTGAAGTTTAAGAAACCTTATGAATTTGAGGGTGAAACCTATAAAGAGATTGATTTAAGTGGACTGGAGAATTTAACAGGAAGAGATATGATTGCTGTTAACAAATTAATGGAGAAAAAGGGCGGTATTAACTTACTGCCTGAAATGTCATTGGAATATGCTTGTGAAATTTCTGCTAGAGCAACAAGAAAACCAGTAGAATTCTTTCTTGGTTTATCTCCAAAAGACTCTATCAATCTTAAAAATATTGTAACGGGTTTTTTATACGGAACGGAATAAAAGCATCTGATGCAAATTCCATAAGAAAATTAACAATTACATTAAGTTTTATGCTACGGACAGGTTTTGATTATTTAGAAAACCTGTCCGTTTTTGATCTCATTGACTTAGCAGAGGAGGTGGCAGAAATCTATGGCACAAAGTAGTACATATAAGATAGCGGTCAAAATTGCTGGAAGTGTTGAAAAATCATTCAACAGTGCTTTTAAAAATGCTAATAAGCACATTGCTTCTATTGCTAAAGTTTCTGCTGCTGCAACTGCTGCAGCTGCAACAGCTCTTGTAGGATTAGGCGCTGCAGCTATTAAGGCTGGTGTTGAATACGAAAGTGCGTTTGCAGGTGTTAAAAAGACAGTAGATGCTACGCAGGAGCAGTTAGATGCCTTGGACAAAGGAATTAGAGATATGGCGAGGACAATGCCAACATCTGCGGTAGAAATTGCAGGAGTTGCAGAAGCAGCTGGTCAGCTTGGTATTCAGACAGATAATATTCTAAGTTTTACAAAAGTTATGACACAGTTAGGAGATGCAACAAACTTAACTGCGGACGAGGCTGCAACAACTCTTGCTCGTTTTGCTAATATCACAGGTATGTCTCAAAAAGACTTTGACAGGCTAGGGGCAACAATTGTTGATCTAGGTAACAATTATGCTACAACAGAGGCTGAGATTACTGCTATGGGTCTTAGACTTGCAGCGGCAGGAAATCAGGTTGGAATGTCAGAGTCAGAAATCTTAGGATTTGCAACTGCCTTAAGTTCTGTTGGTTTAGAAGCAGAAGCTGGTGGTTCTGCCATGTCGAAATTAATGGTTAAGATACAGTTAGCAACAGAAGGTGGCGGAAAAGCCTTAAAACAGTATGCCAAAGTTGCTGGTGTAAGTACATCAGAATTTAAAAAATCATTTCAAACGGACGCAGCAGGAGCTATTATTCAGTTCCTGTCAGGTTTAAATGATACAAAAAGACTCGGTAAGAGTGCCATTGCTATTTTGGATGACATGGGGCTTAGTGAAATAAGACTTAGAGATACAATTCTCAGATCTGCCAATGCAAGTGGAATGATGAAAGGTGCGATCGAGAGAAGTAATACTGCATGGAAAGAAAATACAGCATTAACAAAGGAAGTAGAACAGCGTTATGCTACAATGGAGAGCCAATTTAATATTCTAAAAAACGGATTGACAAACTTAGGTATTGAATTTTATCAAAGTGTTCGAAATCCATTAGCAGACATTTTAAAAGAAGCAAATAATGCAGTAGATACATTAACAACCGCTTTTCAGGAAGGTGGTCTTGATGGACTAACAGCAAGTCTTGGAACTGTGTTAGCTGGAGGCGTGCAGATGATCGCCGATTATGCACCAGATATCGTAGATGCTGGTGTGAATATGGTTAAAAATTTTGTGAATGGAATCAATGAAAATAGCGAACAAATTGCAAGTTCTGCAGCCGTTGCAGGTGGAAAGTTTGTACAGGGAATGTTATCTATTGCACCAAGTTTATTGCTAACAGCAGGTCAATTAATTATTAATTTTGCAAATGGGATAGCTCAACAAGCCCCGATGCTTATTCAATCAGCAGTTGTTGCTATTATTCAATTTTGGCAAGGTATTGCAAGTATGTTACCAACAATTTCTCAGTCAGCGGTCATGCTTCTTTTAGCATTAGCACAGGGGATTGTTTCCAATCTTCCTATGATATTACAGTGTGGTGCACAGGTTATTTTGCAGTTGATTGATGGAATTTTACAGTCGGTTCCTTTGATTGCATCTGGAGCTATGCAAGTAATACAATGCTTGCTCATAGGAATTTTAAGCAATCTGGGTGATATTATAGAAGCTGGAATTACAATTATTACAAGTTTAGCTGGTGGATTAATACAAGCAATTCCAGAAATTATAAAAGGAGCAGCGCAGATTGTTATAGCTATTGTTAATACGTTAATAAATACAGATTGGGGAAAAGTAGCGAAAGAAGTGGTAAAAGGAATTGGTAACGGTCTTAAGAATGGAGTTAAGTCGATTGGAAAAGGACTTAAGTCATGGATACTAGGTAAGGATGATGCAGAAGAGCTAAAGAATGCTGGAAAAAGCACTCTTGATAGTTATGCATCTGGAATACAAAGTAATTATTCTGTTGTTACGAATGCCACCAATGGAATTGGAACTTCTGCACAGTTGGTAGGATTAACAGCAGGCCAAGACTTTACAAGAGGATTTACGACAGGAATAAACCCAACAGAAATAGCAGCAGTCACAGGGAGTGCAATTAGTGCAGCAAAATCTGCTGGAACTAATAGTTCTGCACAGTTAGTAGGACTAACAGCAGGTCAAGACTTTACAAGAGGTTTTACAACAGGAATAGACCCAACAGAAATAGCAGCAGTCACAGGGAGTGCAATTAGTGCAGCAAAATCTGCTGGAACTAATAGTTCTGCACAGTTAGTAGGACTAACAGCAGGTCAAGACTTTACAAGAGGTTTTACAACAGGAATAGACCCAACAGAGATAGCAACAGTTACAGGAAATGCAATTAGTGCAGCAAAATCTGCTGGAACCAATAGTTCTGCACAGTTAGTAGGACTAACAGCAGGTCAAGACTTCACGAGAGGCTTTACGACAGGAATAGACCCAACAGAAATAGCAACAGTTACAGGAAGTGCAATTAGTGCAGCAAAATCTGCTGGAACCAATAGTTCTGCACAGTTAGTAGGACTAACAGCAGGTCAAGACTTCACGAGAGGCTTTACGACAGGAATAGACCCAACAGAAATAGCAACAGTTACAGGAAGTGCAATTAGTGCAGCAAAATCTGCTGAAACCAATAGTGCTGTACAATTAGCAGGCCAAACGGCAGGGCAGGCATTTACTACAGGCTTTGCAAGCAGTGCTGGAACAGTTGATATGACACAATTTAATACTGCTGTTAAAACAACAGGGAATCAAACAGTACAAGCCTTTGATTCTTCATGGCAGACGGTTCAGAATAAAGCTAACACAGCCATGAATAACTTAAAAAATACAGTAGTATCTGCTGCCAAAAGTACAGCAAGCCAAGTCAAAAGTGCCTTTGAAAATATGACAATTACAATTCCAAGGCCAAAGTTACCAGTTATTAGTACAAGTTATAAAACAGAATCTTATGGGAAAGGTGGAAATGTTAAAATTCCATCTTTTAATGTTTCATGGAATGCAGCTGGTGGTATCTTTAAACGACCAACTATTTTTAATACGGCATCCGCTGGAATGCAAGGGGTTGGAGAGGCAGGAGCAGAAGCAATCCTTCCTCTTGATTTACTTTGGAAAAAAATGAGTAGTATTGTCTCTCAAAGTATAAAAAATAATCAAAATCAATCAATTTTTGATACTTTGTTAAGACGATTATCAACGAATCAATCAAGTGGTGGTAATGGGAAGTATCAACTTGCTGGTGCTGATGGATTTAATATTAGTTATAGTCCGCAGTACAATTTATATGGTACAGCAGGTAAAAATGAAATTGCAGAAGCTGATAAAATGTCAAGAGCTGAATTTGACAAGATGATGAAGCAATGGCAAAAAGACAATAGAAGAAAGAAATTTTAATTAGATAGGAGTGTTTAGCATGGCTTACACAACAAAACAGGGCGATACATGGGATAATATAGCCCTGTTAGTTTATGGAGATGAGATACATGCAGATTATCTCATGCAGAACAATTATAAATATTTGGATATAGTTGTATTTGATTCAGGAGTCATGCTGAATACTCCTGAATTGCCAGAAACAGCAATGGAAGAAGAACTTCCACCTTGGCGTACAATAGACGATGTGGAAGAAGATCCTTATGATGATTATAGTGATGAAGAGGAAGTGTGGTAGATGGCAACAGATAGACCAAGACGAGCATGGCTAAGTCTTGATTATGTAAAACAGAATTCGAAGTCTAATGCTAGAACACCAAAAGTGCTAGCAGATTATATAGAAGAATTTGAATATATAGATCCAGCAACAGGAGAAAGTGATACAATAAGTGTCAATTTTGCGAACGTAGATATGCGTTGGATGAATTCATGGATGCCACAAAAAGGGGATAAATTAATTGCAAAGATTATCCTTAGAAGTTGGAGTACATTAAATAGTAAAAAGCAATTTACTTGTGGCAAGTTCGCCTTGGATGATATTAGTTTTTCAGGGCCAACATTAACTTGTCGAATTGGTGGAACTTCTGTTCCAGAAACAAATTCATTTCGGTCCACATTAAGAAGTAAAACGTGGAAAAAAATTACGATTAAAGTTTTAGCCAGTGGTATCGCAAAACGATATCATATGCAATTGCATTATGAGGCTAAAACGATAAGGATAAAAACATTAGAACAAAGCAATGAGTCGGATTGCTCATTTTTAAATAAAGTATGTGAGGATTATGGATTAGGCATAAAGGTATATGCAGGGAAAATCGTTATATATGATAAAGGTAATTATGAAAATAAAAAAGCTGTTACTACTCTTTATGCTAAAGATTTGCTTAGCTGGTCGTATAATTCCACATTAGTTGGAACTTATACTGGAGCAGTTATAAAATATAATCCTCCAGGAAGAAAGAAGAAAACTGTTTCACATAAAGTAGGTTCTGGAAGGAGAATACTTAAAATAAATGAAACAGTAGATAATATTGCAGATGCTGAATTAAAGGCATGTGCGCAAATTAACAAAGAAAATGAAAAGGCCGTTACAATGTCTGTAACGATTATGGCCAATAATAAGATAAATGCTACGGATACAATTTATATTAGTGGCTTAAAAAAACTAGATGGAAAATATTTCGTAGATAAAGTAACACATAATCTGTCAAATAGTGGTTACACAATGTCATTAGAATTGCATAAGTGTCAAAAAAGGTTTGGTGGATAACTATGGACAATATAAGAATTGGAACTGTAAATACAATTGATTATAAAAATGGAATATTAAGTGTTATATACGAAGATAGAGATGATTGTATAACACAAGATATTCCATTCTTAACGTTTAATGGCGAATATAAAATGCCAGATATTGGAGAAAAAGTCCTAGTGCTTAATCTATCTAATGGTGCTGGAATGGGGATTTGTCTTGGAACATATTGGGAAGAAGAAAATGCTCCTCCAATCGGAAAAAAAGGCGTTTATTATAAAAAAATAAATGATAAAACATCAATACGGTATGATGTGAGTACAAAAAGTTTAGTAATTGAAGCAGAACATCTTGTATTAAAAGCGACAGCAGACGGGGTTGAAACAACTTTAAAAGATTTGATAAAAAGAATTGAAAAGCTAGAAGGTGGTGGAACTAGTGGCTAAGATTGGAAGTCTAGGAAAAGATATTATATTTGAAACAAGTGATAAAAGAATTTTATCCCCAACTGGATTTCAAAAAAAGGTGAGTGCAAGATGGCAAAAACATGAACTTATAAATGCAACACCTAGACAACAATTTATAGGGAGCGACTTGGATCAAGTCACATTTACTTTAATATTAGATGCTAGGCATGGTGTACGGCCACGAAAAACTATGGCCAATATAGAATCTGCAATAAGAAATGGTACACCTAAAAAGCTTGTAATTGGTAAAAAAGCTGTTGGTACTGGAAAGTATATTATTACAGAGGTGTCAGAATCATGGGATATTATTTTAAATAAAGGGGAGATTCTTAAAGCAAAAGTTGACATTACGTTGGAACAATATAATTGAGGTGAAGGCTATGAAAACACAAATAAAAATTGGGTTTGATTATGGTAATGCATCTGAAATAGAGAAGAAATTGCGTGAACTAAAATTTCTGTTTGGAACAGAAGCAGGAACCTGTGTAGGTGATCGTGATTTTGGTATAGATAATTCTTTTATTGGTTATCCAGTGGATGTTGCAGAAAATCTATTTGTTGTAGAAGCAGAGGAAAAATTAGAAAAATATGTTCCTGATATGAAAATAGATAATATTGAATTTAGTTATACAGATGATGGACAGATGATACCTGAAATTACTTTTATAAGAAATGATGATTATCAGGAGGAGGATGAGAATGGCTAATACATTTGATGATATTGATAATTTACCTGATATTAGTTTTATTGATGATATGACCTTATCAGGTATACGAGCAGAGTTAATCACAAATTATGAAACAAAATATACAGAACTAACAAGTAAAGTGGTATCTTTGTCAGAAGCCGATCCGTATAGAATTATTTTACTTGCGGTTGCACAAATATTATATCAATTAGCCTTAAATATTGATAAAGCTGGTAAGCAAAATTTATTAAAATATGCCTATGGTAATTATTTGGATAATTTAGCGGCCTTTAAAAATACAACAAGAAATCCAGCACAATATGCGCTTACGCATGTAAAATTTAGCCTTGCACAAGCAAGGGAAGCTGCTACTCCTATTCCTAAAGGAACTAGGGTTACAGGCGATAATGAAGTGTTTTTTGAAACAATTGAATATGAAGAAATTCCAGTTGGTAGTACAGAAATAACAGTGTTATGTCAATGTCAAGTGGCTGGAACAGTAGGAAATAATTTTGCAATTGGAGAGTTAAATACCTTAGTCGATCCAATTGCTTTTATTGTGTCTGTAACAAATATAGATATTTCAGCAGGAGGAACAGAAGTAGAGAGCGATGAATCTCTTGCTGAAAAAACTTATTTGGCTCCATCCAGTTATAGTACAGCTGGCTCCGAAGATTCTTACGAATATTGGGTCAGACAAAGTAATTCTGATATCGGTGATATTAGAATTGTTACAGAGAGTGATGCAACTGTAAAGGTTATGTTTTTGTTAAAAGATGGCACAGTGCCACAGAGCCAAGTATTAAATACAACAAAGGAATATATAACTGGAAAGAAGCGGAGACCGCTTACAGATAAGGTAGAAGTAGTTGCTCCAGGATTAACAGATTATACGATTGATTTGAAATATTTTATCAATAGGAGTGATGAAAATAATGCGGTTGATATACAACAAAAAGTAACTGCTGCCATTGCAGAATACAAATTATGGCAAGGACAAAAAATTGGTCGTGATATTAATCCAGATGAATTGGTAATGAAAATACGGATGGCTGGAGCAAAGCGTGTTGAAATAATACAACCTACTTTTACGAAAGTGCAAGATGGAAACAAAGCCAATTGTACAAGTGAATCCGTATCATATGGAGGGCTTGAAGATGATTAAAATGAGTGAAATTGAATTATGTGACTTATTGCCATCTAATCTTAAAGATAAGCCTGAAAATATTGCACTTAGTTTTGCCGTAAAACAAGTAATGCAGAAGTTGAATGAAAAGATAGAATTGACTTATTTGTACTACAACCTTGATAAACAACCAGATGCAATACTTGATCATATGGCAGCAGAGCTTAGAACACAATACTATAATTCATCTCTTCCAAGAGAAACAAAAGTAAATCTAATCAAGAACACATTACATTGGTACCAAACACTTGGCACGCCTTCTGCCGTAGAAGAAGTTATACAGACTGTCTTCGGAGCAGGAGAGTTGGAGGAATGGTTCGAATATGGTGGTGAACCATATCACTTCCGTGTAGCAACAGAAGAGATTATCACAGAAGAAAATACAGAAAAAATAGCAAATATGATTGAGCGTGTTAAGAATAAACGTTCAATATTAGATGGACTAAATAAATTACAAAATTTAAGACCAGATATTCATGCAGGAATTGGGATGGTTACTTATAAATGGATAGGGATAGGAGTTGATGAGAGTGCGTGAATTACGGATTACACAAAAGGGAGCTATACTATTAAGTAAGACTATAAACAGTCCGCTTATTTTTACAAATATGGCACTAGGAAGTGGTGTGTTAGAATCTTGGGATGATAGCATAGAGGGAATGATTGCTCAGGTCTTAAAAGAAGCTGTTTCAGATGTAAATGTTAGTAATGGACAAATTACTTTCAGAACGGTATTTAAAAATGAAAGTCTTGAAATTGGATTCTATGTAAATGAAATTGGAGTCTTTGCACAAGATCCAGATGAAGGAGAAATTCTCTTTGCTTATACAAATTCTTTTGGAGAAGAAACAGATTATATGGAAAAAGGCACAGGTAGTAAGATAATCAAATACATAATCGATATTGCTATGGTCTTTACGAATAATGTAGAAGTGCAGCTATTAGTTGATCCAAGTAAGAATTATATTTCTGTGGATAAAATTGCGAATGATTTAGATACAGATGATCCAAGTAAAGTTTTAGCAGCTCCAATGGGCAAAACATTACAGGAGCAGATCATTGATGTAAAGAATAATAAGATAAACTTATATGTCGGAGAAACATTGCCGGAAATACGAGATAGAAACAAACACACTCTATATTTTAAGGTTACTGACATAATTAGTGCAAGTAATACAACTGAAAATATAAAAGTAAGCCCATTAATGGGGATTAAATTAGTTTAGGAGGTTATATATGTCAACTTTAAACAAAGTAAGAGTACAGTTATTAAACCAAACTACAGGAGCAGTAGAACAAGAAGTAGATGTGCTTACAAGTGCGGATGCTGTTACGTTTTCTGATGGAGAAACATTTCAGCAGAAGTTAGATCAAGGAAAATTAAATGGAGCCACTGGAGCTCAGGGTCCACAAGGGATTCAAGGCCCAAAAGGAGACGCTGGAGCAACTGGCGCACAAGGACCCAAAGGAGATACGGGAACGAGAGGATCAGCTTGGTATAGTGGAGCAGCTATAACAGGAACAAGTACAACAGCAACCATTTTCTCTAGTTCCGGAATTGCATCAGCGCTTGTTAATGATAGATATTTTAATACGAGCACAGGAAATGTATATAAATGTACAGTTGCAGGAAATGCAAGTACAGCAAAATGGGTTTATGAAGTTTGCTTAAAAGGAGCAAAGGGAGATACTGGTGCTACTGGTGCAACTGGCGCAACTGGAGCAAAAGGTGCAACTGGCGCAACTGGCGCACAAGGGCCCAAAGGTGATAAGGGAGACCCAGGTGATACTGTAAAAGTTGGAACAAGCTATGCGAGTGGCACAGAAGTAAAATTATTTTTCAAGGTGGTGTAATATATGGAAATAAAAAACATAGAAATACAAGACTCTGACGGTAATGTTTTTTATCCGCACACTAATGCTAGTGTTGTAAAAGCTACAGATACAAGCGGACTGGATGGCATAGCAGGTCAAAGTAGCGATACACAGACATTGTTAGACAAATTAGCAGATCGTGTCGCTAATAAATTAATAGAAAAAGGAATGATAGTCGATAACTTTGCTACACAGATAAAGGGCTTTGTTCCAGATGCGACACTTGTGACAGATTTGAATAACCGTCTAGTTGAGCAAAATAATAATATTGATGGTATTTTAAATAGCAAAACGATTTTAACAGATGCTAATAATGCTATTGATGGTGGAAGTTATTATTTTAATCCAACAGCACTTAATATCCCATATAAAGAGTATGGAATGTTATCTGTGCGAACAGCCTGTGGAAAGGCTTGGGTTTATCAAGAAGCTGTTTTTCATGGTGTAAAGCACAAGTTTTATAGAATGAATATAAATGATACTGGTTGGTCAGATTGGGAAATGTATATCACAAATAACGATATGCCTGTGTTTGAGTCTTTTATCATAAATCCGAATGGGTCTACTGATATTACATTGACTTTATCAAACAATGCTAGTTCATCAGCTATTTTCGCAGTAAATGGAGATATAAACTCTTTTTCTGGTAGCATATTAGGTGTGCAAATTGTTCATGGCACAAATCAGTTAAGAGTATTGTTATCAAAATCTTGTAGTAATAATATGAGGATAAATGTTATATATATGCGAACATAATAGCTATTAAACTTTATAATATAAAACATTTATTCTGATAGTGCTAGAATAGGCTTTTGATAGTTTTACCGTTACCGTTTTACTTGGAGCTGATTTAATAGTTGCACCTAAAATCCCTAAATCTATTGCACTTGCCATAGTAACATTAATACGTTCCACAGTAGTATTGTTTTGTAAATTAATTTCTACTGTATCACTCCCATTTGGGTTAATGGTGTAACTTTCTATAATAGGTAAATCGCTGTTTGTAACATACTTTTCTGCATAAAAATTGTTGTTTAAACACCGAAGAGTTAATAAAGGATGGGCATACGAAAATGCAGTTACCGCTCCGTAATCAGCATTAGGATATACAAAACCATGTATTGTATAGACACTGTTATACCATAAACTGCCTGAAAAATATCTATCTCGTGGTAACTTTTCCCATACACTTTTAATGGCTTCTTCTAGTGAAGAAGCGGAATCTTCGGCAGAAATGGAGAAATTAATATTATTATTTGAAGGAGGTGGTCGAAAAAAAATAATTTAATATTGTCACTGTAAATTTCGAGAGCATATGCTCTCTTTTTTAGTATTTAAAAATAAGAAAGGAATAAAGAAATGGAAAAAATTAAATTAAAAGATCAAACAGAAATTGCAGTAGAAGGTGGAATGACACCGAATAGCTTTAAAACGGTTGTTGTTGATTATGAAGGGATGAAAACTCTTTATGACAACTTAACCGAAGAGAACTTAAGTGAGTTCCAGGTGATCAATGATGCAGGGCTTGTATGTGCTACCTTAAAAAACAAAAGAGTGTCTACTAAACGTACTTTTGAAACAATCGAAGGCACAGAAAATCTTAAAGTTACAGTTAGTTTAACAGACATTGATATTAGAGAGTTACAAATTAGTCAGGCTCTTGCCAATACTGATTATTTAATCATGATGTCAGAAATGTAAGAAAGAGAGGAAGATAATTATGAGCAAGAATTTTGAGAAAGTACAGAAATATTATGAAAAAGGATTATGGACGATTGAAATGGTACAGAATGCCGTTGGAAAGTGGATTACAGAAGATGAATATGTGGTAATTACTGGTAAACAAATGGAAGAACTTGCATAATGCTGATGAGCATAGTACGCTCTTTCTGAATAAAAGGAAGGAGTGTACAAATGAAAGAAGATTTAATTAATGGAATTATTATTGACATGATGCCTTATTTAAATGAATCGCAGTTGGAGCAATTAAAGTTTCAACTGCGTATGAAAATGACAGAGTATACTGTGGAAAGGAAGAGTACAGAACTTACGGTATATGATGATACAGACTTGGGCTTGCTTAAAAAATTCATAGAAGCAAAAGCTGCGGCTAGAAAGTCTACAAAAACCTTAAGAAACTATGCAGATCATGTTAAAGGAATGATACTTGGTATTGGAAAAAAGCTGATAGATGTAGATGAAGATGATATATCTATGTATTTGTATCGATACCAAATAGAACATGGAATAAAGAAAACAACCGCAAGGAATATAAGAGCCAGTATTAGTAGTTTCTTCTCTTGGTTACGAAAGACTGGAAGAATAGACAGGAATCCGATGGATCTTGTTGAGGTTATTCGACCAGATCAAACCATAAAAGAAGTTTTCACAGACGAGCAAGTTATCCAAATGCGAGAAGAGTGTGCAAATAAAAGAGATTTGGCACTCGTTGATTTCTTGAACTCTTCTATGATAAGAGTTGGAGAGCTTCAACAATTGAATAGGAGTGACATTGAATTTAATGAGAGAGAATGTATTGTTTTTGGAAAAGGTTCAAAAGAAAGAATTGCCTATTTTGATGGGAATGCCAAGTTGCATTTGCAGGCATATTTAGAGGAAAGAAAGGATAATAATCCAGCTCTTTTTGTGGGATTAAGACCTGTACATGGAAAGTATGAACGTCTTACTATAAATGGAATACAAGATACTTTACGGAGATTGGGAAAACGTGTTGGATTTAGAGTACATCCGCATAAATTTCGAAGGAGTGGGGCAACAAGAAACTTAGAAAAAGGAATGGATCTATATGATTTAAAAGACATTCTGGGGCATACAAAAATAGAAACTACGCTTATCTATGCAAGAAAGCGGAGAAGAATTATAAAGATGAATTACGAGCGTTTTAATATGTAAAGACAATTTAATCACATAGAGTTTTTTCAGATCTGCCAATAGGGAGGTCTTTTTTGCGTACAAAAAACAAAGTTTTATAGTGTGGGAATGGCTTAGAAACTAGGAAATTGTGTTAGATTTTTAAAGCCGATCAAATAATAATATATCTTATTCTCTTATCGAACAAACCTTTTCAAACTGGATAGATGGCAAAACTATTTATAAAAAAACATATAGCTTTAATACCCCTGACGTAAAAGATCAAATGGTTATAGATTTATCAGAATTATCAATAACAAAAGTAATAAATTATTTTGGAACTATAAAAGGAAATCATAATGCAATAGTAAATATAAATTATTTTCATGATAGTAATGATTTTATATCAACATATATTTTTAATAATAAAATATATTGTGGCTTTACAGACTCATTTAAAAACTGTGAGGGACATATAACCATATATTATTTAAAATAGCTATTTGCATGGATAGGAATAAGAAATTCTATATGTTTTTCCAACTGAACCACCCCTAACTATTAATTGTCCACTAGTGCTTACGTATAATAAAATTACTGGCTCCTCTCCTCCATTTGAATCATACAAAGGCATTTCAGATATTGGAAGTTCTGTTACAATTGGAGCGTATTCATTATATGGTTGAGATTTATTACAAACAAAATCCACTGATACAAAACATATATTAGATTTTTTGACAACCTTAATCGAATTCACAGTATAGTTTGTATTTCCATCACGAACAGTAGGAGTAATTTCTTTATATGCTATATTATTATTTGGATGAAGGTGAATGAAAAATAAGAAAAAATTGTATATAAAAACATAGTAATTGAACGTGTAATACGTTCTTTTTTTTATTGAAAGAGAGTATTAAAAAGATGAATTTTATTAGAGATAAACCATAATAGATACAAAGTAAAGTTATATTATATCTTGCCTGATTTCATCCCCACTAAAAAAAATGTAAATAAGGTAGGTATAAATTATGAATAGCTATATCAGTTGGATAGGTGGTAAGAAGTTATTAAGAAAAGTAATATTAGAGCAATTTCCAGAAGACTATAAACGATATGTAGAAGTCTTTGGTGGAGCAGGATGGATATTATTTGCTGAAGAAAGAAAGGGAAAGGAAGAAATTTATAATGATGCAAATAGTGAATTAGTTAATTTACATCGTTGTGTTAAATATCATCCTGAAGCTCTGCAGAAGGAATTGGAGTTTTTAAAGATATCTAGAGAAGTATTTTTAGATGCAAAAGAGCAGATAAATGTTAGAGGACTAACAGATATTCAAAGAGCAGCACGTTTTTTTATTCTTATTAAAGAATCTTTTGGAAGCGGATTAAATACGTTTGGAATGCGTTCGAGGGATGTGCAAAAAGCTGTTGAATACATTTCAGAAGTTTCCAAAAGACTTAATAAAGTTGTAATTGAAAATCTTGATTTTGAAAGATTGATTACAACTTATGATAAAGAAAATACATTCTTTTATTTGGATCCTCCATATTTTGGAACTGAGAAATACTATACAGCAGAATTTAAAAAAGAAGATCATATACGACTTAGAGAATCTCTTGGAAAAATCAAAGGGAGATTTTTATTGTCATATAATGATTGTGAAGAAATAAAAGAATTGTACCAAGGATATAATATAATAGAAATTGAAAGACATAGTAACCTTACAACTAAGACAGAAAACAGTGCCAGATACAAGGAAGTGTTAATTAAAAATTATTAAATATCGAAAAACGATATTTAATATTGAAAAAAACAAAAAAATAATGAAATATGATATTATCCTGATTGGGGATGATATCATGGTTAGAAATAATTTATCAAAGCTGTTGGGAGAGAGGCGCATGACTCAATCTCAACTTTCCATGTTGACTGGTATTCGGCCAAATGCAATTTCTGATCTTTATAATGAGGTTGCTTTGTCGATCAAATTCGATCATATGGATAAAATCTGTGAGGTATTACAGTGTGATTTATCAGATCTATTTGAGTACATACCTAATAAACGGCCAAGAACAGGTAAGTATTTAATAATAGAAGAACATGGAAACAGAAAAAAGCGAGAGAAGTGAGTTCTCTTGCTTTTTTATTGCAAAAAAGGAGATAGATTATTGATAAGTAAAGAAATTATTGAATTAATTAAGGTTATAATAGAAACATTTGCCTTGTGTGGTATTGTTATAGACTTAACACCAGGAATTAAAGTTTATCCAGTTCGTTGGCTACTCAAGAAGATTGGGGAAACAATGAATCATGATATTAAAGAACAATTAGATGAAATAAAAAAGGATTTTCAAGATCATAAAATTGAAAGTCAAAGATATGAAATTTTAGATTTTGCAAATTCTTGTATGAATGGTAGAAAACATACGAAAGAAGAGTTTGATCATATAATTGCAGTACATGATGATTATGAACAATATCTCGAAAAACAAGGATTAAAAAATGGACAAGTACAAGTTGCGTATGATTTTATCAAAAAGATATATTTACGGTGCATAGAGCAAAACAATTTTTTAACAGGAAGGGATAGTGAAGAAAATGAAGAAAATTGATTGGATAAAGAAATTAACAAGTAGAAAGTTATGGACAGCCGTAGGAAGTTTTGTAAGCATGATGATTGTTGCTCTTGGCGGAACAGATAATCAGGCAACGCAGGTAGCCGCATTAATCATGGCAGGGGCAACGGTAATTGCCTACATCGTTGGAGAGGGGCTTACAGATGCAGCAAATGTAAATTCTTCAACAGAAAAAACAGGTACAGAAGAGTAGAAGGAGGTGATCCAACATCTCCCACGCAGGGTTAAGCGAATAGATACATATAATTTTTAGGCACTCTATAATTAGGGTGCCTTTTTGATTTAAGAAAGGAAAATAGTGTTATGGCAAGAGATATTACGAAATTACATCCAGAATTACAGGAAAAATGGGAGCAGTTAGTAAAAAAATGCCAAGAGCAGAGCATTTATATTAAATACTCTGAATGTTTAAGAACAAAAGAAGAACAAGATGCTCTTTATGCAAAGGGAAGAACAGATAAGAGCAGTGGTATTGTTACAAATGCAAAAGGTTCTAGTTACTCTTCCCAACACCAGTGGGGAATTGCCATCGACTTCTACCTAGATATGGATATCGACGGTGATGGCCAAAAAGCTGATGATGCTTTTAATGACTCTAAGAGACACTTTAAAAAAGTAGGTAAGATTGCTAAGTCAATTGGGCTTGGTTGGGGTGGTGATTGGACAAGTATTGTAGATACACCCCACCTTTATCTACCACAGTGGGGAAGTACTACAACAAAACTAAAATCCCAATATGGAACACCAGAAAAATTCTTTAAAACATGGAAGAAAACAAATTCGACAGCTATTACATTAAAAAAGCCTTCTTCTGCATGGGTTAAAGAAGTACAAGAGATTCTTGGTGCTAAAGTAGATGGAATTGCAGGAACAGAAACACTATCAAAGACTATTAAAATTAGTAGAAAAACCAATGCTAGACACAGGGTTGTTAAACTATTACAAGAACGTTTAAATGACCTTGGATATAACTGCGGAAAAGCTGATGGAATCTATGGAACTAAGACTGCTAATGCTGTTAAAGCGCTGCAGAAGGATGCTAATATTAATCCAGCAGAAGGGTGGATTGGTAAAGGTCAAGTTACTTGGAAAGTTCTGATTGGATTAAAATAGAAGATCTAATCTAATAATAAACTATAGGGATTAGAAATTATCTAATCCCTTCATTCTATCGTATTTTCGCCTGATTAACATAAAAAAGTAATTTTAGGTGGGCATTGTCCACATTTTGTCCACCCTAGTAAAAATACATTAAAAAATATAAAAATATAAAAATAAAGGGAAAAAAGTTTACAATGAAGTATTTTCTATATAAAAAACTATAATAAAGAATGAAAAGAAATGAAAAATAATAAGAAGTAACTTATAATCAGCTATGGAAACAACCCAATGGTTGGTATGACAGTAGCTGTTGCCGTTTCAATCGAAGAAGCAGCGAAAGAAGGTAAATTCTAATTTTATTAGAAAATAAACCAACTTTATAGGTTGCTAAAACCAATAAAATAATAGAAAGAATAGTTATTTATAAAACTAGACTTATAAACCCAGTAGGATGTATATTCTTACTGGGTTTTTTTATGTTATAAAAAAGTACCACATAGCAAATGGTGTATTTCTAAAAGTAACTGAAAATGGCGAGGAGTGTGTCATATACACTTTGTTTTGTACTATATATTTGTGAATACTATATAAAAAATTAGACTTGTTTTAAATGCTTTTCTAGTATGATATACTATAATAAAAGGAAGTGATTCAATAAAAAGAATCCAAGTCGAAATAATTAAGAAAATTTTTTACAACAACAGTAGAAGAATTTATAAGGGGTTATTTGAAAGTAATACAGACCTTCTTAAGAATGTATGAATGTCAATCTGAATTAGCTTAAATATCTGAAAGTCCTAGATAGATAATAGAAAGAAGTATCGACGACGAGAGAAGGAATTGTGAACAAATGAAATATAGAATGAGAAAAGAAGAATTGGGTTTAGAAAATAGAGTGTGAAAATATGAAAAAATATATGTTAGGTAGCAAAATATTGAGAATTTATTTTATGGGATTTTTGACAATGATTGTTGTTTCTGTGGTGGGGTTTGCAGTTATAAGTAATCGTATGTATACACAGCAAGTAATTAATTTTTGTGAAAATGTAGTAAGGTTGAATTTGGATATCTTAGATAATAAATTGTTATCAATTCAAGAGAGTCAAAGGACTATTACAGAAGATTCACAGTTAAAGAAAATTATTGAATATAGAAGTAAGATAGAAGATATGGAGAATATAGATTATTCCATTGAACTCTTTAATCAAAGAGTGATTTCAGATAAGTTTCAAATTTTAATTCGGAATAGAGAAATTGAAAATGCTTATATTGTGAATAAGGAAGGAGATTGTTTTTACTGGTATAAAAAACCAATACGGCAAGGAGAAATTGCTAAGGAATTATGGTATCAAAATGTATTAAAAAATATGTCTCTTAGTACTTCTTATATATCAGAGGTACATGATAAAAGTTATCTTATTAATCCTTCAAAGGAAAAATGTATTTCGATGGTTATGCCAATTATTCTTGGTTCACAACAAATCGCGTTTTCTCCAAAGGCCTATTTAATTTGTGATGTGAATTTAAAAGCAATATTAGATAATAATGTTTCAGATATTGATTTTGCACTTTTAAATTCTAGTAAGCAGTGGTATTACTTTAATAAAATAGAAGAAAACGCTCAAATACAAAACTATATTTTAGACAAAGTTTTTTCTAAAGATGTGAATGTAGATACTATAGAGCAGAAGGCAGGGGAGGATTTACTTCTAGTATCCATGAAAACAAAGTTTTTTGGGTTACAACTGATGGGGATAAAAGAATTAACGGAAGCGAGTACCATGAAACAAAGTATTTTGAAATTATCACTTATGATTCTTATTATAGCAATTATTATAACAATTATTATTTCAAGAAAAACAGTAAGAACCATTATAAATCCTGTGAAGAGGTTGATGAAACAATGCAATGAAGTGGCAAATGGCAATTATAATGTAGAATTTGGAGAAGAGAAAATTGAGGAAATGATTGTGCTTTCTGATGTCATTCAAGGTATGATCAAGAATGTTGTTTATTTAAATGAAAAAATGATTGAAGAAGAAAAGAAGTTTTCAGAGCAGAAATTAAAAGCCCTTCAACATCAGATTAATCCTCATTTTGTTAATAATGTGTTACAATCTATGAAAGGAATGGCGCTCAGAGGGGAAAATAAAAAGATCTCAGATTTATCCACTTATTTAGGAAAGATTATGGCGTATTCGGTATATCAGCCCTATCAGAGTGTGACATTAAAAGAAGAGCTACAGCATGTAGAGAACTATTTAAAAATTCAGAGTATTCGTTATGATAATAAAGTTCTGTATTCTATTGAGTGCAATTCACGGGTTGAAAATACTAAGATTTTGAAATTAACATTGCAACCGATTGTAGAAAATGCAGTAGAGCATGGAATGAAATTGCAAGAACGAGAATTTATTACAATCAGTGCGGAAGAAGAAGGGGATATGGTCTGTATTATCATTAGTGATAATGGAAAAGGGATTTCAGAAGAAAAAATAGAAGAATTGCAAAGGCGACTTGTAATAGGAGAAGTATATCAACAAGAGAAAAGTGTAGGTATTTTAAATGTGAATGAACGGATAAAAAAGAAGTTTGGTGATGAATATGGGTTAGAAATAATTTCTAGAAATGGGAGTGGGACTACAGTTATTGTAAAACTTCCGAAAGAATATAAGGAGGAACAAGGAGATGAAAGTATTTCTTGTAGATGATGAGCCAATTACTCTTAGGATGTTACAAAGTTTAATCCCATGGGAGGAGATGGGACTGGTATTAGCAGGTTGTGCAAGAGATGGAGAAGAGGCATATAAAATGGTATTGGAGGAAATGCCAGATATTATTATTACAGATATTCGTATGAATCATATGGATGGATTAGAGTTAGTCGAAAAGGTTCATAAAGTTTCTAAAAATATAAAAATAATTTTGATGAGTGCTTATGCAGACTTTGGATATGTAAAAGAAGGAATCCGTTTAGGATGTAGCAATTATATATTAAAGCCGATTGATGAAGAAGAACTAATGGAGTCTTTGAGAAAGGTCATTGAAGAAATTCGTGGAAAGAAGGAAGAAGAGAAAGTTATTGATAAAAGCGAAGAGCAATTACGCATGTTAGAATTATATAAGTATATGAGAAGTGGACATGGTTTTTCTAAAGTTCTCAAGTATAGAAAAGAGTTTGGAATGGAGTTTGAACACTATTTTCTTATGGTAATTCAACAAGATAGCAGTTCCATTAATGAGTATGCGAATACAAGCAGTATTGAAATCTTGCAGGAAAAATACATACTTAATATTTTAGGTGAGATTGTAAAGGAACAATTTGGAAAAAGAATGTTAGCTTTTAACTATGAAGATGATGCTTGGATGATTCTATTTGAGGAAGCGGTAGAAGAAGAAGTTGTTAGAATTTGTAATCGAATGATAGAGACTTTTTTAAATGAATTAGAACTCCATGTTATGATCTGTTTTAGCCATCAAGGACATGAGATACAAGATTTACCATTACTTTATGAAAGGGTAAAAAGTTTACAAAAATATGCATTTTATATTGGAGAAGAGTCAATTTTAGGATACGATTATAATTGTGTTGGACAAGAAATTGATCAAGTGAGAAAATTAGGGTTGATACGAGAAGCAGAGAGGGCATTAAAAGTTTATGACATAGTACATTTAAAAGAAATTTTAGAAGAAGCCTTTGAGATTTCTACTATTTATCAACCAGATGGACTATATGATATTTATGAATTTTGTTCCAAAGTTTTGTATTTTATTAAAAAGTCTTTAGAGGTAGAGGTGTCAAAAGCGACGTTAGAAGAAAATTTGGAATTATATAATTTATCTTATGAAGAGCTAAAGAAATATGATTCGTTAAAAGAGTTAAAAACATTGATGGATGATGCCATTTCTTTTTTAAAAAAAATTTCTATTGGTGGAGTGGAAAAAACATTTAGTAAACCAGTGGAGGAGAGCTTAAAAATGATAGAAACAAATTATAATAAAAATTTATCATTAGAAGAGATTAGCGATACAATCGCTGTCAGTAAAAACTATTTTTGTTATCTTTTTAAAAGAGAGGTTGGGATAAGTCCATGGAATTATTTAACACAGGTAAGATTAAAATATGCGAAGCAGTTATTAGAAGAGACAGATATGAAAACATATGAAATTGCATTTCAAGTAGGATATGATAATCCAAGTTATTTTTCAAAAATATTTAAAAAGTTAGAGAATGTAACACCAAATGAATATCGAGAGAGTAAACGATAATATAGTGATAGAAAATCATAATTTTTTTGCTTTCCTCTAAAAAAGAAATTTTGTATAGTGATAGTCAGAATATAACATTATAAAATTTGAGGAGGTAAAAAATGCAGATTAAAGTTTGGGAACATGAATTTTGGTATGGAAGTTGTGTGAAATATGGGATAAAAATGCCGTTGCATGAGAAAAGTAACGAGATCATCGACTTTACCTATAATAAAACTCCGAACCAAGCTATGCCATTGTTTCTTTCTACAAAGGGACGAGTTATTTGGGCAGAGAAAGGATTTTTAGCAGAATTTAAGAATGGAATGATTGTTGTTCCTGATATTTGTATTCTAAAAGAAACAGGAGGAAATTTAAAGGAGGCATATCTTTATGCCATGAAAAACTATTTTCCATTTCATTCTTCTATGCCAGCAAGAGAGTTATTTGAACAAGTGATTTATAATACATGGATTGAATTGACCTTTTTTCAAAATCAAAAAGATATTTTGGAATATGCGAAAAAGATTTTAGCATCAGGTATGCCAGCAGGAACTTTAATGATTGATGATGGCTGGGCAGAATATTATGGGGATTGGAGATTTCATTGTGGAAAATTTGAAGATCCAAAGGGGATGTTAAAAGAACTACATAATATGGGATTTCAAGTGATGGTATGGGTATGTCCTTATATTTCAGCAGATACAGTGAAATTTCGAGAGGCACAAAAACTTGACATTTTAGTAAAGGAACAAGATGGAACGAGTTATATTGCAAAGTGGTGGAATGGATATTCGGCTGTATTAGATTTTTCCAATCCAAAAGCAGTTCAGTGGATGAAAGAACAATTAGATGCCCTACAAAAACTTGGTATAGATGGATTTAAATTTGATGCAGGTGATAGCATTTATTATAGAAGGGATAATGTAACCTATGGAAATGTGAAACCAGATGAGCAATGTCAGTTGTGGGCAGAGTTTGGAGAACAATATCCATTTAATGAATATCGAGTGACAGTCCAAGCGGGCGGATACGCTTTATTACAAAGACTTTGTGATAAAGAACATTCATGGGGAACAGAAGGAATAGCATCTTTGATTCCTGATATATTGCTTCAAGGAATTACAGGTCATCCTTATGGTTGTCCCGATATGATTGGGGGCGGAGAATATCTGAATTTCCAAAATATGCAAGAAAGTGGGCTGGATGAAGAACTTTTTGTTCGTCATGCAGAGATTGCGTGTTTAATGCCAGCTATGCAGTTTTCAGCTGCACCATTTCGGGTGTTGAAGAAAGAAAACTTTGAAGCAATTTTAAGAAGTATTCAAATGAGAGAATCGTATATTTCTTATATTATGGAGCAGTTAGAAAAGTGTGTAAAGGGAGGAGAGCCACTGATTCGCTATATGGCATATGAATTTCCAATGGAAGGTGTGGAAGAGATCATCGATCAGTTTATGTTAGGGGATAAGTATTTAGTCGCGCCTGTCTACGAAAAAGGGAAAATGGGTAGAGAAGTTTACATTCCAAAAGGAACATGGATTTATGATAAGAAAGAAATCATATCAGATGGCAAGAGAGAGTTTTTCGAATCAAAAGCAGGAGTTCCAATTGTTTTGGAAAAAAAGAATAGAGAATCGTAATATTATTATATATTTTATGACATAGAAAAAGTTACTGTATCGTATTTGATATGATACAGTAATTTTTTTTTATAAGATAAGAAGATTGTTAATTTATCTATAAGAAAGAAGAAGATATAATAAGTGTATCATAAAAAACCAACAAGAACGGAGGAAGAATATGAGGAAAAATATGAGAAAAAATTTTACAAAAAAAGCGATTGCAAGCCTGTTATGTAGTTGTATGATCGTTGGAAGTTTAGCAGGATGTGGTAACAGTAATTCAAAGGAAAAGGACACTGCAAAGGAGGATGGAGGTGTTGTTAAGTTAAGGATGATGGGATACAATGCACAATCGATTCGAGCAACGTATTTAAAATATTTGGATGAAAAATTGCCAAATATTGAAATTGAATTTGAATTTGTAGCACAAGATAACTTTGATAATGTATTGAACTCTCAATTGCAGGCAGGAGAAGGGCCAGATATCATAGAACTTGGAGGACAGACAAGACTTCTTGCAAATGCAAATTATTTATTGGATTTATCGGATCAAGAATTTATCAGTAAATATACCGATTCAGGACTTCAACCATATACGGTTAATGGAAAAGTTTATGCAACACCATTACAATCATGGTATGAAGGAATTTTCTATAATAAGAAAATGTTTGCAGATAATGGGATTGAAGTTCCAAAGACATGGGATGAATTTTTAGCAGTACATAAAAAGCTTCAAGATAAAGGTATAAAAGCGCAGACAATGGGAGCGCAGTCCTATGAGCCGATGATGAAGCAGAGTATTGCACTTGTTAATAATGAATTTTATTCTTATGAAGCAAATAAAACATTTGATGAAAAGTTTAATGAAGGAGAATCTTCTTTAGCAGAATCTTGGTTACCAGCGGTACAAGAATGGTATAAGCTTATCGAGTCAGGATATTTGACACAAGATATGTTAGGGCTAAGCTATGATCAAGCATTGGATGAATTTGCAACAGAAAAAGCAGCAATGTGGGAATGTGGACCATGGGCAGTGGATACAATCAAAGAAAAAAATCCAGATCTTGACTTTGGAATGTTCCCAATCCCAGGCAAGAGTGCAGATAAACCAGGATGGTTAGTGGGAGGTCCAGGTTCTGCCTTTGGTATTAATGCGAAATCAGAACATGTGGAAGAAGCATTAAAGGTATTAGAGCTAACAGCAACAGAAGAAGCACAGCAAGCACTTGTAAAAGATAATGCAGGAAGTTCTTTTGTGGAAGGTGTCGAGGTTGATTTAGGTGATATTTATACAGAATGTGAAGAAGCCTTTAAGGCAGGTCATGTATATGCACCTTGGACAGCGGTGTGGACAAATGGAAATGCGGTAACAGAAGCATATGGAAAATCTTTGCAAGAAGTTTTAGCAGGGACAAAAACTGTAGAGCAAGCATTAAAAGATGCTGATACAACAAATAAAGACTTGTTAGAAACATTAGGGTAAAAGATCCTGTATAGAAAATGGGATGTCTTGAAGTCTAGGCATACCATTTTTCCTATCATTTATAGGAAGAAATTTTTCTAACAATTAAGTAGCAAAAGAAGAAAACAAGACGAAGTTGAAGAAAGACGGGAGAAATATGAATAATAAAAGAAAAAATCTAGTGTATTTTTTTATGATACTTCCTGCTTTTGTTGGATTTATCGTATTATTTATCGTTCCAACCATTATGAGTTTTATGTATAGTGTGACAAACTGGTCTGTATATAGCCAAGAGATCACATTTATTGGACTAAGAAATTTCCAAAAGCTATTTTCAGATGTAAAGACGGTTGCTGCAATTCAGCACTCTGTTGTTTATGCTATTTTGATCACAATCATTCAAAATGCCTTAGCAATTGTACTTGCGGTTTTGTTAAATAAAAAAACAAAAGGAGCCAAGTTTGTAAAGGCGATTACTTTCCTTCCAGCTGTTTTAAGTATTATGGTGGTGGGATATTTGTTCCAATATATTATGACATCAGCAGATGGAGGATTGTTAAATAGTATCATTCAATTTTTTGGAGGAAAACCTGTCAACTGGCTAGGGAATAGTCATATTGCATTGTATTCTGTATTGGCAACCCAAGTATGGCAATGGACAGGGTGGTCTATGGTAATCTACATTGCCAACTTAAAGAGTATTGATGATTCTCTTTATGAAGCTGCAGATATTGATGGGGCAACAGCAATTCAAAAGTTTTTTAGGGTGACACTTCCCCTTTTATATCCAGCTACATCATTCAATGTGTTAATGAGTTTAATTGGTGGTATGAAAATGTTTGATGCCGTTTTTGTTATGACAAAAGGTGGTCCCGGGTATGCAACAGAGACGATTATGACTACTTTAATTCGAGAGGGATTTAATAGTGGAAGAACTGCTTATGCTTGCGCATTTGCCGTTGTTTTCTTTGTTGTTGTATTTGTGTTCTCAAAAGTAGTTACGTTTTTCTTAAATAAATGGGAAGGAGCGATTCAGACATGAAGAAAAAGAATCTATTTAAACGTGGAGGATATGGAATTTTTTTGCTGGCAGTGACGCTCATTATGTTACTTCCAATTTATTATCTATTAGTTACAACATTTAAAACCCCAGCGGAGGCAGTAGCAAGTCCATTAGGATTTCCTATTCATTTTACATTTGATAACTACATAAAAGCTATCAAAGCGATGAATTATGGGCCGGCGCTAAAAAATAACTTAATTATTACAATATGTTCTGTTGTATTATTAGTTGTTTTTGCATCAATGGCGGCTTATGTTGTTGCAAGAAGTAAGAAAAAAATTTTTAAATTTATGTATTCTGTGTTTTTGGTAGGTTTGATTATTCCATTCCAAATCTCTATTATTCCATTATATAAAATTATTTCTGGTATAAACTTAATGAATACGCATATGGGTGTTATTTTAGTGGATGTATTTTGTATTAATCTTCCTCTTTCTATTTTCTTGATGCGAGGTTTTATTAATATTGTTCCAATTGAAATGGAAGAAGCAGCATTAATTGATGGATGTGGTACTTTCCAATGTTATTGGAGAATTATTTTTCCACTTCTAAAACCAATTGTATCAACAGTTGCAATTTTGGATACTCTAGCGATTTGGAACGATTTTATGACACCATTATTATTTTTGCAATCACCAGAAAAGCAGGTATTGCTTCAACAAGTTTATAAAAATGTAGGACCGTTTTCTACTGATTGGACGTCCTTTTTCCCAATGCTTGTTATGACAACATTACCATTAGTTATTTTCTACTTGATTATGCAAAAACAAATTATTGAGGGTGTAGTAGCAGGTGCAGTAAAAGGTTGAAAGTATAAGGAGGCATAAAATGAGAAAAAAAGGGTTAGTAGCATTCTGTATGGCGACTGCTATGGCAATAGCAGTTCCAAGTGGATATTATGTATTTGGGGAAACGAGAATACAAACAGAGGATACGAAAGAACCAATGACAAACGATACAAATGAAAAAGAAATTGATGTAAAGTTTCAAGTAGATGGGAAAGAAGTAAGTGTGCTAAAAAGAACTTTTTCTGATACAATTCAAAAAGAGGAAGTTCCTGCTAACCCCATAAAGGAAGGATACGACTTTTTAGGTTGGTATTGGGGTGTGAGTGGTCAAGAAACAAAATATGAGGGAATTTTCCCTTTAAATCTTTCAAAGATCCCGAGTGATGTGCGTGAAAAGCTTGGAAATCAGTTCGTATTGCAGGCAAGATTTGGACATCATACACCAGCAAATGAGAAAGAAAAGGAAGGATATCGTTTGATTTTTGATGAAGAGTTCGATGGTTCTGAGTTGGATACTACAAAATGGGTGGATCGCTACTTATCTTCTTGGAGCACCACCTTTGAAGAAACACAAGGAAGAAAAATGGAAGATGGAATTATGAGTTTGCAAATTAATGAGGAAACAAAACCTTGGTGTCCTGAGTTTGATGGGGCAACGGTAATTAGTGGATTTACAACAGGACAAAGAAATGGACTTCATAATTGGAATCGAAACAATATTGTAAGAAATCCAGAGGATACACAACTGACACATATTAACCAGTATGGATACTATGAGATGCGTATGAAGGGACAATCTGGTTCGGCTCGTCATAGTGCATGGTGGTTATTAGGATTTGAAGATGTTCCAGAAGAAAGCGCAGAAATTGATATTTTTGAAGTCCTTGGAAGGAATGATAAAACAGTACCTCCAGCCGTTCATGAATGGAATGATAGCAATGTCTTTAATGGGAGACCGGTAGCCAAAACGTTTGCAAATAAAGACTTTAATAATGAATATCATGTGTATGGGTTTGATTGGCAACAAGGAACGGGAGCAGGAAACTATCCAGATAAAATTATTTTCTATGTGGATGGAGAAAAGTATACAGAAGTGAATGTGAATATTAAATATCCAATGATCCAATTGATTTCGCTTTATGAAAAACGGCAGCAAGGGGCATGGACAGGAAATTGGGAATGGATGCCATATCCGAATACGATGGATATTGACTATGTAAGAGTGTATAAAAAACTGCCACAAGGGCAAAAAGCGCTTCCAAAGTCCGAATTAAAAGTGACAAATATCCGTTCAGAAGATGTTAGAATTCCTCAAAATGAAGTGAAATTGAAAACTTATCAGACAGAAACAGGTGTTTATACAGAAAAAAATCTGATGGGAACAAAATCCTATGTCCATGTGACATGGAATGATGGAATAGAAACACAAGAACCTGTATTTTGGGAAGAGATTACACAAGAAGAGATCGCACAATTAAAAGCAGGTCATGAAGTGATAAAAGTTGGAGATGTACCATCGGTTCATCAAAAGACGACGATGACAATTCATCCTGTTTTTATTCCTTATTCTTCTGAAGGTCTAGTAGAAAAGAGCAATCATGCTTTAGAATTGTTGTTTGATGGAGATAGCAGTGATAGCGGAAAAAGTGGAGAGTTTGTGGCAGATGCAACAACAGTAAAAAATATGAAAGAAGGAAAAGTAGCTATCACCTATGATTTTCAAAAAGAAGTGGAAATAAGAGGAGTAGATTTTTATACCAATTTTGGGGCTTCTCAAGGAATTCATAAAGTAAAATTACAAGTGTGGAATGAACAGATGCAACGATGGGAAGCAATAAACAATCCTTCTGCTAATAATGAAGAAGTGTTTGAAATTGGCTGGAAAACGGAGCAAGAAGAGATAGAAAAACAAAGCGTGACATTTGAGAGCAAAAAGACGAATAAAATTAGGATAGTTATTTTAGAAGTTGGTACTAGGTGGCAACAAAAGTTCGCAATGCGTGAGATTGGATTTAAAAAATTATAGATTAATGGTTACAAGAAATGAAGAAGCTATAAAGAAGGTGAGTTAAAAAAGTTGGGAAGTTAAGTAGGTTTTCGAGTTTATTAGAAAAAGCAAAATAATAAAAAGAGTAGTTATTTGTAACTTATTTATAAATCTAAATTTATGGACCCAGTAGGATGTATTTTCTTACTGGGTTTTTATTCATTATTAGGAAGTTCCTTAAATTAGAAAAATAATGCATAATAGATTAGAAATAAAAAATTAGATGAAAAAAGAGTGTAGATGGGACATTGTCACGATGTTATTTATGAATTTTTTCATGTACAAAAATAAAAACAAGAGAAAAAATCATTGCTATTTATTTTGCTTGGTGGTATGATTACGAAAGAGTTAGCCAAAACTAACCAAATTATGGAAAAACACATTCCGGTTAGAACAATAGCTATATTTAGGAATATAACTTATAAAACATTTAGATTTTTTAGAAAGGTGGTTTTATAATGGCACAATATGAAGCATGGAAAGGTTTTGAAGGAAGAAAGTGGAAAACAGAAGTTGATATGCGTGACTTCATTCAACATAACTATACACAATATAATGGAGATGAGGAATTTTTAGCTGGCCCAACAGAAGCGACCGATAAACTTTGGGGAGAATTACAAAAACTCCAAAAAGAAGAACGTGCAAAAGGTGGCGTTCTTGATATGGAAACAAAGGTTGTTTCTAAAATTACTGCTTATCCAGCCGCTTATATTAAAGAGGAAATGAAAGATTTAGAGCAAGTAGTAGGATTGCAGACAGATAAGCCTTTAAAAAGAGCGTTTATGCCTTTTGGTGGTATTCGGACAGCAGAACAGGCTTGTAATACTTATGGATATGAGGTAGATCCTGAACTTCATAAGATTTTTACAGAATATCATAAAACACACAATCAAGCAGTATTTGATGCTTATACACCTGAGATGTTAAAAGCAAGACATAATCACATTATTACAGGGCTTCCAGATACTTATGGTAGAGGTAGAATCGTAGGTGATTATAGAAGAATTGCCTTATATGGAATTGACTTCTTAATTGAAGAGAAACAAAAAGATTTATTAAATTGTGGCGATGGAACAATGTTTGACGAAGTGATTCGTCTTCGTGAAGAAATTGCAGAACAGATTCGTGCATTAAAAGAGATGAAAGAACTTGGAAAGATCTATGGTTATGATATTTCTCTTCCAGCAAAAAATGCAAAAGAAGCCGTGCAATGGTTATACTTTGGATATTTAGCAGCCATTAAAACACAAAATGGAGCGGCTATGAGCGTTGGTCGTATTTCTACATTCCTTGATATTTATATCGAAAGAGATTTAAAGAATGGAACATTGACAGAGGAAGAAGCACAAGAATTAATCGATCATTTTGTTATGAAATGCCGTATGGTGAAATTCGGAAGAATTCCATCTTATAATCAGCTTTTCTCAGGAGATCCAGTTTGGGCAACATTAGAGGTAGCGGGTATTGGTGTTGATGGTCGTCACATGGTTACAAAGACTGACTATCGTTTCCTTCACACATTAGAAAATATGGGACCTTCACCAGAACCAAACCTGACTGTTTTATATTCTTCTCATTTACCAGAAAACTTCAAAAAATATGCAGCAGTAATTTCTGTTCGAACAAGCTCTGTTCAGTATGAAAATGATGATGTCATGCGTCCAGTTTGGGGTGATGATTATTCTATTTGCTGTTGTGTATCTGCAACACAGACTGGAAAAGAAATGCAGTTCTTTGGAGCTCGTGCAAACCTTGCAAAATGTCTTCTTTATTCTATGACTGGTGGACGCGATATGAAGACAAAAGAGCAAGTAGGACCAGAAATTGCTCCAATTACTTCTGAATACTTAGACTATGATGAAGTGATGCATAAGTTTGATATTATGATGGACTGGTTAGCTGGATTGTATGTGAATACATTAAATTTAATCCACTATATGCATGATAAATATTACTATGAATCAGCATTGATGGCATTAATCGATACCGATGTAAGACGCACATTTGCAACTGGTATTGCTGGTTTTTCTCATGTTGTTGATTCTTTAAGTGCAATTAAATATGCAAAAGTAAAACCAATTCGTGATGAAGATGGAATGATTATGGACTTTGAGACAACAGGAACATTCCCGAAATATGGAAATGATGATGATAGAGCAGATGACATTGCTGTTTGGTTATTAAAGACATTCCTTGAAAAGATTAAGAAAAGACATACTTATAGAAATTCAGAGCCAACCACATCCATTCTTACGATCACATCCAATGTTGTATATGGAAAAGCAACTGGAAATATGCCAGATGGAAGAAGAGCAGGAACTCCATTGGCACCAGGAGCAAATCCAAGTTATGGAGCAGAAGAAAATGGTTTATTAGCATCCTTAAATTCTGTAGCAAAACTTCCATATGAATATGCATTAGATGGAATCTCTAATACACAGACAATCAGTCCAAGTGCTCTTGGTCATGATGAAGAAGAACAGAAAAACAATCTTGTTCAGATTATGGATGGATACTTTGATCAAGGGGCTCATCACTTAAATGTCAATGTATTTGGTGTGGAAAAATTAATTGATGCTATGGAACACCCTGAAAAAGAAGAATATGCCAACTTTACAATTCGTGTATCAGGATATGCAGTGAAATTTATTGATTTAACAAAAGAACAACAGTTAGACGTTATTTCTAGAACTTGCCACAATAGGATGTAAAGCCATGAAAGGGTATGTACATTCTTTAGAAAGTTTTGGTTCGGTGGATGGCCCAGGAGTACGATATGTCATTTTTATGCAAGGTTGTCATATGAGATGTCAGTTTTGTCATAATCCTGATACGTGGAAGATGGCAGAAGGACAAGAATATACAGCCGATGAGCTTTTAGAAAAAGCACTTAGATATAAAAGTTATTGGGGAGAAAAAGGTGGAATTACCGTTAGTGGTGGAGAACCTTTGCTCCAAATCGACTTTCTAATTGAATTTTTTAAGAAAGCAAAAGCAAAGAATGTGCATACAGTACTTGATACGGCTGGCAATCCATTTACAAGGGAAGAGCCCTTTTTTGGAAAATTTCAAGAATTAATAGAAGTAACCGAGCTGATTCTTTTGGATATCAAAGAAATGGATCAAGAAAAGCATAGAATTCTTACAGGAGTTAAAAATGAAAATATTATTGATATGGCAAAGTACTTGTCAGAGATAGGAAAACCAGTTTGGATTCGACATGTACTTGTTCCAGAGCGCAGCGATTATGATGAAGATTTAAAAACTCTTGCTACATTTTTAAAAACACTTACCAATGTACAACGTGTGGAAGTTCTTCCTTATCATACAATGGGAACGTTTAAATGGGAGCAGTTAGGAATTCCTTATTCATTAGAAGGTATTTTACCACCATCGAAGGAACGGATAGAAAATGCTTGTGAGATTCTAGAAGTAGAAAGCTATAAGAAGGAATCTTAATCATGAAAGTTCATTTTTGTTAATTTGATAATTAGTAGAATTTGTACTTTCAAAAAAGGTGTTAAAAAAATAAAATAAAAATAAATAAGAGACTATGTTTTTATATTAGGAGCTCAAGTAAAAGGACGACTTGAGCTCCTATTTTTATGTGGTAGGATATGATAATATAGATGAAAAATAATTCTTGACAAGACGAATATACCGTGTTATACTATAAAAAGTATTTTAAATGTTTAATTGGTTCACATGTATTGTAAATCATTTTCACTGAATGAATTACAATGGATGTGTTTTTTTATATGTTTCTTTGAGCTACGCCAAGGCTACAAGGGATGTAAGGATAGCAATATTTTTATATAACCATTGTTTGCCAATGTAAGAAACTCGAATCGAGTATTTTTCATAGTTTTCATGTAAGGAACCTCAGCGTTTAAAGTAAAATAATATAATTGGAGGTATCTTTCATGAATAAAGGTACAGTAAAATGGTTTAACAAAGAAAAAGGATTTGGATTTATTACAAATGAAAGCAATGGAGAAGATGTATTCGTACATTTTTCTGGAATCGCTTCAGAAGGATTTAAATCATTAGAAGATGGACAAAAAGTTCAATTTGAAATTACAAAAGGTAATCGTGGTATGCAGGCTACGAATGTTATAGCAGAATAATTCATATTTTTCAACTCCCATTAAGGAAGAAATTCTTTAATGGGAGTTTTTTTATTTACGGGAAGATAACGAACTATGTGGGAGTATTTATGCTCATATATGGCTAGTGTCTGTGGATGTGAGAAGCTAGTATAGCGTGCTTCTTATCGTTTATAGGAAGTTGTATTCAAGCAGATATTGATAGCCACATATTGTATGAGAATACTACTCAATCGCAACCTTTTCTATTGTGAAAATTAATATAGCTATCTAAGACAAAATATACCCATGATATTGACATAGCTCTAGAAGTGATAGATAATTGAAGTAAAAACAATATAAAAGGAAGTATTAGGATGAGAAAGAAACGGTATCAATTGTTTTGCGAGTTAATCGATGAATTTGATCGGGGATGTGAATTGACAGAAGAATATGATGCATTATTACATGATTATAATGGTGTTATTTTATTCCAAGCAGAATCTCAAATGATAAAAATGATTGGGAATAATCCTGGTATCACAGCATCTGAAATTTCTAAAAAATTTCATAAGACAAGCAGTGCCTCTTCTCAATTAATTCGTAAATTGAAGAAAAAAGGCTGGGTTATGCAAAGTAGGAATGATGAAAATAATCGAGTTTATAATTTGTATTTAACAGAAGAAGGAAATGAGATTTATAAAAATCATCAGCAATTTGAAAATGCATGTTATGATAGAACTTATCATGAATTAGATGAATTTACAGAAGAAGAATTACAACTATATATCAATATACAGAAGAAAATAAATGCCACTTTTCAGCTTGATGTAGAAGAGAGTAAAAAATTAGAATCATTGAAGTGATTAATATGAGGATGATTCATTAAACTATAGATAACATACATATTGCAAATATTAATATATGCTTCAAGGTTTTACAGGATGTTATAGACAAATAGTTAATCTACTTAAAAATTAACCTAATAATATAAAAATGTATTTCAGAAAAAGAGAAGATAAAATACATAGGAGATAAAAAGAAAAGATAACAATTCATCATTAAAAAAGCTGATAAATAAGAAAAACACATGAATTTTTGGAGGTAGAGAAATATGAAGTATGATTTTACTAGTATTATGGACAGAAAGGGAAAAGATTCAATTGCGATTGACGGATTAGGAACAATGCCAGGGTTTGCTCCAGAACTTCCAAAGGAAGGATTTGATATTATTCCGATGTGGGTTGCGGATATGAATTTTCCTACAGTGCCTACAATTCAAGAAGAAATTATAAAGCGTGTGGAACATCCAGCATATGGTTATTTTAATGCTACAGAAGAATATTATGATTCCATTATTAAGTGGCAAGAAACACAAAATAAAGTGACAGGCTTGACAAAAGAATGTATTGGATATGAAAATGGAGTGTTAGGTGGTGTTATTAGCGCTCTTAATGTATTTTGTTCCAAAGGGGATAAAGTTCTAGTTCATACACCAACCTACATTGGATTCACAAATAGTTTAACAAATAATGGATATAATATGGTGTTAACTCCTTTAAAGAAAGACGAAAATAATGTATGGCGTATGGATTATGAAGATATGGAACAAAAATTAAAAACCGAAAAAATTCATGCTGCTATTTTCTGTTCTCCTCATAATCCTTGTGGACGTGTTTGGGAAAGATGGGAAATTGAAAAGGCAATGGAACTTTATAAAAAGTATGATGTCTATGTTATATCTGATGAAATTTGGTCAGATATTATATTGCCAGAGTACCAGCATATTCCAACACAATCAGTAAGTGAAGATGCTCGTATGAGAACGGTTGCTTTATACGCTCCAAGTAAAACTTTTAATTTAGCAGGGTTAATTGGAAGTTACCATATTATTTATAATACATGGATTCGAGATCGTGTGGAAAAAGAATCTTCTTTATGCCATTATAATGATATGAATGTTTTAAGCATGCATGCTTTAATTGGGGCTTATAAACAAGAAGGATATGAATGGGTAGAAGAACTATGTGAAGTGATTAAAGGAAATGTTGAATATGCTTGTGATTATATAAAAACCCATTTTAAAGGAGTTGAAGTATCAAAACCACAAGGAACTTATATGCTTTTTATTGATTGTGAGAAATGGTGTAAAGAACACAATATAACAATGGATGAACTAGAAAAGAGAGCATGGGAAGTAGGAGTTGCAGTACAAGATGGAAGAATGTTCCACGGAGAATATGCAATTCGAATGAATTTAGCACTTCCCCTTTCTAGAGTGCAAGAAGCATTTGAACGACTAAAAAAATATGTTTTTTGTGAAGAAAAATAAGCAATTCTTATAAGATTAAAAGGAAAAAGAGGAGTGATTTATTATAGTCACTTCCTCTTTTTTGATATTAGGTTGGAAAGAAATATAAAAATTAATGATGTGCTTTATCAGAATCACACTTTGTACGATGAATTGTTCCAAATGGGTGTTGTGGTGGTGCATAAATAGAAAACAATTTTAGATCACAGTTTCCAATATTTATAAGGTTATGCCAAGTATTTGCTGGAATAAAAATTCCAGAGCCTGTAGAAACTCTGCATTGGTAGTCAAGATGTTCCTTACAATTTCCCATCATCATATTTCCTAATCCTGATTCAACATAAAGAAATTGGTCGTTATCGCAATGAATTTCTAGGCCAATTTCAGAGTGGCGAGGAATAGACATAAGTGTTAGTTGTAAGTCCATTCCTGTCCAAAGTGCGGTACGAAAATTGTTATTTTGAATTGTATGACTGCAAAGATTTGTAACAAATGGATTTGGTCCTTGATCAAAATTAGTACAACAAGAACCATCATTATAATAAGATTTCATGATTTATCACCTCAAATTATTCTATGCTTAGATAAGAAGGTAGGTGAAACTTTATGATTAAAATAAAATTCATTCCGTAGGATTTAGAAAAATAACGCTCGTCTTTAGAATTCTTTACAATTTCCTCTTAAATTTATTTAGAAATTCATGATAAATTAAGTACATAACAAAAAGAGAGAAAAAAGAAAGAGAGGAAAAAAATATGGCACTTGGAATACTTGGTTTAATAACAATAGGAGCAACAATAATCAGTGGTGGAGGAATTGTAGCATTATGTGCATTTCCAAATAAGAGAAAGGGCCTCTTATATTTCTTAGCAGTTTGGGGAATTTTACTAGCAGGAGTAAAAGCAACAAGCCTTCCATCCAACTTTATATCTAGTCAAGTAATTGCTTGGGGAATTGGAGTATTGAGTGTAATTGGTTTATTATTACATATGACTGCTAAATCTGATAAACAATTAAATATTTCTTATGGATTCGTTGTAGTATCAATTGTTGCAAACTTACTTAATTTAATTTTTATTTAATGCTTTGAAGGATTCTTATATAGAGTCCTTTTTTATTTCCGCGAAGGCAACGAGGCAGAAACTATTTTTGCATAAGTTTATAAAGCGTCTTTCTTGTTCCTAAATTCTAACGACATCATAGATGAAAAAATTCCCATACCTATATTAATAGATTTTAGTTGATCTTTTTTCTTCCTTTATGTAAAATTAGTATTATTTTGTTAAAATAGGTAGAAAATCCTTTATAAACTAGGTTTTAACTACTTAAAGCAACAAGTCATACAAATATTTTATAACATTTTTGTCAATAAAGAACAGTGGTGAGGAGAAAGCGTCATCGTTAACCGTATTGTGGATTGATAGAAAGGATTATTAGGAAGGAGAAAAATAATGAAGAGAGAAAGTGCATTTATCAATGAATTTAAAAAATTTATTATGCGTGGCAATGTTATGGATATGGCAGTCGGTGTCATTATTGGTGGAGCTTTTACTTCCATTGCAACTTCTTTAAATAAAGATATTTTGACTCCGATTCTAGGTATTTTTGGAGGAACTGACTTTTCCAATTTGAAAATCGCATTAGGGACTAGTGATAATGCTCCTGTGTTGTATTATGGAAATTTTATAACAGCTGTCATTAATTTCTTTATAACCGCTTTTGTTATTTTTTGCTTAATAAAAGTATTAAATATATTAAATACAAAGTTGTTACGAAAGCAAAAAGAGGTAGAAGAAGAAACTCCAACCACAAAAGTATGTCCATTTTGTAAGAGCAGCATTGCTATTGATGCCACTCGTTGTCCACACTGTACTTCAAAATTAGAAGAAGATAAGAGTGAAGAGCAATTAGAAATTGTAAAAGAAGTATAAAATGAATAGGCTCAGATAAATAGAATAAAAGAATTTTAAGAAAACCATTTCTTTTGATTTTCAAGAACATATCAAAAGAAATGGTTTTTTATGTGATAGGAAATTCCCCGAAAAGCGAGTCATCCTATCACATTGTTTATATACATGCTCTATTATTGGAAATAGGCTGTATCTATAGCAATATAAGTATCGAATTTTAACAGAAGGCGACAAAAGATGGAGAATTTGGTAGATTCTAGTGTTGAAAAAGGCAATTGTTCTATGCTATAGTTAGAAGAATGTGGGATAAATTAGAAAAAGGAGGTTATAGTAAAAAGAAAGAATCGTGTTTTTAAGCTTCATAAGTAGAGGGAATATGAAAGTAGGCTAAAAGGATATGAGCGTCTATCACTACAGTGTGGATAGAGGGAGAACTATGGAAATTCAAATCAAGCAAAAATAATGAGAAGATAACTTCCACGCAAATGAAAAAATATATTTCATATGCTAGAGGAGAATTTTTAGAAATAAAAGGAGCATTATAAAATATGGAAAAATTAAAAATACGACAAATACTATCGGTAACGCTTACCTTATTTGCTGTATTCTTTGGAGCGGGAAATATGATTTTTCCGCCAGCTATGGGACAAATGGCGGGAAAAAATTATGTGAGCGCTTTAATAGGATTTATATTAACAGATGCAGGAATCGCGTTACTCGGTATTATCGCAGTTGTGTTAGTAGGAACAGAGATCAGTGATCTAGGAAATTTGGTAAGTAAGAAATTTGCATTGTGTTTTTCAGTGGGCATTTATTTATTAATTGGACCTCTCTTTGCTTTACCAAGAACAGGAAGTGTGTCTTTTGAATTGGCTATTTCTCCTTATGTACCAAAGGATTCTGCTTGGATCTATTCGCTTATTATTACAGCGATCTTTTTTCTTTTAACTTATCGTTTAAGTAGTAATCCAAGTAAAGTTGTTGATGTGATCGGAAAATATTTAACACCAATTTTATTAATTAGTATTACAAGTATTTTTATTGCTTGTTTAATAAAAGGAAGTACAAGTGGAGATGCTGTCCAGTTAGGAAGTATTGGAGAACCACAAGGAGCTTATGCTACCATTCCTCTTTTTCAAGGTATGATTGAAGGGTATAATGCATTAGATGGCCCAGCAGGACTTGTATTTGCTATTATTATTATCAATGCGGTAAGCGGATTTGGTATTAAAAATGAAAAAGGGATTGTGAAATATACGATTCTTTGTGGAATTGGTGCTGCTGCTATTTTAGCAATTGTATATTATATGCTCACTTACATCGGTGCGATTACAATGACAACATTTGAAAATGGAGGAGCATTATTACATGCGGTTACAAGTGAGGTTATTGGTGATGTAGGAGGAATCATTTTAGGAGGAGCCGTTTTCCTAGCTTGTATGACTACTTCTGTTGGACTTACAACTTCTTTTTCTGATTATTTTCATGAGATTTTTCCAAATATTTCTTATAAGAAAATAACAGGGATTGTATGTGTATTTAGTTTTATAATTAGTAATATTGGAGTAACACAGTTAGTTAAGATTTCTACACCGATTTTAATGATGATATATCCAGTTACTATCGTTTTAATTGTATTATCTTTTATAAAACGATATATTGCACATCGCAGAATGGTATATGTGCTTGCTATGGCCTTTGCATTTTGCATCGCCTTTGTAAATGGATTAGAAAAAGCGGATATTTCATTAGGTGTGATAACAACTCTTTGTAAGCAGATTCCATTTTATAGTTTAGGATTTGGATGGATTATACCAGCTATTATCGGAGCCATGATCGGTACGTTACCATTTTGGGCCATGAATCAAGAATCTGCTGAAGAAATGTGTGCAGAGATAGAAGAATAACAGCGATGAGGTAGAAAATGCAGGAAGCTTTTGCTTTCTGTATTTTCTATTTTATTAATAGAGTCTATATGGTAATGGAAGAGTGGGAAAGGATATAAGTTGATTTTTGATTGATTAGTTGATATAATCTATGAATGAGAGATTTCAATCTATTTCTCATGAATCCTTCTCTTCTTTTAAATGCGGAAAGGAAGAGAAGTAAGAGAATTGTATTAGTCCAAGGAAGGAATAGTACAAGAAAAAGGCTGTTACAAAATCAAAAAGTTTCGTAGGGTAGAAAAATGATGAAAATCATAACGATTCTATCTTGTAGAAATGATTTGGTTTGGAACGGCCTTTTTCACATCTTTAGAGAAAAAATACAGTTTTAATTGACAAAGGTGAAACATTTATTGTAAAATAAAAAGGAATCCACAGGATAAATTGTGGAAAGAATGAAAAAGAAAAAAGACAAAACGACAATGATTCCATATGGTTTTTATATAGCTTATATAGGTTCATAATTGGATGAACGTTTCTACCAACTACCGTAATAGTTGACTATAAGTTTTCTTTTGGGGAAATTTATAGTTTAGCCATTGCGGTAGTTTTTTTGTTATAAGAAAGGAATTGTTTATGAATACATTTGCATTAAAAGGAACGATTATTACAAGTGAGACAAAAGATAAGTTGAAGATAGAAGAAAATTCCTATGTAATTTGTGAAAATGGAATTTCAAAGGGAATATTTAAAGAGCTTCCAGAGCAATATGAACAGATAGAAGTGCGAGATATGGGGGATCGTTTGATCATTCCAGGGCTTGTTGACTTGCATCTTCATGCTCCTCAATATGCATTTCGCTCAATTGGAATGGATATGGAGCTATTAGATTGGTTAAATACTTACACTTTTAAAGAAGAATCAAAATATGGGGATCTCAATTATGCAAAAATAGCGTATACTATATTCGTAGACGCTTTAAAAAAAGGAGCGACTACAAGAGCTTGTATTTTTGCAACACTCCATACACCAGCTACTTTATTTTTAATGGATTTGTTAGAAGAAAGTGGACTTGCTTGTTATGTTGGAAAGGTAAATATGGATCGGAATAGCATAGAATCCCTCTGTGAAACCGAGGCAAAACAGTCAATTGAGGATACAAAACATTGGTTAAAACAGTGTGAAAACCGATATCATCGAACAAAGCCAATTTTAACTCCTCGTTTTATTCCAAGCTGTACCGATGAGTTGATGAGAGGACTCGCAGAGATTCAAAAAGAGACAGGTCTTCCAGCTCAATCTCATCTTTCTGAGAATAAAAGTGAGATTGCATGGGTAAGAGAACTTTGTCCTGATGCAAAATCCTATGGAGAAGCTTATGATCATCGGGGAATGTTCGGTGCCTATGGAAAGACAATTATGGCACATTGTGTTCATTCCGATGAGGAAGAACGAATGTTAATGAGAAAGAGAGGCGTCTTCGTTGCTCATTGTCCACAGTCAAATACGAATTTATCTTCTGGCATTGCGCCAATCCGCACTTATTTAGAAGAGGGAAATTTAGTTGGACTTGGAACTGATGTAGCAGGAGGACATGATCTTTCTTTATTCCAGACGATGGCGGAAGCCATTCAAGTATCAAAGTTGCGTTATTGCTTAGGAAATCCAGATCAAAAGCCATTGACGATTGAAGAAGTATTTTATCTTGGAACAAAGGGAGGAGGAGCATTTTTTGGTAAGGTGGGAAGTTTAGAAGAAGGGTATGAATTTGATGCAGTGGTGCTTGATGATACAAATTTAAAACACCCACAACCATTGACAACTAGAAATCGTTTGGAACGCATGATTTATCTTTCTGATGATCGAAATATCTATGAAAAGTATGTAGCAGGTAATCGGATTTATAAGTAGAGAAAAATACAAGACTCCATAAGAAGTGAAAACAAATGAAGGAGAGAAACATGGAGTTTTTAGAACGCGTATTTCATCTAAAAGAGCATAAGACAGATGTAAAAACTGAGGTCATTGCAGGAATTACAACCTTTATGGCAATGGCATATATTTTAGCAGTAAACCCTAGTATTTTAAAAGATGCAGGGATGGATTCAGGAGCTGTATTTACAGCAACCGCTCTTGCAGCTTTAGTAGGAACACTTTTAATGGTTGTATTTGCTAACTATCCATTTGTATTAGCACCAGGAATGGGATTAAATGCCTATTTTGCTTATACTGTATGTGGGAATATGGGATACCCTTGGGAAGTGGCATTAGCTGCTGTATTTATCGAAGGAATTGTATTTATTATTCTTTCTATGACAAGTGTTCGTGAAGCGATTTTTAATGCGATTCCTATGACATTAAAATATGCAGTAACAACAGGAATTGGATTATTTATTACCTTTTTAGGATTAAAAAATGCCAATTTGGTTGTACCAGATAATAGCACTTATGTAGCTGTTTATTCCTTTAAAGATGCCATTGCTTCTGGGGAAATCCATTCAACAGGAATTGGGGCATTATTAGCATTTTTAGGTATTATTATTACGGCAATCTTCCTTATAAAAAATGTAAAAGGAAATATTTTATGGGGAATTTTAATTACATGGGGGATCGGAATTTTCTTACAAGTAATTGGCGTTTACATTCCAAATGAAGAGCTTGGAATGGGAAGTTTAATTCCTGATTTTTCAGGTGGATTTGGAATTCCATCTCTAGCACCAACGTTTGGAAAAATGCATTTTGGAACAGGAATGTTCTCAGTAGAGTTTATTGTAGTGGTATTTGCCTTTTTATTTGTAGATTTATTTGATACCCTTGGAACATTAATCGGTGTTGCATCAAAAGCGAATATGCTTGACAAAGATGGAAGACTTCCAAAAATCCGTGGAGCGTTGCTTGCAGATGCCATTGGAACATCCATTGGAGCTATTTTAGGAACTTCTACAACAACGACTTTCGTAGAAAGTACAGCAGGAGTTGCAGAAGGTGGAAGAACAGGCTTAACTGGCGTAGTAGCAGCTATTTTATTCGGGATTTCTTTATTCTTATCTCCAATCTTTTTGGCAATTCCATCTTTTGCTACGGCACCAGCACTAATCGTTGTTGGATTTATGATGATGAGTTCTGTCGTAAAGATTAATTTTGAAGATGTAACAGAAGGATTACCAGCATTTCTTTGTATTATTGGTATGCCACTCACATCTAGTATTTCAGAAGGAATTGCTTTTGGAATTATTTCTTATGTTGTATTAAATGTGATTACAGGAAAAGTAAAAGAAAAGAAAATAACAATTTTAATGTATATTTTAGCGATTTTATTCGTATTAAAATATATTATGATTTAGTGATCATTCCTAAGAATTCGTGATAGATAATAGGGAAATCGGATTTATGGATGGTAATAAATCATATCATTTTATTAAATGAGAAGAAGGGAGGCGGGATATTCCCGTTTCCCTTTAATAAAAAATCGCTTGTTGAAATATAAGAAAGAAGAGAATTCTTATATTTCAAGAGGTGGTTTTTAAAAGGGAAATCTTTTTAAAACCGAAATAAGAGGAAAGATAAATAAGCAAGAATGGAGGTATTTTATGGGAGTTGGGAAAAATATAACAAGAGTAGATGCTGTTTTAAAAGTGACAGGAGAAGCAAAATATGTGGCAGATTTAGAGCCTCAAAATGCCCTTGTGGCTAAAGTTTTACATAGTACCATTGCCAATGGAATTGTAAAAAGTTTTGATTTAGAAGAAGCCAAAAAAGTAAAAGGGGTTGTAAAAATTATTACCTGTTTTGAGGTGCCAGACATTCCATTTCCGACGCCAGGGCATCCATGGTCTACGGAAAAATCTCATCAAGATATTGCGGATCGAAAACTATTAAATGAAAGAGTTCGCTATTATGGGGATGATATTGCAGTTGTGGTGGCAGAAAATGATATTGCAGCAAATCGGGCGTTACGTCGTATTAAAGTGGAATATGAAGAGTTGGAACCTGTGCTCGATCCAGAAGAGGCTATGAAAGAAGGAGTTTCTATTTTACATAAAGAATATCCAAACAATGTGCTTGGACATTCTTCCTTTCAGATTGGAGAAGGGAGTTATGAAGAAGCAATAAAAGAAGAAGGTCTTATTTTATTAGAAAAAGAATATAGTACACAACCAGTACAGCATTGCCATATGGAAGTAGCACATTCCTTTGCCTATATGGAGCAAGATCGTATCGTTGTAGTAAGTTCCACACAGATTCCTCATATTGTAAGGAGAGTCATTGGTCAAGCGTTAGGAATTCCTTGGGGAAAAGTCCGTGTCATAAAACCATATATTGGTGGAGGCTTTGGAAATAAACAAGATGTGTTATATGAGCCATTAAACGCTTTTATTTGTACAAAAGTGGGAGGACGCCCAGTAAAACTAGAATTGACAAGAGAGGAAACACTTGGTTGTACAAGAACACGGCATGGAATCAAGTATAAAATAAAAGGAGCAGTGAGAAAAGATGGGACGCTTGTTGCAAGGGATTTTAAAGCGTATTCCAATCAAGGAGCATATGCATCTCATGGGCATGCCATTGCTGCTAACGGAGCCAATGTATTTAAACAGCTGTATCAAGATGAAAAAGTGTTAGAATCCGAAAGCTATACGGTCTATACAAACTGCATTACGGCAGGGGCTATGCGTGCGTATGGGATTCCACAAGGAGATTTTGTTACGGAGGCATTGATCGATGATTTAGCCTATGCAATTTCTATGGATCCGTTAGAGTTTCGTTTGAAAAACTGTATGAAATCTGATTATGTCGATCCGCATCTTGGTTTTGGAGGCACAAGTTTTGGCTTACTAGAATGTATCGAAAAAGGAAGACAATACATTCATTGGGAAGAAAAAAGGGAGGCTTATAAAAATCAAACAGGCGATAAGAGAAGAGGGGTTGGTATGGCCATTTTTTGTTATAAAACAGGGGTTTATCCAATTTCTTTAGAAACATCTTCTTGTCGTATGGTATTAAATCAAGATGGTTCGATTCAGTTACAGATGGGGGCTACAGAGATTGGGCAAGGAGCGGATACTGTTTTTGCCCAGATGGCAGCAGAAACAACAGGAATTACCGAAGAGAAGATTCACGTTATTTCCATGCAAGATACGGATGTCACTCCATTTGATACAGGTGCATATGCATCAAGACAGACATATGTAAGCGGAATGGCTGTGAAAAAGACAGGAGAACTATTAAAAGATAAAATATTATCTTATGCCGAATGGAAAACAAAATATCCAAAGGATGCGATGGACATTTGTGAGAATCAGATCGTAAAAAAAGAAACAGGAGAAATTCTATTATCTGTGGCGGATTTAGCGTTAGAAGCTTTTTATAGTTTAGAGCGTTCTGAGCATATTACGGCAGAAGCCACCAGTCAATGTAAAAGCAATACGTTTTCTTTTGGAGCGACTTTCGTAGAAGTAGAAGTGGATATTCCATACGGAAAAATTGAAATTATCGATATTATAAACGTTCATGACAGTGGAACATTAATCAATCCAACCCTTGCAAAAGCACAGGTACATGGAGGAATGAGTATGTCTCTTGGTTATGTGTTAGGAGAGGAACTTCTTTATAATGAAAAAGGAAAACCTCTTAATAACAATTTGCTGGATTATAAAATGCCTACGGCTATGGATACGCCAGAACTTCGCGTGGAATTTGTGGAAACTTATGATAAAACGGCACCTTATGGCAATAAATCATTAGGAGAACCACCTGCCATTTCTCCAGCGCCAGCGATTCGAAATGCAGTGTTACACGCTACAGGCGTCGCCTTTGATAGCCTTCCTTTAAATCCAGAAAAATTAGTGTTGCGTTTTATGGAAGAGGGACTCATTCAAGAATAAATAAGAAGATAGAAAAAACAATGGGAGGGCATGTTATGTATGATTTTAAACAAATGTATTTGCCACATTCAATCGAAGAGGCACTAGAACTATTAGAAGAGAACAAGGGGGCAGAGATTATTTCAGGCGGTACGGATGTTCTCATTAAAATTAGAGAAGGAAAATTAGAAGATGCAACTCTTATCAATATTCATGAGATCAAAGAGTTAAAAGGAATTCATATGGAAGAAGATGGAACGATTGTCATTGGAGCAGGAACGGTGTTTTCTCATATTACAAACAATGAAATTATTCAAACTTATGTCCCAATGCTCGGTGAGGCAGTGGATGAAGTAGGAGGTCCACAGATTCGGAATATGGGAACCATCGGAGGAAATATCTGCAATGGGGTAACGAGTGCAGACAGCGCCTCTTCCCTTTTTGTTTTTAATGCGGTAATGGAGCTAAGGAGCAAACGAGGAACTCGATATGTCCCAATGGATCAGTGGTATGTAGGAGCAGGGCAGACGGTTCGGGAGCAAGATGAATTATTAGTTTCTATTCGAATTGCAAAAAAAGAGTATGAGAAATTTTATGGCCATTATATTAAATATGGGAAACGAAATGCAATGGAAATTGCTACCTTAGGCTGTGCAGTTGCAGTAAAACTAAGTGAGGATAAGGAAACGATTGAAGAGTTTCGTGTGGCATTTGGTGTGGCAGGTCCAACGCCTCTTCGCTGTCCGAATTTAGAGGAATTAGTTGCTGGTATGGGGCTCAATGAACGAGTAGTTACGATTATTGGAAAAGGAGTATTAGCAGAAGTGAATCCAAGATCCAGTTGGAGAGCCTCAAAAGAGTTTCGTTTGCAATTGATTGAAGAGATGAGCAAACGAGCATTTAGAAAAGCGGTAACGCTTGCGGGAGGTGAAATTCATGCTTAATATTGTATCTATGACAGTGAATGGAAAAGAAGTAGAAGTTGCAGTGGATGAAAGAGAATCGTTATTGGAAACCCTTAGAAATCGTTTACATTTAACAAGTGTAAAAAAAGGGTGTGAAGTGGGAGAGTGTGGTGCTTGTACTGTATTAGTAGATGGAGAAGCCGTTGACTCTTGTATTTATTTAACGATGTGTGCCAAAGGAAAACATATTTTAACGGTAGAAGGATTAAAAGGAGAAGATGGAGAACTTAGTCCCATTCAAAAGGCATTTATAGAGGAAGCAGCCGTTCAATGTGGATTTTGTACCCCAGGGCTTATTATGTCTGCTGTTGAAATTGTAGGAACAGGAAAGAGATACAGTAGGGAAGAACTTAGAAAATTGATTTCTGGTCACCTTTGTCGTTGTACAGGATATGAAAATATTTTAAATGCTGTGGAACGAATTGTAGAAGAAACTTATCGAGCAACTAACAGATAAGAAATTTTTACTATGGAAAAGGCTCGTGTACTTTGTTTTGTACAGGTAACGGGCCTTTTTTTTGTTGAAGAATACAGTTTTATGTATAGGATTCCAATGTTTGGCATATACTACAAGTAAGGAATAGTGGTATCGATATACCGAGGGAGAGGTATATGTGTAGGAAAAAACGAGGGAGAATCAAACTGGTTATGGTATGTCTTTTTTTGAGCGGTATATGCTTGTTTTCTGGATGTATGCCTAGCAAAGAAAAAGAGGAGATACAAGAGGAAGTAACCATTGATTTTACCGTTTGCCATGACGAAAATCTTCCAAAAGAATTAAAGCAATTAATCGAAGAAAAAAAAGAAAAGCCTTTTAAATTATCCTATCAGACAAAGGAATATACTTATATTGCCACAGGATATGGACAGCAGACCATGGGTGGATATAGCATACAAGTAAAAGCACTTTATGAGTTAGAAAATGTAGTTGTATTCAAAACAACGTTAAAAGGTCCCAATCCAGAAGAGGAAAAGGAAGGCGTTTCTTATCCTTACATTGTTGTAAAAATTCAAAACCTTGATAAGACGATTTCGTTTCGATAGTATACTTTTACACATTAAAAAATTAGAATTTTAAAATTTTAAAAAATTAGTGTGATTTGACAAAAATTTACTATCGTGGTAAACTGTATACAGTGTACGATCGAGGTGATAAAATGACACAAACAGATATTATAAGAATTCGGCAGTCCGTTAATCGACATATTGGTAGTAAAATAAAAATTAGTGCCAATAAGGGTCGTCAAAAATTTGTTATTACAGAAGGTATTATTAAAGAAGCTTATCCAAATCTTTTTTTAGTGGAAATTATTTCTCATAAAGAAGAAGAGAGGACATTTCCGAAAATGGTTAGTTTTAGCTATCAAGATATTATTACAAAAGATGTGAGAATGATGCTTTGTTCATAATGTGATGGATCAATGCTTCAAGGAATAAATCTCTCTATGCCTGAATAAAATGATAAAAAGGCATGGAGGGATTTTTTTATGGAATTTAATCAAAATCATATGAATGTTAGTATTATGAAATCATTAAAAAATGTTCAAAATACATTAGAAGCGGATTTAAATGTTCCTGATACAAAACAAGATGTAGAAAAATTAATTGAGACAAGGGGAGAAGTCCTTTTGTTGGAAACAGAAGCTATGGTGGATAAAGTACATATTGCAGGAGAACTTTTAGTGCGAGTTTTATATGCCATGCAAGGAGGGGCTTTATCGTCTTTTCAGCATTCCTTTCCATTTGAAGATGATATTTATATGGAAGGAACTCTTCCTGAAGATACAATTAAGGCAGAAGGTGAGTTAGAGGATTTAAATGTTACGATTATTAACTCGAGAAAGTTAGCTATAAAGTCTCTATTAGGACTATCCCTTCGCTCGATTGATGTGGATGTCATTGAAGGGGCTGAAGAGGTCAGTGGGGAAGAAGGCGTTCAAGTCCTTAGAAGACCACAAAAAATGACAGGATTGATTGTCAATAAAAAAGATATGGTACGCCTAAAAGAAGAAGTGACGATTCCAGCCAATAAACCAAATGTAGCAGAAGTTTTGTGGGACAGTGTTTCTCTTAGAAACCCTGAAGTGCGGTTGATGCGGGAGAAAATTGCCTTAAAAGGAGAACTTTTATTTTTTGTACTCTATAAAGGAGAAGAAGAAAATATTCCTTATCAAAATATGGAATGGGAACTTCCATTTGAAACGGAGCTTCCTTGTAGAGAATGTGAAAGTGGTATGATTGATAATATTCGATTGAATTTGGGAAACTGCCAAATTGATGTAAAACCAGATGTGGATGGCGAACAAAGGGTGCTTTCTTTAGAATGTAATCTTGATATGGATATTCGAATTTATGAAGAGCGAGAGATGAATTTTATTGTGGATCTCTATGCACCTATGAAAAAATGGGAATTAATTGAAAATGAATTTTCTTTTGAAAATCTTTTGATTCGAAATAATTCTAGAACAAGATTAAATCGAAGTATTCAAATTCAGGGAAAAGGTGCCGCTCTTATGCAGATCTGTCATGCAGATGGAACGGTTAAAATTGATGAAGCCGAATATACCGATAATGGAATCCAAGTGGAAGGTGTATTAGCCATTACGATTCTCTACATATCAGGAGATGATCGATATCCGATCAATAGTTTTAGTACCCTTGTACCGTTTTCTCATTTGATTGAGACTCCTGGGTTGCAAAAAGAAGACATTTATGAGTTAAATGGCTGTGTCGAACAGTTAAATGCGATTATGATCGATTCCAATGAAATTGAGATTAAGGCAGAACTAAGTCTTGATATTATTGCATTTAAAAAGAAAAAAGGAAGAGCGGTTGTGGATGCAAAAGAGCTTCCTTTTGATGAAGAGAAGTTTGCACAGCTTCCAGGAATGGTTGTCTATATTGTAAAACCAGGAGATAGCCTGTGGCAGATTGCAAAAAAATATGATACCACTATGGAACATTTAATGGAAATGAATGAATTAGAATCAGAAGAAGTAAAGGCTGGAGAGCGGATTTTTATTGCAAAAGAAACCCGTGTGCTTTTATAGGAAATTTACAGGAAAATAACAGATCATTAGTTGCTTTTTTTAGAAAAAATGTATATAATATAATGTATACAAGATACATAATAAGATACAAGAATACAGGGCAATCGGATGGATAAGGCGAACTGTAGAAAGGAAAAAAAGGAATAAATCGCATATGGATCAAATTCAATTAAAGGCATATGGAAAAATTAATTTAGGTCTTGATGTTATCGGCAAACGACCAAATGGTTATCACGATGTTCGTATGATTATGCAGACGGTTCAGTTGTTCGATCGTTTGCAGATGAAGAAAGTGAAAGAAAATCAAATTGAATTGACAACCAATTTGAGTTATGTTCCATGTAATGAACAGAATCTCGTTTATAAAGCTGTTGATTTATTAAAAAAAGAGTTTCAAATAGAAGAAGGAGTTTCTATTCAATTAGAAAAACATATTCCAGTTGCAGCGGGAATGGCAGGGGGAAGTAGCGATTGTGCTGCTGCACTTTATGGGATGAACCGTCTTTTTTCTCTTGGGCTTTCGCAAAAACAGCTTATGGAATATGGGGTGCAATTAGGGGCAGACGTCCCCTATTGTCTGATGAGAGGAACTGCGCTGTCAGAAGGAATTGGAGAAATTTTAACGAGACTTCCTTCTATGCCAAATTGTTATATTTTAATTGCAAAACCAGCCATTAGTGTTTCTACAAAGTTTGTATATGAAAATTTAAAGTTACAAGAACTTAAGGAAAAACCAGATATCGATGGTATGATTTTGGCATTAAAGCAAAAAGATTTAGAAGGAATTGCAATGAGATTATCGAATGTATTAGAAACAGTGACGATTCCTCATTATCCAGTTATCGATGAAATTAAACAGCAAATGTTACAAACAGGAGCTATGAATAGTTTAATGAGCGGTAGCGGTCCAACGGTATTTGGAATTTATAAAGACTTAGAAACAGCAAAAAATGCACTGTTTTTCATAAGACGCTCTAAAGTTGCAAGACAATCTTATTTAGTAGAGCCATTTAATACAGAGGCTTCTTATATGAAAAAGTAAGAGATAGGCATATAACCTTTGGAAAAAAGTGACTTTAAAACTCATGAAAAATAGGGTGTACTATAAAAACTACAATTGAGAAATAAGGGAGTAACGATGAACGATAAATTAAAAGTAAATATCAATGAATATTTACCACTTCGTGATGTGGTATTTAATACACTTCGTCAGGCAATTTTAACAGGAGAATTTACACCAGGAGAGCGATTGATGGAAATTGCTTTGGCAGAGCGACTTGGAGTAAGTCGTACCCCTGTTAGAGAAGCTATAAGAAAGTTGGAATTAGAAGGACTTGTTGTTATGATTCCAAGAAAAGGCGCTGAGGTAGCTAGAATTACGGAAAAAGATTTAAGAAATGTATTAGAAGTTCGCTGTGCGTTAGAAGAATTATGTGCGTCTTTAGCCTGTGAGAGAATTACGGAGGAAGAAAAAGAAGAGCTAAAGATTAAGTTAAAGGAGTTTGAAACGGCAGTAGCCAGTAAAAATATCCCAGAGATTGTGGATAAAGATGTAGAGTTTCATGATATCATTTTTAAGACAACAAAAAATGAACGTTTAATACAGATTTTAAATAATTTAAGAGAGCAGATCTATCGTTATCGAATCGAGTATACAAAAGATGAAGACTATCATGGAGTGCTGTTAAAAGAGCACAAAGAAATTTATGATGCCATTATAAATAATGATAGAGAAAAAGCAATGAACTGCGTTAAAATGCATATCTATAATCAAGAAATTATTATGATTCGCAATATTCAAGAACAAGAGGAACAAGCACAGAAAAAAAAATAAGACTAATCTAAAAAGAGTTGTTGTGAAACAATATTTTGTTTCACAACAACTCTTTTTTATGTCAAATGCACACTTTGTTTTCCCATCATTTTTAGTGAGAAAGTGACTCTAACACTTGTTTCATGGAAGAAAGAACTCCATGAGCGATAACAAGGGAAAGAGGTTCCATATCGTACTGAGTTCTAGCAATGCTGATTGCTTTCTCATAAGAAGATTTTGTTTCTTCGTTCTGGACAAAAGGCGTATATCCATAGGAAAGTAAAATCGTATTCATAAGTAAAAATGCAATTTCTTCGTTCCCTTTTGTAAATGGCTGGATATCTAAAATGCGTTTGTGCATCATAGAGGCTAATTCGATTGGATGTAAAGTAGAGACAGAAGAACGAAATTGATCGGCTAAATGACGCATAATATGATCAAGCTCTTCCTTTGGTGGATGATGATATCCATTTGTTGGTACTAGATCAATAGAACGATATTCATCAGAGCTTTCTAAGGAGAGAGTATGGTGAAGTTCTTTGATTAACTGTTCGGTAACTGAGAGTTCTTCTTGAAGTGATAGAGAAAGAATTCGTTGATTGGCAGTATCGTAGCAAGAAGAAAAGCCTGATTGAAGTACTTTTTGATAAAGCTCTATCAAGGTTTCTTTTGGATAAGAAAGAAGTAGAGAATGCATTTGATCTAATTGTTTCAATAATGTATTTAGTTCAGACATAAGTCAATCCTCCTGTTTTTTGGAAATTATTTAACAAGTTGAAACAAGAAAGTTTCGTTGATAAATATATACCATATATAGGTATAATAGATCAAGTTACATAAGGAGAACAAGGCGGCAGCTATGAAAATAATTAAAATATGGGTGGGAAATAATTTTCTTCTAATTGGGTCAATCGGAGCAAAAAAGATAAAAATTTTACAATATATTATGTCTGCTGAACAAAACAGAACACCAGTTATGGCATCTAGTGTGGATAATACGACAATTCAAACAATTAATACAATACAAGCAGGGGAATCTAGCAAAAAGAGTAATGTAAAAGACTCTATTGAATTAAAAGAAGGTACAAAGGAAATCTTGTTTGGTTAACAGATATTTGGGATTTCTCAAATGTGGAAGCTGGTGAATATACAATTATTGCTATGGATAACGGCAATAATAAAACAACGGTTACATTTACGATTAAGACAACAGTACCTAGCACCGAAGAAACACCTAATACAGAAGTAAATTCCGAATCTCAAGATAATTTTGTTGGTATTACAGATACAATAGAAGCAAAATGAAATATTGATGAAAAAGAATTAAATATAGGATGACTCTTTATGAAAATGAGAAGCTCAATAAGTGGGCTTCTCATTTTTTTGTTATTTATCGCTGATACAAACTACTCAGCTTTGTTTCATTTTTGATGAATCTATTGACATAGACATATCCCAATGATATAAATGTTCCATCAGTGCTGATATAAATACATTATTGAACTGGGAAAAGGTTAAGAGATTTGTATTATGAAAAAAGTATTGAAAGTTATTGGGATCCTGTTTTTATTAATTGTTATAGTTATTGTTGGATTTCTGATTTGGAACTCTAAGAGACAGCTTGTAAGCAAGAACTATTATGAGGAGATTGAAACTGGCGGAGATATTGAAGCGAAATATTTAGGTGTTGGTCCGTACAGTGATATTCAATTAAAGGAGATTGCTGTCATGCAAAACTTCAAAAAATATCTGATTTACTATCCTACGGATATAACTAGAATAAATAAAAAATTTCCTCTCATCATTTGTTCTAATGGAACAGGTGTGCCTGCATCTAAATGCAGAGCTTGGTTAAAGAGAATGGCAACATGGGGATTTATTGTAGTAGGAACAGATGAGGAATATTCGTGGAATGGATTTTCTTCTGAGATGTGCCTGAGGCTTATGATTAAGCTTAACGATGCGAAAGTAGTGTTAGATTGGAGTAGTAATCCTTTTTATCAATCGGCAGATTTGGAAAATATAGGTCTTATGGGACATTCACAGGGTGGAGTTGGAGTGATTAATGCAGCAACAGTTGCTAACCATGCGGATTTTTATATGATTTTATATGATAATAACCTAACAGATATGATGTTGGATACGATCAAAGCTGTGAGTGGTCCCAAAATAGAAATGGATAACAAAGAAACATATGAAAAAGCATTTCTTGCTTATGGGATTTATGGTTGGCTTATGGAGTGGATATCTCGTGGAATGAAAGAATCTGAGGACGAAATCAATGCAATGCTTATATTGGAAGACAGTGGACATATGTGAGCATAACATTCCATTAACCGAAAATTGGAAAGTAACATGGGAGATGAAAAGTGTTTCTTAAGATAAATAAAAAAGGTACTTCTTTTGAAGTACCTTTTTATTTATATAAGATTTAATCGTATGAATTAGCCGAAGTATCTTTCTAATAAACCTTTGAAAGCTTTTCCGTGACGAGCTTCGTCTCTAGCCATTTCATGAACTGTATCATGGATAGCGTCTAAGTTAGCAGCTTTTGCACGTTTTGCTAAGTCGAATTTACCAGCTGTAGCACCGTTTTCAGCTTCTACACGCATTTCAAGGTTTTTCTTTGTAGAATCTGTTAATACTTCACCAAGTAATTCAGCGAATTTAGCAGCGTGTTCTGCTTCTTCGTAAGCAGCTTTTTCCCAGTATAAACCGATTTCTGGATATCCTTCTCTATGAGCAACTCTAGCCATAGCTAAGTACATACCAACTTCTTTACATTCACCTTCATAGTTAGCTCTTAAGTCTTCCATGATATCTTCGCTAGCGCCCTGAGCAACACCTACAACGTGTTCTGCAGCCCATGCCATATCAGCTGATTGTTCTTGGAATTTAGAAGCTGGTGCATTACAAACTGGACATTTTTCTGGAGCTGTTTCTCCTTCATGAACATAACCACAAACCATACATACAAATTTTTTCATTTTCATAATCTCCTTTTCTATAAAACTATTATTTTTTACTACTATTATTATTTTAAAACTCTTAAACAGTAATGATTACTGTTATTAAGTTTATTTTAGCATTTTAACTTTAAATTGTCAAGAGTTTTTAAAAAAACTTTTTTTGACTTTTTTCATTATCTATTGTTCGGATAGAATGAGCTTTCACAAAATTTAATTCCTATTGAAAGAAATTGTATATTCAATATTTTTATGAAAGCCCATAAAATGCAAATTTAAAACGATTAACTTTCTAACTTTGGATTCTTTAAACATTCTTCGCAAGTTCCATAGAAGAACGTAGTGTATCTTGAAACTTGACCATGAAAGTTTTCTGATGCCATATCTTTAATGAAATCAATAGAATCCATCTCTAGATCGATCACCTTTCCACATTTCTCACATATAAAGTGATTATGAGGACTGATTCTAGCATCATATCGATCTACTTTGTCGTCGCAGGGAAGTTTGGTAATCTGTCCGAGCTCACAGAGTAGACCGAGATTGCGATATACAGTGCCTAAGCTGATATTTGGCATAATTTCTCTCATATGCATATAAATAACATCAGCAGACGGATGATCCGTTCTAGATTCTAAAAAAGTTAAAATCGCATCGCGTTGTTTACTCTTTTTTAAAACATGGCTCATAGGCATTCTCCTTACAACTATTAAATTTTCAAAATTAGTATTGATAATGATTACTGTTTTAGTATAAAACTATTTTTTCTGAATGTCAAGCATAATTTTATTTTTTTTTTCATACGATTAGCAGAAGGCAATGTAGGAAGAAAATAAAGAAAGAATATGGCGAAATAGGACAGGGAAGGGAGAAGAAAATTATGTATGAGACAAAGAGTAAAAAAGAGCTGATAAAAGAATATGGAACAGATGAGAAAATCGGAATAACAGAGGCGGAAGCTAAAAGACGATTAAAACGTTATGGAGAAAATGAATTACAGCATAAAGAGCCAAAGAAATGGTACGAGATGTTTTTAGAACAGCTAAATGAACCATTGATTTTTATTTTATTTATTGCTGGAGCTATTTCTATGTTATTGGGGGAGTTTAGTGATACAGTCATTATTTTAGTTGTCATTTTTGTAAATGCTGTTGTTGGGGTCGTACAAGAAGGAAAGGCGTTAAAAGCATTAGAGGCGCTAAAAAAATTGACAAGCCCTACAGCAATTGTAAAACGAGAAGGAAAGATATATGAAATAGAAGCAAAACAATTAGTGCCAGGGGATATTGTATTGCTAGAAGCAGGGAGACAAGTGCCAGCAGATATTCGCCTTTTGGAGTCTAGCAGTTTGAAAGCAGAAGAGTCTGCTTTAACAGGAGAATCCATTCCTACAAGTAAAGATGCTTCGTTTCTTTCAAAAAAAGAGTTGCCATTAGGCGATCAAAAGAATATGGTTTTTACAACGACCAACATTATTAATGGAAGAGGAGAAGGAGTCGTTGTCGCCACAGGAATGGAAACAGAGATTGGAAAGATCGCCAGTTTGTTAAATCAGTCAGAAGATGAGACAACACCTCTTCAAAAAAAATTAGCAGAACTTGGAACCTTATTGAGTGGTGTGGCAGTTTTACTATGTATTGCTTTATTTTTAATTGCCGTATGGCAAAAAAGACCTATTTTTGAGATGCTTCTTACGGCCATATCACTGGCAGTTGCAGCAGTGCCAGAAGGGTTACCAGCCGTTGTTACAATTGTGTTAGCCCTTAGTGTATCAAGAATGGTAAAGGTACAGACCATTGTAAGACGTCTGCCTTCTGTGGAGACATTAGGAGCAGTCAGTGTGGTTTGTTCTGATAAAACAGGGACGTTAACACAAAATAAAATGACAGTTACCTATGGGTATTTTGATGGAAAAATCTATCCGGTGGATGAAATTTCTAACAACGTTTCTTCTGATTATATAAAAGGCTTTGTTCTTTGCAATGATGGAAAAATAAAAGAGGGAAGGAAACTAGGAGATCCAACAGAACTTGCTTTATTAGAGTTCGGTAATCAATTAGGATTTCAAAAAGAAAGTTTAGAACCACAATATCCAAGAATTCATGAAATTCCATTTGATTCCACGCGAAAAATGATGACAACCCTTCATCAAAATGGAATGGGAACCATTAGTTATACAAAGGGGTCTACGGATGAAATTTTAAGACGATGTTCTAAAATAGAAGAAAGAGGACGGACAAGAAGTTTTTCTATGGCGGATAAAAAAGCGATAGAAACAGCGATGGAGTGGATGTCCAAAAAAGCATTGCGCGTATTAGCTGTAGCAAAAAGAGAAAATGATAAACAGCCGATGGAACAAGAACTGACCTTTTTAGGGCTGGTAGGAATGGTCGATCCAGCAAGACCAGAGGCAAAAGGAGCCATTGAAACATTTAAAGCCGCTGGAGTTTCCACAGTTATGATTACAGGGGATCATGTGGATACTGCCTTTGCCATTGCAAAAGAACTGGGTATTGCCACCAAAAAAGAACAATGTATGAGTGGAAGTGAGTTAGATAAAATTTCTGATGAAGAATTGGAAAAAAGGCTTTCAAAACTTCGTGTTTTTGCAAGAGTATCGCCTGCTCATAAGGTAAGAATTGTGAACGGTTTTAAACGAAGAGGGGAGATTGTGGCAATGACAGGAGATGGAGTCAATGATGCCCCTTCTTTAAAAAACGCCGATATTGGGATTGCTATGGGACTTCATGGAACCGATGTAGCAAAAGAAGCAGCAGATTTAATTTTAGTAGATGATAATTTTGCCACCATTGAAAAAGCCATTGAAGAGGGCAGAGGAATTTATGCCAATATTAAGAAGGCGATTTTATTTTTATTATCCTCAAACTTTGGGGAAATTATTACGATGTTTGTTGCAGTGCTTCTTGGAATGCCATCTCCATTAAAAGCCAGCCACATTTTATGGATCAATTTAATTACAGACTCTTTTCCTGCATTAGCATTAGGTGTGGATATTAATCAACATCAGTTATTGATGGAAAAACCTCCAAGAAAGGCAAAAGAGAGCCTGTTTGCCCATGGAGGACTGTTTTGCACAATTTTTTATGGGGCTTTAATTGGAGGACTTAGTTTATTAGCGTATTTTACAGTTCCTTATGTGCAGAGTATGGCGAATGGAACAGGCTTCCATTTAGACGCTATGCTAGCGCTATTACAACAAGAAGATATTTTAAAACGCTCTCAAACATATGCCTTTACAGTACTTGGAATTTCTCAGCTTTTTCATGCCATTGGCATGAGAAATACCGAACTTTCCATCTTTCGAATGAACCATTTACAAAATAAATGGATGATTGGTGCTCTTATTTTTGGAATGGGTCTTCAGCTTCTAGTGACAGAAAATCCTTATTTTGTAGCTGTATTTGGCACAGTGCGCCTGACGCTACAAGAATGGGAAATGCTTATTTTCTTATCAATGATGCCATTATTAACTCATGAAATATTAGCACTTCGGTTTGGAGAAGAGCGTAAAAAAGACAGAGAAATTAAGGTCTATGAAGTTGAAAAAGATGAGTGAAAGCGTAAATTTTAGGAAATCTAATGGAAAGTTTTCCTGCATTATGGGGCAAAGAAATATTCAAAAAAGGCAAGGCAGATTAAGAGAAAACCTCCAAGCCATGTAAAATCGAGATTTGACTTTTCTGTTAGCCGATTGCCAAGAGAACTACCGAGTATGACAGCAAAAATCCCAAAGATAAGAGAACAAAAAAGAGTGAGAAATGGATGAAGGGCAGGAGTTCCCGCAGAAAGGCCAGCAATGCCGCTGTCAAGAGACAGTGCAAGCGCAAGAGAAATGGCTTCTTTTGGAGAGAGATCCTGTCCTTTATCGATATTAGCTTTTTCTGGATCACCATAAATTGTTATAATAAAAGAAATGCTACAAAATTGAAAATGAATCTTTCTTTTTTTGAGTCCGCCTTCGTTGATGAGATGGCGAATACGGCTATCAAATAGTTTGATAAATCCAATCGTGCTTAATAAGAAAAAGCTAATTCCGTTTGCTGTTTCACTGGGAATAACAGAAGTTACACTATGTCCGATCAGTAAAGAAAGGAATAAAATGCCACTACAAAGGCCACTCATTGTTAAGACAGAAGAAAACGGAATTTTGATTTTTCCCGCTCCATAGGCAAAAGAGGCGGCAAAACTATCTATAGAAAGTGCTAAGGTGAACACTAGAATTTCCATCAATATAGTAAGGGATATCATAAAAAACCACCTAATTATTCTTTCTTTTACTATATTCAAAAAGAGAAAGATGTTGAATCTTAGCTGTTATTATATTGCCCAGGAGAAGTTTTAAATATTTTTTTAAAAGCTCTTGAAAATGTGGAATAATCTTGGAATCCACAGGAGAAACAAACTTCAGTAGCAGGAATTCCTTCTTTTAGGCGAGAAGCTGCTAGCTGAATCCGTTTTCTTGTAATATATTGATGAAGGCTCATGCCTGTCTCTTGGCGAAAAAGATGCATTAGGTAAGATGGGCTTACGTAAAGCTGATTGGCCAGCTCAGGAATGGAAAGCGGTTGTTCTAAGTGATCGCGAATATATTGAATGAGAGACTGGATTCTTGGATCACTATTATAAGAAGTAATCGCGTTATTTCTAGATAAAAGCTCCCGATTTAATTGCACCATAATCTGAAAGAGGAACGTATCTGCCATAATATCGCTTCCAAAGTCAGAAGACATAAGTTCTTGATGGAGGGCTTTTATATGACTTTGAAAGATCATAAGAGCAGAGTCTTTTAGCCGTAATAAATGTAGATTATTTTGGGAGGCGATTTGAAAACAAGCCAGTAATTCTGAACTTTTTTGGCTATACGAGTGTAGAAAAGCAGGATCTACCCACAAAATATACCGCTCATAAGGAAGAGAAAGATCAATGAGTGGTTTATGAATGTCATTTTGATGGATAAGTAAAATATCATAAGGTTGTAGTTCGTAAGTACATCCTTCAATGAGGTAAGAAGCTTTTCCAGATATAAATACAACAATCTTTGGAAATTCATGATAATGTTCTTCGATTTCTTTTGTCTGTTGATCTTTTAAATAAAAAAGTTGATAGTTGTTATGCAAATATCCACGTCTTTTTTTCATAAATAAAATCTCCATTTTCATAAAAAATATTTATAATATAAAAAACTGATGCAACCCACGCTTTATGCTCTTTTCGTTTCTATCATATAGCATTTTTTGCAGAGTTTCAAGGTCATGTATCTTTATACTATGTAAAAAATATTGGAAAAAATAACTGTATTCAAAAAAAGTAATATCTTACTTTTAGTTGGCTTGTTTTCCGAATATAAAGTGATAGAAAAAAGGTGAAAAAAATCTTGCAATATGAAATAAAGAAGGGTATAGTAATGTCAACATATAGAAAAAGAAATAAAATTTAAGAAAATTATTGACCTTAGTAGGACATATAAACTTTCTTAGTAAGTAAGTGAAAGGTAGGGGATTCTTATGTTAAAAATCGAACATTTAACGAAGAGCTATGGAGAGAAAAAGGCGGTAGATGATTTATCGCTACATATTGAAAAAGGAAGAATTTATGGATTTATCGGTCATAATGGAGCGGGAAAAACGACAACATTAAAATCGATTGTTGGAATTTTAAAATTGGAAGAAGGGGAGATCTATGTAGATGGAAAGTCCATTAAACAAGAGCCAATGGCTTGTAAGTCGATAATTGCCTATATTCCAGATAATCCCGATCTCTATGAGTATTTAACTGGTGTTAAGTATTTAAATTTTATTGCCGATGTGTATCAAGTGAGTCAAGAAGAGCGAAAAGAGAGAATTAAAAAATATGGAGATCTCTTTGAACTAACAGAATCGTTAGGACAGCCAATTAGTTCCTATTCCCATGGAATGAAACAAAAGCTTGCCATTATTGCTGCCTTTATCCATAAGCCAAAGTTAATGATTATGGATGAGCCATTTGTTGGACTTGATCCAAAAGCAACTCATTTGTTAAAAGGATTGATGAGAGAGCTTTGCGATGAGGGAGGTGCTATTTTCTTCTCTACTCATGTACTAGAAGTGGCAGAAAAGCTCTGTGACGACGTTGCTATTATTAAATCTGGAAAGCTGGTTACGGCAGGAAAGACGGAAGATGTAGTTGGAAATGAATCTCTTGAAGATGTCTTCTTAGAATTGGAGGAATAACTATGCTTGGTACATTAATTAAAATCCGATTACAAGGAATTTTTGTTCGTTCTATGAAGGGAAGTAAAAAGAAAAACGCAGGAATTGGAAAGATGATTTTCATGGGATTGATATTCCTGTATCTTGCTGTTGTACTCTTTGGTGTGTTTGGGTATTTATTTTCTTCTATTTTAAAGCCTTTTATTGCAATTCAATATGAATGGCTTTACTTTGCGCTGATGGCGATTATGGTTGTTATGTTCTGTTTTTTTGGAAGTGTATTTATGACCCAACAAGAAATCTATGGAGCAAAAGACAACGATATGCTCTTATCTATGCCGATTTTACCAAGGGATATTTTGCTCAGCAGAATTTTTGTAATTCTTATTCTTAATTATATATACGAGTTCATTGTTGGACTTCCTTGTATTTTTATATATTTTAAAAATACGCCGTTCGATCTTGTAAAGTTATTGTTTTTTATAGTTATTATGCTTACATTGCCACTTTTTGTATTAGCTTTATCCTGTGTCTTTGGTTGGGTTATGGCGATGATTATGGGACGAATGAAGCATAAAACATGGCTTACCCTTTTATTATCTTTAGGATTTTTAGGAGCGTATTTCTATGTGATTACGGAATTTCAAAAGTATTTAAATTTATTAATTATGCATGGGAAGTCTCTTGGAGATGGGATTCGAAAAACACTATTTCCAATTTATCATTTAGCCATGGCAATGAGCGAAAAAAATGTTGTTAGTTTACTCATTTATCTTGTTTGTGCCATAATACCGTTTGCAATTGTTATCTTTTTACTTTCTAAAAACTTTGTTGGAATTACCACAAGCAAAGCCAATGTAAAGAAAGTAAAATTAAAAGAATCCGATATTCAATTTAATAGTTTAAAAGTGGCGTTATTAAAGAGAGAATGGAGTCATTTTGCATCTAGCCCATCGGTTATTTTAAATACATCATTAGGAATTGTATTTACGATTGTTATGGCAGTTGCTCTTTTAATAAAAGGAGAAGATTTACTTTTTATGTTAGGAAGTATTCCAAAAGAAGCGAAAGGAATGATAGAAGGATTTAAAATGCCAATTCTTTGTCTTGCAGTCATAGCTTTAAATTCTCTTGATACAATCAGTGCATCTACCATTTCCTTAGAAGGAAATCAGCTATGGATTTTAAAAACATTGCCTGTAAAAACAGAAGACATTTTAAAGACAAAACTTATTTTTTATCTTATTTTATGTTTGCCAACTTCTATTTTATGTTCTGTTATTGGAAGTATTTTACTGTCTTTTTCCATTGTAGATGCAATTGTTGCTATAATAGCACCGGTATGTTTCCTTGTTTTTCAAGGATTAGCGGGACTATTGCTGAACTTATGGAAACCGAAGTTTGATTGGGTCAATGAAACGGTTGTTGTAAAACAGAGTATGTCGGTTATGATTATGATGTTTGGATTTATGGCACTTGTGATGGGGATTGTTATTTTATATGTAGGCGTTTGTATGAATTTTATGTCACCTACTGTTTACACTTATATTTGGACAGCGGTATTAGCCGTTGGCAGTGTTATCCTTTATTATTGTTTAAAGACATGGGGAACAAGACGATTTGAATCACTTTAATGATTCGTAAGAAAAATGAGGAGGAAGACTATGAAAGATGTTATCATTCGGGAAGCGATGCCAGAAGATGCAGAAAAACTCATTGACTATTTAAATGAAATTGGAGGGGAATCCAATCATCTATTGCATGGAGCCAATGAATTTCAAATAACAGTGGAAAAAGAAAGAGAATTTGTTACACGAATAAAAAATGCAAAAAATGAATGTATGCTCGTTGGCATTTGTAATGGAGAAATCGTATCCGTTGCATCTCTATCAGGATATGTCAAAAAAAGAGTGGCTCATAGAGGGAGTCTAGGTGTATCGGTTCGAAAATCCTATTGGAATCAGGGAATCGGAACTAAAATGATAGAGCGGTTAATTGCATTTGCAAAAAGTGCGTCTATTTGTGTTATTGAGCTAGAAGTAAAAGAAGATAATAAAAATGCCATTGCTTTATATGAAAAAATAGGATTTGAAAAAATTGGACAATATAAAAAATATTTTTGCATCGAAGGAATGTATTATGATGCGTATCTTATGAATCTATATTTGGATTGATAAGAATGACATATGGAAAACGAGAAAACAACAAGAGATTTTAAATGATCTCTTGTTGTTTTTTATATTATAGGAAACTCTACTTTTATAGGAAACGGTTCGCACATTTTATTTCCTATATTGGATAGTCAACCAACCATTCCAGATCAATTATGACAAAATTGTCATAATTAAGTCACCCAATTGCAAGATTTCACTGTTAAGATAATAATAAGTTAAGAAATAGGAGGAAGTTATGAATATTTTAAAAGTACAAAATGTATCAAAAACCTATGGAAAAGGGGAGCAACAAGTTCAAGCATTAAAAAATATTTCTTTTGAGGTGGAACAAGGAGAGTTTGTTGCCATTGTAGGGACATCAGGCTCTGGAAAATCAACCCTCTTACACATATTAGGTGGTGTGGATCGACCAGATCAGGGAAGTGTTATTATTGAAGATACGGATATTTTTGGACTGAATAATAGCAAGCTGGCAGTATTTCGAAGAAGACAAATCGGCATTATTTATCAATTTTATAACTTAATTCCTGTATTAAATGTAGAGGAAAATATGACATTACCGATTGATCTTGATCAACAAAAAGTGGATCAAGAATATTTGGAACAATTGATAAAAATGCTTGGATTAGAAGGAAGAAGGAATCATTTGCCAAGTGAGTTATCGGGGGGACAACAACAAAGAGTATCCATCGGAAGAGCCATATTAGCCCATCCAGCCTTATTATTAGCCGATGAACCAACTGGAAATTTGGATTCCAAAAATCGGGATGAAGTGATGCAGATTTTAAAAAGGGCAAATAAAGAATACCATCAAACATTGATTTTAATTACCCATGATGAGAGCATTGCTCTTCAAGCGGATCGAATTATTACGATGGCAGACGGAGAAATTATTAGCGATGAGAAAATCCGCAGATAGCAGGTAGACAGTAGAGCAAGGAAAGAACTTACAAAAAAAGGTGAGAAAAAAGAAAAAGAGGAAAGATTCAATGAATGTCATTTATAAAATAACATTAAAAAATTTATTGCAACATAAAGGCAGGACCCTGTTAGGGCTAATTGGAATTATTGTAGCAATTGCTGCCTTTACGGGAGTGTCTACTCTTGGAACATCCACAAAAGATATGATGATTCGCCAAGAAAAGAAAATGTATTTGGACTGGCATATTGGAATTCGAAATATGTCAAAGGAAGAACAAAAGGAATTTGAGCAATTAAGTGGCTTAACAGAGCTTGATTATTATAAGAGTTATGGATATGCCACAATTCCTCATGCAGAGGGCAAAATGCCATATGTTTATTTAGAAGGGCTACAAGATCGAGAGTTAAGTGAGTTAGGACAACGATTAAAATCTGGACGATTGCCACAAAATGAAAATGAAATTGTCGTTTCGGATGCTCTGTTAAATTCCATAAAAGATCCTTGGAACATAGGAGATACTATCTCTCTTTCGATTGGACAGAGAGTAAAAACGGATGTGCAAACGGAATGGGAAGAAAAATCCTATATAGAGAATATGGAAGTATATGGTGATTGTTATGAAAGATGGATGATGGATTGGAATTGGAACACCTATCTTGAAGGGGAGACGTTAAGTCAATTACAGAAGAAAACCTTTACCATTGTCGGTGTCATTTCAGAGTTTGGCTCAGAACAACGGAATGGATATAGTCCTCTTGGTTATGATACTTTTACAAAATGGGAGCCACAAAATAAAAATCAATGGGAACAAGGAATATCCGTTCGTGCTAAATTTAAAAACAAAAAATCTTTTTTTAAAACAGTGGATTTATTAAAGGATAAGAAAAATACAACTAGTTTAAAGGAAAAAGTTTTTTATAATGGAAATCTTTTAAATGCGTCTTATGGAGCATTAGGGGATTATTTTTCGTTAGGAGATGAGATATATTCTTATTATGGATGGGATAGTTATTCAGAATATCTTTACTGGATACAATTGATGAAAATCAGTCTTTATCTTGTTATTATGATCAGTGCTATTTTATTTATTTACAATATTTTTGCAATCTCCTTAGCGGAAAGAAGAAAATATTTAGGAATTATTGCAAGTATTGGAGCTACCGAACGGCAAAAGAGAAGTTCTATGTATTTTGAGAGCTTTTTTATGATGATCATAGCTTTGCCTATTGGTATTTTTTCAGGGGTACTGGGAATTAAGGCGGTTGTCTATATAATTAAAGATTGGGTACAAGATATTTTTAATGTGAGCGTTCCTTTTCGTATGGTTATTTCATGGGAAGCGGTCATTGGAATTGTTTTGTTAACGATTGTTTCCATTTATTTATCCGCCTTTTTGACATTGAAAAAGACAGGAAAAATTACGCCAATTGAAGCCATTCGTAGAACAAAAGAATATAAAATAAAGCGACAAAGAAAAGGAAAAGGAGCGATTGCAAAACACCTCTTTGGAATGGAAGGGAAATTAGCCGTAAAAAATGGAGCGAGAAATAAGGGAACAAAGACCGTTATTTTTTCTATGGTTGTTACCTTGCTCTTATTTATTGGAATTTCCACGTATATGAAATATACGAAAGAATCAACGGATAATTATGGTGAGTCCAATTATGATATTATGATTCATAACTTGGACATAGAACGAGGAAATAAAGTGATGCCAAAACTCAATCAAATGGAGTCTATTCAAGAGGCAACGCAGGTCATTGCACAGACGTTTTGGTTTACGAAAACAGAAAAAGACGATCTTGTTGGTACTATCATTTCCTTTGATGAAGAGTATGAAAAAAGTTACTGGAAACAAGTAACAGGGCAAGAGGTGGAGAATATTCAATGGAAGAAAGGAGATCCGATTCCTGCTATTGTAATTCCAACTTATAATGTCTATATGGATGACAATGTGTACAAAGATTGGGAAATTGGAAAGCAATACGAGATCCGTTTAGAGTCAAAGACTGGAGACGGCTATCGACAAAAGACAGTGGAATTGGTTGGTATCAGTGGTGTTGCTCCAAAAGGATGGTATCAAAAGAAAGATGGAGTTATTTTAAAAAATGATACCGTTGGAAATGAGAACTTAATTTTAATTCCTCGTAGCATTGCAAATCAGATAACACAGAAGGTAAAAGAAGGAGAGCATAGCGAATGGTATAATGATATTTATATTTCTGCCAATGGCGATGTGGAACAAACGAAAAAAGAGATTCAGACATTGTCATGGAGCTTTCTTTCTGGAGAAGTAAAACCTATGACGGATAGTAATTATAGGGAGCATGAAGAAAAAATGAAAAATATTCAGATGATTTTATTTTCTGGATATATTGTGTTAGTTACGATTATTTGTGCTTTAAATATTATGAATTTAATGAATAATAAAATGGAAGTGAGAAGAAGGGAGATGGCAATGCTTTCTTCTATCGGTATGACACAAAACGGGATTTCAAAAATGCTTTTCATAGAAAGTATGCTCTATAGCGTAAAATCCATTCTCATTAGTATTCCTTTTGTTGTTGTGATTCAAGTGTTTATGTTCTATGCATTCAGCGATGGTGGAAGATGGATCAATGGACACTATGAACAGGCAAGCCCTCTGATTCCATGGGTTAGTATGATTCTTGGCTGTATTGGTTTAGTCCTTGTTAGCGCTGGTAGTTTCCTATATGCTTATTCCAAAATTAAAGATGATAATATGATAGAACAATTAAAAGTAGATTCATAAAAATTGGACTCTTTTCAAGTATTATAATTTGTGCTAGAATAAAAAAATAATACAGAGAACGGAAGAAAACAGGAAATAAGTTGTGTGTTGCAGTTTATTTCCTGTTTTTCTGCAAAGAAAAGAAAATGAAAAGGTCTTTCTCTTAGGAAGTTAGAATAAAAAGATAAGGGAAAAGAAGTATGATAAATAAAAGGAGAAAGTATGATTCGAGTATTCGTAAAATTTTTTATTAAAGATTATGAGAATATCCACGATGCCAGTGTGCGCCAAGCCTATGGAATGTTAGGTGGAGGGCTTGGAATCGCTTGCAATCTGATTCTATTTCTAGCCAAGTTAATTGCGGGTATTATGACGGGAGCTATTTCCATTATGGCAGATGCCTTTAACAATTTATCAGATGCAGGAAGTTCTATCGTAACGCTGATTGGATTTAAGTTAGCAGGGAAACCAGCCGATAAAGAGCACCCATTTGGACACGGGCGTATGGAATATTTAGCAGGACTTTTTATTTCCGCAGCAATTATGCTTGTTGGATGGCAACTTGGAACTTCTTCCATTGATAAAATTTTGCATCCAGAAGAAGTAACTTATGGTATGTTATCCATTATAATTCTAATCGGATCTGTGCTTATAAAGCTTTGGATGGCGTCTTACAATCGATATTTGGGAAATAAAATTCAATCCGCCACGATGAAGGCGACGGCTATGGATAGTTTAAGCGACTGTATCGCTACGACAGCAGTATTGCTCAGTATTGCCATTGGCTATTTTACAGATTTACAAGTCGATGGAATTGCAGGACTTATTGTTTCTATCTTTATTTTTATAGCAGGAATTAATGCGATGAAGGATACGGTACAGCCTCTGTTAGGGCAGGCTCCAGATGCTGAGTTTGTAAAAGGGATTGAAGGAGTTGTTATGTCTCACAGTGCGATTGTTGGAATTCATGATATGATGGTTCATGACTATGGTCCAGGAAGAGTGATGGTGTCTCTTCATGCGGAAATTCCAGTAGAAATGGATTTTATGGAAGCCCATGATATTATTGATGATATTGAAATGGATATAAAAAATGAATTTCAATGTGATATTACGATTCATATGGATCCAGTTGTATTAGAAGATGAGAAAACAAATCAAATGCGAGAGCGAGTAAAAGGAATTGTAGAAAGCGTAGAAAATGATTTGACAATGCATGATTTTCGTATGACAACAGGTCCCCTTCGTACCAATTTAATCTTTGATGTGGTTGTTCCATATGATAGTAAAAAGACAGATAGAGAAATTAAAGAAGAGATTACAGAACAAGTATCGCAGATAGGAGAAAACTATTATGCGAGAGTACAAATTGATAAAGGATAAAGGATTTAAAAAAGTACAAGAATTTTTCTTGTACTTTTTTTAGATCCTATTGACAAAAAAAGGAACCTATTGTATTATTGTATTAACAACTTAGTACAACGATACAATAGTACAATTAAAATAAAAAGAACCAAAGAAAGGAGTTTTGTTATGGCATGGGAGATTAGAGCTGATAGACCTGTCTACGCCCAGTTAATAGAACAGATTCAGCAGAAGATTATTTGTGGAGAATATCCGCTAGGAAGCAGACTTCCATCGGTAAGAGATATGGCAGCGGAAGCGGCAGTCAATCCAAATACGATGCAAAAAGCGTTGGCAGAGTTAGAACGAACAGGACTTTTATATTCACAAAGAACAAGTGGACGATTTATTACTGAGGACAAGGAGTTGATGATGATGATGAGAGAATCTATGGCAAAAGAACAGATAAAACAATTTGTAAATCAAATGCAAAGACTCGGTTTTAGTTTAGAAGAAATTTGTGATATGGTGAAAAAAGTGGAGAAGGAGATGGAGTCATGAACTTATTAGAATGTAAAAATTTAAGTAAATACTATTCTGGGAAATGTGCTCTTGATCGTATCGATTTAACGATTGAAAGTGGAAAGATTGTTGGTCTCTTAGGGCCAAACGGAAGCGGAAAAAGCACTTTGATTAAAATGATCAGTGGGTTATTAAAACCATCCGATGGGGAATTGAAAGTAGCGGGAAAAGACGTTGGAGTGGAAACAAAAAAAATCGTTTCCTATCTACCCGATCACGATTATTTAAATGACTGGATGAAAGTAGAAGATATTATTACGATGTTTGAAGAGTTTTATGATGACTTTGATCGAAAAAGAGCGGTAGATATGATTACAAAGCTGAATATTGATACAAAGCAACAGCTGAAAAACCTTTCAAAAGGAACAAAGGAAAAGGTACAATTAATTCTTGTAATGAGCCGTCATGCCAACTTATATTTATTAGATGAACCAATTGGTGGTGTGGATCCAGCTGCAAGAGATTATATTTTAAATACGATTATTAGCAATTATGAAGAAAATGCAACAGTTATTATTGCAACCCATTTAATTGCGGATATTGAGCAAGTGTTAGATGAGGTTATTTTTATTAATCAGGGGAAAATCGCTCTTCAATCTACAGTCGATGACATTCGAGAACAAGAGGGAAAATCTGTGGATAGTTTGTTTAGGGAGGTATATAAATGTTAGGAAAATTGATGAAATATGAATGGAAAGCAACAAAGAGAACATTTCTTCCTTTATACGGTGCTCTATTAGTGTTAGCATTGATCAATGGATTGTTCTTTCGCATTGATCATGTGGATCAAAATGGAATTGCTAATAGTTTAAAAGTAATTGTTTTACTCACTTATGTGGCAATTATCATTGCAACATTTGTTATGACAGCGGTCGTTATGTTACAAAGGTATTATAAAAATATTCTTGGAAGAGAAGGCTACTTAATGAATACACTTCCTGTTAAGGGCTATGAGCTCATTTGGTCAAAAGGAATTGTTTCCACTCTTTGGTTTGTTGGTAGCACCTTCGTTGTTATGGTTACCATACCAATCATTTTCTTTATTACAAGTCCAGAGGCTTGTACAGAAGTGATAAGCTCCATTTTTACGAAAGAGTTTTGGACATTAGCTATCCGTGGCGTAGGAAGAGGTCATGTGTTGGCTTGGATGATGGAATTACTTGTTATGGCTTGTATTGCTTGTTTTTTATTTTGTATGAAAGCTTATGCGGCTATGTCATTAGGGCATTTAACTCATAAGTCAAGAATGATGGCATCTGTTGGATTTTATATTGCTATTGACTTTGCAGAAAGAGCTATTGTGCTGTTTGGAACAATTTTATTTGGCATATTGTTTAAAACAAATATTGGAGTGTGGCTTGGAGATTTATTACAACAGGGTACAGGCGTTATGGGAATCCATGTTTTCTTTATCGGAGTTATTGTATATGAAGTGATTGTAACGGTTGTATATTTCTTTATTTCTAAATATGTGCTTGATAACAAATTAAACCTTGAATAAATTTGAATGAAAACAAAATAAAAGAATGAAGAGGAACAGTAGATTTTATAAGACTTACTGTTCCTTTTTTCAATGAAAAATTTGTAAAATGTATTTTTCATCGTTGTTATTTTAATAGTTTAAAATTTTTTGAAACTTTTTTTCTCTTTCAAGCGTCTATAATATAAATAAGAAAAGAGAAAAGAAGAAAAGGGATAGTAGGGTGTGCTAAAATTTTCAATAGTTATGATAGAAAAGAGAGAAGAAATGTATGAAGAATAAAATAATGGAAGAAAAAGTATCGGTATACTTAATGGAAAATTATGAAAACTTGTATCGGATCGCCTATAGCTATATGAAAAATAGGGAAGATGCAATGGATGTGGTACAAGAAAGTGCTTATAAAGCTATTCGTTCTTTCGAGCAAATCCGAACAGAAGGTCAGATTGCTTCTTGGAGTTATCAAATTGTAATTCGGACTTCGATTGATATGTTACGAAAGAAAAAAAGGGAAGTCATTGGGATAGAAGAGTATCAAGAAGGAGGAATGGAAGATAAGTATGAAGATGTGGATGTTATGAAAAGTTTAGAGATTTTATCAGAAGAAGAAAAAAGCATTATTATTTTAAAGTATTTTGAAGAAAGAAAGTTAAAAGAAATTGCAGAGATTATGATGGAATCGGAAAATACAATTAAATCTAGACTCTATCGAGCATTAAAAAAATTAAAAGTAGAATTAACAATAGAAAGTGGGGACATACTATGAAAAAGAATCCATTAGAAGAAATGAAAAGAGAATACGAAAGTATTGAAATTCCAGCAGAATTAAAAAGTCGGTTAGAGAATACCATACACCAAGCAAAAGAAGAAAATAAAAAAGTGAGATTTCTAAAAAAACTTCCAAAAAAGATAGGATATGGTGCAGTTGCAGCAGTATTAGCAATTACTATTTTGACAAATTATAATGAGCAGATGGCCTATGCAATGGCAGAAGTTCCTGTATTAGGAGCAATTTCAAAAGTGGTGACATTTCGAGAATATGTAAAAAATGATGGCAATATGGAGGCAAATATTAAAACACCGAAGGTAGAAGGAGACAGCGAATCTGTAAAAGATTTAAACGAACAGATGCAAGCTTATACAAATACCATTAAGAAAAACTATGAAGCCGATTTAGAAATCATGATGAAAGAAGAAGGAGCAGATATTGATGCATTGACAAATCATGAGTCTGTAACAACAGATTATGAAGTGGTAACCGATAATGCAACTATTTTATCGATTCGAATTAATACTACCATTGCGATGGGTGGAAGCAACAGCTTTTCTAAATGTTATACATTAGACAAGAAAACAGGAAAAATATTAGAATTAAAGGATTTATTTAAAGAAAACAGCAACTATCAAAAAGTGCTAAGTGAAGAAATTAAAGCTCAGATGAGAGCTCAGATGAAAGAAGATGAGGATAAGTCATATTTTATTGATACGAAAGACGTAGGAGAAGGCTTTGATTTTGAGCAAATAAAAGCCGATCAAAATTTCTTTATCGATAACGATGGTCACTTAACGATTGTATTTGATAAATATGAAGTGGCACCAGGATATATGGGAATATGCACGTTTACCATTCCTAAAAAAGCAATAGAAAAGATTATAACAACCGATTCCTTATTAAAATAGAAAAAAGCAGATAGAAAAATAAATATTTTGAAAATTTTATAAGTTGTTCTTGTCATTATTGATGAGTTTTGGTATTATGGAAAGGAATCTATGAGGAACAATTTGATAGCCTGTTTCTCGTAATAAAGACCACAAGCATAGGGAAAATTAAATAATGCTTGTGGTCTTTTTTTATAGGATAGGAAATTTCTTTTCCTATGCTATCATATCCTATAAAAAACACTACATTTAACTTTTTTGATGAAAGAAAGGAAAAGGAAATGAAATGGCAAAAATTAGATAATACAGCAAAAATTTTTCCTGTTATTGCTAGTGAAAACCTTACCAATGTATATCGAATTTCTGTAATTTTAAAGGAAGAAGTGCAACCAGAGATTTTAGAAGAAGCATTGTTGGAGATTTTGCCTTGGTTTCAGACGTTTGATGTGCGTTTGAGGCGAGGTTTTTTTTGGTACTATTTTGAAAAAAATAAGAAAAAGCCAAGGGTCATGGAAGAAGTCACTTATCCTTGTCGATATTTAGATCCTTATGCCAACAATCAGTATTTATTTCGAGTGACCTATTATAAGAAAAGGATTAACTTAGAAGTATTTCATGCAATTACCGATGGATTTGGAGCGGTTAATTTCTTAAAAGAGCTTATCTATTGTTATTTTGATCATTTAGATGGAAAGAAAACAACAGAAACGAAAGGCTCACCAAGTGAAGACTGTTTTTTGAATAGTGAAGATAGTTATTTAAAGCATTATAAGAAACAGGACGTAAAAGGGTATGAAACGAAGCGTGCGGTACAATTAAAAGGCGAGCATTTAAAAGAGGGAGCCGTTGGTGTGGTTCATGGAATGTTTCCAATAGGAAAAGTAAAAGAAGTAAGTAAGAAATATGGAGCCAGCATTACCCAATATTTAACCGCTGTTTTAATTTTTTCGATTTATGAAGCTTATTATAAGGCAAAGCCAAATGGACAGCCAATTCGAGTCAATGTACCGGTCAATTTAAGACAATATTTTGAATCAACGACTACAAGAAACTTTTTTGGAGTTATTGGGGTTGGAATGGCATTTGAAGAAAGAGAATATTGTTTTGAAGAAATATTAGAACAAGTAAAACAAGATTTTAAAGAACAATTAAATAAAGAAAGTTTGGAGAAACTCATTTCTTATAATGTATCAAATGAAAAAAAATGGGTTGTTCGTTTAGTGCCGCTTTTTATAAAAAATATAGCAGTAAAATGGATTTATAGAAATTCTATCAAAGCATTTACAACAACTCTTTCAAATATTGGAGCTATTCAATTGCGAGAACCTTATGCAGAGCGAGTGGAAAATGTTACGTTGATTATGGGAGCATCAAAAAAACAAGAGGTTAAATGTGGAGCCTGTTCTTATGGAGAGACAATGACGATGACATTTAGTTCAGTATTAAAGGATGTTTCGATACAAAAGGTTTTTTATCGAAATCTTGCAAAGGATGGGATTCCTGTATCCATTATGACAAATGGAATTTATTATGAGAGAGAAGAAGAATGAGAAAGGAGGAAGAGGAGTGGCGTATTGTAAACACTGTAAAGTTGAAATTTTAGATGAGACGAAAGTATGTCCTTTTTGTCAAAATAGAATAAAAGAAGATGAAAGAAAAGGGGAAGACTCTTACCCAGACATTCGAATGAAGCGAAAAGTCTATCGCTTTATTTTAAATATTTTTTTCTTTTTAGCGGTTGTGGTGTGCGTAGCTATGCTTGCCATTAATCTTTTGTATTATAAGGGTGAATTTTGGAGTATTCTTCCAATTGGAATTGTTTGTTATTCTTGGTTTGCCATTCGCTATTGTATTTTTAATAATGTAAATGTAGGAGCGAAAATTATGTTACAGCTGATTTTGACACAAGTATTACTTGTATTTATTGATTGGAGAGTAGATGGATACACAGGATGGTCAGTGAACTTTGCATTTCCTGCATTAATTTTAATAGCCGACGGAGCTATCTTAATTTTAATGGCCGCAAACTTTATGAATTGGCAAAGTTATTTACTTTATCAAATTCAATTACTGCTGTTAAGTTTATGGCCGATGATCTTATATTTAAAACATTGGATTACAAAGCCAATTCCAACTTTTATTGCGATTTTTATCTCTTTTATTATTTTCCTAGGAACTATGGTATTTGGAAACACAAAGGCGAAGGATGAATTATTACGGAGATTTCACATATGAGAAAAGAATGGAAAGAAGGAAGTATTCGAGGACAACTTGTTCGTGCCATTATGGCAGATGTAACGGCAACGGAATATTTAGGAAGAAAAATACAGACGGGAGAATTAAGAGCCAATCCAAAAGAAATGGAATGGAGGTGTCCAAGAAAGTATGTGTGGGAAAAGATAAAAAGAAAGAATTACACGTTAGAGGTACATTCTCCTAGAAAAAAAGAAGGAGATTTATGGATTTTACAATTGCACGGCGGTGGATATATTGGGCCTATGAAAAATGCATATCGCAACTTTGCTATAAAGTATAGCGAAGCAAATGAAGGAGCAACCGTTGTCACACCAGATTATCGAGTAGCGCCAGAACATCCATTTCCAGCGGCTCTTAAAGACTGTATTGATGCCTATCAATGGATTTTAACAAGAGGAGCGACAGAAGAGCAAATAGTCGTTGTTGGAGATTCTGCGGGGGGAGGTCTTACGTTTGCATTAGGTCATTGGCTAAAAAAGAAAAAAAAGAAGATGCCAAAGGCAATGATTACTATGTCTGCTTGGACGGATGTTACTTGTAGTGGTTCTTCCTATAAGGAAAATTTTGATAAAGATCCTCTGTTTGGAAATACAACAGAAAGTATACTTTATCGAAAAGATTATATGGGGGAGCATGATTTAAAAAATCCTTATCTTTCTCCTATTTATGGGGAACTTACAGGGTTTCCACCGATTCATATGCAAGTGGGAAGCTATGAAATGTTATTAAGCGATACGGAAGATTTTGCAAAGAAGGCAGAGCAAAGCGGGGTTTCAGTGGAAATGGTTATTTTTGAAGGAATGTTTCATGTATTCCCCATGGCAGGGGCATTGGTACCAGAGACGAAGGAAGCGTGGAAAGCTATTAAGAATTTTCTCGATCGTATTTATGAAAGAGAAAAAGAAAGTGACGCAAAACAAGAAGTTATTGAAAAGTTTTCTCAATAAACCTTCCGATAATTGTGATTTTATAGAATATATTGTAAAATAATAAGAAATTCATTGAAAGAAGTGATAAAATGAAGAAGCATAAGTTTTGGGCATATGGGACATTATTTTGTATGGCAATGGTGTTTTACACAGGCTTTAAACACAAATAAGAGATTTGTTGTGTTCCATCGTATGTGTAGTGAAAAGGAGGAGAATTATGATATTCAATGAAAGCACATGGAAGAAAATTGGTTGTTTTGCGGGAGGGGTTCTGTTTGGAACAGCTGGTCTTAAAATCTTAGGAAGTAAAGATGCAAGAAACCTTTATACAAAAGCATTAGCGGCAGGTTTACGTGCGAAAGATTGCGTTATGACAACCTCTATGAAAGTTCAAGAAAGAGCAGAAGATATTCTTGCAGAAGCACAGGCAATGAATGAACAAAGAGCAGCAGAAGAAGCACAAGCAGAGTATGAAGGCTGTGAAGAAGAAGTAGAAGAAAATACTACTGAAACAGAAGAAGCATAAGAAAAAGGAATAAGTAGGCTGTCTTTGGAAGGGAAAACGGAAAAAGATAGCCTTTTTCTTTGTCAATAAAAACAAAAAAGAAGAAAGGGGCAAGCATATGAAATATCGGATTAAACATTCCATTGATGGAAGAATTCGTTTTCAGCTTGGAAATCGTGGATTTACTTCAGAAGAAGAAGATATTTTAGAACAATATCTCTTAGCTCAAAAAGAAATTGTACAAATAAAAATTTATGGAAGAACAGCAGGGGTTGCCATTTGGTATGAAGGAGAGAAAAAGAAGATTCTCTCTATTATCAAAGCCTATGAATTTGAAAAAGCAAAAGAGCAGTTTCAAATAAGAGGTTCTAATACAATCAGTATTAATGAAGAATACAAAGAAAAAATGATTAGCAAGGTTGCAAAGAAAGTAGCAATGCGTTTGTTCGTTCCACAGCCTGTTCGGTTTGCAATTGTAAGCTTTAAAGCATTCGGATATATTTGGAAAGGTGTTAAAACATTAGCACATGAAGGGCTAAAAGTGGAAGTTTTAGATGCGACAGCAATCGGGGCATCCATTTGGCAAAGAGATTTTGCGACAGCAGGATCGGTTATGTTCTTGTTAGAGATTGGAGAGTTGTTAGAGGAGTGGACTCACAAAAAGTCCGTTAATGCTCTTGCAGATAGTATGTCTTTAAATATAGAAAAAGTTTGGTTAAAGACCAAAGACGGAGAAGTGCAGATTCCATTTTCTAATGTGCAAAAAAATGATGTTATTATTGTTCATACAGGAAATATTATACCAGTAGATGGTATTGTAGTAGATGGTGAGGCAATGGTAAATCAAGCCTCTTTAACAGGGGAAAGTATTCCTGTTGAAAAGAAAGAGGGAGCTTATGTTTATGCAGGAACCGTAATAGAAGAAGGTGAACTTTTTGTTCAAGTAAAAAGCAATGGTGGTACTACTCGTTATGAAAAGATTGTGGACATGATCGAAGAATCAGAGAAATTAAAGTCAGGTGTAGAGTCAAGAGCAGGAGGGCTTGCGGATCATCTTGTACCATATAGTCTTGCAGGTACAATTGTGACAGCATTATTAACGAGAAATATTACAAAGGCACTTTCGATTTTAATGGTGGATTTCTCCTGTGCCTTAAAATTATCGATGCCTTTGGCTGTTTTATCGGCAATGAAGGAATGTAGTCAAAACCATATTACCGTAAAGGGTGGAAAATTTTTAGAGGCAGTTGCAGAGGCGGATACTCTTGTATTTGATAAAACTGGTACTTTAACAAAGGCAGAGCCAGTGGTCAAAGAAATTCATACGTTCAATGGATATAAGAGAAGGGAAGCTCTTAAAATATCTGCTTGTTTAGAGGAACATTTTCCACATTCTATTGCAAGAGCAGTTGTGCGTCAAGCAATGACAGAGGGAATCGAGCATAAGGAAATGCACACAAAGGTAGAATATGTCGTTGCTCATGGAATTGTTTCAACGATTAATGGAGAACGTGCTTTAATTGGAAGTTATCATTTTGTTATGGAAGATGAGAAAATTCCTCTATACGAAGAAGAAAAACAAGAAATTGAATCAATGGGACAACAGTATTCTCGTCTTTATTTGGCGATTGGTGGCAGGTTAGCTGCAATCTTATGTATCGAAGATCCATTGAGAGAGGAAGCAGGAGATGTGATTTTAAAACTCCGTGAGCAAGGATTCAAACAGTTGATTATGATGACTGGTGATAACCAATATACGGCAGCAGCAGTTGCAAAGAAAATACATCTTGATGGCTATTTTGCAGAAGTATTGCCAGAAGATAAGGCAAACTTTGTGGAACAAGCGAAGAAAGAAGGTCATAAAGTATTAATGATCGGAGATGGAATTAATGACTCTCCAGCTCTTTCAGCAGCAGATGCAGGAATTGCTATGAAAGAAGGAGCTCAGCTAGCAAAAGAGGTGGCCGATATTGCAATTGCATCGGATAGTTTAGAACAGCTTATTGTTTTAAGGGAGATTAGCGAGCTTTTAATGGCAAGAATCCAAAGAAATTATCGGGTTGTTATTGGATTTAATTTCGGTCTTATTCTCCTTTGGCTTGGAGGAGTGATTGCTCCTGCTACTTCCGCATTGCTTCATAATATGTCCACTTTAGCAATTGGACTTGATAGTATGACAAAATTAAGAAAACCAAATGAAAAAAATAGAACTAGAAAAAAGTGAAATAGCATAAAGAATAAAAGAAAAAATCTCTCTAACTTTTTTAGTTTTCTTATGATATGTGAGTATTCATAAGAAAGAAGTCGTTAGGGGGATTTTTTCTGCATAAAAAATATTTTGAGAAAAATGAAAAAAGTTAGTTGCATATAACTCAAAAATGAGGTATAATAGATACAATGAGTTATTTAAGACTAACTTGAAGTGTGAATTTTTAAAAGAAATGGGAATCTCCAGTCATTTACTTGCTTAATCGTTTGAAAGAGGTAACAAGATAGAAGTTTGATAAGGGAAAGTTTTGTTTGTGTATTTAGAAAATAAACTTTCAAGAAGGTGAAAAAATAGTGAAAGATGGAAAGAAAATAAAAGAAGAGATGAAAGAAAAAGTTCTTGAAGAGTTTCGCAGACAAGGATTGCGTATTACAAAACAGAGAAAACTAATTCTTGATATTTTGTTAAATCATAGATTCGAATGCAAAAAGGCGATTTGTTGTCATGTTCATCAAGTAGATCCAACGGTTGGAAATGCTACTGTCTATCGAATGTTACAAGTGCTTGAACAAATGGGGATACTTTCTCCAGAACAGTCTTATGAAGTTCATATGGAAGGAAAAGAACCCGAAAAGGTTTGTGTTATTATATTAAAGAATCATGAAAAAGTGATTTTGAGTCAAGAAGAATGGGAAAGCGCATTTCGTGATTCGCTAGAGAAACTTGGATATCGAAGCCACGAAATTGAAAAAGTTATTATATAGTTATGCCAAATGGAAGTATCCATATTTTTATAAAAACTGTTGTATTTTGTTCGTACAACAGTTTTATTTTTTTGTCCAAGTGAAATAAAAACCCTTGCATAATTTATAAAACTTGGTATAATAGAAAATAATTTTATAAGATAATGAATTAGTGAGATAAAGTGATACAGTTTAATAACAAAGGAAATAGGAGGTAAATTATGAGAGAATGGCAAAAGAATCTTCGTAAAGTCGTACCATATGTCCCAGGAGAACAACCAAAGGGAGAGGGGATCATTAAGTTAAACACGAATGAAAATCCATATCCACCTTCTCCAAAAGTGATGGAGCAATTAAAAAATATAAAAGATTTGCAACGGTATCCAGATCCAACGACTCATCTATTAACAGAGGCAATTGCTAGGCGTTTCCATGTGAAGGAAGAGCAAGTATTTGTCGGTGTTGGGTCTGATGATGTATTGGCTATGGCTTTTATGACGTTTTTTCATTCAAAAAAGCCTATTTTCTTCCCTGATATTACATACTCCTTTTATGAAGTATGGGCACAGCTGTTTCAAGTTCCTTATGAAAAAAAGCCACTGGATCAAGCATTTCGTATTCGAGTGGAAGATTATAAAGAAGAAAATGGAGGGATTGTTTTTCCAAATCCCAATGCGCCTACAGGAATTTTAGAACCTCTATCTTTTATTGAAGAAATTGTAAGAGAGAATCCAGAGAGCATTGTAATGATTGATGAAGCCTATATTGATTTTGGGGGGCAATCAGCCATATCTTTGTTGGAAAAATATGATAATTTATTGGTTGTGCAGACGTTTTCAAAGTCTCGTTCTATGGCGGGAATGAGAATTGGTTATGCCATCGGAGCACCAGTGTTAATTAGAGCCATGCAAGACGTGAAATACTCTTATAATTCTTATACGATGAGTGAAGTTTCTATTCGATTAGGGAAAGCCTCTATAGAAGATGAAGAGTATTTTGAACAAACGATTCAGAATATTATAGCTACAAGAGAGTGGTTTTGTAACGAGATCAAACAATTAGGATTTGAATTTTTAGAGTCAAAAACAAATTTTATTTTCGCAACTCATAAAAAATATGATGCAAAAAAATTATTTGAAGCGGCAAGAAAAGAAAACATCTATATGCGCTATTTCGAAAAACCAAGAATTGATCAATATTTAAGAATTACCATTGGAACAAGAGAACAGATGGAAGCATTGATATCCTTTTTTAAGAAATATGTAGAGAGAGAAGAAGGACAGTTCTAATTATTTTGAAATAAGGCGACATAGGTATAATTAAAAATAATGTTGAAATATAAATTAATAATAATTTTAAAATAATCATAAAACAAATTGAAAATTAATATAAAGTATGGTACACTAATAAAAAGAACGAATGTTTGTTGGCACAGACTGCCTTGTTACTTGGAGAGTAAGAAGAAGGAGAATGTGCTATGGATAAAACGGAATTTTTAGAACGGATTGCATGTAGTATTGGTGAGGTTTTACCAAAAGGAGAGGAATTACAATGGGAATTGACCTCGGTTATGAAAAACAATGGTGAGAGAAAAAATGGCATTGTCATTCGAGAACAAGGGCAGGTCATAGCGCCTATTATTTACTTGGATTCCTATTATGAACGACAAGAAGAGGGAGAAGAGTTTTTAACAATTTTACAATTGATAGCAGAAGAATTTAGGGCAGGGAGAGAAGAGATGTTTTCGGTGCCTGATGTATTTTTAGATTTTGATACTTGTAAAGAACGGCTTTTCTTTCGGCTTGTTAATATCGGAATGAATCATGAATTATGGGAAACGACACCGTATCTTCCATGGAATGATCTAGCATTGACGGTTCGATATCTTTGTTATGAGGAAGAAGGAGGAATTTCTTCTATTTTAGTGACGAATAAAGAGTTAGAGCGTTGGGGGGTATCGTGGGAAGATGTTGTAAAAAAAGCAAGGGAAAATACAAAAGTATTATTTCCGATGAAAATAATGTCTATGGGGGAAGTATTGCAAAGAATCGTTCCCGATATGCCTAACATACCTTCGCTTTATGTGCTGACCAATGAAAGAGAGTTAAATGGAGCAACTTGTATTACTTATGAGGAAGAGTTATGGGAAATTGCAAAGAAATTTGGAAGAGATATTTATATTTTGCCGAGCAGTATTCATGAAGTGTTGCTTGTAGTAGGAGGAAGCGACTTTGAACTGAGGCGGTTACAGGCAATAGTGAAGGATGCCAATAACACAGTTGTTCGACCAGATGAGATCTTATCGTATCAAGTATATTTTTTATCCTACAAGACAGGGGAAGTAACTGTTTTATAAAGGAAAGAAATAGAAATAAACTATCTCACTTATTTTTCATAAAATGTTAATAATTCTGAAAGGATTTGACAAGGAACATAACTTGTAACTTGTTATGAAAATGGCTATAATGATAGTATTATAAGTAGGACAGGAGTGAGTAAGATGAGGCGATGGGAAGTCTGTTTTGAATTGATTTTAGAGTTTTTATGGGCAGGACTTTTTTTAGTAGCGATTATTTTTCTCGGGCCTAAAGTAATCGGTTTCTTATGGCCATTTGTTGTCGGTTGGATTATTTCCGTATTAGCCAATCCATTGCGAAATTTTTTAGAGAAGAAAATAAAAGTGCCAAAGAAATTCGGATCTGCTTTAATTATTGTTATTGCATTGGCTGCTATTATAGGAGTTTTTTATTTTTTGATAGGGCACCTTGTGGAGCAGATCATAAGTTTAAGCAAAGATCTTCCTCATATCTTGGACTCAATCAAAGTACAGTTTGATAATTTGAATTTATTCTTAGAAGAGAAGGCACAACATTTTGGGATTCGAGCAGGATTACTCCAAAAAGGAGAAGAACTTTATCAAAGTATTATGGGAGTTTTGACAGAATGGGTCAAAGGAATTGGAGGAAATAGTATTCAATATGCAGGAGGGGTTGCAAAAGGGGTTACCAATGGATTTGTTTCCTCTATCGTTATGATATTATCCGCCTATTTCTTTATGGTAGAACGAGAAGAAATTTATTTATTTTATAAAAAGAAAGCTCCAAAGTCCATTCAAGAAAAATTAAGTTTAATCAAAGAGCACGTTTTTAAAGCGCTTGGTGGTTATGTGAAGGCACAGTTGAAGATTATGGTTGTCATTTTTGTTTTACTCTTTGTTGGACTTGCAATTGAAGGAGAACGTTATGCCTTTTTACTGGCGATTGTCATTAGCATATGGGATGTTCTTCCGTTTTTAGGAACGGGGATGATTTTAATCCCTTGGGCCATTTTTAAGTTTATTGAGCATCAGTTTCAAGCAGGTGTGATTTTTATTATTCTTTATTTAATTTGCTTATTAGCAAGACAGTTGTTACAGCCAAAGATTATTGGGGATAGCATAGGATTACGACCACTTCCAACGTTATTTTTAATTTATGTAGGGTTAAAGGTTGGAGGATTTGCTGGATTTTTATATGCCATGTTTTTAGGTATTGTTTTCCGTAATTTTTATAAATTAGGATTTTTTGATTCTTGGATCGGACGAGTAAAAAGGCGATTGCAGTTGTTAAAAGAAATCGATTAGTGTCAAAAAAACAAAGAGTTTTTGCGTTTGGACATAATCAAAATAACTTGTTCATATATTGCAACAAAGAAGAAAAGGAGTGTTGTAGATTATGAAACAAGGAATTGTAAAAGAATATGATGAACAAAGAGGATTTGGATTTTTAGTGGATGAGTCCAATCATGAAATATTTGTGCATCAGAGCCATGTGGAATTAGAAGAGGGACAGAAGTTAGAAGAGGGAATGAGTGTTTCTTTTGAAGTGACAGCAGGAGCGAAAGGACCTCAGGCAATTCATGTGAAGATGATAAGCGAGGAAGAATGAAAAGAAACTTCCAAGAAATGAAAAATGGGAAATAGAAATAATGATTGTTTCTATTTCCCATTTTTGTGCAAAATACTCTTGTTGCGTGCTTGTCATAGGCGGTTACACAAATTTATTCAATTCTTGATTATAAGAATAATCAACGGCTTTTAAAATGTTTTTTAAATCATTTTCGTCTAGTTCCATGTCATCGCAAAGAGATTCAAGAGAATCATACTGATCCCGTAATTTTGTATTAATAAAACTTAAAAGAATCATAGGATCTCTTGGAATTGTCTCACTTTTTAACATAATGTAATCCTTCTTTCTAAAATATTTGAACATGTCCCATTCTAGCACAGATAGATTCTACTTTTCAAGGGGTGGTCGTTCTCAAAGTTGAGAGGTAGAAAAATTTTTTGTATAATAATAACAGGATAAGAATAGAAGATACTGGTTATACAGCAGAAAAAATGTATGGTTGTATTTATACTATAAATAATACAAGGATAATAAGAATAGAAGAGAATTTTTAGGATAATGAGGAGCAAAAAAAGAAAGCGAGAAAAAATATGATTGAAATAGAAGGGAATCAGATAAGAGTTTCCGTAAGAAATTTTGTAGAATTTTTGTTGCGTTCTGGTGACATTGATAATCGACGAGGGAGTGGAGAAAAAGATGCGATGCAAGCGGGGAGTCGAATTCATCGGAAGATACAAAAACAGATGGGAGATTCTTATCGGGCAGAAGTTTCCATGAAATATGAAATTGAGCAAGATGGGTTTACTTTTTGTATGGAAGGAAGAGCCGATGGGATTGAAGAAACGACGGAGCAGGTCATTATTGATGAGATTAAGGGTGTTTATCGAAGTTTAGATACGATTCAGGAACCAATCCTTGTCCATCAAGCACAGGCCATGTGTTATGGGCATATTTACTGTCAGCAAGAAAAAAAGGATAAAGTGACGATTCAGATGACATACTGCCATTTAGAAACCGAAGAGATTAAGCGGTTTCAGACGGTTTTTGAGGCAGAACAGCTAAGAGAATGGTTTTTTTATTTATTAAATCAGTATTTAATGTGGGGGAAACTTTTAAAAGAGAAACGAGAAGAGCGAAATGCTTCCATTAAGCCATTACAATTCCCATTTCCCTATCGAAAAGGGCAAAGGGATATGGCAGTTTCCGTCTATCGAACGATGAGTCGAGGAAAGAAACTATTTATTCAAGCTCCCACAGGAATTGGAAAAACCATGTCCACCATGTTTCCTGCGGTAAAGGCCGTAGGGGAAGAGCTTGGAGAGAAAATATTTTATTTGACTGCCAAGACGATTACAAGGACTGTGGCACATCAAAGCGTAAAAATATTAAAGGAAAAAGGATTAAAAAGCAGTGTTGTCCTTTTAACAGCAAAGGAAAAGATCTGTCCTATGGAAGAGATGAATTGCAATCCTATCGATTGTCCTTATGCTAGAGGACATTTTGATCTAATTAACGAAGCTTTATATGAAATGCTATTAAAGGAACAAGAAATGGATCGGGAAGTGTTACTTAAGTGGGGAGAGAAATATGAAGTTTGTCCATTTGAGTTAGGATTAGATGCCAGCAGTTTTGCTGATATTGTAATTGGCGATTATAATTATGTATTCGATCCAAACGTCCATTTAAAAAGGTTTTTTGGAGAGGGACGAAAAGGAAGTTATTTCTTTTTGATCGACGAGGCTCATAACTTAGTAGAGCGCGCAAGGACTATGTATAGCGCCATTTTATATCGAGAGGAATTCATGGACTTGCGAAAAATAATTGGGAAAAAATATAAAAAGTTAGGACGTTTTTTGAATCATTGTCAAAATGGCATGGACATATGGGAAGAAGAAAAAAGAGAGTATGGCATATTGGGGAATCTAGGTTCTTTTTATGAGAATCTAATAAGAGTTTATGGGGAATTAGAAGGGGTTTTAGAGGAAGAGGAAGAGAAGGACATAAGGGATCAAGTGGTACAACTTTATTTTAATATTCGACATTTTCTAAATATGCATGAGCTCCTTGATGAATCTTATGAGATTTATACGGGAAAAGATGAGGCGGGACGATTTTTTGTTAAACTATTTTGTGTGACACCAGCCAATCAATTAAAAGCCTATTTGGATATGGGAGTTAGCACTATCTTTTTTTCTGCCACTATGCTTCCGATTCAGTACTATAAAGAGATGCTTTCTAGGGAAGAGGATGATTATGCCATTTATATTCCATCTCCTTTTAAAAAGGAAAATAGAATGTTAGCAATTGGATATGATGTATCGAGTCGTTATACGAGAAGAAGTTATGAAGAGTATGAAAAAATTGTATGGTATCTCGATCAGTTAATTGATAGCAAAGTAGGAAATTATATGATATTTTTTCCGTCTTATCAATATAGGAAAGAAGTATATGAAGTCGCCATGGAAAGGGGGCTTTTTTATAAAGCGAGAATTCTTTTACAAGAAGCGGATATGACAGAAGAAGAAAAGGAGCTTTTTTTAGAAGAATTTACAAAAAGCGAGAATAAGTCTTTGTTGGCATTTTGTGTGTTAGGTGGCGTCTTTTCAGAAGGAATTGATTTAGTGGGAGAACAATTAATCGGGGCTGTTATTGTAGGAACGGGGATTCCGAAAGTATGCCAAGAGCGAGAATTATTGAAGAAACATTATGAGGAAAAAGGATATGATGGATTCGATTATGCTTACCGATATCCTGCCATGAATAAAGTACTGCAGTCAGCTGGGAGAGTCATTCGAACGGCCGAAGATAAAGGGGTGATTTTACTGCTAGATGATCGTTTTTTACAGATGAAATACCAGAGCTTATTTCCAAGAGAATGGGACACCTTTGATAAAGTCACAGTGAATACAACAAAAGCGTGTTTTGAACGATTTTGGAATGAGGGAAAATAAATAAGTGATAGATTTCTCATTCTACCAGTTGACAAGGAAGTTTTTTTATAATAAACTAAAAAATAGTAAAACTTCATAGCAAAAGATAGACTTTGATAGAGAGAGTAGGAAAATAAAGAACGGCAAAAGCGAGCTGGGATGGTGAGAGCCAGTGCTTAGTATAGTTTTTTGAAAATCACTCTGGAGTTATCCATTGAACGAGCTTATGAATAAATTTTCATAAAGTTTCTAGTAGATGTGATCGGGTTCCACCGTTATATGGAGAGCATATGATAGTATGTAAATAGGTGGTTGAACGAGCCGTTTTTATAGTACCCTCGTCCTGTTTTCAGGACGAGGGTTTTTTATATCATAGGAGAATGGGTTATTTTTATAGGATAGAGTAGGGCTCTTATGATATAAAAAAGTGCTACGTGCTAAGGATGCTCAGGTCTCAGAGCGGAAAAAATTTACTTGGTAAACTGGGACCGAGCGGCAAAGTGTATGTTGCTAGAAGTCATCAAAAATATGCCAATTCTATTTTGTTCTTTTCATTTGAAAGAAGAACAATAACATAGGTAGCCAATACAAAAAGTTTTAAAAGAAGGAGAATAACAGATGTACGATAAGGTATCAACCAATCTCAATTTCGTTGAGAGAGAAAAGAAAATCGAAAAATTCTGGGAAGATAACAATATTTTCCAAAAAAGTATTGATGAAAGAGCAGAAGGAGAACCATATACATTTTTTGATGGACCTCCAACTGCCAATGGAAAGCCACACATCGGACACGTTTTAACACGTGTTATTAAAGATATGATTCCAAGATACCAGACAATGAAAGGACATAAAATCGATCGTAAGGCTGGTTGGGATACTCATGGACTTCCAGTAGAGCTTGAAGTAGAAAAATTATTAGGCTTAGATGGAAAAGAACAGATCGAAGAATATGGTTTAGAACCATTTATTCAACAATGTAAAGAATCTGTTTGGAAATACAAAGGGATGTGGGAAGACTTCTCAGGAACCGTTGGTTTTTGGGCGGACA